>CADAPM010000001.1 GCA_902789795.1 uncultured Eubacteriales bacterium
CCTTTCGTTTGGTTTTGTGTCGCAGCTCAACTATAACCGATTGGCGCTTGCCTTGCACTCTTTTTTATTCAATTGTCCAAGATGTATTGTAATCCTACAGTGCGTTTGCAAAAAATTCCTATTTTCCTCTTGCATATTTATGACAAAACGGTTACAATAAGATGAAAATCTGTAGTATTGTGCCGTAAGCGTGCTTATGGCTGATCCTGATTGGGAGATGAACGAATGAAGACGGTTGTTTCGGCAATGGATTTCGGCACCAGCAAGCTGGTCGCCCTGGTGGCGGAAGCGAATGGCCGCGAGCGCTGTGACATTATCGGCGCCGGCACCGCGCTGTATGACGGCTACCTGGACGGGCAGTGGAACGCGCCCTCCGAGCTTAACAACGCGATCAATAACGCGATCCACGAGGCGGAGGAGCAGGCGAAGGTCCGGATCCGCGATATCAACATCGGCGTGCCCGGCGATTTCTGCACCGTCCGCGCAGTGGAAGCCAAGGTCGACCTGCAGGGCGCTGACCCCCATGTGACCATCCGGGATATCGACGAGCTTTTCGAGCGCGCCACCCAGGCGCTGGGCGAGGTCCGCGGCCAGATCATCCACCGCAGCCCTGCCTGGTTCATGGTGGACGACGGCGAAAAGACTTTGGAGCCCATGAACGCCCGGGGCTATGAGCTCAGGGCCATGATCTCCTTCGTGATCGCCGACCAGTTCTTTATCGACGACGTGCGCGCCCGCTTCAAGAAGCTGGACATCAACGTCACCGGCTGCTTCTCCACCCCGACGGGTCAGGCCATGCTGTTCATCCCCGACGCCGAGCGCGACCGCACCGCGGTGCTCGTGGACATCGGCTACCTGAACACCGAGGTCATGACCGTGGAGGGCGACGCCCTGACCTATCTCAAGACCATCCCCATGGGCGGCGGCAATATCGCGGCCGACCTGGCCTATGGCCTGGATATCAATATCGACGCCGCGGAGACCATCAAGCGCGCGTACGTATACGGCCTTTCCGCCGGGCAGACCACCTTTGACGCCCCGGACAAGACCGGCGCTACCAAGACCTTTGAGCGCGAAGAGGTCGAAAAGATCCTCGAAGCGCGCACTGAGGAGATCTGCGAAGCCATCGCGGACGCGATCCGCGAGAGCGGCGTCAAGCTCAGCAACTGGTCGACCATCTATCTGACGGGCGGCGGCCTGGCCATCAACCGCGGCGGGAAGGACTACCTCTCCGCCAAGCTGGACCGGCCGGTGCGCGAGCTGCCCCGCAAGGCGGTCAAGCTTTCGAGCCCCGCCTACTCCAGCGCCCTCGGGCTTCTGGATCTGGTTGTGGATACTGTCGCAGGCAATCGCTCCGCGTCCGGCGGGCTTTCCGGCTTCTTCCGGAATTTGTTTGGCGGCTGATTAATACGGGAGGTACGAACAATGCCATTTGAAGTCAAGATCGATCAGTCATCCTTCGCGTCTATCAAGGTCGTGGGCTGCGGCGGCGGCGGCACCAACGCGGTGAACCGCATGGTCGAAGCCAACCTGCGCGGTGTGGATTTCATCGCGGTGAACACGGACCGTCAGGCGCTGGGCCTGTCCAAGGCGCAGACGAAGATCCAGATCGGCGAAAAGCTGACCAAGGGTCTGGGCGCGGGCGCGATCCCTGACATCGGCCGCCGCGCGGCGGAAGAGAGCCGCGAAGAGATCTCCCAGACGCTCAAGGGCGCGGACCTGGTATTCGTGACCGCCGGTATGGGCGGCGGCACCGGCACCGGCGCGGCCCCCGTGGTGGCGGAGATCGCCCGCGAGCTGGGCTGCCTGACCATCGCCGTGGTCACCAAGCCCTTCACCTTTGAGGGCAAGCAGCGCGCGAAGAACGCGGACATGGGCATCAACGAGCTCAAGCAGACGGTGGATACCCTGGTGGTCATCCCCAACGACCGCCTGCTGCAGGTGGTCAGCAAGGGCACGTCCATGCTGGAAGCCTTCCGCATTGCGGACGATGTGCTGCGCCAGGGCATCCAGGGCATTTCCGACCTGATCGCCGTCCCGGCGCTCATCAACCTGGACTTCGCCGACGTCAAGACCATTATGGAATCCGGCGGCATGGCCCACATGGGCATCGGCCTGGGCTCTGGCGAGACCAAGACGGTCGACGCCGCCAAGAACGCCATCGCCAGCCCGCTGCTGGAGACCAAGATCGACGGCGCCCGCTCCGTGCTGATCAACATCACCGGCGGTGAGGACATCAGCATCATGGATATCAACGAAGCCGCGAACCTGATCATGGAGCAGGCGGACGACGACGCGAACATCATCTTCGGCGCGGGTGTCGATCCCGAGCTCAAGGACGAGGTCCGTATCACCGTTATCGCCACGGGCTTTGAGAAGACCCCCTTCCCGTCCCGCGACGCGAAGAAGAAGCCCCGCCCGGCGGCGACCCCCTACGGCGCGGCGATCCCCTCCTACAATCCTTATGAGAACCGCACCCGCGTAGAGACCCCGGCTCAGGAAGTGCCCGCCTTCGACGCGCCCGCTCCCGCCGGCTACGACAGCGAGCCCGTGCAGTATTCTGCCGCCCGTCCCGCCGCGCCCGTCCAGAGCGCCGCGGTGCCGACCTATCAGCCGCAGTATACCGCTCCGGCAGCGCCGGCCTACAGCGCCCCCTACCAGCCCTATCAGCCGCAGTACAATGCGCCCGCGCCCCAGATGGAGCAGCCGAAGGTGCAGCCCGCGGCCAACGAGAAGGACGATCTGGGCGTGCCGAGCTACCTGCGTCGTGAACGGAAAAAGTAATGTATCCGAGACCATCTCGATGAATCAGTGCCGGAACACGCGATGAAAGCGCGTTCCGGCGTTCACATTTACGGGTCAGGAGCGGGCTGTGAAAAATGTGGCCCGGCTCACTGACGGGGAGGAAACTATGGAAAACAGAGGCTGGCTGTTCTGGCTGCTGGTGGCCGCACTGGTCGTGGTGCTGGCAGTCACAGGGCTTTCCCTGATGCGCATCAACTCTTTGAATCAGGAAACCGCGAGCCTGCGGGCGCGCAACGTCCGGCTGTCCCAGGAGCTGGCCGGACAGGAGGACGCCTCGGAGTCCATCAACCGGCTGGCCGAGGTGAACGCCCTGACTGAAGAACTGCAGACCGCCCTGGCGGAGAACGAGGCAGCCCTCAGCGCGGCGAACCAGCGGGAACAGGAGCTGACGGCTGAGGTCGCGTCCCTGCAGAGTCAGCTCGCGGCGCTGGACCAGGAAAAGGCCGCGGCCAGCGACAGCGCGGCCGTGAGTCAGACCGAGGTCCAGGAGCTGACCGGCGAGGTGGAGCGCCTCAGCGCGCAGCTGGGCGAAGAACAGAGCCGGGCCGCCTCCCTGCAGGTCCAGAATGATCAGCTGCAGGCGGCTTACGATTCGCTGAAAAAGGATTCGGATCAGGCCTACGAACTGCTGCTGACCGAGGCCGAGACCCTGCGCACCGAAAAGCATCAGCAGGGCGAGGAGCTCGAAGCGCTCAAACAGAGCCAGGAACAGCAGCGCAGCGCGGACGTGGAAAATTCGCCCGAAATGGCGGCGCTCAAACAGCAGGCCGATGCCCTGGCCGCCGAAAAGGAAGCCCTGACCGGCGAGTTGGAAAGCGCTCAGGCGGCCATGACCGAACTGCAGACCGCTCT
The DNA here is from genome assembly GCA_902789795.1 of uncultured Eubacteriales bacterium. Lineage (GTDB taxonomy): Bacteria > Bacillota > Clostridia > Christensenellales > Aristaeellaceae > UBA4246. Next base: position 3,658 of record CADAPM010000001.1, read on the forward strand.
GGACCAGGCCAACGCCAAGGCAGAGGAGCAGCAGGCGGCGGCTGAGACTGTCAGCGGTCAGCTGACGGAGGCCCAGCAGCAGCTGAGCACCCTGAACGAAGAAAACGAGCGCCTGAAGCAGCAGGCGGCGGACCTGACCGCCGGCGCGGACGCGGCCTATCAGACAGCGGTGGCGGATCTGACGGCCGAAAAGGACAGCGCCGTACAAAAGGCGGAGGCGGCTGCGGAAGAGATCAGCAGCCTCAACACGCAGGTGGAATCCCTGACGGCCCAGAACACCGAGATCAGCGCGGAGCTGACGGCGGCGAAGAGGAGCGTGGAAACCCTGACTGCCGAGCGGGACACTCTGAACGCACAGCTGACTGCTTTGACCGACACGAACGCCCAGGCGGATGAGCAGCGCACCGCGGCGGAGACCGCTTTGGCCGAAGCCCAGGCCCGGACCGCCGAGCTGGAAAAGGCCCAAGCCGAACTGAGCGCCAGCGTGACCGCCCTGACGGAAGAACGCGACCAGCTGAAGGAGCAGAACACCCGGCAGGCGACGGAACTGGCAGAGGCTGATACAGCGCTCTCCGCAGCCAATGCGGCCCTGGAGACCGCGGCTGCCGAAAAGGACCAGCTGACCCTGCAGGTCAACGATCTCACAGGTCAGACCGAAACTCTGAAAGCTGAGCTGGATCAGTCGGAAACGATGAAGAACACCCTGACCGACGAAAACGAGACCTATCAGCTCTACCTGACGGCCCAGAATTCCGTCGATGAGCTCAAAGCCCAGCTGGCGGCAGCCGATGAGGAGCACAGGGTGGACCGCACCGCCCTCGTGGAACAGCTGAACGAAACGAACGCCGAACTGGAGCAGCTCAGGCAGGAGAAAGAGACCAACGGTTCGGAAGCGGAGACCCAGCGTCAGCAGCTGGCGGAAGCCCAGGAGAAGCTTGACACCGCCCTGACCGAGCTGGAGACCCAGAAGCAGACCGCAGCCGAGACCCAGAGCGCTTTGGAAACGGAAGTCGAGAAGCTGCGCGCCCAGCTGACGGAGACCGAAACAGCCTACGCTGCGTTCCAGCAGGAGAGCGAGACCCTCACGAAAGGGCAGGAGGCCAGCATCACCGACCTGCAGCTGCGCCTGAACAACGCCTACGCGGCGCTCAAGACGCTGGCGACCCACCTATCGGCCTCGCTCATGAACACCGCCACCACCGCCCAGGAGCGCAATGAGTACAGGGCGCGGCTGGACGGCATCCGGGGCGATATCGAAGCCCAGGAGGCGGAGAAGCAGGCCCTCCAGGCCGAAGTGGACCGCCTGACCCTGGAGCTGGCGGAGACCTATGCGGCCCTGGATCAGGCGCGGCAGAGCGGGACCCCGGAGGAGATCGAGGCCCTGCACCAGCAGATCGAGGTGCTGACCTCCGATCTGACCGCCGCCCAGGATACGATCAACTATCTGCTGGAGCAGATGAACGAAACTCCGGTCGAGCCATAATGAGACCTGGTAGGAACCGTCACATAGTGACGGTTCCTGGTCTTTTTGGGAAGCATAGGCCGTCCGCCGGATGAAAACGCGCGAAATCGCGGTTTTACCCGCTGCAGAGCGAAAAAAACACTTGTCTTTGCTTGCCGGGTATGATATAATCCTGCTGTTTCAGATTGTCAACAACCGTGAGGAAAGAGGGTTTTAACGGAAAGTGGGTACTGCTCAGTGGAAAGAAGCGTGGGGTCACCATGTCTATTTCCAGTGGGGGCAGTAAGTTCCCGCTTTTTTGCTTGTTGAGGTGAGTATGGCGAAGAAACAAACGAACCTGGATGCGCTCAGGCCTTTCTGTGAGGCCACAGCGGCGCAGATGGGACTTGAGTTTTGTGACGTGCTGATGGAAAAGGAGCCCCAGGGCCGCTACCTCCGCTTCTATGTGGATAAGGAGGGCGGGCTGTCCCTGGACGACTGCGAGCGTTTCCATCACGCGGTACAGCCGAAGGCGGAAGCCATCGACTATGATTTTATGGAGGTCTGCTCCCCGGGACTCGACCGGCCGGTGAAGACCGAGCGGGATATCCGCAAAGCCCTGGGCACCAGGGTGTCCGTGCACCTGTACCGGCCCGAGAACGGCAGCAAGCTGTTCGAGGGGATCCTGAACCGGATGGATGACGAAGCCGTCGTCATTGAGCAGGAGACGGGGGAACTCACCTTTGCGAGGAAGGCCGTATCCCTGGTGCGGCTGGTGCCCGACCTGAGCGCTCTGGAGGATGACTCCGAGGGCGTAGTGATCGAATCAGACGAACTGCCCGATGAATGACAGACAGAGAAAGGAAGAAGAACATGGCAAACAAAAAGGTGGCCCAGCCCGCATCCAATAAGTCCGAGATCCTGGATGCCGTCGTGATGCTGGCTAGGGAAAAGGATATCAGCGAAGACCTGATCATCGGCGCGATCGAGGAAGCCTGCAAGGCCGCATATCGCAAGAGCATCAAGAAGGGCACCGCGCCCCTCAATCTGGCGGTCAGCCTGACCCGGCAGTTCGGCATCCAGGTGTTCGCCCGCAAGGTCGTGGTGGAGGAAGTCGAGGACGAGGCCAATCAGATCACCCTGGACGAAGCCCAGAAGATCAGCCCCAATTGCGAAATGGGAGACATCGTGGAAGTGGACGTGACCCCGAGTGATTTCGGCCGCGTCGCCGCCCAGACCGCCAAGCAGGTCATCATGCAGCGCCTGCGCGAAGCGGAGCACGGCAAGATCTACGACGAGATGAGCGAAAAAGAGAACGAGATCATGACCGGTATCGTCCTCAAGGCGGACGCCAAGTCCGTGCTCTTCGAGGTGGGCCGCACCCAGGGCATCATGGATGCCGCGGACTTTATGCCCAATGAAGAGTATCACGAGGGCGATCACCTGAAGGTGTATGTGCTGCAGGTGGCCAAGCCCGGCCGCACCGGCCTGATGGCCCAGATCCGGGTCTCCCGTGCCCACACCAACCTGGTCAAGCGCCTGTTCGAAATGGAAGTGCCTGAGATCACCTCCGGCGTGGTGCAGATCAAGTCCATCGCCCGCGAAGCCGGCAGCCGCACCAAGATGGCGGTCCACTCCATCGATCCGAGCATCGACCCCGTGGGCGCCTGCGTCGGCCCCCGCGGCAGCCGCGTGGACAAGGTGGTGCAGGAGCTCAAGAACGAGAAGATCGACATCATCAAGTGGTCTCCCGAACCGGCGGAGTTCGTGGCCAACGCCCTGAACCCGGCCCACGTCATCTCCGTGTTCATCTCCGAGGAGGAGAAGATCTGCCGCGTGGTCGTGCCGGATTCCCAGCTCTCCCTGGCCATCGGCAAGGAAGGCCAGAACGCGCGCCTGGCGGCGAAGCTGACCACCTGGAAGATCGACATCAAGTCCCAGACCCAGGTGGCGGAGCTGATGCAACTGCAGCAGGCCAACGCGGCCGCGCCCGAAATGCAGGGCACCGTGATCTCCGATGAATATGAGGATTACAGCCATCTTCCGGAGGAAGATGAGATCCTGTAAGGAGTACTTGAAGCAGTGATGAAGCCCAGAAAGATCCCCATGCGCATGTGCGTGGGATGCCGGGAAATGAAGCCGAAGAAGGAGCTGCTGCGGGTGGTCAGGACGCCCGAGGGAGAGGTGCTGATCGACCTCACGGGCAAGAAGCCGGGCCGCGGCGCGTACATTTGCCCTTCGTCCGGATGCCTGGCGAAGGCGCGCAAGCAGCGCCAGCTGGAGCGCACCTTTGAGTGCCAGGTGGATGCGGCGGCGTACGAGACCCTGGAGGCCTCGGTCGCCGCGGCGGAAGGAGCGCAGCCTTGAACCGGCAGAAACTGAGCGGGCTCATCGGCCTGAGCCGCCGCGCCGGGCAATTGAGCCTGGGCACGGACACCGTGCTCAAGGAGCTGAAAAGCGGCCGCTGCGCCGCCCTGCTCCTGGACGAAGCCGCCGCCCCGAACACCGTGAAGCGGCTGACAGAAGCGGCCCAATACGCCGAAGTGCCGGTGTACACGGTGCCCGAGGGGCTATTGGATCAGGCGGCCGGACAGTCCGGCCGGATCACCGCGGCAGTGCGCAAGGGCGGACTGGCGGATCAGATTATTTTATTGTTCAAAACAGCCGAACAGGCTTGAGAAGTATTTTACGAACGCTACATGCGGGGGTGCAAGACGTCTCATGACGAGGAAGTTGAATTTAGCCGATATCACGAAAGAACTGAACGTGAACGCGGGGAAGACCCTGGAGGAATCTGCCAAGGTCCGCAAGAATCTGGACATCGTTCTCCAGTCTCTGCAGAAGAAGCGCAGTGCGTTCATCAAGCAGGAGAATGATGAACTCGAGCGCAAACGCCTCGAGGAGCAGAGAGCCATGGTCAGTCAGCATGCCAAGGCCTGGGTCATGATGGACGACGACGTCGTTTTGCCCGAGCCCGAGGCTGAGCCTGCCGCGCCCGTGGCTGTCCATTCGGCGCCCGCTCCCGCCCCCGCGGAGCCCGTCAAGCCTGTGGAAGCTCCCGCCCCCGCGGCGCAGGAAAAGCCCGCACCCCAGGAACAGCCGAAGGAAAAGCCGGAAAAGCAGGAAAAGCCTGCCGAGGCTCCTGCTGCCGAAAAGCCTGCGGAAGAAAAGAAGCCGGCTGAGAAGGTTGAAGAAAAGCCGACTGAGAAGCCGGCCGAGAAACCTGCTGAAAAGCCCGCTCCCGCCGAAAAGCCCGCGCAGCAGCCCGCAAAGCCCGCGCCGGCCCAGAAAGCGCCGCAGCAGGCCCAGCCCCAGGCTCGGGCGCCCCAGAAAGGCCAGCCCACGGGCGTATTCGCGCGTCCCCAGGGCCAGCAGAGCCCGACCCGCGGTCAGCCCACGGGCGTGTTCGCCCGTCCCCAGGGCCAGCAGAGCCCGACCCGCGGCCAGCCCACGGGCGTGTTCGCGCGTCCCCAGGGTCAGCAGGGCGGCGCGACCCGCGGCCAGCCCACGGGCGTGTTTGCGCGTCCCCAGGGCCAGCAGGGCGGCGCGACCCGCGGTCAGCCCACCGGCGTGTTTGCCCGTCCTCAGGGCCAGGGAGGCGCATACGGTGCCCGTCCCCAGGGCGGCCGTCCCGGTCAGCCCGGCGGTCAGGGTCCGCGGCCTCAGGGTGCGCGTCCCCAGGGTGCCGGTGCTCCCGGCGGTCAGCGCGGCGGCAGCCCCCGTCCCGGCGCGAACCGCGGCCGCAGCAGCGCGGCGGCTGATCTGGCGCCCGTGATGGAGAAGGAGCGCGTCAGCAATTACGATCCCAACAAGAAGAACTATATCCGCCAGCACGATCCGGAGCATGTGTCCAAGAACCGCAAGCAGCTGGAACGCGAGCACTTCAACGGCTACGATGACGATACCGTCCGTGGCGGCAAGAAGGCCCGCTCCAAGAAGCAGCAGGTGCAGCAGCCCATCCAGCCCATCGTGATCGACAAGGCATACATGACGGCGGACACCATCACCGTCAAGGAGCTCACCTCCCGTATCGGTAAGCCCGCCGGCGAGATCCTCAAGAAGCTGTTCATGCTGGGCATCGTGTCCAACATCAACGGTGAACTGGACTTCGACACCGCCTCCCTGGTCTGCGCCGAGTTCGGCGTCACCCTGGAAATGAAGCAGGAGAAGACCGCCGAGGACGTGCTGAGCGACACCAAGGTGGACGACAAGGAAGAAGACCTGCAGCCGCGTCCCCCCGTGGTCACCATCATGGGCCACGTGGACCATGGCAAGACGACCCTGCTGGACTACATCCGCAAGTCCAAGGTCGCCGCGGGCGAGGCCGGCGGCATCACGCAGCACATCGGCGCTTACACTGTCTCCCTGAATGGCCGTCCCATCACCTTCCTGGATACCCCCGGCCACGAGGCCTTCACCGCCATGCGTCTGCGCGGCGCCCAGGCGACGGATATCGCCATTCTGGTGGTCGCGGCGGACGACGGCGTCATGCCCCAGACCATTGAAGCCATCAACCACGCGAAGGCCGCCAACGTGCCGGTGATCGTGGCCATCAACAAGATGGACAAGCCCGAAGCGAACCCCGACCGCGTCATGCAGGACCTGACCAAGTACGGCCTGCTGGCGGAAGCCTGGGGCGGCGAGACCATCATGACGCCTGTCAGCGCCGTGACCGGCCAGGGCGTGGATGAACTGCTGGAAATGGTGCTGCTGCAGGCAGACATGATGCAGCTGCGCGCCAACCCGAACCGCATGGCCAGCGGCGTCATCATCGAGGCGAAGCTGGACAAGGCCCGCGGCCCGCTGGCGACCGTGCTGCTTAAGAACGGTACCCTGCACGTGGGCGACAACCTGGTGGCAGGTATGGCCTCCGGCCGTGTCCGCGCCATGACCAACGACCGCGGCGAGCGCGTCAAGTCCGCCGGCCCCTCCATGCCTGTGGAGATCGCGGGCTTTGAGGATGTGCCCGTCGCCGGCGAAGAAATGATCGCCGTCGAGGATGACCGCCTGTCCCGTCAGGTGGCTGAGGAACGCCGTGAGAAGCTCAAGGCGGCCCGCTCCCAGAGCCAGAAGGTCAGCCTGGACACCCTGTTCGCCGGCATCAGCGAGGGCAAGGTGCAGAACCTCAACGTCATCATCAAGGCAGATGTGCAGGGCTCTGTGGAGGCTGTCAAGCAGTCCCTCGAAAAGCTCTCCAACGATCAGGTCAAGGTGCACGTGCTGCACAGCGCCGTCGGCGCCATCACCCAGGACGACGTCAACCTGGCCAGCGCGTTCAACGCCATCATCATCGGCTTCAACATCCGTCCGGACGCCTCCGCGCGCGCCGCGGCGGACAAGGAAGGCATCGATATCCGCCTGTACCGCATCATCTACCAGGCGATCGAGGACATCGAGAAGGCCATGAAGGGCATGCTCTCGCCGGAATACCGCGAGGTCATCCTGGGCCACGCCCAGGTGCGCAACGTCTTCCGCATCACGGGCGCGGGCACCATCGCCGGCTGCTATGTCACCGACGGCAAGCTGACCCGCAACGCCAGCGTGCGCCTGCTGCGCGACAACGTGGTCGTGTTCGAAGGCAAGCTCTCCTCCCTCCGCCGCTTCAAGGACGACGTGCATGACGTCAACTCCGGCTATGAGTGCGGCGCGAGCCTGGAAAACTATGCCGACATCAAGGAAAACGACGTCATCGAGTGCTTCACCCAGGAAAAGATCGAGGAATAAGAGAAACATATGCCGAATTACCGCATAGACAGGATTTCAGAGGAGGTCCGCCACGTGCTGGATGAGCTGATCCGTCAGCTCAACGACCCGCGCATCGACGGCACCTGGTCCGTGACCCGTGTGGAGGTCACGCGGGATCTCAGATACGCCAAGACCTATGTCAGCATCCTGGAGGACGACAAGGCGGACGGGTTTATGAAGGCCCTCAAGAACGCCGCCGGATACCTCCGCCGGGAGCTGGGCCGCGAGGTGGACCTGCGGTATACGCCCGAACTGCTGTTCGAGCGCGACCGCAACATCGCCTACGGCATCCATATCTCCCAGGTGCTGAACGATCTGAAGATCAACGAGGAACCGAAGGATGAAACCCTTCCTGAATAACCGCATACCTGAATTATTGAAGAATGCCAACCGCGTCTTCCTCTGCACGCACATCGCGCCGGATGGAGACGCGATTGGCAGTTTGCTGGCCCTGAAACGGATGCTGGAGGGCATGGGCAAGAGCGTCACCGCCTGCTGCGCCGATCCGGTGCCCAGGCGCTTTTGCGACCTTCCGGGAGCTGCGGATGTAGTCCTGCCTGAGCAGGTCACCGGCAGCTTCGATCTCGCTTTGAGCGTGGACGCGACAGATGAGAAGCGCGTCGGGGACGCTATCGGCATCTTTCGTACAGCAATGGTGCGCGTCCAGATCGATCACCACAAGGGCAATCCCCTCTTTGCCGACGAGAACGAGGTGGACGCCGATGCCTCGGCGGCGGGCTGCATTGTCGCGCGCCTGATCCGAGCGCTGGAGCAGCCCCTGACGGCGGAGATCGCCGCTTGTCTCTACGCGGCCATCAGCACCGATACGGGCAATTTCTGCTATCCCAATGTGGATGCGGAGTGCTTTGAGATCATGTCCGCGCTGAGGGCGACCGGCTTCGATTTCGGCTCCTGGGCGCGGCAATTGCACCTGATGCGGGAACCGGAGTACCTGGGGATGCTGGCCCGGGCGCTGGCGACCCTGACCTACTCTCACGGCGGGAAGGTGACGACCATGACCGTGGGCCCGAAGGACTACGCGATGGTCGGCGCGAAACCGGAGCACAGCGAGAATATCGTGAATTACGGGATGTATATCCCGGATGTGCAGCTCTGCTGCTTTGTGAACAGCACAGAGGATCGCGTCACCAAGCTGAGCATCCGCTCGCTCCCGCCCTATTCGGCCCGGAGGGTCGCGGCGCGCCTGGGCGGCGGCGGTCATGAGGTGGCGGCAGGAGCGACGCTGAAGCTGCCGGTGGATGAGGTGCTGCCCCTGCTCAATCAGGCGATCGATGAGGAGATGAACAGTCAGTCTTGAACGGCTATATCAACCTGCTGAAGCCGCCCGGCATGTCGTCCGCGGCGGCTGTTGCGTTCGTGAAGCGCCTGACCCGGGAAAAGTGCGGCCATGCCGGCACGCTGGACCCGGAGGTGGCGGGAGTGCTGCCTATCATGGTGGGCCGCGCCACGCGGCTGCAGCAGTATTTCACGGACAAGACCAAGGCCTATATCGGTGAGATCTCTTTTACCGGCGCGACGGATACCCAGGATGCCCAGGGAAGGATCGTGGAGGCTGCCCGGGGCGTTCCTGAACAGGAAGCGCTGGAGCGGGCGATCCGGGAGCGGTTTCTCGGGGACATCCTGCAGACGCCGCCCATGTATTCCGCCGTCAAAAAGGACGGGAAGCCGCTCTATGCCATCGCCCGGTCGGGACAGACGGTCGAGATCGCCGCGAGACCGGCGCAAATTGCGCACTGCGAAGTGCTCTCCAGGACCGATGAAAGCACCTACCGTCTGAAGGTGGAGTGCAGCAGCGGCACCTACATCCGCACCCTGTTCCATGACATCGGCCAGGCGCTGGACTGTCCCGCGCACATGCGGATGCTGATCAGGACCCGGTCCGGGAGCTTCGCGCTCCAGAACAGCGTGACCTGCGAAGACTTGGCGGCAGCCGCAGAAGCGGGGGAGTGGGGGGGAGTGATCCTGCCCATGGATTGGCCCCTGTCCGGATATGAATCGATCTGCCTGCCGGAAACGCTGCGCAGCCCTGCCCGGAACGGCGTGCCGATCCCGTTCGATCAGCTGTCGGTCGACCTGGGGCAGACCGTCAGGGTCTATAACGGAGCCGGCGTCTTTTTCGGTGTCGGCCAGGGCTGTGAGGACGGGTTCCGCATGGCCTTCATCGCGGAGCCGTGATTTATCGGTATTCTCGGGGCCGGATCGGGCTGGATCCGGCCTCACGAATGTTTTAAAAATAAAGGTTGACAAATCTCTTCAATTGCGGTATTATATTCAAGCGCTCATGAGAGCGTCATGACGCGGGGTAGAGCAGTTTGGTAGCTCGTCGGGCTCATAACCCGGAGGTCGAGGGTTCAAGTCCCTCCCCCGCAACCATTTGGCTCCGTAGCTCAGCTGGCTAGAGCATTCGGTTCATACCCGGAGTGTCATTGGTTCGAGTCCAATCGGAGCCACGCTTATCAAATCCCTGTTGAATCAGGGGTTTTTCTTTTTGTAAATTACTTGTTCGAAAGCTCAGGCATCACCGATGCACTGCCGCGCGTGAGCGGATGGCGGGGAATGCATCGGCCTTGCCTGAGCTTTTTAATTTGCTCTTCACGTTTTCTTAGGAAACAACTGAAAAAATACATGAGTTGACTGCCCTCATCCGACCCGCTTTGCGGGCCACACACCTGGGCCTGCCGGCCCGCTCTTCACTAGGATCGGTCCACTGGACCGATCCTTGGGCGTTCAGAGCCCCCCGAGATCGGGGAAAGGGTCTGTTGGACTCCGCTGCTTGATTGAACTAATAAACGCACTGCAATCGTAGGCACTTCATCCTAAAAGTGCATCTAGTCAAAGCCTTCCCCCGATCTCGGGGGAAGATGTCAGGCGATAGCCTGACGGATGAGGGTGTTCACATACATTTACTATCAATCATGTGTCTTTAGAACGCATGTCCCCAAAGAAAACGCTAAGAACCTGTTTATATGTCTATCTGTTCATCATATGCTGGTTTTTCAACAGAAAGGGCGGCACCCGTGAGGGTGCCGCCCGTGTCCTTTACAGGACTGGATATTTACCGGAAAATCAGTAGCTCAGGCCGAAACCGGATACGTAGTAGTTGCCGTCCGCATCCTGGTAGGCGTAGCTGCCGCCCTTGACGTTGGCCAGGATGGCGGGATCGATGTACTGATCCTTATCATAGCCGGGGACGTCGTTGGGGGAAGCGCAGATCTCGGCTTCGGTGCCGTCCGCCAGCGTCTCATAGTGCAGCGCGATCACGTCTTCGGAGGAGACCATGGTCACAGACAGCTTGCCGGTGGGGTTGTAGGCGCCGGTGATGACGTCGAGCTGGGCCTTGCGGGCGTTGTCCAGGGAAGCCTTGGAGGTGGTGTACTGGGCCAGCAGGGCGTCGCAGTAGGGCTCCAGGTTGGTCAGGATCCAGGGGGAGGTGCAGACGATGGTCGCGATGACCTTGCCGCCGTTCTCGTGCACGGTCTCAGCCGCCTTGACGAGCTTCTTCATGTCGGCAACGGTGGTCACTTCGATCTTTTCGCCGGTCTTCTTCTGGGAGGCGACGACGCCCTGGCCGAAGCCCTGGCCGCCGCCGGACATTTCGCGCTCATCCACTTCGTAATCTTCGACCAGGCTCAGCACGCCTTCGGAAGCGGTGCCGTTGGTGGAAGTGGTGGCCTTGGGCTGGACGTAGAGGTACGCGACTTCGGCATCCTTGGCCTTGTCCACGATCTCGAAGCCCTTCGCGGTGAACAGCTCGGTGAGCGCATTCAGCATATCCTCATCCTCGCCGTTGCCGGTGTAGGAGCCGATGAAGAGCTTGGTGCCGGCATCCGCGGCCAGGGGCAGGGTGTTCTCATGGTTCTTCATGAGCACGACGGCCTTCTGGTGCAGGGCATAGGCCTGGCCGGCAGCGGTCTGCAGGTTGGTGGCGCGGACTTCGTCAGCCTTGTTGTAATCGAGGTAGGGATTGTCGAAGCGGCCCTGCTCGAAGATGGAAACGGCGCGGTTGATGTTGGCGCGGTCCAGATCTTCCTTGGCGAGGATTCCGGTCTCGACGGCTTCGATGACCAGGTCGGTGCGCAGGCCGGAGCCGATGGCGTCGCTGCCGGCGGCGATCAGCTGGGCATAGCGCTCGGTCAGGCTCTTGTTTTCGACGCCGAAGGTCTGGCCGGTGACGATGCCGGAGTCGGTGTTGACATAGCCGTCAAAGCCCATCACGTCGCGCAGCAGGGTGGTGATGATTTCCTTGTTGTAAGCGGAGCCCAGCTGGTTGACCTGGACCTCGTGGCCGCGATAGGTCTGCACAGTGCTGCGGGCGTCAGCCGCGTCGCGGGAGTAGCAGGGCATGATGGAGCCGCACTTGGCGTCCACAGCGGCCTGGAAGGCGACCAGCTGGTACTTTTCAAGGGAGCCGGGGGTGGGATACAGGCGCCACTGGCCCTGAGAGGTGTGGGACTCAAAGCCGTTCTCGGCAGCGCCGTCGCCGGGGAAGTGCTTGACGGAGAGCGCCACAGCGCCGGGCTTCAGGCCGTCGATGCCCATGTGGTAGCCGTCCACCAGGGCGGTGATGATGCCGGCGGCGACTTCGGGACGCTCGGTGAAGGTCTCAAAGTTGCGGGGCCAGCGGGGGTCGGTCACCAGGTCGACCTGGGGGCCGTACATGGCGTTGATGCCCTGGGCGACCCACATCTGGCGGTCGACCTCGGCATAGTCACGGATCGCGTCATAGTTGCTGTCGCCCATGGCAGCGGCAGCCAGGCCCTGGGAATCCGGGAAGCCGGCGGAGATGGGGTTGGAGAGGATGGTCATGGGGATGACGGGCACACCGCGCTTGGCGGCATCGGCCTCAGCCATCTCGGTGACGACGTTGTTGTACAGGGCGACGGTGGAAGCGTCGAAGTTCAGGCCGCCGCGGTACACGCCCGCGCGCACCTTCTGGGTATTGATGACGAAGGAGTCGAGGCCCGCGAAGCCGGAGGCAAACGCGTTCTTGGATTCTTCGCCTTCAGCGATCATGGTCACGATGGCGGCGGGATTGATGGTGCCGTCCTCGTTCTTGGCCATATCGAGCTTCGGCACGCCGGGGGTGATGGCCAGGGCGTTGAACACGAAGCCCGCCTGGTCTTCCAGGCTCAGCTTGGAAACCAGGTCAGCAGCGCGGGTCTTGGCGTCCAAGCGCCAGTCTTCGCTGGGATCCAGTTCCTTGTTGTTGTTCAGGTCTTTGAAGTACAGGCCATCTTTGACGATGACGCCCACGGTGGTGACACCGATGGTGGGGCCGTTCTCATTCTGATAGAACACGGGCTCCAGATAGGTGGCGGTGGGGTCGACCTCATTGGGGTCATAGGGCGCAGCAATGTAGCCGTCTTCCACAGCGAACGCTGCGGGGACCAGGCTCATTACGAGCACCAGAGCTGCGAGCAGGCTGACGAGTCTCTTCATCTTCCAGTCTCCTTTTCTTAAATTGTCGATTGCAGGATCATGAACAGATGATCCTTTGGACGGTATCATGATACCATAGCGGTAGGCAAAAGAAAAGCCCTTTGGCTTGAATGCGTTGATCGTCTACGCAAAATGAAGGATGGTCAGTTCACGACAAAAAAAGAGCGTGAACGGCAATGGCGTTCACGCGGGTGGATCCGGCGGAGGCTCAGCGCTTTTCAGGGCTCATGATGACGCTCAACTTAAAAACGCCGTTTTCGGTGCGCAGGGACATGCTGCCGCCGTGCTTTTCGGCCAGCCGGCTGATGGAGCGCAGGCCGAAGCCGTGGCCGCTGCCGGTCTTGGTGGTGTGGGGGAGGGCGTTCTCGCTCAGGGTCATGTCGCCGGCGTAAGTGTTTTCGACCTGGAGCACCACCAGGTCGCCGCGGCTGTTGCTCTTGAGGGTGATCATGCGCTTTTCCGGGTCCTCGATCTTGCTGACGGCTTCGAGGGCGTTGTCCAGCGCGTTGCCGAACAGGGAGTAGATCTCCCGCTCGGTCAGGAAGTTGAACAGGGACCCGTCGATCATGTAAGAGAACTTGACATGGTTAGAATAGCAGAGGATGTTTTTTCCGTCAGCACGATATCCACGGTGGGGTTGCCGCATTCGATGACGGTGGAGTACTCGTTGATGGAATCCTCGAGCTCGTTCAGGTATTTATCGAACTTGGCCTTGCCCGCTTCGGAGCGGATGGCGGCGATCTGGTGCTTCAGATCGTGGCACTTGGTCTGCAGCGCGACGATGCCGTCGTGGCTCATCTCATAGTAGCGCATCTTGTTGCTGATAAAGTCGTGCATGCTGCGGTTCTCGTGGCGGAAGCTGTCGATGGCGGCGATCATCAGCAGGGCGGCATAGTTGAGCAGCGTGTACAGAAGCGCGCAGAAGTAGTACATAAACAGGGCCTCCCGCTCCGCCGTGAATACGTGCCCGCAATACTCCAAGACCATCTGGACCGTGAGGAAAACGGTTGCCAGGACGCGCAGCGTGTGCACCGGCGCGTGATAGGGTGGCTCCTGGACCAGGCGGCGGTACAGATACCACAGCGCGGCGCAGATGGAAAAGTACACGACGTAGGAGACCAGGGAGCCGGCGATGCTGTACTCTCCCCAGGGGGCGGCCATGTGGTTCATCAGCAGCACGCTGGAGCCGGTCTTGAAGGTGTTCCAGGCGATCTTGAAGATCGTCATGGCCAGGATGCTGTTATAGGTGGCAGGAGCGCTCTTGGTCCTGTAGCAGAAGCGGCTCGCGCCGGCAAACAGCAGGTACAATACCAGGATCTGGCAGCTGTAGCCGACGGCCTGGATCCAGATGCTGCGGGCCAGGACATCGGCCGTATAGCGGATGAGCCAGGAGCACAGGCACATCCCGGTCAGGGATAAGGCCGCGCGCAGGGGAAACAGCCTGCGCCTTTCCCCGGTGTTCAGCAGGAGCATCAGCACGAAAAACACCACCGCTGCTGATATGCGGTGGTCAATGACGGCGATCCATTGGTAATCGTTGATCATAGGCTGTCTCCCAGAAAGCTGGAAAAGCGCTTCATCAGCTCTTTGCGGTGGGATTTGGAGATGGGGATCCGGCTGCCGCCGATCACCAGGTAATCTGCGGTGACGCTGGACACGTGCCGGAGATTGACGACAAAGCTGCGGTTGCACATGACAAATTTGTCCGGATCCAGCTTTGACGCCACGTCGCCCAGCCGGCCGCGCACGTTGTGGTCGCCCCGGGTGGTGTGGTAGATCAGGTTATGGTCAAATACCTCGACGTACATGATATCGTTGGCGGAAAGGCTGATAGTCCCGTCCGCCGTCTTCAGGGAGAACATGGCGCGGCCGGAATTGTCCAGCCGGCGCATGGCCTTGTCCAGCACGTAATTGATGGAGGCGAGCGAGGCGGGCTTCAAAATGAAGTCGAGGGCGTCGACCTCGTACCCCTTGATGGCGAACTGAGCCATATTGGTCACGAAAATCAGAATAGCGTCGCGGTTGATCTTCCGCACCAGGCGCGCGGTCTCCAGGCCGTCCAGCTTGCCCATCTGGATGTCCAGGAAGATGATGTCATAGGTCTCCGTGCTGCGGATGAAATCCAGGCCGTCATGATACTCCTGGATCATGACCGCGTGATCGTGGGCTTTATAATATTCTTCAACACAGCCTTTGAGCTGGGCTGCGTCTTTAGGGTCGTCATCGACAATGGCAATCAGCAGCATGGCGCTCCTCCGGTCGAAATGGCTTGTTTGCTTTCATATTATAGCACACTTGCCGCAAATTGACAATGCCGCAGAACACGAAAGCGCCGGCGGATCGGTGTCCGCCGGCGCTTTATGGTTTAGATAGGGCTTATGCAGCCTTCTTCACTTTCTTTTTGCCGTAGATGTCCCACAGGAGCAGCGCCAGGGCCAGCACCGTGAGGCCGAGCAGCGTCCACTGCGCGACGTTCAGGGCGATCTGCCACCACGGGGTGATCGTGATGACCTTGGTGTACTCGCTGATGCCGTCCATGCCGCGGGAGTGAAGCACGGTGTACATCACGCGCTTGGTGGAAGTGCGCATGGCCTGGGCCACCGCTGCGTTGGGCTTGGAGCCCTTGGGGCCGTAGGGGGTCAGGCTAGCCAGGTCGAGCTCGCCGTCGGGAATATCGTTGCCGGCGACGATCTCATGCACGGGCACCATGTAGGAGGCGTCGTACATGTCGCTGACCGCGAAGCCCTTCATGCCGGCCTCGCCGCGCAGCCAGTCGGTCAGCAGCGCGGAGTAAGCACCGCACCAGTTCACGCCCAGGCGGTTGTAGCCGGTCATGACGCACTGGGCGTCCGCGTACAGGATGGGCAGCTCGAAGGCGCGCAGGTAGATCTCGCGCAGGGCCTGCTCGGTAAGCCAGGTGCCGATGCCGGCGCGGTTGTTCTCCTGGTCGTTGAGCACAAAGTGCTTGTTGTACACATACACGCCCTTGCTTTGGATGCCCTTGGTCTCGGCGCTGTCGATCAGGCCGGTCAGGATGCCGTCCTCGGAATAGTATTCGAACACGCGGCCGGCATAGGGGGAGCGGTGGATGTTCAGGCCGGTGCCGTACAGGCCGGCGTAGCCGGCCCACATGGCGTCTTCGCCGATGAGCTCGCCGACTTCCTCGGCCAGCTTGTCATTGAAGGTGGCGGCGATGATGCCGTTGCAGGGATAGCAGGTGCCCTTCAGGTCCTTGCCGGGGTCGTTGTTGACCGTGGCATAGCCGTTGGCGCCGATGGAGTACTTCTGGGTGACGCCGGAGGGGCCGTTGTGGTCGATGGTGGCGGGCTTGCCGACGCTGGTGACGCCGGCGGTCTCGCGCAGACCGGTCAGGGTGACGGCGGCCATTTCCTCATAGGTGAGCTGATCCATGAAGGCATCCCACTGGGGATCGTCGTAAGCGTAGTCCATCATGTTGACCAGCTGCAGGTTCGCGTTCTTGCCCATCGTCGGGAATTCCACGCCGGTGGCGTCGGGCAGGTCCTTGTCGTCCAGCACTACGCCGGAGGCCATTGCGTCGGTCATGGTCAGCTTGACGTTGCCCGGGGTGACCGTGCCTTCCCAGTTGCTGCGGGAGTACCACACGACCTCGTTGCTGCCCTTGCCCTCATAGCGGTTCATGTCCGCGTCGGCGAACAGGGCGGTCACGTTTTCGCCAGTGCCCATGGCCTTGGCATAGGTGTCCTTGTCGAAGGCCTGCTCGAAGCTGTAGACCATGGCGGTGTCGCCGGTGCCGGTCAGGCCCTCGGTATAGCCCTTGGCGGCCAGGATGTTGTTGGCAGCCTGGTGCGCGTTCTCCGCGGCGGTCAGGTAGTAGCTGCCTTCGTCGAGGATGTACACGCCGGTGCCGTAGGCGTCATAGGAGGTCAGATAGTACTCGGGCACGGACACGGTCACGGTCTCGCTCTCGCCGGGGGCCAGCAGCTTGGTCTTGGCGTAGCCCACCAGCTCCACCGCGGCCTTTTCGATCTGGTTCTGCTTGTCGTACTCGGTGTAGGGCTTCTGCGCGTAGACCTGGACGGTCTTCTTGCCGTTTACGCTGCCGGTGTTGGTCACGTTCACGGTCATCTGGTAGGCGGTCTGCTGGCCGGAGCCGGTCTTTTCGACCTTCACGTCGGAGAAGGTGAAGTCGGTGTAGCTCATGCCGTAGCCGAAGGGGTAGGAGACCACCGCGCTGTAGTTGAAGTTCCCCGCGTTCGGGGTGCCCATCACCACGTCCTCATATCGGGTCTCGGTGTAGCGGTAGCCCATGTAGATGCCTTCCTGGTATACGACGTACTTGCCGTAGGAGGAGAGGGCGCTGAAGTTGTACTTGTCGGCGTCCGCGTAGGTATAGGAGCCGAAGTTGTTCATTACGGGATCCAGGCGGTTGTCCATCCACCAGGTATCCGGCAGGGAGCCGGAGGGGTTCACCGCGCCGGTGAGCACGTCGCCCACGGCGTAGAGGCCGGTCTGGCCCACGGAGCCGACCCACAGGGCGGCGTCCACACCGTACTCCTCTTCGTACAGGAAGGCGGTGGAGATGGGGTTCGCGCTGTTGATGATCACGGTGACGGAGCGGATCGCGCCGTCATCCTTGAGCTCCTTGAGGCCTTCCAGGATGGAGCGCTCGTTCTCGTTCAGGGTCAGATAGTCGCCGTCCAGGGCGTCTTCCTTCTCAGCCGTCACGTCGTCGCCTTCGCCGCCCACACGGCCCACCACGTAGATCACGTCCTCGCCCTGGCCCAGGGTATCGTCGTGCTGCTTGTTGATCTTCTTCCAGCGCACTTCGCCGATCTCATAGGTGTTGCGCTTGGCCTCGTTCTCGACGTAATAGTCCAGAAGCGGCTTGTCCAGCACGGTGAAGCCCGCGCCGGTCATGACGTCGTAGTAGTTCGGGGCGCCGTCCGCGTCCACCGCGCCGGAGCCGGTGCCGCCGTAGACGGGATCCATCACCGTGACGCCCACCAGGGATACGTTGGCCCCGGCGGCCAGCGGCAGGGTGTTGTTGTCATTCTTGAGCAGGACGATGCCTTCGCCCTCCACCTCGCGCACCTTGGCCTCGCCGGCTGCTTTCAGCTCGGCGATGGAGGAATACTTGCTGTCGAAGTACCGGGCGTAGCCCTCTTCCTGGCCGGCGGGCAGGGTCGAGACGGTCATGCTCGTCTTCGTGCCCAGAAACTGGTTGATCTGGCCAGCGTTCTCACCGGCGATCACGTTGCCGGTGAAGACGATGCAGAACAGCCCCGCGGTGATATTCAGAAAGAGCTTTTTCAACGTTCTTTTCGTTGAAGCTTTCATACGGGAGATCTCCTTTCATAGCAAACCATCGGGTGGGGGATGCCCAAAGCCCGCGGTTCCGCAGCAGAATGCGGGGCCGGCCGGCCATGCGGGGCCTGTCGGTCTCGCCTTCGGACGGGCGGTCAGCCGATGCTTCGAAGCCGGCCGCCTTGCCAGAAAAGCAAATATATGGACCTATTATACATGGAAAACCCTGTTCTGAAAAGGGGGATGTCGTGCATGCGGCCGGATCAGCCGTCATTAGCGGCATCAATCAATGGCGAAACCAGCGGGGCCGCCAATGGGGGGAGATGCCGTGAACGGGCCCCTTTTTGTCGTGAACAGCGCTTCATGTTATAAATATGAATAAGCTGCCTCGAAATTAGGCGTTGCAGTGATGGCGGAAGTGTGACATAATATACCCAACATGGGAAGGCACCCACGTTCAGTCCGCCGGATGGAATGCGGTCCGCCGGGGGATCGGATGCTTCAGCCTGCGCCGGCCTTAAGTGTTTGCGGCCGGGGTACTTCGTATCAAAAAAACAGCAGCGGGGATCCCCGCGGTCCGGACAGGATCCCGGACAGAAGGGCTTGACCCGCTCTCAGACAAAGGAAAGGAGTCCTTCCTGATGAGCAAATCTGCGGGCAGTGCGAACCCGAAAAAGGCTTTCGGGTTCTACGTGCTTTTGCTGGCTGCAGCCCTCGCGCTGGCAGCGGGTATTTATTTTGTTGCGATCCACGGCACCTTCGGTCTGGACAGCACCCATAACGGCGTCTGCTACGATCCCCTGGTGACGGCGCTTCTGATCGGCGGCGCGGTGGTGATCGTGGGCCTGGCGGTCCTCAAAAAGTACGGCCTGGCGGCGGCGGTGGCCGCTGCGGCTCCGGGCGTGGCGCTGTGCCTGTTCGTGCATAAGTGCTACTGGTACGTCGTGGACGTGTTCGTGGGCATCGATGAAAAGCACGGCTTCGATCCGCGCTTCATCACCTTCGCCGTGCTGCTGGGCCTGGCCTTCGTGATCGGCGAGGTTGCGATCTACGTGAAGAAAGTCAGGAGCTGACTTATCATATCCCCAATACTTTGATTTAGGAGGAATACCGCATGAAAATGACATTTCGCTGGTACGGCAGCAAGATCGATCCGATCCCGCTGAAGTACGTGCGACAGATCCCCGGCATGACCGGCCTCATGGGCCTGTTGGACAAGCCGGCGGGTGTGGACTGGCCGGAGGAGGAGTTCGTTGCCCTGAAGAAGGAAGTCAACGACGCGGGACTGGAGATCGAGGTCATCGAGTCCGTCAATGTCCATGAGGACATCAAGATGGGCCTGCCCACCCGGGACGAGTACATCGCTAATTACATCTCCACGATCCGGATGCTCGCCAAGCACGGCGTCAAGGTGATCGTGTACAATTTCATGCCGGTGTTCGACTGGCTGCGCACTGACCTGGCCCGGGTGATCCCCGAGGACGGCAGCAACAGCCTGTACTTTGATGAGAAGGACCTGGGCGAGATGGGCCCGCTGGAGATCGTGCGCAAGACCGCCGAGGACAGCCATGGCTTCACCCTGCCCGGCTGGGAGCCGGAGCGCCTGGCCCTGCTCGAGACCACCCTCAAGCAGTATGAAAACATCGGTCCCGACGACCTGCGCAAAAACTTCAAGTATTTCCTGGACGCGGTGATCCCCGTCTGCGAGGAGGTCGGCGTACGCATGGCCTGCCACCCGGACGACCCCGCCTGGCCCATCTTCGGCCTGCCGCGCATCACCCACAGCCAGGAAGACTTTGACAAGATGGTCAAGCTGCATGACAGCCCCGCCAACACGCTGTGCCTGTGCACCGGCTCCCTGGGCTCGAACCCGGAGAACGATATCCCCGCGATCATCCGCCATTTCGGTGAGATGGACCGCATCGGCGCCATGCACGTGCGCAACGTCAAATACCTGGGGCACCACCACTTTAGGGAGGCCGCGCACCTCTCCAGCGCCGGTGACCTGGACCTGTATGAGATCATGAAGGCCATTTACGAGACCTGCCCCGACACCTATATCCGCCCCGACCACGGGCGCATGATCTGGGATGAGCAGGGCCGCCCCGGCTATGGCCTCTATGACCGCGCTCTTGGCGCAGCCTATATCAACGGCTTGTGGGAAGCCATCGACAAAGAAAGCAGGAGGAAATGACACTATGACAGAAATGATGCTTCAGCTGAAGAAGATCGGTATCGTACCGGTCGTGGTGCTCAATGATGTGAACGACGCTCTGCCCCTGGGCGAATGCCTGATGAAGGGCGGTCTGCCCTGCGCGGAAGTCACCTTCCGTACCGCGGCGGCGGAGGAATCCATCCGCAGGCTGGCCAAGGCTTATCCGGACATGATCATCGGCGCGGGCACCGTGCTGACCACCGAGCAGGCGGACCGGGCCATCGACGCCGGCGCCAAGTTCATCGTCAGCCCCGGCTTCAACCCCAAGGTCACCGAATATGTACTCAAAAAGGGCATGCCCATGACCCCCGGTGTCTGCACCCCCACCGAGATCGAAGCGGCCATGCAGTTTGGCCTGGACGTGCTCAAGTTCTTCCCGGCCGAGCCCAGCGGCGGCCTCAAGATGCTCAAGGCCATGTGCGCGGCCTATGTGAACCTGCACTTCATGCCCACCGGCGGCATCAACGCCGAAAACGTGAAGGACTACCTCAAGTATGACCGCATCGTCGCCTGCGGCGGCAGCTGGATGGTCAGCGGCGCCCTCGTCAAGGAAGGCAAATTCAACGAGATCGAAAACCTCGTCCGTGAAGCGGCGGGCATCGTGAAAGAGATCAGGGGGTAATGAAGAATGCTGAATCTGAATGTGAAACCTGCCAGTGAATGCCGTTACGACGCCGTGTCCCTGGGCGAGATCATGCTGCGCCTGGATCCCGGCGAGGGCCGCATCCGTACCGCCCGGGAATTCAAGGCCTGGGAAGGCGGCGGCGAATACAACGTGGTCCGCGGCCTGCATAAGTGCTTCGGCCTGCGCTCCGGCGTGCTGACCGCCTTTGCGGACAACGAGGTCGGCAAGCTGCTCAAGGACCTGATCGAGCAGGGCGGCGTGGACACCAGCCTGATCTGCTGGAAGAAGACGGACGGCATCGGCCGCCTGTGCCGCAACGGCCTGAACTTCACCGAGCGCGGCTTTGGCATCCGCGGCGCCGTGGGCTGCTCCGACCGCGCCAACACCGCCATCTCCCAGGCGAAGCCGGAAGACTTCGACTTTGAAACCCTCTTCGGCAAGCTGGGCGTGCGCTGGCTGCACACCGGCGGCATCTACGCGGCCCTGTCCGAACAGAGCTGCGAGACCGTCATCGAGGCCTGCAAGGTCGCTAAGAAATACGGCACCCTCGTGTCCTACGACCTGAACTACCGTCCCTCCATGTGGTCCGCCATCGGCGGCCTGGAAAAGGCCCGCGAGGTCAACAAGGAAGTCGCCAAGTATGTGGACGTCATGATCGGCAACGAGGAAGACTTTACCGCCTGCCTGGGCCTGCAGGTCGAAGGCAACGACGAGAACCTGAAGGAGCTGAACCTGGACGGCTACTACAAGATGATCGCGGAAGCTGCGAAGCAGTATCCGAACTTCAAGGCCATCGCCACCACCCTGCGCACCGTGAAGACCGCCACCGTGAATGACTGGAAGGCCATCTGCTGGGCGGACGGCAAGGTGTATATGTCCAAGGCCTATGACGGCCTGGAGATCCTGGACCGCGTCGGCGGCGGCGACTCCTTCGCTTCCGGCCTGATCTACGGCCTCATGACCACCGGCGATCCCGAGCTGGCCGTCAACTACGGCGCGGCCCACGGCGCTCTGGCCATGACGACCCCCGGCGACACCAGCATGGCGAGCAAGGAAGAAGTCGAATCCATCATGAAGAACGGCAGCGCCCGCGTAAAGCGCTGATAACAAGGAGGAAGACAGATGGCCAACGCCATTGTCGGCCAGAGCGGCGGCCCGACTTCTGTAATCAATTCCAGCCTCGCCGGTGTGTTCCAGGCCTGCCAGACCCGCGGCGCAAAGCACGTATACGGCATGCTCCACGGCATCCAGGGCCTGCTGGACGAAAAGGTGTGCGACCTTTCAGAGCGGCTGAACTCCTTCCTTGATATTGAGCTGCTGAAGCGCACTCCCTCCTCCTTCCTGGGCAGCTGCCGCTATAAGCTGCCGGCCCCGGAAGAGGACGAGGCGACCTACGAAAAACTCTTCGCCATCCTGAAGAAGCTGGACATCCGCTGGTTCTTCTATATCGGCGGCAATGACAGCATGGATACCATCAACAAGCTGGCCCGCTACGGCAAGCAGATTGGCTCGGATATCCGCTTCATGGGCGTTCCCAAGACCATCGACAACGACCTGATGCACACCGACCACACGCCCGGCTACGGTTCTGCCGCCAAGTACATCGGCGTGGTCATGAAAGAGATCATCCGCGACGCGACGGTGTACGGGACCAACTTTGTGACCATCGTGGAAGTGATGGGCCGCAACGCCGGCTGGCTCACCGCCGCCGCCGCCCTGGCCCGCGGCGAGGACTGCGAGGGCGTGGACCTGATCTGCCTGCCCGAGCTGCCCTTCCACACGGACCGCTTCCTGGCCAAGGTGGAGCGGATGCAGAAGGAACGGGCTTCCGTGGTGATCGCGGTCAGCGAGGGCGTGAAGCTGCCGGATGGCCGCTTCGTCTGCGAGCTCAGCGACGACGCCCGCAGCGTGGACGCCTTCGGCCACATCAACCTGACGGGCACCGCCCGCTACCTGTCCAACCTCGTGGCGCGCAACCTGCCCACCCGCACCCGCGCTGTGGAGCTTTCCATCCTGCAGCGCTGCGGCGGACACCTGACCAGCCGCACGGATATCACCGAGGCGTTCCAGGTGGGCGGCGCGGCGGCCAAGGCGGCCTTCGAGGGCGAAACGGCCAAGATGGTGGCGCTGAAGCGCCTGTCCAACGACCCCTACCAGTGCACTACCGAGCTGGTCGACATCAACGATGTGGCGAACCTCGAAAAGAAGGTGCCGGTGGAATGGATCAACGAGGCGCGCACGGACATGCTGCCTGAATTCCTGGCCTACGCCCGTCCGCTGATCCAGGCCGAGCTGACGCCCATCTACATCAACGGCCTCACCCAGCATATCGTAGAAGAATAAAAGCCCGCCCGTTCTGATGCGCCGCGAGGCCTCATAACGGGCAGATCATTGACAGCGAGGGGGAACAAGCCCTTGAGAAAGTTCATCAGTATCAATCAGGATTGGAGCTTCCAGTTCCCGGGCAAGGAGGTCCAGACGGTGGACCTCCCGCACACCTGGAACGCGGTGGACGGCCAGGACGGCGGCAACGACTACTGGCGGGGGAGCTGCATCTATACCAAGACCTTCGACGCGCCGGACTTTGACCCCGAAACGGAATGCGTGTACCTGGAGTTCAAAGGCGTGAACGCTTCCGCGGACGTGTCGCTGAACGGCACCAAGTGCATCCACCACGACGGCGGGTATTCCACCTTCCGCCATGATGTGACGGCCCTGCTGCACGAAAAGGAGAACACTCTGGTCGTGATCGCGGACAACAGTGTGAATGACCGGGTCTATCCCCAAAAGGCGGACTTCACCTTCTACGGCGGCATATACCGGGACGTGGACCTGCTGGTCGTGAGCAAGAAACACTTCGACCTGGACCACTTCGGCGGCCCCGGCATCCAGATCACCGCCAAGCCCTGCGAAGGCTACAAGCAGGGCGACGTGGAGATCAAGACCTGGACCAACTGCGAGGACGGCAAGGTCTCCGTGAGCATCCTCGACGCGGACGGCCAAGAGGTCGCGCGGGATGAGGGCAGGGAGATCCACCTGGTCATCCCCGATGTGCACCTGTGGAACGGCCTGGAGAGCCCCTACCTTTACAAGGCGGTGGCGACCCTGACGGTGGATGGGCAAAAGGCGGACGAGATCAGCAGCCGCTTCGGCGTGCGCGATTTCCATTATCACCCGAAGACCGGCTTCTACCTGAACGGCAGGAGCTACCCGCTGCGCGGCGTTTCCCGGCACCAGGACCGCAAGGGCGTGGGCAACGCCCTGACCCGCGAAATGCACAAAGAGGACATGGACCTGATCTGTGAGGTCGGCGCGAACACCATCCGCCTGGCCCACTATCAGCACGACCAGTACTTCTATGACCTGTGCGACGAGCGCGGCATGGTGGTGTGGGCGGAGATCCCCTATATCTCCGAGCACATGCCCAACGGCCGCGAGAACACGATCAGCCAGATGAAGGAGCTGATCATCCAGAACTACAACCACCCCTCCATCGTGTGCTGGGGCATCTCCAACGAGATCACCATCTCCACCAAGGACAAGAAGGACATGCTGGACAACCACCACGTTCTGAACGACCTGGTGCACGAGATGGACAAGACCCGCTTCACGACCCTGGCCTGCTACGCCATGTGCGGCCCCTTCAACAAGGTGGCGCACATCACCGATGTGGTGAGCTGGAACCTGTATCTGGGCTGGTACGTGCCGGGGCTGTGGCTGAACGACGTCTGGATGCGCTTCTTCCACCTGGTCTATCCGGACCGCTGCCTGGGCTATTCCGAGTACGGCTGCGAGGGCATGCCCAACCTGCATTCCTCGCACCCGCGCCGCGGCGACCATACCGAGGAATACCAGGCCATCTACCATGAATACCTGCTCAAGTGCTTTGAGCGCAATCCCTACATGTGGGCGACCCACGTCTGGAACATGTTCGACTTTGCGGCGGATGCCCGCAACCAGGGCGGCGAACCCGGCATGAACCACAAGGGACTGATCACCTTCGACCGCAAGACGAAGAAGGACAGCTTCTACCTGTACAAGGCGTACTGGAGCAAGGAGCCGTTCGTGCACATCTGCTCCAAGGGCTTCAAGGACCGTACGGAAAACCAGATCACCGTCAAAGTGTACTCCAACCAGAACGAGGTGACCCTGTTCCTGAACGGCAAAAAGCTGGAGACCAAATACGGCGATAAGGTGTTCACCTTCACTGTGCCTCTGTCTGACAAGGCGGATATCCGGGTGACCAGCGGCGAATGCGGTGACGAAGCCCATTTCAGGCATGTGGATAAGCCCAACCCGGCTTACAGCCTGAAGGACACCGGCGACAAAGGTGCAAACTGGACCAAATAAGGAGAAACGACTATGGCTAAAGAAAACGCCGCTGCCACGGCGGGCGTGAACCGGGCGAAAATGTATCAGCTGGCGCTGTTCCCGCTCAATAACGGCGCCACCAACGTGTACTTTGTACTGATCCTGTCCTATGTGGCGCAGTTCGGCTCCAGCGTCCTGCAGCTGGGCATGTTCGCGTCCATCATGGTCACGGTCATGCGCGTGTTCGACGCTATTACCGACCCCATCATCGGCGCGCTCATGGATCGCACCAGCACCAAGATCGGCAAGTTCCGCCCCTTCATGATCATCGGCAGCGTGATCATGGCATTGAGCGTCATCGCTCTGTACATCCTGACCCCCCTCATCCCTGAGACCATGATGTGGCTGCGCTATGTGGCCTTCGTGCTCGTCTATGCGGTGTGGGTCATCGGCTACACCTTCCAGACTTCCGTCACCCGCGCGGGCCAGACCGTGCTCACCAACGACCCCAACCAGCGCCCGCTGTTCACCATCTTCAATACCGTGGGCTCCATGCTGGGCATGGGCGTCATGCAGTTCCTGATCCCGCTGATCAAGAACAACTACAACATCCTGGACGAGGCCGGCAAGGTCATCGTATCCGGCTATGCCCGTCCTGAGCTCTACCGCATCATCACCCCCATCGGCATCGCGGTCTCCGTCCTCCTGACCATCCTGGCCATCATCGGCATCGCCGAAAAGGACCGTCCCGAGTTCTACGGCCTGGGCGGCGCGCAGGAGAAGGTCAAGGTTTCCGAGTACGTGGAGATCATCAAGCACAACAAGCCCATGCAGCGCCTGATGGTCGCGGGCGCCGGCTGCAAGCTGGCCCTGGCCATCGCCACCAATACCACGGTGCTCCTGGCCCTGTACGGCATCATGATGGGCAACTACGACAGCCTGTACCTGCCTATGATGATCCTGGGCTACGTGTTCGCGGTCCCGTTCTTCCTGCTCTCCGTGCGCACCAGCCAGAAACTGGGGCAGAAGGCGTCCCTGACCCGTTATGTGGCCGTGGCCCTGATCAGCTATGTGGGCGTGCTCGCGCTGTTGATCCTGTCCAACAACCAGAACCCGGCCATGATGCTCTCCTTCCCCTTCAACGGCGGCGGAGCCATCAACCTGTACACGATCCTGTTCATCCTGTTCTTCGGCCTGGGCTACGGCGCTTATTACGCCACAGCGGATATGCCCATCCCCATGGTCGCCGACTGCTCGGACTATGAGACCTACCGCTCCGGCAAGTACATCCCGGGCATCATGGGCACCCTGTTCTCCCTGGTGGATAAGCTGGTCTCCTCCCTGGCGCAGACGCTTGTGGCCTTCCTGTTCCTGATCTTCGCCGGCCTGTCCGAGCTCCCCACCGACGCGACGCCCTTCTCCGGCGGCATCAAGATGGCGGTTATCGTCATGTTCTGCGTGATCCCGATGCTGGCCTGGATCGCCACCCTGTGGGCGATGAAGGGCTACAGCCTGACCGGCGCCAAGATGAAGGAGATCCAGGCTGTCAACGCGGCCCGCAAGCAGGGCATTGCCGAAGGCATGAGCATCGAGCAGGCCATGGAGAAATGGCCTGCGAAGGAATGACCGGTGCGAACCGGATAGAATCGATAAGGAGTGATAAGCTATGAATCTTCCCCTGAATACGAGATTTGACGGCAAAGTCGTGGTCGTGACCGGTGCGGGCGGCGTCCTGTGCGGCGACATGGCCCGCGCTTACGCCCAGGCGGGCGCCAAGGTGGCTGCGCTGGACCTGAACGAGGACAAGGTCAAGGCGCTGGCGGACGAAATGAAGGCCCAGGGCTACTGCTGCGAGGGCTACAAGGCCAACGTGCTGGATCCCGAAGCGCTGGAGCAGGTGCACCAGCAGGTGCTCAAGGACCTCGGTCCCTGCGATATCCTGATCAACGGCGCGGGCGGCAACAACCCGCGTGCGACCACGGACAACGAGTACCAGCATGAGGCCAAGGAAGGCCAGAAGACCTTCTTCGACCTGGAGGCCTCCGGCGTGGACTTCGTGTTCAAGCTCAACTTCCAGGGCACGCTGCTGCCCACCCAGACCTTCGCCAAGGACATGGTGGCGCGCAAGAGCGGCTGCATCCTGAACATCTCTTCCATGAACGCCTATATCCCGCTGACCAAGATCCCCGCCTATTCCGGCGCGAAGGCCGCTATCTCCAACTTTACCCAGTGGCTGGCCACCCACTTTGCTGGCTCGGGCATCCGCGCGAACGCCATCGCTCCCGGCTTCCTGGTCTCCAACCAGAACCGCGCGCTGCTGTTCAACCCGGACGGCACCCCGACCTCCCGCTCTGCCAAGATCCTGGCGGGCACGCCCATGGGCCGCTTCGTGGATCCCGAAGAGCTGCTGGGCGGCGTGTTCTTCCTGACGGACGATAAGGCCGCTTCCGCCATCACCGGCGTGGTGCTGCCCATCGACTGCGGCTTCGCGGCCTATTCCGGCGTCTGACGGCCGCAAAATGTAAAAACACTTTGCTGCACACGGAAAACTGTGATACAATCAGTATGCTTACGATCCTTGATCGCAAAATATGAAAGGATGGATGTTGCTATGAAAAAGTTTCTGTCTCTGCTGTTGGTGGCTATGCTGGCTGTTTCCTGCATCGCCGTCGCTGAAGGTATCCTGGATGCGGATCCCGAAGAAGTCATGGCCTTCAACCGCAAGGCCCTCGTCACCGACTGGGAAGGCGAGTGGGTGCTGGCCGCCGCTTACATCGGCGAAGGCTTTGCCGACGAGAACGATATCGACGTGAACGGTCTCCTGGCTGTGCCTGAAAAGGCTATGACCATGTCCGTGAAGCCGATCCTGGATGGCAGCGCCACCGGCTCCGACGCGGGCGTCATGGTGGACCAGGCCGCGTATATCCACTCCCATGTGTACGATATCGAAGCGACCGTGACCTTCGACGCGAGCATCGCGGAGGAGACCGCGACCCTGAAGTTGCCCTGGGACGGCTGGGACTGGACCAAGGACGAAGAGTGGACCGGCTGGACCGAAGGCGGCTCCTATACCTCCAAGGGTGTCGGCAAGCTGAGCAAAGTGGGCGCTGACGACAAGAGCCTGTATTTCGGCAAGGTGACCGGCGTTGAGAACGAAGCGATCTCCGACGAGAACATGAAGTACATGGGCATGAACGAAGCCGGCCAGCTGATCGTGTGCTACAGCGACGACAACATGGTCAAGAAGGATGGCGACGTGGCTTTCGCTTACATCTTCGTGAAGGCTGAATAATCCATTCAGAAAAAATGCCGGCCTGTTCCGTATGGGACAGGCCGGTAATCGTTTGCAGGAGCGCCGGGAGCCGCAGGGCCTCGGCGCTGTTTTATTTTTCCAGCGCTTCCATCGCGGCGGCGAACTGCCGCTGGTAGTCTTCGTGATCCTGGGCGGCCAGGGCTTTGTTCCGCTGTACATCCTCCCGGGTCAGGGTGCGGGACGAGAGAAAGCGGAGGCGGGAGACCGCCTTTTCGGTCTTGAGCACGGTCTGGGTGAACTCAGGGCCGCCCCGGTGCGCATGGACTCGCCGCTGTGGAAGCGCGCGTTTTCCATGATGAAGCGCGGCTTGCCGGCGGCGTCTTCGATCTCCACCGTGCCTTCGTAGCGCAGCAGGCGCATGGTATTGGCGCTGAAGCTTTCCGCAGCGCAGGCGCCATATACCGCGCAGGTCAATATGGTGAGCAACAGGATCAGACGAACGAGCGGTCTCAGCTTCATAAGCAGTCCTTTCTCCTCCCGTACGGAGGCACGATGCCGGATCGTTTGGCTTGGTTATAGTTTTCCAATCATGAATGTACCTTTAGAGTATACCAGATTCACCAATGCGGCGCAAGTGAAAACGAAAAACGAACATAAGGTGAAACGAGGGTATTCTCTTAGTTGATACGTGCAAAAACGGAGGGCGGCACTCTTCCTGACCGGGCGGACGCAGAGCAGCTTCCGCTGAATTGTAACAAGTTTCTTTTTTGAGAGGAGATAAGGAAAGAACGTCGAATAAAATAAAGATGCGCGCAAATGCGCATATCAAGGAACACGGAGGTCACGGAAATGAAACGCTTTGCTCTCTTGCTGGCATTGATCATGACGCTGAATATCACCGCCTGCCTGGCGGACACGCAGATCGGATATATCAACGCGGATACGAAGATCTATATGGATGCGTCCGAAAAGGCCATTGTGGATGGCAACGCCGTCCTGGGCAATCAGGTGCGCATCGAGGAGGAACGGGCTGCGGAGGGCACCGGCTGGTACCGGGTCACCTTCACGGCCAACAACAAGGAAGGCTGGGTCAAGGCGGATGATGTGGACCTGGTCATTGCGAAAAAGGCGATCACCGCGGATAAATCCGCCAGCTCAGCTCCGGGCGGAGTGCAGGTGGTGGAACGGGAGAATGCCTTCCCCGTGCTCGAGGCCACCGGCCAGATCGATCCGGACACGCTGCCCGGCGCGCCCACGGCGGCGGACTATCGTGAGCTCAACGTCGGCGATTCCGGCGATGACGTGACCGCCTTCGTGCAGAGGCTGTACGAGCTGGGCTACGTGGAATCCAAGAGCGCCAAGAAGCTCACGAAGACCCACCAGACCGCCGTCAAGCAGTTCCAGAAGGCCAACGGCCTCGAGCAGGACGGCCTGTTCACACCGGAATTGCAGGCGAAGGTCTTTTCTCCCAAGGCCCTGAACAAGAAGGGCAAGACCCTGGCGCCCACGGATCCGCTGGTCATTTCCAAGGGCACCGTCAAGGCGGACAACAAGGGCGGCGGCACGATCCAGTTCACCATGAAGAACATGACGGGCGAGAAGATCGACGCCTTCAACATCGCCCTGCGCCTGTACAATACCTACGGCGAGCGCTTCCTGCTCAGGAGCGTGGCGGACGACGCCACGATGAACGACGAGCTGACGGTCTTTGACAACCTGGCGGAGGAGCGTTATACGATCCGGAAGAACGAGTCCTTCCAGTTCGGGCTGAAGCTGGGCTACTACTTCGCGGGGGTCATGGTGGCGGTCACCGCTTATCACGTGGACGGCGGCGACACGGTGGTGATCCCCAGCGACCAGCGGCACTGGTACGGCTTTGGCAAGGGCGTCGCGCAGGACTATCAGCCCCTGACCGTGACCCTGCTCACCGACCTTGAAAAGCAGCAGGCCGCCAACTGGAAGAGCGGCCTGGACGGCATCTATGTGGACGGCGAGATCGCGACTGCCTACGGCGTCCGGGAGGGCTACCTGGTCCAGAAGATGGAGCCTGGCTGCATGTTTGACGAAGCCGGACTGAAGATGGGGGATATCCTGCTGGCCGTGGGCGATATCAGGATCTTCGGCGCCGCTTCCATCGACCGCGCCCTGTCCCGCCTGTCCGCGGGCGAGAGCGTGACGGTGCTCTTCTTCCGCAACGGCATGGTCTACCAGACCCAGCTGGTCGCGCCCGGAGGGGCCGCGGCGGCGTAAGTAAGTAACTAACGAGGCAGCATATATGCAATACCGATATCGTCTTTGTATTCTTCTTGTCCTGTTATTCTGCTGTTCTTTTCTTGTGGCACACGCAGAAGTTGATGGGTTTTCAATTGATCTGCCTGACAGCATTTCTGTAGGATTGAATGAAACTATAGCTGTAGCCTACACAGCGCCGACAAGCAGCCAGTATAGTTCTGTCACTTTGACCTGCAGCGATCCGACAGCCATGCGTCAATACCGGTATGATTATAATACTGGGTCGGGAAAAGAGCCGCGGTTCGGCATCACCATGACCCAAAAGGGAGACTTTGTGCTTCATTTTTTGGTCAATGGCGAGGCATTCAAGGATGTACAGGTATCAGTTGACGATCTGGCAGCGGTTCAGGCAGATCAAAGGCTGTACGTTGTGCCTCTGGGTGGTTCTGTGCCATTCAGCTATACTTGGTCCGGAGGCACCTTATATAACAAGGATGGGTTGAGGATCTCCAGCCGGGCTGCCAGCACGAACGCCGAAAAGACTCTCTTGTACGGAACCCAAAGCGGATACTATTCAGCAACGATCAATGTTAATGGGTCGCTTATTCTGGATACGTTCCACATTCTCGTGGTGGATCCGGCTGAGAACATTCATATTGCTACTGAATATGATACTGTTTGTGTCGGTGGTACGCTCTCACTCCATGTATACAGCCAATCCGGGAAGGAAGTCTGTGCGAATATAGAGATTACGGAAGGTGCTGAACTTGCCAGATTGAACCGCGCAGACGAACGTACCTGGTGTGAATTAGCCCCAGTTGAAACAGGTTATGTGACGATCACTGCATACGGAACTGATGGAAGCAGTGACAGTAAGAGGATCCGGATCAGTAAAGCACCCGAAAGTATCAGTATCAATATACCTAAAACATCGATACCGGCTGGTGAGCCATTTCCTGTCGTCGTTACCATGGAACCAGCAGATGCCTGGTGTCCGATCCAGGTGTATCTGAGCAGTAACAGTCATCAGCCTGCGGACAGTGGGCTACAGGGACAGGTCGCAGTCCTGCAGGACGATGTTTTGACAGGTGTCCTGCCTGGGACAGTCGACCTGGTGGTGCATGCTCTTAAAGATTATTCCTTCCCGATTACCGTTGCAGACAGCCCTAAAGCATTAGTGTTTGAACGGCCGCGTGACGCTTTCGATTATCTTAAGCCCTATCAGATGAGTGTGCATGAGCAGGGAGGCAATGCTTGCTCAGCAAATTATACGCTGTCCGGCTCGTATATGACGGTCACCAGCGACGGGCTGCTTGAAGCCACCAATCTGGGATTTGGATATATCACAGTCACCCTGGAGAATGGGCTCCAGTATAAATACACTGTGAGGGCTGTCAAAATGCCTTCACAGATGTGGCTGGATGAAGAAACTCTTTCGATCCGGTTAAATGAAAGCAAGAGTATCTATACAGTCCGGTCGGATGCTGGCGATCTTTCCTATGGCGACTGGATGCTGTGCAGCAATGATGAGACTGTCGTTGTCTGCAGCGGGCAGACAGTGATCCCGGTCAGCATCGGCAGTACAAGTATCACGATTTGGAGCAGGTATTGTGATGTATCCTGTGAAGTGCCGGTCACGGTAACGGCACCATCGAGTGCACTGTATATTGACGGCTTGGACGTTGGAAGCCTGGATGTTCCGATCGACAGCACGCCTGTCAGTCTGCCGACGGTCACGGATTACTATGGGAACCCTGTAAAAGTGACCTGGGAGAAGATCCATGATACGCCCGGTTCAGGCAATCCAAAAACTTATAGTGTGACGCTGAACAAGAGCAAAGGGACTGTGACGGCGAACTGGAGAGACGGCGCAGGCGCTGAACTGCAGGCAACTTCAGCCAGCGGCGACACGATCCGGGTCTATATCTTCCCATATATCCGGTCAAAGGCGGCATCGTTCAGAGAATCGGAGTATAATATACATGTCGGTGAGCGGGTCCAGGTAGATTTTATGCCGGATTCCTCGACCAATAATGCCACTCTGATGCCGCAGGACGTTACATTCACTGTTTCCGGTGATACGGACAGCGTCAATGTCAAGGATGCTTTCTTCAGCTATTATACTTTTATAGGCTTAAAGCCCGGCACTGTGACGCTGACCGCCCGTCTCTGGAACGGCAAGACATGTAAGGCCACGATCCATGTGACGGAGTATGCGCCCTGCGCAACCGGGCATGACCCGATCTGGCGCATCACGAGCGAAGCAAGTCTGACCCATAACGGGAAGAAGGAGCAGTACTGCACCCGCTGTGGTCTTGTGCTGGATGTCCAATCCATTCCCTGTACAGGGGTTCTCAGCTTCAGCGACACGGAATACTATATCTCCACCAGTGGCGACACACAGACTGTATCTTTGGGGACATCGTTGAACGGTGACCGGAAACAGTCCTTCACCTGGCGCTCCTCCGATGAGACCGTGGTCAGGGTCGAAGCCGGCCGTATCACCGGCCTGAAAGCAGGAACGGCTCAGATCGTTGTTGTATGCGGAGACTGTGAGCCTGCTGTATGTGAAGTTCATGTCATCGATTCGGGCAGCATTTATGTGCTGCGTCTGCCGGGCCAACTGAGAGAGATCGGAGAAGGGGCATTTGAAGGCATAGCAGCTACCCATGTCGTGATCCGATCAGGTGCCGTATCAATCGGGAGCCGCGCCTTTGCCGGTTGTCCGAATCTAAGGATGGTCGTTATACCCGACAGTGTGACATCCATCGCTGCAGATACCTTTGACGGCTCAGCACATGTAACGATCTCATGTTCCTCCGGCAGTTATGCTGAAAGCTTTGCTGTTGAGCATGGTATTCCGCTGGCTCCCTGAACAAGGCCTGATTGCTCACGGTTCAGGAGAATAAAGAGTTTGCTAAGGGTTTGCGCCGCTTGCCATTTCGGAAAACGCTAAAAATTCCGATTGACAAGCGGCGCAAACCATGATATTATATCCGGGTGCTGAGCGTGCCTCTTGTAGTGGAGAGATGGCCGAGAGGTTTAAGGCGCCAGTCTTGAAAACTGGTGATGCTGCAAGGCACCGGGGGTTCGAATCCCTCTCTCTCCGCCAAAGTATGGAGAAGTACCCAAGTGGCCGAAGGGGCTCCCCTGCTAAGGGAGTAGGCCTGTTAAAGGGCGCCCGGGTTCAAATCCCGGCTTCTCCGCCAAAACCCCGGCAGACAAAGAGTTTGCCGGGATTCTTATTTTTCTATCTATAGGCATGTGAGTGCCTTTAATTTTTGTTATGCACAACATTATGCACAACAATTTCGATGTGAAATTCATCAAAATACTGATTTCATTTTTATTCAACAGGCCGGCGTTGATCAAAGGATCAAGCCGGTCTTTTTTGCTTCTTATTATATTCGCGCGCACGCGCACGCGCACGCGCGGAAAAATAAATGAATGAAATTAATTATTTTTTGATAATATCTAACGAAATAACGGGTCGCAGCGACCCGAGGAACTTTTTCATTATCGCGCAGTACCTTGGGCGATCGCGCAGCGCGCGCAACGTGCGGGGGCAGCGGACGCCAGCGCAGGCGTAGCGTGGGGGTGGTGGGTGCGAGCGCAGACGCAGCGCGGGGGTGGCGGACGCGAGCACATGCGTAGCGTGGGGGCGGTGGGTGCGAGCGCAGACGCAGCGCGGGGGGTGGCGGGCACGAGCGCAGACGCAGCACGAGGGCGGCGAGCGCAGCGCAGACACACAGCGTGAGGCTCGCTGCTGGCTGCTGCCCTGGTCGCTGCCCTGGCTGCCGCCCTGGTCGCTGCCCTGGTCGCCGCTCTGACCAGGCTGCCGCAAATGTTACGAAACTGTTAAGTTTTTGACAGCAGTCCCCTCCCCCCTAAGGGGGAAGGGGACTGGCAAATGTTACGAAAACTTAACAAAATTTGTGACTCAGAATTTTCCCCCGTAGGGGGGAAAATTTTACGGCGACCTCACCCCTAAAGGGGTGGGGAGATTTGACGGCTCTGGCGGCGCTGTGTTAGGCTCTGAACCGTCGACGGCAGCCAGCCAAGGCCAGCCAGTCGGCGACAGAACGGACGCGGCACGACACGCCGCAAGGAGGTCACACACATGACACGCAAGAGCACGAACACCACCACCGTCGCCACCGTCTACACCTTCGCCGCTGACAGCATGACCGTTCACGGTCGCACGTATGAGGCACGCTACTCGTGCACCCCGACCGGGCACGTGTACGTGTTCACGAGCTTGCCGCTTTCCGAAGGCCAAATCATTCCTGTCCGGCTGCACTTCGCCCCCGAGATGCCCATGTACGATGCGGCCCTGAAGGCCGCCAAGGCCGCCAAGGCGGCCCCCGTGAACCCGCACGATCCCACGCTCACAAAGGCGCAGCCCGCAGCCGCCCCCGCTGCGCAGGACAAGCCCGCCCCCGCGAAGCAGCCCAAGGCCGAGAAGCCCGCTGCCAAGGCCGAGAAGCCCGCTGCTGCGAAGCAGCCCAAGAGCGAGCCCCTGACCGTCGCCAACTACGTGGGCAAGACCGTCGTGGGCGATGGCTGGAAGATCGCGTTTGACGCAACCGCACAGCGCACCAGGGTCACGTTCGCGAAGGATCCCACACCTGCGCAGAAGCAGGCCATCGACGCCGCCGGATTCTACTGGTCCGCTGCTATGGGCAGCTTTAACAAAAAGCTGACTGCCAAGGCGTTCCGCGCCGCTATGGCGCTCGCCGACACGCTGCAGGCGCTCAAGTGAGCGCCTCCAGCATAGCATCCGCCTGACGAGAGCCGGACCGCAACCGGCCGAAATCATTTCGCTCGCAAGGCTTTGTTTGCTGCGCCGTAATATGCCCAGCCGGACGGGCACGAAGTTCGGCGAGAAGGAGGAGCTTATGACGAAGCGTGTAGTGCTGTGCATACTGGCCGTGATCATTTTGGCGGCTGTTTATTGTGCCGGATATTCTCGCGGCGTTGTGTGGCGTTGTGAAGACGCGATCGCATGGAGCGGGGATTGGGCGTGGTACGCGGACACCGAAAAAGGCCCTGCCTATGTTCTCGATACTGGCATGACGTATGACGCCGACGGGCGTTGGACCGGCTACGGCAAAGGCTACGACGGCAAAATATTCCTAGAGATTGACGGCGAATGGTATGACATCCCGCTGTATCTCAGGTGATGATTCCGCCTGACGATGGCAGGGTGGCTCCCTGCCGAAACGGTGCAAAGCACCGTCGCGGAAAGCCGTGCACTCCGCAAAATCATTCGCACGAGAAAGGCACAATTATGCTGAGTAAATCTGACATCCTGACCCGTGTAACGGAGGCGTCCACGCTCGTATCTGATGAGCACTACGCGGCAGCGGTCGAGACGCTGCACAAGCTGGCCGACAGCATCAAGGCCGAGATCAGCCTGGACGCGGCAAAGCTCGGCGGTCATTTGGACGCCACCAAGGCAGCGCTGCGTGTGCTCAAAAACGCCGCAAATTACAGCCGCGAAAGCATCAAGTACCAGTGGACGGACAAAAACGGTCGCCAATGCTTCATGGACGGCTTCCGCGCCTATCGCCTGAAAGAAGCGCTCGACCTTCCGCCGCGTCCCGACAACGCCGGGGAATCGGTTGACCTGGACAATATCCTGAAGGGCACTATGTTCAGCGCAGAGCCGTTGACGCTGCCCAGCATCGGCGAATTAAAAGCCACGATCCAGACGCAGCGCGCAGAGTATCGGGCGACCAACAAAGGCCCAATGCGCAAGCCGTTCGAGCCGCTGTGGAGGTTCGGCGACGGGCTGCCGGTGGTGAACGCCGATTATTTGATCGACACCATAGCGATCATGGGCGAAGACGCTGACGTGCGCTATTCGCTAACCAAAGACGGCAAGCCCAACTGTGTGGGCATGGTTCACTTCACGTCCAACGCCGGCGAAGCGTTCCTGCTGCCGATCCGCATGGCCTCCAGCAGCCAGCCGAAGCCCGCCGCAAAACCGGATCCCGACGTCCAGGACAAGCTCGCAAGCCTCAACGAGCGCCTGAATCAGACGCGCAAGGAGCTGACCGACGCCGAAAAATACCAGACCAACTTCGCCATCAGCTGCAAGCGCTGCGCGTCAATGTACCCGGACACCTGGAGCATATCACCCGACGAGTTCGCAGACTACGCCGACTGGTCGAACCGGGCCGACAGCCTCCGCGGTCGCATCGCCGACCTGGAAAAGCGCATCGCGGAAGTACAGGCCGCATAACAGCGCCGACGGCGGAAAAACGGGACCCTCGCGCGGGAACAAATAAACGCCCACACACGCGTTGGAGCCGAAAAAAATTTTTTTCATCCCCCGATAGGGGGATGAAGAAGGCTCGAAAAACGGTCGCTTCCGGCACAGGTCAGTTTTTTGTGCTAAGCTTTTAACAGCACCGCAGCAAAACCATTCGCAGACAAAGGAGATCGACACCATGACGCAAGCTTATTTACAGTCTTACAGCTTCACGAGCGGCTTGTTAAACACGATTTTCGACCATCCGATCCTGCTGTTCGTTCCGGTGCTGTTATCGCTTGCCATGCTGATCATCGGTCAAATCATGCGGGATCACGAAGAGAAGCGCAAGGCACAGGAAAAGGCCGCAGCCGAAGCGAGACGCCTTGAAGCCATTGAGCGCCAGAATGCCGAGCGCAAAGCGGAGCGCGAAGCCGAACTGGCCGCCGAGGAGGCCGAGAAGCAGCGAAAACGGGAGCAGCGCAAAGCCGAACGTGCAGCGAAGGCAGCCGCGAAGGCGGCAATGCCCAAGCGCCCGGTCGGCAGGCCGCGCAAGACGCCACTCCCCGAAACGCCGGAAAAACCGTCCGAGCCGCAGCCCGCTGCGCCCGCACAGGAAGCGCCGCAGGAAGAACAGCCCAAGCCCCATTGGCCGCCCAGAGGGAACGAAGCGTTTAACGGTCAGCGCGTTGTGCTCACCGGCACGCTGCGGATGCCGCAGGACGAAGCCAGGGCGGCGATCCGCAAAAACGGCGGCACCGTTCAAAGCAGCATCCAGCCAAGCACCACGATGCTGGTTACGGGCGAAGACGCTGACGAGAACGCGCTGCAATGGGCGCTGGACAACGGCGTCAGGATCGTCCGAGAGATTGACTTTAACATCCTATGCAGCCAGCCCTATGATATGACCCCCGAGCAGTTCGCGGCAGTCGCCGCGACGCTATAAACAACGCTGCGCTAACGGCAATACGGGCAGGAGGATAACATGAGCACAGTCAACGCCACAACCATGCTGCGGAGCCGCCGGATGGCGCGGTATTCCCGCAGGACGTACCGGGAGCCGGTACTGGAGCGCGCCTTTGATTACGCTGCCGTATCATTCCGGCGCATGTACACCATGGCCAGCCAGCCCATGACCACCGGACACATGATCCTGGGCAGCCTGCTGGTCGGGTCGATGCTCTCCGCGCTGCTGATCGCCGCGCTGCTGGGGCCGTAACCATCACCGCCCGCCGGTCGGCGTCATAGGCCGGCTTTACGCCAACGCCAATAATAATACGCTGCGCTATCGGCATGACGGGCAGGAAGGGAGCCAACGCCATGTCTGAAAAGTTTGATATTTACGAGGCCGTCACCAACCGCATGATCGAGCAGCTTGAATCCGGCATTATCCCGTGGGAGCGCCCCTGGACGGGCGTGACTTCCGGAGCCATCAAGCACAAAACGGGCAAGCCCTACAGCCTGATCAATCAGCTCATGTTGGGCGACGAGGGCGAATATTTAAGTTTCCTGGAGTGCAAGAAGGCCGGCGGCAGCATCCGCACAGGCGCTAAGTCCCGCATGGTCGTGTTCTTCAAGTTCCAGCCCTACGCCAAGCAGGACGCGGACGGCAATATCGTCCTTGACGGCGACGGAAACATGATCATCAGGACACGCCCCATCCTGCGCTACAGCAGCGTATTTCACATCAATGACTGCGAAGGGATCGCCCCCAAGTGGGAGGGCGACAGCAAGCCCAAAGAGATCGAATCCGACGCGAACGCGGAAAGCGTGCTCGCGGATTACCTGAAGCGCTCCGGCGTCACGCTGCACAACGTGAAGCAGAACAAGGCGTATTACTCGCCGCTGTCTGACAGCATCACGCTGCCGCTCAAATCCCAATTCGCAAAACCTGGCGAGTATTACTCCACCGCCTTCCACGAGGCCACACACTCCACCGGCCACCAGACGCGGCTCAACCGGTTCACGGTCAGCTCCTCCGTATTCGGCGACGAAGATTACAGCCGTGAGGAGCTGGTCGCGGAGATCGGCGCCGCAGCGATCCTTCACGAGCTGGGCATTGAGACGGACAGCACCTTCCGCAACAGCTCCGCCTATGTGCAAAGCTGGCTCAAGGCGCTGAGGAACGACACCCGCATGATCGTCACCGCAGCTGGCCGCGCAGAGAAGGCCGCCCGCCTGATCCTGAACCTCCAGCCCGAGCAGGAAGAGAACGCGGCATAACACCGCCGCACAATGACGCTGACCTATCGGCACGACGGGGAGAAAGGACACATTATGACACGCACTGACATCACCACCCGCACCTGGGACATCAAGCAGATCGAAGCCATCACGGAGCCTGAAGCGCGAGAAATGGCGCTCGAACACCTGACGATCAAGGACCACGACGTGTACTTCGTGGATTTCGGCGGCTACTTCGGCTACTCCGCGCTGGTATTCGCCGAAGGCCATCACATCCATTACGCGAACGATTACAAGTGCCATCACTGCTACACCGTGTACGAGGATGACGGCACCACGCATCCCAGCGATACCTCCAGCGAGACGCTGCGCGAAAAGTACATCTCCGGCCTGAGCAATAAGCTCTTCACCGAGGAGGAGATCGCTGCGCCCCTGAAAGAGTACGGCGAGTTCACCCGCAAAATGCACTACCTGCACAACTATTACAGCATGAGGCGCGATTACGTTACAATCTTCTGCATCAATCCCACCGAGCAGCAGGAGCAGGACTTCAAGCGCAAAACCTCCAGCATGATCTATGATCCTTACGCCTTCGCATACTACGACGACGCAGCCTTCGTCAATCATCACGCGGAGCTGGTGGACGCGCTGTACACGGCGGAGGCCGCCATGCAGGAGAGCGCCGAATACTGGGAGGGCGCGTTCCTGCATGAGATGTACAATCACGAGTACGGCATCAACTGGCAGGCCGATTAT
Organism: uncultured Eubacteriales bacterium; assembly: GCA_902789795.1. Classification (GTDB taxonomy): domain Bacteria; phylum Bacillota; class Clostridia; order Christensenellales; family Aristaeellaceae; genus UBA4246. The sequence goes on from CADAPM010000001.1 coordinate 43,422, forward strand.
GATACGCTCAGCGCTTTCGGCAATGTCCGCTGGCTGGGCGAAGACGCCGACCTGACGGGATATTTCGATCAGCTCAATTTCAACGACGTGCAGTGCAAGGCATACATCACAGCGCGCCGCCGCTACTATAAAGAAACGGAGAACTGGTAATATGGCTGAGATGATGAACGAGATCCGCCACGCCCTGCGGCGCGGCAGCTGCTTCCATGATGGCAAGTACCGCATAGCGGCGATGTTCGAGCGTGAGACGGACGAGAAAACGCTGGCGAAATATTTGGCGAACGAATACGGCACTGGCGGCCATTCCCACACCTACCTGGACGGCTCGCGCGGCTTTGTCGATTACGATGGGCGCGGTATTCGGATGACAAGGAAAGGGTTCAGCGAGGAATATGCGTTTCTCACCTGGTCGAAGGCCGTCCGGATCATCCGCTGGATGATCGACAATACAGCTTACCTCGACCAGCAGGAGCGGCTGCGCTACGCCGTGCGCAAGGCGGAATACATGGCCGCCCTCCCCGCTGCGGCTCCCGAACCGGATCAGGAGGGCAGTGCGGAGGATGATGCGCCAGACTATGAGCAGCTGACATTTGCGGATTTGTTAGGAGGTTTTTGATATGACACGCGACATGTACACACTTGAATCCACCGACGAAAAGACGGTGCAGATGACCAGGCTCCTTGAGCACGTGAGCGCCATCATGGACGAGCTGCGCCCGGACAAGCCGCTCATGATCGTCTATGGCCGCGAGGATGACGAGACGGTCAACAATTGCTATTCAGATTGGCAGCGCCAACGCTTTGAAATCATTCCCGGCAATGAGTACATCACCATTTGGCAGGACGAGGCCCCCTGCAATCTGCTCTACGTCGTAAACGTCACGTGGGATAGCCCGCTTGCTGCGCTGCATGAATTGTTCGAGCTGCTGCAACACAAGTTTTAAGGAGGCCGCAAGATGCTCTCACAAATCACCGCCCTCAAAATGCTCGCCGCGCTTGAAGCGCAGCGCCTTGCAGAAAACGCCATCTTCATGGGCAAGTCAGACGAAGACGAAGAATACCGGTACATATGCACGATCATAGCGAAACAGGCGGGATTTAAGTCCCGCACGGAATGGATGGACATCCTGCGCGGAGACGCCGAGTTCAGTAAAATATAACGCCACGCCCGCGGGCATCATACGCGGGCAGAAAGGATTGCACCATGAAGAACGATTACACTGATGATTACAAGGTCGAGCAGCTCAAGATCATGCGCAACTACGAACTAAACCAGCCCGAAAACGAGCAGTACGGCGCTCACCTGACGCACTGGAGCGGCGCGGCTCACCCGATCAACCTGGACGCGGAAGCGCTGAGCGTCCTCATCCGCCACTACAGCGGCGAAAAGCAGTCTACCTTCGGAGCTCCGCAGGTGCTTACCTTCGCCGTCAACAACCAAGGGACGCTTCAATTCACGCAGAGCATTCACGATCATGATGTCGTGGTCACCAGGACGGAGCATAACGGCGCGTCGGGGCATGTCGACATCATTCCGCCCTGCGAGTTCGTCATGCTGCTCAACTTCTGGCGGCACGTCAAGATGAACGACATCCGCAACGATTTCATCAACCCCAACGGCAAGAACAAGGAGGAATGATAACATGCTATACCGCCTGCGCGTAGAATACCGCGACCGCCGCGTGAAACCGTTCGCCCAGCAGTACGCCAGTATTCGCGGCGTGATCCACGAGCTGAGCTTAAACCGCGCAATGCTCGAAGGTGCTGCCGCCAGTTATACCGTGACGGATGACGCTGGCGCAGAGCTGCTTCACTGGCAGCGCGACGGCGAGAACACTTACGGCTACCTCTACGATCCGGAGGATCCGGACTATGCCTTCGCCGCCGGCCCGGATGACGTGCCCCTGTGCATCGAGGGCGACGACCTGGCGCGAACGGGCATACTGACGGGGGGTGATATAATATGACGCACGAGGATGTGATGAACCTTTGCTTTTCCTGCCTGATGGGCAGCGCGTCACAGAGCGCGCCGATCACGCGGGAGGACGCCCAATACACGCTGGACTGCTGGCACGACGAGGGCGGCGAGCTGGCCGAAGATACGGCAGGGCTGACCGCCGATGAACTGATGGAAGCATGGAACGAGCTGTATGACACGCTGTGCGAGCCGCTGGAGAGGGGGCGCGATCATGAGCTTTCGTGATTTGACCAGCGTTTATTCAAAGGAGTGGCACGAAGACATCGAGTATTATGCGTCCGATCTCAGGCTGAGCAATACCGTGCAAGGCGCAGGAATGAAAAGCGGCAGCATGTATGAGCTGACATTCGATGACGACAACAACTTGATGGACGCATGCCTCATCGGCAGCGCCACACACGATAGCGAGGAGGCTGCATTATGACGAGACCCAATTATATTGCCCGGATCAAAATGGTCAAGGCGATGGAGTACATCACCCGCCAGGTGAACGACGAGGAAGTTTTTGAAACGTGGCTGCGCGAAGGCGTAGCGGATGGCGATATTGACTGCGGTGATTTGGATGTCGGCCAGAACGACCCGGAGGAGCTCGAATACTACCTGACGAAAGACGCCCTTTCCAGCCTCATGGCCGTCTTCCTGAGCGTCATGAACGGCGCGTGCAAGTCTGGCGGCCTGTACTGCGACGGCGTCCTGGGTGAGTATGGCAGGAAAAACGCAATGATGGTCTATCAGTATGACGGCACGCGTTTTGCGTGTGACAGCCTTGAGGTATCGTCGGACGGCAAAAGCCTGATCGTCGATGAAGAGCGCACGATCCCGCTGCAGGATGTGATGCGCGTCCGCCCCTGCGAGATTGACAGCCCAGCCGATGATGATGTATAATTCCTGACATCCTCCGTGCTTTGGCTGGCATGGTTGGATAGCTGCCCTGAGCGTCTTGTGTGGCCTGGTATGGGATCGTGGTGGTGACCGTGCCCGGTATTGCGTGTCAGCGCAATGGGCAGCGGCAGCGCGGTGAGCGATCGCCGCGCTGTTTCTTTTCTTGACAAATGGCTTCACATTGTATATACTGTTGATCAAAGGAGGTGCTGATATGTCTCAGGTAATGCCAGTTAAGTGGGGGAACAGCCAGGGGATCAGGCTGCCCAAGAGTGTGCTGAAGGCTGCTAATATGGAGATTGGGCAGCCGATCGAAATGACTGTAGAGCGCGATGTGATCACGCTCAGGGCGATCCGCCGCGGCAGGACGTTGGACGAATTGTTTGCCGGGTATTCAGGCGATTTCAAGCCTGTTGAATTTGACACCGGGCTTCCGGTCGGCGCGGAGGTGTTGGCGGATGGCTGAGTATACGCCCAAACAAGGCGATATCGTTATGCTGGATTTCAGCCCGCAGGCAGGGCATGAGCAGGCCGGACGCAGGCCCGCGCTGGTAGTCAGCAACCAGTCGTTCCATCGCTATACCGGTCTTGCGATATTCTGCCCGATCACCAACCAAATCAAAGACTACCCAATGCACGTAAGGCTTGACGATCGCACAAGCACGACCGGCGAGATCCTATGCGAGCACGTCAAGTCGCTGGACTACAAGGCCAGACACGCGGTACCGCGCGAAACGCTGCCGGATGATCTGCTGGATCAGGTGCTTGAACGCATCCGCGCTTCGCTTTTGTAATACCGTTGGATGAAGTGAAAATAAAAAAAGCCGCCTGTCGGGGCGTTGCCATTCCCCGGCAGGCGGTTTTGCTTATTCAAAAGCGAAAACGTTCGCGCTTTTGGTTATTCTTCCGCACCGTTATCGGGCGGCGGTTCGATCACGCCGGGGGCGTCCTCCTCCTCCAGCTTGCCCAGGGGCGCGTCGTTCGCCTCCTCCGGCTTGCTCAGGGGCGCGTCGTGCGCCTCCTCCGGCTTGTACGGAAGTGCGTTCTGGATCACGGCGGTATCGCTGTCGTCATACGGGTCAAAGGCCGGATCCCACTGCATGTCTCTCACGGCCTTCTCAATGGCCTCCCGGGCCAGCGTCTCGTCAATGTTATAGCCAGCCTTGCGCAGCGCCTCCAGCGCGTAGGCCAGCTTTTCCTTGCCCTGGCCTGCGCCGAACACCTGCTCCGCCGCATACACGGCGATACGCGCGGCGGCGACCAGGTTTTGCTGCTGCTCCTTGGTGGTCTTGCTCTTGATCCACGGGATCACCTTTCGGGTGATCAGTGCTGCCAGCAGCAGGATGATCGCCTGAAACAGCGGTGTCAAATCAATCATCGTATTGGTCTCCTTTCTCTGCAAGCTTAAAGGTGCGCAGCGTCATGGTCTGTTCATACATGATCTTGACCACACCATTCCCGCCCAACCCCTTGTAGCTCTCATACATATCCTTGATGGTGTCCTTTTTTGTCGAATCACAATAGCCTTCCTGCTGCGCTACCTCGCAGTCCGCAATGATGTTTCGGCGCAGCAGCGATCGCATGCCGTCCTTGAGCGACTTGAGCTCCTCGGCGTCCTTCGCGGCGCGCTCCATGCGCTCCTCGCGTTCACGCTTGAGCTTGGAGGACAGATGCTTATAGCACATGCCCATGATGGCGATCAGGAGGCCGAACAGCCATTCCAGCCAGTATTTAATGACCCAATCTGGCATAGTTACCACTCCCTCGTATTGTCAATGCTTGACTTATATTTGCCTTTCACATGGCGTGACAGGTGGGGGAACGGGTCTTGCATCCTCGGCACGGTGCGTTCATTTTGTCCCTCCCTGCAGGCGGGCGATCTCCGCCCGGATGTCATTCAGATCGCGCTCTGCCTTGCTCACGCGCTCCAGCAGGGCGCTCAGCGCGTCGCCCACGATGCCCGTGTCCGTCTCCTCCTTGGGCGTGTCGGCGGGCTTCAGCGCGGCGGCAATGGCGGCCTGCGTCTGTTCACCCGCGATGCCGTCCACCTTCAGGCCGTACTTGGTCTGGAATCGGCTGACCGCGCCGACGGTCACGCTGCCATACTTGCCATCCGGCTTCCCGCAGTCAAAGCCCAGCGCGTTCAGGTTCTCCTGCAGGATCAGCACGGCGTCGCCCTTGCTCCCTTTTTTGAGTGTGCTCACGACGATATCCTCCATCCTCGTCGGTTGGTACGCTTCGCCCAGCTCCAGCGCCACTTCGCGCCGCAGCCGGGTCATGGTGTATTTCTCCCAGCTCGTGCCCGTACGCCCCCACCAGTGGTTCACGTCCGCATGATTGCTGGCGACGCCCTCCCGGTGGAGTTCACAATGGCACTTGATCTGCGCAGGCGCGATCCCGTAGTCCCGGCACAGCTCCGTGCACAGATAGCGGATGCACCCGAACAGGTATTCCGCCGCCTCCGGCGTGTCGTTCTTCGTGCTCGGCTCGCAGGTCTCAAACCCCACGCACCAATCGTTGGCGTTGCCCTTGCTTCCGCTGCCGGACAGCCAGGGCCGCACGTCCCAGTCAAGGGTCTGCATGATGCCGTTCAGGTCCACAATGGCGTTTGCGCATTTGCTGATGGTCGCTACGTTCCACCTCCTCCAGCGGTCGCGCGTCGTGCCCTTGCTGCCCACGCTGTGCACCTGGATCCCCGTGGGTGTCCGCCGCCTGTCGGCCTTATAGCAGCGGTTCTTGGTCATGATGTACCGCTCAATGGGGTATGTTTCCGATGGCGTCATTCGTCCTCCTCATCCTCCGGCTCGATCACCAGCGCGGCAATAAAAAAGCCCGCCAGCACACACAGCGGACAGATCCATAACAGGTGCATCCAATAGATCAACGGTATCACCCCTTTCACCCCTTTCCTATTCACGTTATCACATGTTGTGCCATCAGCCCGCCGCCACGCGGAAGCACGGGCGGAAAAAATGCGTACTGCTTGGTGGCGAGCTGTAAATATAGCCTTTCTTGATAGCGGAGTATTTGTCCGACGTTCCGTCCACTTCGCTATAGGTCATAAACATGCTCATATCGTAACTGCTGGTTATGTTATCGGGTATAATTCTCATAGTATTATTTTTGAACAGCGGGTATTGCACCTGGCCGCTGGTAAACTTGGCCGATCCGGCAATTGCGCGCCCGTATATTTCAACTTCTGTCAGCAGCCATATCCTGCCGAGATACTTCGTGGATTGGTCTTCAGGGGTTGTAACCAGTTCAGAAGCGCCGTAGCGCGTCGGCATGGTCAGGGATTTGCCGGAGATCACGTTTTGCAAAGCCGATGGCAGGTAATAAAACACGCCGTCCGTCGTGTAATCTTTTAATATCACTTCGGGTCGGAACGCTGTACCGTTCGGCACATAGTGTGCCTGCGAGTTCAGATAAGCATGGATGTTGCTGAAGGCGATATGCTCGACACGCACAGTCATGAATCTCATCTCAGCGCCGGAAGCCGGGATCGACCCGCTCAAAAATGTGATGTCCAGGGTATCGGGGTTGTACGTGTAATGCGTTCCGGGATCAAGGTTTATGTTTCTCGTTACATTCTTGATTCTGGGGAGCAGATTGTTGTCAAACGCGTATGGGGATTTGACCGTGGCGCTTCCGTCAGCCGTGTATTCATACTTGCTGTAATAACCGCCATTGTTGTAATCGACGAGATTAAACTTTCCTTGGGTCGGCCATGCCTTTGAAAAGATGAAGTCAATATGATTGCCGGTTCTGGCATTGGACGGGGATTCTTCCGGGCCGCCCTTATACGTATTGATGCCCATGATGACAGCATCGAAGCTGGTATTATTGGTGCAGGTCACAGGGATATAATCGCCAACGTTGATGCCGTTAAAATTGCCCGCCGTGATCCTCGCCTGAATCCATGCCCATGCGTCGCTGTAACCGGCGATCTCTGACGCAAACGCGGTCGCGAGGTTCTTCCCTTCATAGAGGCCGCTTGCAAGACCCCTTGCCGTATTGTCCTTCAGGTAATGCTTCACCGCATTCCCGCCGCTCGCCACTTCGATGTGGTCATACTCGCTGCCAACTGTCGTAGCCATTCAAACGCTCCCTTCGGTACGTTATTCTCCTTGCTTCTCCCATTCCCAGCGCGGGATGATGCGGCTGCACAGGCCGATATCCACCGCCTCCTGCGCCTTGAAGGTCGTTCCGTCCTGCATGTACTTCTTCCACACCCCCTTCGGCTGCTTCGACCGCGCGGCATACGTCCCGGCGAACAGGTGATAGCTGCTCATGGTTCCCAATCTCCGGATCACGTTCCACACGCCGCCCTCTCGCCGGTACTGGCCGATGGTTGGCATATGCACATAGACGCTGCTGCCGGGCGTGATGGCCGCGTCCTTGATGACCGCACCGAAGGCGATCAGCGTGGCGGCGCTGCCGCACCTGCCGTCGATCAGCACGCGGATGGGCCTGTCCAGCTCCTCCAATACGTCCAGCAGGCCGCAGGCGCTTTCCGTCAGCCCGCCGTGGCAGTCTATGATCAGGTCCAACCGCACAAACGGCATCAGGCTCATAAGCGTGTCGCGGTACATCATCGCGTACTCGTAGGCCGTCCTCGTCTGGTTCGGTTTGATCTCAACGCTGGTCAATTTGGCCTGCACGACGCCGCCCGGGCGCTTCATGCAGGAAAGTTTCAGCACGCTCAGCACTGCGCCCCCTCCTTATTCCGGTTCCACTACTTCGGCAACCACCGGCTCGTCAGCTTCTTCCTGTTCGGCAGGCTCGTCCCCCGTGTCGGCTGCCGGGGTCTGCTGTACGGCCTGGTGCTTGTAGCACTGGTTGAGCACCGGGAATCCTTCGGTCGAGAACATGATGGCCGCGTGGGACATAGTATTGCTGGTCGCCGCCACGGACAGCAGGGCGTGATACTTGCTTTCTCCCTTCAGGCGGGCAATGTCAGGATCGTTATCATATTCCCAAAATACGTTGTGCTCATATTCTCCGCTCGGCATCTGCTTGATCTCGACGATGTAGAACTGCGTCATAATTCGCTCCTTTCAGTTGTTCAAAGTAGGAATTTTGGAGTTGAAGCACTTCCTACTTCCTACCTCCTACCTCATACTTAAGTAGCAAGCGCGGCAAGCTCTTGCGCCAATGTGGTCTCCGTCAGGTTCGTACCCACGGCCCAGGTCGCGCCGCTGGTCACGGCGGAGCTTGTCTTGTACAGCTTGCTGTTCCAGATGACCAGTCTCCCCGCCGGGTAATTGGTGGATGCGGTCGCTCCGGTCTCCACCGGTGCAATGCTGGTCAGGGCAATGCCCAGCTCATCCCGCGCTGCGGCGACATCCAGGGCCAGCGTGTCCACGGTGTTGTCGCCCATCAGCCCGCCCTTCACCAGGCGGAAGCCCGCTAATTGCAGCGTCGCGTCATACTTACGGTGGACGCCGATCATAACGCGCTTTGACCAGTTGTAATGTCGGATTACTCTGGTGTAGGTCTGGCCGCTGGAATCGGTGGCTTGCTCGGTGGTCTCGGTGTACTCCGCGCCCTGGGGATTAAACACGAACGTCCAGTGCAGGCGCTTCCACTCCGTGCTCGTGACCTTATATACGTCGGACACGCCGCTGCGGTCAGAGGGGAATCCCATGCTATTCATGTACTGACCGCCCCAGCCGAACTTCAGCCAGGCTTCGGTGCCGCTGGTCAGTCTGGCCCAGCAGGAAACGGTGTACTTTTGCCCGACCTCCATTTCGTCCACGTAATAGCCGTAGGATTTCGGGGCTTCGCCTTGTTTGTAATACTGGGTCGAATATCCCTGCGGGTAGTACAGCGTTTCCATATTGCCCCAGGCAGAATTTGCCAGGATATTGTACTGGATCGCGTTGTTGTATACCTCGCCGTCGTCGTCGGTGATGATCGCGGTGCCGGTCAGGTCGGTATAGCTGGTGGTAATACCATCGTCCGCGTCACGGTACACGAACCAGGCCTCGCCGTAAGCGGTGCCGTCACTGTACGTCCCGGCTTCCCGGTGATAGACGTAGCTCGCGCCAGCGGTCTGTTCGGCGGTGGGCTCCGTGGTGTAGATCACATAGTTGGTGATGGATTTCATGTACGCGCCGCCGGACTTCGAATATCTGGCAGCGTCGCCGCAGACAACCTTCCCGCTGCCGGTATCTACCCACCAGGCGTCCTTGCGCAGCAGGTTCGGCCCGTTCAATGCCCTGATATTCTGCGCCGCCAGCGCGTCGTACACGCCATCCACAATATCCTGGAAGCCCGCCACATTGGTTTCGCAATCGGCCACATTACGGGCCAGCACCGCTGCCAGCCCGTTGCCGGACCGCACGACCATGTACGTGTCTTTGTCCTCGATGTCGTTGCTCGAATATCTCGGCTCCTCCCACATCCCGTCCGACCGCAGGAACAGCCCTTCGTCGCCGATGGCGTCCGGCAGCCGTTCGTCCTTCAGGTCATACGTCGTGCCGTTGATGTTCATCTTTGCGATGTTTGCCATTTTAATTCACCTCAATTGTCGCCGGTGTGCCGGTAAACGTGGGCTGGCTCACCGTGCCCTGGGGCGTGAAGTTGCCGGTCAGTGTCTTGTTGGCAGTGTACAGCCCTAACTTCGTCTTCGTTCCGGTAAAGGTCGGCTGGCTGGCGCTGGCGCTCTGGATGCCTGTCGCGATGGTCTGCTGGCTGAAGCTCGGCAGCGTCACGCCGGTGGGCGTGTTCGGCGTAAAGCTTCCCGCGCTCCAGGATAGCGTCAGCACTTCATTCTGCACCGTCGCCGTCAGCGCGGGCAGGGTGCATTGCGCGGCTGATCCGGGGGTCACGCTGCCACCGCCTGATGCGCTGTCCGCGACGTACTTGGTCACGGTACTCGGCGTCACGGCCACAGTGGGTGCGCTCACGCTCCCCGCGGGCGTGTAGTCCGTGCCGGTTCCCCCGCCCACGCTCACGCCGCTGGGCAGGCTCCCGCTCACATTCACGCTGCCCTGCGTCCCCGTGAAGGTCGGCTGGCTCACCGTGCCCTGGGGCGTATAGTTCCCGCTGGCACTGTCCTTGAGCGCCAGGTCGCCCAGCCCTGTGCGGTCGCCGAACTCGTGCCACTTCGTGCCGTCGAAGACGAACTCCGCGTGCCCGTAGAAAACGGCGTCGTTCGCCTGTGCGGTATAGCTGTTCCCGCCGATGGTGATGGGGTTGGTGGTCGCGTCGTCGGTCAGCGCCGTGGTCGTCACGCCCTTGAACGTAATACCGCCCGCCGCCGCCTGCCGCGCCACCGTGTCCTTGATGTTGTAGGTTACGCCGCTCGGCAGTTTGATTTGAGAAATATCAGGCACTTATATACGCCCCTTTCGCTAACTTCTTGTAAACACCAACTGTTCCCCGGCGACGCCGACATCCACCTTGTTGTTCCAGCAGTCGCGGTCTTCCTGCGATACGTGCACGCTCATGTTCCCCGCGTGGGCTGCGAGTGCGATGCTCACGGCGGTTGCCTCGCCGTGCCCGACGAAGGGCAAATCGACAATCGGCACTTGCCCGTCGCCGATCTTCAGCTCGTGCGTGTCGGAATAGATGCAGAACTCGCCATCCTTAGGAACGTACAATGGCATACTCGCCCAGCCGGCAGTCGTGTTCTCGCTCACCAGACCCGGCGCGGCAGGGGCCGGGTCCGTACTGGATGCGGAAAAGCGCCCCAGTATCGTCCCCGTCCCGTCCCGGAACATAAAGAAATACACGGTGTCGCCCACCGCGTATTGCTTCCCTTCCTGCGCCGTCAGGTATAATGTTACTTCATGTACGCTCGCGTCGGTTCCCGCTGCGCCGATAGTGCCCAGCATGGGGGAGACGATACCGCTGCGGTCGATGGATGCCACGGTATACTTGCCGCCCAGGATCGCCGTCACCCTGCCGCGCTCGATCATAGCGCCGTATGCCCTGTTGTCCGTTGCTTTCGCCTCCCCAATTGGTAGAAAATACTGAAAACTGAAGGGCTAAATCACGCCACGCTGTGCGCAATGCCGATCCAGTTGTGCGGGTCATCCATGGCGGTGGTAGTGTCGATGAAGCCCAGCGGATAATACCGGTCGCCTTGCGGCACACCCGTAGCAGATAGGCGGAGCTTGAATTGATTGCTTCCGTTTTTATCCCAGTAAACATAAGCGATCGTGCTTGCTCCAACGCTGTAGGGCTGGCTGGCAGAGCTGTTCGTAAACTCGTCGATCACATTTCCATGCATATCGACCAGCTGATATGTGCCGTTCCACGTAATCAGGGGCGATGAGAGGCTGCCGGACATGACGGGCGTCGCCGCCGTCCGCGTCTTTTTTATGATTCGGTAATCGCCCATGTGGCGCTCATTCTGCAGCGCTTCTACAGCCTCGTTCAGGTTGACGCCATTGGCGGTAAGTGTCCCCGCCAGCGTCTCGTTGCCCGACCAGTCCAGCGTGCGGGCGTTGGAGCGGGCGGTATCAGAAGTGCCGTTGCCGACGATCTCTGCGTACATTCCGCGTTCATTAGACGAGGCACTTGATGGATCATCCTCGTTAAACTCGCCCATGACGTGCTGGCTGCGGTTTTTAGCGGTCGTACCCTGCCCCTGAGCGTGGCTATACCAGCCTATCGCCCAGCTCTCAAGGCCCTCTGCGTGTGCCGCCAGCGCATGTGCTGCAGTTTCCACACCTTCTGCGTGCGAATAATACCCGGTCGCCTCGGTTTTCTGCCCCTCGGCATGTGCGCCATCACCACTGGCAACGGTTTCCGACCCCTCCGCATGCGCGGATTCGCCGGTAGCTTCGGTCATGGCCCCCTCCGCGTGGGCGCTGACGCCTGACGCGCGCGTTCCGGATCCCTCGGCATGGCTGCCTTTGCCGCTGGCGGTCGTAATGTGCTCCTCGACCGCACCATCAGATTCCACCTCGTGGATCGCACCTTCCGCATGGCTCGCGTGACCGGAGGCCAGCGCTGAATCGCCCTCCGCGTGCGCATATCTCCCGCTGGCCCGCGCACAGCCCTCGGCATGCGCGGCCTCTGCAGTCGCCTGGGATCCGTGGCCCTCGGCGTGACCGGCTACACCGGATGCGGCAGTGTTGCTCCCTTCCGCATGGGCCGACGCCTGGGAGGTTGTGGTGTTCGCGCCCTCGGCGTGCGAATACATGCCGCCGGCGGTCGTCTTGTAGCCCTCAGCGTGGCTGTAGCTGCCGTTAGCGGCCGTCTGTCCGCCCTCGGCGTGGGCGCCCATGCCCGAACCATTTTTGGTATAAGTTTTATAGCCCTCGGCGTGTGAATACGTACCGTCGGCCACTGTTTCATAGCCCTCGGCGGAGGAGTAGGCTCCGCCTGACGTGCCCGTACCGGCTTCAAAACATCCGCTGCCGGGGAAGTGCGCCCCCAGGCTCTCCTCGTTCGCTTTCCCTTTGCGGATGGTTAGGTCGCCCGCCAGCGCCTCGTTGCCCGACCAGTCCAGCGTGCGCGCATTGCTCCGCTCACCGCTGGGCGTGCCGTTGCCCACGATCTCCACATAGTCCCCGCGCTGGGTCGCTGCCGCCTCGCTCGTGTCCGCCGCGTTGTACTCGCCGAACACATGCTGGGCCAGGTGGTTCGCGATCGTGCCGTCGCCGTGCGCGCTGCTGGCGGTACCGGACGCCGCGGTGTCCTGCCCGGTCGCCACGGCGTATTGCCCGGTAGCGCTGCCTGTGCCGGTCTGCAGCTGGCCGGTGCGGGGGAGGCTCCCTTTGATCCTCGCGACATCGGCCTCGGATAGGTAGACGCTGCCGTCGTTTTCGCTGAAAGTCAGCGACCCGTTCGGAACCTTCCCCTGATCGCTGAATCCCCACAGCTTTTGAAGGTGGGGCTGGGTAAGGCTGTGGTCATCGAGCAGTTTGATATTTCTGACCCGCAGCTCGTTGATGGGCCGCTCGTTAAATCGGTGGTCCGAGTTCGTGCCGTATATCGGCATCGTCTCGTTATTGGTGCAGTCCGAAATACCGATCAGTATTTTTACGCTGTTGTACTTGTAATACTGGTTCGATCTCCCTGGGGAGATGAATAGCATCACGCGCACTTCTTCATCCTGCGTGCAGTAATAGCTCCCGCAGGAGCCGTCGTTTGAAAAGTCGACGGATGGATTGGGGGAAGCGCCAGGATTAGCCAGAATGACCTTTCTTGCGGTTTTGCTTGTGGCGGACGCCGCTTGAAGCACGAGCGCAAACGGCGCATAATTCTGAACGACCACATCGTCATCATAGTTCTGGGGGAATTTGGTGGATCGCATCGAGAACCGATAGGTATGTCCGGCCTTGAGCTGCAGCGTATTTACGCGGTTCTCCCACGGTACGCACCCGTCCAGCACGCTGACGACCAGCATGTTTTCGTCATACCATCCGCTGCCGTTGTTTGTGCTTCCCGTACCGCTGATGTTATACAGCCGCCCCGTATTGCTCACCGTCAGCCCCAGCGCGGTCATGCTCCCGTTCGGGCCGCCGGTGTAGATCTGGTGGCCGTACTCCTTCAGCTCCGCGATGTCCGCGCCCTGCTCCTGTACGGTGGCGCTGAGCGCGGTATAGTCCTGCGGCACGCTGGCCGCAGCCTGCTCCACCGCCTCGATGGCGTCCTGCGCGTCGGAGATCGCCTGCTGCGCCGCCGCCGTGGTCTCCGCCACGTCCAGCGTTTCCTTCCACTCGCTCAGCTCGTCCACGCCGGCCTGCGCCGCCGCGATGCCGTCCTCCATGTGGTTCAGGTGCGCGGCGTCCACGGGCGTCCCCGCCTGTGTCACCGCGCCGTAGTCCGGGTTCAGCGTCTTCGTGCCGTCGGCGTTCGTGACCTCGCGGTAGGTGCGCGGGCGCTCCACCAGGTGATCCTTCCAGGTCTGCTTCGTGTATGGCATACTAACCTCCGTTATTCATCCGCCAGAATTTGGAATTTGATTTCATACAGGATGCTGTCCATGGATGTGGCGCGGGTGATCCGCACATCATGGATGACGCAGTTGTTCCCGTCCTCGTCCACCAGGTAGATCCTGCTGATCGTGCCATCCCCGACCACGCTGTAGGGTATGGTCACCCGGATCCTCACATATCCGTCCTCCAGGACGTCCTTCTCAATGGTGCTGATGTCCGCGGTCGTGTTGCCGATCACGGCCTTTGCGCCCGCGATCTGGTCCGCCGCATGCTGGCGCAGCTTCGCCAGGTACGCTTCCTGTATGACAGCCATGTTATTGCTCCTTTACAGTTCTTCTAAGCCCGTGCGGAACATCCCGCACAGCAGGCTCGCCACGGTGTACGCGCTCGTCTGGATCCCCGTCAGCAGGATGTCCGGCGTCATGGGCGCGATGCCAACGCCGTCAAACACCGATCGCACGTTCTTCACCCGCTCCACGGCGTAGCGCAGCCACGCCTCCTTCTCCTCGTCCAGCTCGCCCGCCACGTTCACGCCAAAGTGGTATGGCGCCCCGGGCACTACCGTCACCTCGTCAAAGTACCCTTCCAGGTAATTGATGATGCTCTTCGGCGTGCCCAAAACGCTGTAGTACGGTACGGCATTGCTGATCCACCGCCGCTTGTTCTCCACTGTGCCGTTGTAGTCATACGGGCAGCCCAGCTCCCAGGCCATTTCGTCCAGCCGCCATTCAGGCATACTCTCCACGTCCGTGAGCGTCTGTACTCCGGCCTGCAGTGTTTTGAGCATGTACGCCATCCCCGCCTCAAGCGCCTTGGCGACGGCGTACCCGTTCCGGTCGTTCAAAATAAACTTTGGCACGAGCCGCGTAATGTCAACCTCCAGCAATCCAACACCCCCAATTAGCTTAAGCGGCTGATCCGCGCTCAGATCGCCGCCAGCGTGATCGCGCCCTTCAGCCGCATGCTCGGTTCGATCTCGGTATACTTGATTTCGCTGCTGCTCCCGATCCGGCTGCCGGTCTGCCAGGTCACGCGGGTGGCCCCCGCCTGGTACAAAAGCGCCATCAGCCGGTCGGGGTTAAAGGGCTGCCCAATCACCTGATCCTGCCACTCCGTGTACTCGTCCACGGCCTGCATGAGCGCGGCCACGGATGCCGCGCCGTCCAGCGCGTAGCCCACGTTCAGCACATAGCTGATTTCCCCGGCCTCGTACACGCTCACTTGGTCAGTCAGTGGGATCGTGTCGGCCTGTGACAGCGCCGCCGTCACCTCCGCAATGGCGGTCTGCTTGGCCTGGGTGCTGATGCTGTCATTAAACAGCAGGTGCACATCCACCTGCCCCGGCCCGCCGTTCAGCGCCTTCGCGTCCACAATGCTGGTGCTCACCGCCTTCGCCGCGCTTTCGTACTGCTGCGCGGGTCCGGTCGTCACGCTGGCGAGGCCGTGGGTGCGTATGCGCTCGCGGTACGTCTCGTCGTCCTCCGCGTCCACGCCGCCGCTTGCCGCAGCCGTAACGATAATGCTGCTCACGCCCGGATTCCCCGTGCTCAGGTACATCGCTGTGCCCTCGCTCAGGCCGTTCCCGTTCGTGCCCGCCTCCGCGGCGACGATCTTGGCGCTCACGCTGGCCGCGACGCCCGTCAATGGCACGTCCTCGGCCAGCAGGTAATAGATGTCGCCGTCCGCCGTCATGGCCGTGCCCGCCGTCAGCGTGCCGCTCCTGCCCGTGGCGTTCGTGGTGATCGTGACCGTTGCCGCTGCCGCGACCGCCTGAATCCTCGCGCAGTTGCGCGCCTCGCCGTATACGTCCAGGTATTCGCCCATGGCGTAGCGCAGTGTTTGCATACGCAGCGCGTTGTCCACGCCCGCGAAAGCCTGTACGATGACCGCCTGCACGGCCCTCAGCAGCATTTCCTTCTCATCTCCGGGGTACAGTACGTCGCCGCCGGCTGCCACATACGCCTTCTGCATCTCGGTAAAGATCTCGTCCGGCGAGTAGGATAGGTAATGCAGTTCCACAGAATCCATGTTCGTCACTCCCTCTGTCCGGCCACGTTGGCGATCAGCGCATCGTTGACTTCCAGCGTCACCTGGATGTACACCTGCCCGTTTTCCATCAGCCTGCCCTTCGCTCCCGCGACCTCCACGTCAGGCTCCCACAGCATCAGCCTGTCCAGCTCCGGCAATAGCTCGTTGTTAAACCGCTCCATCGGCAGCTTGAACAGGCTCACGTCAAAGCCCCGGTACCGGTCGTAGGGCACTTCGCCCATCCGGCACATCAGCAAATTCTTCGCGTTCTGCAGCGTCCGCTCCAGCATGTTCCTGCCCTGAAAGTTGATCGGAGCGGCCACATTGTCGATCATGTATTGCGCCATGCGCTCACTCCTCCTGCTACTTGGTCGCCCACACGAAACCGACAGTCTTGCTCACCGTGCTGGTTGCCGTTCTCTTGGCCTTTGTCGTTGCCGTCGTGGTGGTCTTGTTGGTGGTCTTGGTGGCTGTGGTGGTCTTGGCGGTGGTCGCCGGCGCCGGCGCAAAGTTGAAGGTGGTGGTCTTCTTCGCCGTCTCCTTCTTGGCATCGGTCACGGTGGACTTCGCATTGTCGATGGCCTCCGTCAGCCGCACGTTATCCGTGTTCCTTCCGGGCTGCGCCATGGTGATCGTGTCTACGTCCGCCGCCTTCGTAGACGTGACGTTTGCGCTCGGATTGGTAAACGTCGTTTTCTTGTCCAGCGATATGCCGGTCTTGTTCCCGCTCCCGGAGCTGGAAGAAGATCCGCTGCCGTCAAACTTGCTGCTCTGCTTAAAGGTCAGCTTCACCGTGCACCTGGCCCATTGTCCCGCTGCGGTGATCTGCGTCTCTTCCACCGACGCGTCCGTCAGCATCAGCTTGCAGGGCACCAGCTTGGCGCTGTTCAGGTACATATAGTCCGATTTCCCGGCCTGCGCGTCGCTGATAAACTCCATCGCCTCCGTGCGCACGTCCACGCCCAGGGATGCGTGCAGCTGCACGCTCATGCTGATCTCGGCGGGCTTCCCGTTCTTCCGGGCCACGTACTTTTGTTTGCTGTCCGTCTTCTCCTCGGTCTCGCTCGACCCCTTGATGGTCAGGCCCGTAAACCCGCGTATCAGCCCGTTCGACACGGTAAACACGCGCCCGCCCCAGCGCCCGATCTCCATTCGATCACCCCCAAAGATTAACAGAAAAGGATTACGCCCTCTTCCACGGCGCTGTCACCGGCGCGACCTCCGTGCCGTCGTCTTCCTGCATCGTCTCCACCACGGGCAGGCGCAGGATCTCGCCGCCCTCAAAGTTCATTTTCCCGCCCAGCTCCGGGTTCGCGCACAGCAGGTCGGCGGCGTACATTTCATCGCCGTACACACTCAGCGCTACGCTGTCAAAGCTCTCCCCGGCGCTGCAGATATAACCCTGTCCTGATAGCCGCATTACGCATACACCTCGATCTCATTGCGCAGTTTCCTGTCCGCAAACCAGCGCTCCAGCCGCCGCTTGTCCTCGCTCAGCGCCTCGCGCACGCCGCTGACATCGTTGGCGTTGATGGTGGGGGAGTATACGATGGTCGTGGGCGTGTGGTTCACGTCCGCGTTCAGCCCGCCAAAGCGGCTCAGGATCTCCGGCCAGCTGAAACCGCTCGCGGCCCGCGCCGCGTTCAGCAGCTCCGCCGTGCGGTCTGAGTGTTCTTCCGGGATCGCCCACTCGGGAATGCCGCCTTCGCCGAATATGCTCGGTGCTGTCGTGCGTCCGCCCTCGGCAAACATATACACCGTTTCCCCGCCGCGTCCCGCCGCGCTCTGGTTCCCGCCGCCCATTGTGACCGGCGTGTAGTACACAAGCGCGCTCTTGTTCGGCGGCATATAGCTGTCCACGGCCTGCGTGTTCAGGTTCGTCACCACATCCAGCGGGATGCTCTCGTTATTTTGCAAAAAGTCCAGACCGAAGTTATCGGCGTAGTTCTGCACCAGTCTGTCCAGCTCACTTTTCGCGGCTTCTACCGCCCTGGTCGTCTGCAGGATCCACGTTTCTCTATTTGCCAGCACATCGGCGTCATTAACGCCCCAGTTCTGCAGCCGTGAATAATCCTGCTGCAGGTCGTGCAGGGATGCCCGAAGCGTATTGTAATTGTTCGCTGCCTCCAAAATCGCCTGCGCGTCCGTGAGGCCCACCACGTTTTTGAAACCGGCGATATTGTCAGGCGAGTATTCGTCGCCGCCTGTGACCGCCGGAAGATCGCTACCGCGTAATAATGCCAGGATTCCCGGCCATCCGCCCACCTGTGTACGATTATAGTTGTCATTGATCTGCTGCATCGTGTACAGCAGCCTGAGCGTGTCCGCCTGTTCATACTGCCCTTTGCTGGTATAGTCCCGGATGCGCGCTTCCAGCCCCTCGTAACCGCCGTAATTGGCAATGCGATAGGCCAGCAGTCGGCTCATATTATTGATGCGCTCGCTGTTACCTCCGAATTGGCCGATAGCCTGATTCATGGTCATTTCGCCGCTCAGTACGGACATCGCATAGTTCATGAGCCGGTTGTACTCGTCGGCCATGTCGCCCTGTGTGATCTGGGTCTCCCACAGCCGCCACAGCATACCATCGTACTGCTCGGCAAAGCCCATCTGGCGCTGCTGGTGCCTTTCCTCGATCTCGGCGCGCATGGCGTTATAGGTGGTCTCGTCCACCTTCTTGCCATCCACGAAGGACTGGTGCTCGTAAGCCCATTCCAGGCCGAACATCTGTTCCAGATAGCGGTCGTTTTCATCCGCGATCGCCTGGTCCCGCGCGGCTGAGATCTCCTCGGCGGTCTTCTGGATGTCGCTCAGCTGCGCGGTCTGCGCCTTGTGCAGCAGCTTTTGCTGCTCGATGTAGTCCTGCTTGTCCTTGGCCTGGGCCGCGGCGCTGGCTACCATCTCGTTGTATTGGCTCATGTACTGCTGGATCAGGTCGTAGTCTTCCTGGGTAAAGCCATCCCGGAAGCCCTTCATCAGCGCATCATGGATGCCCTGGTTTACCTTTGCGGCCTCATTGAGCGTGTCCTCATACCCGGCGGTCATCAGCTTTTCAATGGTCTCCATCGTCTGGGCGTCCGTCGGTTCGCTGCCGTCCAGCAGCATTTTCCAGTACGCCGTGCTCGCGTTCTTGCTGTCGGTCAGGCCCTTCTGCACGGCCATGTACATGCTCATGCCCAGCCCTTCCAGCTCCGACTGCTGCTCCGGTGTCATGACATTGCCGGTGATCACGCTGGTCAGCAGGTTGCTGCTGAAGGTTTTGCTCGCTTCCTCATATTCGGTTTTGGCCGCGCTCACGCTTGTCCTGAACTTATCGACCTCTGCATATGCGGCAGTAAATTCTTCCGCCATGCCGTTCACATTGTCCATGATGGCCTTGTTGTCCAGCTCGCCCAGGCCAAACGCGTCCTCGAAGTGCTTTTCCTCCAATTCCTTGAACGCCTCTGCAGCGGCGACCACCGCCGCCAGCGTCATGGCGATGGCGCCCGTCGGTGTCAAAAACTTGCTGATAAAGCTGAAGGCCATGCCGGTCAGGGTCAGTCCGCCGCTCAGTCCTGCCAGCGTCGTAAGTCCGGTCACGAGCGCGTCAAAATGCCCCTGATCCAGACCGTTAAAAGCGTCTACGATGCCGCCCAGTGCTTCTTGCGTTTCGCGCAGCTTAGGGCTCAGCGTTTCACCGGTGCGCCGCTTCAGCTCCTCCCACTTGCTCGCGAGTATTTCGGTATCTCCGTACAGCGTATCCATCATCACGGCCTGCGCGTACAGCCCGTAGCCCTCCGCGTCGCCGCTGTTCAGCGCGTCAAACAGCTGGATAGCACCCGCCATGCCTTCCATGATGTTGGATGCGCCTACGACGCCGCGCATACCAAACAACGTTCTCAGGCTGTTGATGCGTTTTTCTTCGTTCCAGTTAGCGCCGGACATCGCCTGATCCAGCTCCTGGAAAATGGTCATGATGGGCTTCAGCTGTCCCTCTGCGGTATACGCCTTGAAGCCCAGATCCTCCAGCTCGTTGAGCACGCCCAGCAGCGCCTTGTCTTCCATGATGCCCTTGACATCTTCTTCGCTCGCGCCCAGCAGTTTGAGCGTCTTGCTCGCGATGCCGGACGGTGCGATGATGCGCATGATGGCGGTGCGCATCGCTGTCGCCGCTGCGCTGCCGGTTATGCCGAAGTTGTGCATCAGGGCAGTCAGGGCCAGCAGCTCCTCCTTGCTTTCCGTAAACCGGCCCACGGCGCCCAGGGCCATAAAGGTCTCGCCAAACTGTTCCACGCTGCCGGTGGAGCTGTTGGCCGCGTACACCCACTGGTCCACGAAGTCGCCGAGGTCCGTTTCCATGCTGTACCCCAGCGCCCTCACGCTCTTGATCGCCATGTCGATGCCTTCGGACAGGTCGATGCCGCCCGCCTGCGCCAGTGCCATCAGGTGCGGCATTGCCGCGATGATCTCGTTGGCGTTCATGCCCGCACGGCTTGCGAGCATGATAGCGTTGCTCACGTCGTTGGTGTGGAAGATATTATCCTTGGCCCATTCTTTCGCGTGCTGGTCCAGCTTTGCCATCTGCTCGTCCAGCTCTTTCGTGCCCTGGCCGTACTTCGTGGACAGCGCGATCCGCGCCTGGTTCATGTTGAACTCGTAATCTTTATAGACTTCAACGCTGTCTTTCCCGAAATTGACGATCTTGCTGGTCAGGCCGTCCAGCATCGCGCCCATTTCCATCAGCGTGTTCCCGACCTCGCCAAACCCGCGCGAAGTGGCGTTCAGGATGATATTTCTTTGAATGTCTTTTGCCATATGACGCCCTCTTGCCTCAAATAACGCTCGTGATTGCCCTGTGCAGGGTCACCCGCGTAGTCTCGTCGATCAGGTCGTGCTCCGCTTCCTCCACCAGCCAGCTTCCGTCCGCGTCCGTGCCGCCGGTTACATCCACCCGCGCCATTGCGGTCATGGTCGGGTCGAACACCGTGTCCATGATCAGCGTTTCGGCCTTGCGGTTCATAGCCCGCAGCAGCCCCCGCGCCCAGCGTCCGGCCTGGGCGTTGTCCCGGGCGGCGGTGCTGCACACGGTTGCGCTCTCATGCGTGTCATTGACGCTCGTGTCCGTGGCGATGCCGTTTCCGCTGGGCGTGATGATGCTCAGCCTGCGCTTCTTCCGCCCCGTGCCGTTCAGGTATGTGACCCCGCGCTGGTCCGCGGTGATGCGCAGGGTCTTGATCGGGGCCTGCCCCTGCGCCCACAGCAGCCCGATAGCCGTATACCGCCCCTGCACGCACTTCAATTTCGCGCTCTCCATCATGAGCAGCCGGTCCAGCGCGGCGGCGGCGCTCTCGTTCTCCTGCTCAAAGTAGGGGATCACGTACCCGCCTTCCACGCCGTACATGGCGTAGTCCATGCCCGTGTTCACGGCGGAGATGCGCAGGATGTCCGCCACCGTCTTGCCCGTAAAGCTGCGGTATTCCTTGCGCCGCGCGGCGCAGGGCAGCGACGTCGCCAGTATGCGGTATCGCCCGTCCTCCGGCACGATGGTATTCACATACATGGTCCCGCTGTCATACCCGCCGTGCGGCACGGCGATCCGGTCATCCTCTTTCGGTCCCCACTTGAACCACTTCCCGGCGTCCTCGAAAACGATCTCCAGGCTGTCGCTGCGCCCGCCCGCAACGTCGTGCACGTTGCATGAGCGCACGAGAACGGAAGCGGTAATATCTACACCTTCGTAATAGACTGTCATGGCGCGTTACCTTTTCTGCCGCTCCAGCACATTGCAGATCGCCACCGCGATCTGGTAAAACTGCTTAATCGGCATTTTCAAAAAATCTGTGATGGGCGTATGGGTCGCCATCGACGCAGACACTACCTTCTCGATATACGCATTCGCCCCGCCTGCGTCGACGCGTTGAAAAAAAGCGTTGCCAGCTGCACCGCTTCCAGCGCGTCGGTCATGCCGATCTGCTCTAAGATGTCCTTCGCGTCCACGTCATCCGTCTGTTTGGCGGCGGCCTTCGCGAACAGCGAGAGCGCCTGCCGGTAGGTGATGTCGTACACGCGTCCGGCGTTCAGCCCGCCGTCCATCGCCTCGGTGTACTCAATGCCCGTCATGTCGGTAAAGTCATACACCAGTTCGTTCACGTCGTGGTCGCGGGAGCGGATGGGCTTTTCCAGTCTCAGCCGTCCCATTCCGGTCTTGATGATCTCGTTGGTGTCCAGGATCACCTTGCGCAGCTTCTCCAATTCCTCCTGCGCGCTGGTCAGCACCAGCCCCTTGCCCTCCGGCTTCTTCTCGCCCTCCGGCTGCTGTGCTTCTTCCTGCTTCAGTTCTTCCGCGGCGTTCGTGATGTTGGTATCTTCCATGTTTCCTCCAAGAATTACTCATAGGGTGGCTCGGAGGGCGAAGCCCTTCGATGAAAAATCCGCAGCAGCGACATGTGCGGTGCGAGGAGAATTCTTGCGGAGCAGAGCTTGCCCTGCGGGAGCAAAAATTCATACCTTGCGCCTTTGCCGCCCGGGAGTGCTGAAAGCACGAGAGGCAAAGGCGTAAATGTCGATGGGGCGGGAGTTATCCCGCCCCATCGAAAGCGTAGCGCCTTACGCCAGCATCTGCTCAATCACGTTGGTATAGTCCTTGCCATTGAAGCGGATCAGGCCCGCAGCGGCGTCGGCAATGGTCATCACCTTGCCGTTGACCTCCTCCTCGTAGCGCACGACGCTGAATTTCTCGGTCGCGCCCAGCGGGCTGCCCAGCTCAATGTCGGTGGGCTCGGTGGACTTGTGGATCGCCACAAACCGGTACTTCACGCTCTCGTGCTCGATCTCGGCCTTCGCCACGTTGTAGCGCTGGCGCACGGTGCGGATCTCCAGATTGTGCTTGCCGGGGTCGGCCAGGTAGTTGCAGTTCACGCCCTTGTTGTGCACGATGGACAGCTCCATCGCCTCCAGGTGCGTGCTGTCGGGCATGTCCACATCCATCGCCATGCCCGCCACCTTTTCAATGGCGGTCGTGGGGTGGCTGATGGTCGGAGGGCTGAACTTGGTCACGTCCTCGACCGTGCGCTTATTGTCGATCAGCCGGTGGCCTTCGACGTTGTTGTATACTTTCTGAGGCATACGCTTGCCCTCCCTTCCTTAGTTCACGAAGCTCTCGTAGTACGTCACGAAGCCCTGCTCCGTCCAGTTGACCACGGCAGTCAGGCTCTTCGCCAGCGGCGTGGTCGTCACCTGGAAGCTGAAGCTGAAGTCGCCGTTCATGATGTCGGCGCGGTCCATCAGCTCCGCGTTCAGCGATACCTCGCCGTAGGTCAGCGCACCGATCTTCATCAGCGCGTCAAGCCGCGCCTGCTCCTCGGCGGCAATGGTCCTCAGGTCGTTCGCGGTCATCGGCCTGTCCACGTCCGCCATGCGCCGGTGCTGGAAGTCGTTCGAGACGTAGTACAGCATCATCCGGTTGGTCTCGCTCACGTTCACGGTGTCCCCGTTGTTCGGGTTGTAGTCCGCGCTGTGCGCGCCCCAGATGGCCCAGCGCCCGCCCACATACGCGGCGCTGGCGATGCCGTTCTTGTTCAGCGCGTTGTTGATCATCTCATCATCCGCGATCACGGTGCCCGCGCCCAGGTGCAGGTTCTTGATGATGGAGCACTCGGTATTGCTGGAAGTGTGGTACGGGATGCCGTCATACTCCAGCAGCAGTTCCAGGAAGTTCGCGGCGGCGAGCACGCTCAGGTGGTAGTTCTTGCCGTCCGTGCCCTCGACCATGGGGAAGAACACGGTTTCGTTGCCGTTGTTGTACCCGTTGCCTTCCTTGAAGCTCGCGGCGGACGCCAGCGTCAGCGCCGTGTTGCCGTTCATGAGCGGCAGGTCGGCGAACATGTAGGCGTCCCAATGCCCGTTGACCTTCTGCGAAATCTGGTACATCGCCGTGTGCACCGCGGGGATGGAAGACCAGCCCGGAGCGCCCAGGTACGCGGGCACGCAGCCGGTCAGCTGGTACACGTCCTTGATCGCGTACAGGCCGGTGTTCGTTCCGTAGCCATCGGTAGTGCCGATGACCGTAGTCGACGTCACGGCTTCCGGGGTCACGGCGTAGTATTCGATGGTCAGCGCGGTGCTGCCCAGCGCGCCGGAGGTCAGCTCGCGGATGATGATCTGCCTTTTCCTGCCGTCATAGGTCAGGCTGTAGTCGATGCCCTTCACCTTGGACGTGTTGCCGCTCTTGACGGTAACAGAGCTCAGGATCGCCTCCTCCGCTTCGGAAACGATGACGACGCCGTTGCTCGGCGTAGCGGACAGGGTGGTCTTTTCAGACGCGCGGTGCGTTCCCGGATCGAGCACGTTGATGAGCACGAGCGCGCCGACGCCCTTGAGCTCGAAATGCACGTGCATCGCCTCGCACAGCGTGTATTTGGCCCAGTCGTCAGAATAGCCGAAGTACTTACGCGCTTCTGCCATGTTATGCACAACGATGGGCTTGTTCACGGAACCGCTGAAGTTATCAAGGGACTGCACAGGGGCGGTTCCGACATATACGATAACGGACTGGCTGTCGTCCGCTACGCGGGAGCCTGCGGTCTGGATCAGACCGTAAGCGCCATGCTTATAATCAGCCATGGTGTGATTTCTCCTTTCGGTTTCTTATTTCAGCAGATCCTCGATCTGCTTGTTAAATTCCTCGTTCGCGTGACAGGCAAAGGTCACGTTTACGAATCCGTAGTAGATGGGGCGCTTGTCCACCACGTACTCCTGATCCGTATAGATGCTGTAGGTCATGGTGCTTTCTTCCACGAACATGTCCGTATACGGGATGAATTTCTGCCCCAGCAGCTTGCTCATGCAGTCATCCATCCAGTTCATCAGCGTGATGAAGCCTTGCTCCGTGCCCTCCATCATCAGCGTCATGTCCAGCCCGTTGCCGTTCTTACCCACGCTGTCCACGAATCCCGGAAGCCGGATGCCCGGTTCATACACCCCGAACAGGATGGACACGGACAAGTGCTGTCCCATCTCCTGCGGGCGGTGGATGTTGTCATACCGGTCAAACCGGTGCTCCTCCACGTACTTCGCGTAAGCCTGGTTCGGCATGATCAGGATGCCGGGTACAACGCTGGCAGGGTCGCCGCGCAGCTTCCCGGTCGAATCCAGGCGCATCGGCGCCCAGGCCAGGTAGCAGCGCGGCTCCTGCCGCACGATCTCGCCCACGTTCATGTTCGGGGCGGGCGCTTTCATCTCTCGCCCCTCGCACAGCTCGTGCGTCACCCATTCCTTGAGCTTCATCAGGCGTTCAGAAAACCGCATCACATCATCTCCCGTGGGTCAAGCGCCGTCAGCAGGATGTCCAGCATACCGATGTTGTGCTTCACATCCAGCACCTTCATCGGCCTTTGGTCGAACACGATGTGCGTGTTCGGTTCAGGCTCCCGCCCTCCGGGAAAGCCCTCAATCGGGGTGTGGATCAGGATTTCGCGGATGTTGTTATCCCAGCTGATATCGTTGACGTTGTTGTTCTTTCTTTTCAGGGCCTCCTCATCGTCCGGCACGCACACGATGGCCGCACCGTTCCAGTAATGCGTCTCCCCGAAGTGGTTCTGGTTCATGAAAACGCGGTGGATGTCGTTCTGGACGCGATCTCTGAATGACATGGCTCAGCCCTTCTTCTTGGCGCGCGGTTCCGCGTCCTTCGGCTTCTCAGCCTCCGGCGCTTCCAGGGGCGCGAGGGTGGCCTTGCCCTGCTCGATCAGTCGGGCGGCGTACTCGTCGCGGATGTCGGCGGTCTCGCCCGTTGCTTTCAGCTTGACCTTCATTTCCTCGTCCTCGCTTTCGTTCGTTTGGGGGTCGGCTTCGTCACCAGCGCGTCGGCGGCGTCGATCTCCATAGGCACGTCCGCTTCCTCCTCCGGCTGCTCCTCCGCTTCAGGCGCGGGCGGAGCAGGCGGCGCGGGCGGCTCCTCTTGGGGGAGCGCCACGGGCGTGACCATCAGCTTGATAGCGCCCTTATCCAGCAGGCGTCCGGCCTGCTCCTGGGTCAGCTTCTCGTCGATGATCTCCCCGGGCGTCCATTTGCCCACATGGGTAACGGCAACATAGCTCATGCGCCGCCTCCTGCTTACAGCACGTCCGCGACCACCCAGCCGTCCACGTTGCGCGGCACGACGGTCGGGCGGGAAGTGATGCGGTTCTTGATCGCGTTCGTCGCGATGGAGCCGTAGCGCAGCGGCACTTCTTTCTTGATGTAGGTCTTGTGCTGCGCCTCCGCGTCCTCTTTTTCGACCTGCGTGACAGGGCCATGGTACACTTCCAGCATCCCGCGATAGCCCGCGATCAGCGTGCCGGGAGGCAGCATATCCTTGCGCTGGCCGTCGTCGTCCAGGAACTTGCCCGACAGGCTGTAGATGTCCACGCCGTCAATGTTCTTGCCTACGAAACGCACGCCCTTGTCCAGGTACTTCGCGTTGATCTTGCCCGCGTCCGCGTTGCGGATGTCCAGCAGTTTCAGGTATGCGTCGTCCGCGAGGATGGCGTTCGCCACGTCGGGGGAGACCACGATGATGTCCACGTTGCCGCCGCCCTCGTAGGCGATATCATAGATGGCTTTCATATCGTCGTTGATTGTCGCGCCCGCCTGGTTCCACGCGGTGATCGGCGTGAATTTGTTGGTGAAACCGTAGTCCGCGACCAGCGTCGGGTTGATGCTGCGGCCCTCGTTCGTGTACTCGAACAGGTTCAGCTTGCCGGTCAGAAGCACCTGACGCACCATGTGTTCGCGGCGGCGCTGGATCGCCTGGCGCATTTCGATCTGGTCTTTGGCCAGCATCTTGCGCTCGCGTTCTTCGGGCGTCATAGCGCCGAGGATCCTCTCGCCGAAAGCGCGGCCCAGCAGGTCGCTGTTCTCGATGATGCGCTCAGGCGCGATGGTCGCGAAGCCGATTTCGCGGGTCTGGTACCCGTCACGCGGCATCACGACGCCGCCAGCGCCGGGATGCACGACGGGAGCCATGCGCTCAGTGCCCTTGCGGTAGTCGTAGATCGCCTTGTCGTCCTCGACCGGCGCGTTTTCATGGGCAAAGGTGTCATACAGGAAAGTATAGATGCGCTCCTGCAGCTCGATCGCCGCAAGCTGCGCCCTGGTGGAATAGATATCCATATGCCTTTATCTCCTTTCGTTGGCTTTTTTACTCGTTGGCCCAGACAGCGTACAGCGTGACGTCCTCGCTCATGGTGATGGTCGCGGCGGCGGCCTTGTCCGTGCCGGATCCATCGGCCTTGGTGTTCCACTTGCTGAAGGCCTTGCCGGAGGGAGCGGTGAACTCGGTCACGGTGTTGGCAAGGACCGTATGGGTCGCGCCGGCAGCTTCCTGCACGACGTAATCCGCGCCCGTGCCGCCGTTGGCTTTGTAGGTGACGCTGAACGCGCTGGCGAAGCCGGCGGCGTCAGCGTCGGGATCGGTGACGATGTTCAGCTGGCGCAGCGCCAGTTTCTCGCCTGCGGTCAGGGCCGTTCCGGCGGAGTAGAAGATCGCGCCGTCGATGAAGCAGCCCGCGCGGAACGCGGTGGCGACATCGGCGACAGCGCCGGTATTCTCGGCCAGATCCTCCGCGAGGACAACGACGTCATAGCTGGTGGACACGTTGGCCTGCGCGGCCTTTTCGTACAGGCCGGAGCTGTTGCGGTACAGCAGCTGACCGGCAGCAAGCGCGCCCTGACCGGGCTTCACGTTGACGCTGATCGGATCAGCGCCCTTGGGATCGGCCAGCAGATTCTTATAGGTCTTCGTGCCGATAACGGAATACAGTTCCATGTTTAGTCTCTCCTTTCACTTAGTACATGCCGCCTTCGCTGTTCATCAGCTTGGCAGCCTCGTCGGCGATCATCTTGGCCGTCCGCTGGATCTCCTCATCCTCGCTGCCGCCGTCTTCGGCAGCTCCGGCCAGCACGTTCTTGGCGGGGGAAAGCTCCTCATTGCGCTGCGCAAGGAAGTCTTTGCCCTTCTGGCGCGTCTTCTGCACGATCAGCTTGTGGAAGTCCATAGCGGTCATGCCGTTCGCCTTCGCCTGCGCGGCGTCGGCCTCGTAACCGGGCAGCGTCAGCTCGTCGATCTCCTGCTGGCGCTCGCGCTCAGCGATCATGGCTTCCTGCCGGATGGTTTCGACCAGCGCCGGGTTTTCCGCGAGAAGCTGGTCTTTCGTGAGTTCCTTGATGTCCATATCCTTGACATCCTCCTCGTTGTTTATTACAGTCGTTTCCCCGGCAACTGGAGAAGCGTTGCTGCCCTTGTCATCAATAAAGGGCGAAGGCTGTATGGCCTCCGCCCAATTGGGTAAGTTGACGATCTCTGACGGCATGGTTAATCCACCGCCGGTAAGGTGGCCCGGCGCAGCCGGGTCGGATGAGGGCAAGGGCAGCACCCCGATCTCCTTGGGCACGCTCTTGTACATGCTCCGCATCGCATCCATGGCGCGCTGGCTCACGCACGCGGCGGCGGGCAGCGCTTTGCTGTTCTCCGCTTTCAGCAGCTCGTCGCAGAAGCCGTACTCCACGGCCTCCTCGGCGCTGAACCAGGTTTCCGCGTCGCACCACTTTTTGATCTGCTCGTCCGTCTGCCCGCTCTTCTGCGCGTAGAAGCCGCGGGTGGTCTTCTCAATGCTGCGCAGGTGCTCGGCGGCGTGCTCAAGGTCGCTGGCAAAGCCCATTGCGATCGTCCACGGATTGTGGATCATGTACTCGCTGCCCTCGGCGATCTGCACATGCGCCCCCGGCAGCGTCGCGATATCCGTGGCCGCGCTGGCGCACAGCCCTTCGATGCGGATGGTGATCTCGTCAAAGCCCGCGTTCGCCAGGATCGACCGCATGGCGATGGACTGGGTGCACACGCCGCCGGGACTGTTGATCCTCAGCAGCAGCTTATTGGCTCCGTCCTCCCGCGCCTTTTTGATGGCCTTGTCAAAGTCCGCCGCGCTCTTGTCGTTCGGGTATTCGGATTTGAGCCATTCCGGGTAGTCCTGCACGATCTCGCCGTACAGCATCACCTCGGCGGTGTCGCTCTTGTCCGCGCTCATGCGTATGCTGTGCGCGATACGGAAGATGTCTCTATTCATCTGCGTCCTCCTCCTGGCCGCCCGCCGGCTCCGCTTCCTGCGTCTCCTCGGCTGCGGCGCTGATCTCCTTTTTGCGCTGGCGGATGATCTCGCGCCAGTCGCCGCCGTTGTACTCGCTCGCCTCCTGCTCCTCGGTGGACAGGTGGTACTTGATGCGCATGGCAGCGGCGTCCACTTCCTTCTTCGGGTCCACGTGTCCCATGGTTACGCCCGTCCACATGCACCCGCACCACGCGCGCCGGATCGCCGGGTCGTCAAAGAACCCTGGCGCGTCCACGCGCCCCAGCGCCACCGCCTCGGCCAGCCATTGCTCGTACACCGGCTGGTTAAAGGTCTGGTTAAACCGCGTGCGGTACACGCGCACCGTCTTCCAGAAGTCCAGCAGTGCGCTCCGGGCAGCGGTATAGTTGCTGTCGTATTTCTTGATCAGCACTTCCTTCGGGATGTCCATGCTGCTGCCGATGATCGTCTCCAATGTGGTGACAAAGGCTTCAAACGCCGTATTCTGCCTGAGCGGGTTTACGGCCTCGACCTTCTTTCCCGGCGGCAGGTCGTAGATCGCACCGGGCTTCAGCTCCAGGTGCAGTTCATCGTCCGTGACCTTCTCGTCCTCGTCCACCGCGTCCTCAAGCCCCACGCTCGTCCCGTCCTCATCGTTGATGATGAAGGCGGTCAGCATACTGCTCACCACCTGCGCGGCCAGCTCGCTTGTCATGTACCGGTCAAACTGCTTCAGGTTCTCGATGTTCGCCGCCACAAACGGCACGCCGCGCCGCTGCTCGGGCCGCTCATAGGTCATGATGTGCAGGATGTTCGGGTAGCCCGTGTCCTTCCCGTAGGCGTCAATGGGCGTGTAGATCAGGTCCCGGCTGTCGCTCTCCGCCAGCGGATGCCGGCTCGCGATGTAGTACCGGATCACCGTGCCCTCTCTGTCCAGCTCCACGCCGTCCACGATGCGCCCGCCCCCGGCGGTCTCCTCGGCGATGCTCTCACCGCCAGAATCCGGGGTGGCGATCCTGTCCGCTTCCAGCAGCCGCAGGGTCGTCGTGTAGGGCGTGCGCTTGTTCGGCTTCGACCCGAACAGCGCGAACACGTCGCCGCTCACCAGCATGCTTAGGAAGGCCAGCCATTGCAGGCCGTAAAAGTTCTGCTGCCGTTCGGCGTCGCACATGGTGTTCTCAGCCCATAGCTTGAACTCCCTGAGCGTGTTCCGCTCCCACTCGTCCACGGCCTCCTCGCTCATGTTCAGCAGGTCGCCGTCTATCTTCGGCTTCGGCACGTTGCCCCACCCGATCACATTGGTGGTCAGCGTGTTCGGCCCGCTGCGCGCCAGCCCGCCGCCTGCGTATAGGTCCCGCGCCCGCTTTCTCAGCAGAGCGCCGTGCAGGTCTACGTCGTCCTCCGCGCCGCCGCCGCCCACCAGCCAGCCCAGCATACTGTTGAGCGTGGTCGATGCGCCGTGCCGCCCGTAATAGCTCACGGCCTTCTTCGGCTCGCCCGCGCCGCGCTCGCGGTTCAGCCGGTCGTTGTACGCCCTGTTTCCCCGCTCCGGGCTGATCAAAAACAGCGCCCGTTCCCGAAAGTTCGGCCGCTCCTTCTTCGGCTTCTCGCTCATACCATCCCTCCAATTAACACACATCCAAAAGGCGGGTCGGATGAGGCTGGAATCAAAAAAACCGCGCCACGCGCGGTTTTCTCCTGAACTCCTAACTCCTCACTCCTAACTCCTAACTTGCGGCGAAGCCGCATTAGTCGCGCGGCACGACCACCTGCACGCGGGCGCTCCGCGCGCTGCCGTTCAGCTTCGCCACCAGGCCGCTGAAATACTTGACCATCTTGTACACATACGGCAGATCCAGCGCCTCATACTCCCGTGTCCCGATGCGGTAGCGCTTCGCCTGCCCGTTGGCGATTTCCCGGGCGCAGTCCTTCCACAGGCTCAATTGCTCCCGCGCCTCGGCCAGCGTAAACCCATCCACGATGTTGGGGATCGCCATTCTCTCACTCCTCTCAAAAAAGCCGTTCCAAAAGCCTTCCCCCATCTATGGGGGAAGGTGGCCGCCGTCAGGCGGTCGGATGAGGGTAAAATAAAAAGGAACCGCGTCAGCGATTCCCTCCTGTACTCCTCACTCGCGGCGCAGCCGCTTTTCAAACCGTGATTCCGTTGCTCACAACATGCTTGTGCTTCTTCTTCGCCGCCTCCGCTTTCGTGACCGGCTGGCTCTCGTACGTTCCGTTCAGCGTCGCTTCCACGCGGTTAAAGTTCCAGCGGAAATACCGGTACGCGGCCCGGGCATAGTTTCTGCAGTCCAGCGGCTCATTGCGCTCGTACACCTTTTCCCAGGCCGTCACCGCCTGCCCGCCGCGCCGGTGAATGACCATCCTCTCGGAGATCAGCCCCTTGAAAAACTCCATGTCATACCCGCAGCGGTAGTCGTTCGGGAAGTGCATGTACCTTGGCCCGACCTCTGTCACGCCCGACGCGGACATGATGCTTTCCTTGCCCCCGTCTACGCCGATGATCAGGCGCGGGCTGCTGTACTTCCCGTTGTCTTTCTTCATCATGCGCACGTACTCTTTGCCTTCGCCGCCTTCGCCCTTGATGGGGAATATCCTGCGCCCGTTGCGGTAGCGGATAGCGCACTGCCGGTACACGTCCTGTGTAAAGTGGCCGCCGCTGTCCACAAACGTCGCGCCGATCCTGAGCGCCATCCCGTTCTCCAGCCGCCATTCCCGGTCCAGCAGCGCGTCGATCTCGTCCCATACGCCCTTGCTGTCCGCGCGCCCGGGAATGATCCCGCGGCTGATGCCCCAGCTCTGCTCCTCGCGGTCCCAGCCCACCACCTCATACTCCAGGCGGTTGTCCTGGGTGTCCACGCCCATGGTCAGCACCAGCACGCCCTTAGGCACGTCCGCGTCGTAGCTCTCGCGCCGCGCGTACAGCTTTTCCGGCACGCCGCTGCGGTCGCGCACCTCCCACGTCTCGCCTAAGATCGTGTTCACGAACACTTTCAAAAGCTCCGGGTCGTTCTGCGCCTTGAGAAAACTGCGGCAGATGTCCTTCCAGTCAGACCACGGGCTCATGAACGCGTTCAGCCGGAAGGACCGCACGCCCGCTTCTAACGCCTGCGGGTTTTTACTCACCCACTTGGCGGGGCTGCGCTTCACGTCGTACTCGCCGGTTTCCCGCTGGCAGGTGGGGCAGACCCACCGCACGTTCCTGACGTGGTAGTTCTTCTCGCCGTTCTCGTCCTTGTACTCCTCTTTGTCGAAATGGATCTGCTCAAAGCGGATGTAGTGGTACTGCTGGCAGTGCGGGCATTGAGTATGCCACTCCTCCTGAGTGCCTGTCATATATGCACGCTCAATCTTGCTCGCCCCCTTGACGGTCGGTGTGCTGGTTTTTACGATCTTCCGGTTATGCCGAAAGGTCTCAGTACGCCGCTCGGCCAGCTCCAGCGGGTCGCCCTCTGTCCCGGCGCTCGCTGGGAAGCGGTCGATCTCGTCCATGAACACGTACCGGACGGGCCTGCCCGCCAGCTCTGTCGGGCTGTTCGCGCCGGTAAAGGCCACGCTCCCGCCCGGAAACGTCTTCATGGTGATCGTGTTCCCGGCGTCCCGGCTTTTCGCGTCATACACCTTCCGCTGCAGCGCGGCGCACGCCCGGATCATGGGCGCCACGCGGCGCTTGGAAAAGTCCTCCGCGAATGCGTCCGTGGGCTGGATAAACAGCATCGGGCCGGGATCCACGTCAATGCCCCGGCCCATCATGTTGAGCTCTAATTCCGTCTTGCCAACCTGAGCGCTCGCCA
Source organism: uncultured Eubacteriales bacterium (assembly GCA_902789795.1). Lineage (GTDB taxonomy): Bacteria > Bacillota > Clostridia > Christensenellales > Aristaeellaceae > UBA4246. The sequence continues at coordinate 76,102 of CADAPM010000001.1, forward strand.
TGATCACGATCTGCCAGACCCCGGGCTGCGTAAAGCTGTCCATGATCTCGCGCTGGTACGGCGCGCGGTCTGTTCGCCACCTTCCCGGCTCGCTGGAGCTTTCGGAAACCAGGATGCGGTTCTGGTCTGCCCAGTCAGACACGCTCTGCAAGATCGGCGGGCGCAGCATTTCAAGCGTATAACGCGCAAGGTCGTTCAGACTTCCCACACGTTACGCCTCCTCGTCCTCCGCGCCTGCCTCGGCGTCCTCGCCTGCGTACTCGGGCAGCGGCGTTTCCGCCAGTCCGTTCAGCACGCGGCGTATTTCCGCATCAATGATGCTGTTGATGATCTCCACGCTCTGCAATCCCTGTACCATCGGCGCAATGGTGCTGGGCAGGTGGATCATCGCCTGCATGATCGTGTTCGCAATGTTGCCCCACAGCTTTTTGACGTCCTGCACATCCACCAGCTGCCCGCGCATCTGGTCGACCTCAAGCTGCGTCTTCTGCATCTTGACTTCCTCATGCCGCGCCTTGACCACATCAAAGTCCTCCGGCGCGTCGCTGTTCGCAGCCAGGTTATAGTCCACCCAGCGCTGCACAAACAGCGCCAGGTCGTACTTCCCATCCTCGCGCTCTACGAACAGCTTCTTCTCTGCGGGCAGGTTCCGGTCGATGTCGTACAGCCTGCGGTAGGTGTACCCGGCGATGTTCGCCAGCTCCTTCTTAGTCAGTCCGTCCGTAGTCCCATCACCTGCCATTGACGATCAGGGCCGTTACGCGCTGCTCAATGCGCTTGTGCAGGAAGCTGTCGATGTCCCTTTCCACGTCCTCGCGGCTGCGGTTCATGGGCATCTGCGGAATGGCGATGCCCTTCACCGACACGATGGGGAATCTCGCTTTTCCCTCCCTCGCAAAAGTCACCTTCCCCAGCTTGGACGGGATGTTTCTGAACGGCGGCATCCCGCCGTCGTCCATTTTCGCGGGCAGCTTGCTCTCCACGCCCTTCACGATCCGCGCCGTCACGCGGTATTTCTTGCGCGTGCTCTCCCAGCCCCGGGCCGATCCCTTCGCCGCGTAGTACCCGCCGATGGATTTCCTCGGCCCCCGGAGGGGGATCACGCACCCGACGTTGCTGTTGCTCATTTGCATCTGCGGCTTCTGTACCGTGCTCGTGATGTCGCCCATCTTCGCCACATGGTACTTCTTCGGCAGGTCTTTGCGCAGGATCGTGCCGATATGCCGCCCGGTTTCCCTGAACACGCCGTACATCGCCTGGTTAAACTGCCTCGGCGTCATGTGCGTCTTCAGGAAGTTGATCTCTCTCCTGGCTTCGCTGTCGTCGATCGTCAGTTCCATGATGCGCTGAGCCATGCGCTATAGACCTCCTTTCGCCGGAAATGAAAAAACCGGCGATTTCTCGCCGGTTCCACAAAGGATGTTTTTCTCTCCACGTCTGCTGACGCTATCATAATATCATGTCAATACCCCAAAAACAAGTGAAAAAAGGGAAATCTGACGACCGCGAAAGGGAAATCTTTTTCCCTTTTTTCATTACGTTTTGTACTGAAAACGCTCACGCCACTTGACATGCGCCATGTCCTGCGCTTGTTCTATGCTCTCCCGCGCCCGCTCAAAGGCGTATTCCGTCATGTCCAGTTCCCGCATGACCTTTGATTTGGTAATATTGTCCACATAAAACATCTGCACAAAGGTCCGCATCGTCCGGCTCTCGATCCCGTTCAGGATCCGCTCTGCGGTCTTCAGCTCATGCACATACCGCTGCAGCGCTTCCCCGTAGTCGTGGTTCATCTCGTCCAGCTCGGCAATGGCCGCGTCCAGTCCGCTGGGCAGCCCGCCGCCTCCCGGCATCCCCTTGAGTCGCTTCGTCACGCTGTACAGCCGTTCGTTCTGCCACTCGCTCCGGTTTTCCAGGCTCACGATCTCCTGCATCGTGTAGTAGATCTGTGTCAGCAGCGGGATGTCCCGGTTCGTGACATAGCGCTCCGCCTCCCGGATCGTCTCGTTCTCGTGCATTGCTCCCCTCCAAAACCGCGAACGTTTTCGCTTTTCGATTACACCTTTTCCTGAAACAGCGGGATCAGCTCAATGTGCAGCGCTTCCAGCACCGCGTTCAGCGCGGTCAGGTTCGGTGTCGTTCTCCCCTCCACCCAATTCCGGTACGTCTTCTGGGCCAGCCCAGCGCGGCAGCATAGCTCGTTCACGGTGATCCCCTGGTGCTCGCGCACATCGTCTAAGTCAGTCATGAGGCCGTTAATGTTCATGCGGTTGCCGTTGTCCTTTCGTTTTCTTTACGCTCAGCTCCAGCCCCATCGCGCCCAGCACCGTCTTCAGGCTGTCCAGCGTCGGGGACGTCTTCCCCTCCATCCAATGGTAGTAGGATGAGGTCGTGATGTGCGCCTTCTCGCACAGCTCCGGCACACTCATGCAGATGCCGCGCCGGTACCTGTCGATGATCTTTAGTATCGGCTCTTCCGGCTCAAACACGATCCACATCCGCTTCCTTTTCTTTGCCCCTTCCGTTGTCCGCATCGTCCTTCTCCCGTTCCCGTTCAGCCCAGTTTGTCTTTCAGGCCCTCAATGATGTCCCTGTATTTGTCCTTCTGGGCAAACCGTTCATGCCTGCCAATGTTTATTTTCCCGTTCTCCATATCGTTGTTGATAAAGATGGTAATGCCGTATAACAGCGCGCTATAGCGGAAGCGAGAGCCCTCCGCATCCATTTCTTTCTTGATGGCTTCAAATGTCTCAGCGTTCATTTCAGCAGCGTCAGCGTGAAGCCCCGCTTCCGCCATGTCACGCCCGATCATTTCGCATAACTGATAGAGACCCGCTTTGCCGTTTATCAATTTGCCCCGCTTCCTCTCCGCCATCATTTCATGATCGCAAGAAATTTGTACTCTCGACTGCCTTCCGAATCGGCGTGCAATACCAGCGTTTTCCCATTGATCTTTTTTATCAGATCCAAAGCCGCCGCTTGTACGCCTTCGCCTCTCCCGCAAGCGCTTGTCAGTGTTACGCCTTCTTTTATATCGCAGTAACGTATCATGACACAGACAAAGCCATCTTTGTCTTTGAATACCACCAAATCTTCATCGCCGAAAACGTTCATAAGCTCGTCGATATAAGAGAAACCAAACAGCATATTTTGCTCTGCCTCCTTATAGGTCAGCATGTTCTTCTCCATCCTGGCGTTCGTCTTCGGCAGCCTGTTCCTTCTCCGCGCATTCGTCACACAGGACGTAAGCCAATGGATCATCGCCTCTTTTAACGGAATGGATAACACAGATCCCACTACGAATCGGCAAATACTTGGACTTTAACACCCCACCCAGCCGTTTTCTGCATTGATAGCAGATGATATCATACATCGCCATTCTTTTTCTTCCCTCCCTCAGGCGGTTCAGGCATCGGCATCCAATAGGTGATAACAGGCTCCAGCGCTGGGGAAATCTTCGTATTCCATTTGCCATCACGAAGCCGCCCTTCCGTTGCACGACCAGTTCCATCTGGAAAAACAACATAGACGATCACGTCATTAGATTCTTTAGCCCACATATATTTGTTAAAATGCGGATGATTTGCAAATAAAGAATCGTGTTCGCTGGGCAGTCTGTCCTTGACGCTGATCCAGCCGCCGATGGTCGGGGCGCTGTCGATTTGATCTATTATCGTTCTCTCGGAAGGAAGCAACAAACTTTTCATCATGCTTTTAATGCCCAATGCCTTCCTGATAGATTCCATCAATTTGTCCGCATCAATCGGCCTCATCCTGCATCACCATCCTTTTTTGATTCCGTAGTGCCGCTTGATGATTCGCCATTTGATCTTATCAATCAGCGTTATGAGCTTGCATAGCGCCCGTATTCTTGGTTCACACTCCTCGCAACAATCCTGTGCCTCGCAGAAACCATAGACAAAAGAATGGTACTGTGAGTGATCGTTTGTCCACCGAAAGTGTTCTACTTCCTCTTTGGTAGGCCATTTCGTTTTACCCATGCCACTTCACCGCCTCACGCTGTTCATTGTTTGGAAAGGCATCCCAACAACGCCAGAGCCAACGATAGCTATACCTATATGGCACAAACTCTTTTCCGTAATCTTCATATCTCCTTGAAATGTTATCGCATAAATAACTTGTGGCAAAGACTTTTGATTTTTCACGCGGATGGGATTTTTCTTCAATCCAAACAAAACCGCCTTCTTTCGTTAATGTTTCAATAGCCTCTTCCAGAGTCAACACCCTCGGTTTCGGATCTTGCTCTTTCAGCAGTTCAAGCGCGTCCTGTGCAAGCTGGCTTGTACACTCATCTATGCCAAGGTTGGGATCAATCAGGATGTGATGATATGGACAACCTTCATCGCAGAAACATCTATTATGGCAATGTTCAAGCCCTTCGATAACTTTCTTTCTGTCACTCATCCCAGATCACCTTTCAGCGCGCGTTCGACCATCCTGCCCAGCGTCACATTATCCATGTGTTGAGCCGTCTGCCGCTGCATCTGCTTCAGGAAAGTATTCTCCTGGGTCTTCTCCGCGATTTCACGCTTGTAAAACTGAATCAGCCCATTTGCCGCTCTTGCCAGCCTGGACGTGCAATCTTCCGGGTTCTCCGGGAAATACCACGGGCATCCATCCTCTCCATAATGGCAATGCTCCTTCGTCACGCAGCACGTTAGTCCTTTGATGACCCGTTCTTCCATCGTCATGGCGTTGGCTCCTCCTTTTCATTCATCCCACTTCACCGCCTTCGACTGCTCTTTCGTTGGCCGCTGTGTCCAATATCTTGCGTCTTTGTCGCGCAGATTGTATATCGTTATGATTTTCCACGCGTCAATCGTTTTTACCCCAAGTAACGGATTGTATTCGCACCATGCAGGAATATTGCCCCAGTTATCCGCATTCTCGAAATCGTGTGTGTTTATCAGCCGCGGTTCCTGCTCTTTCAGCAGTTCCAGTACGTCATGCAGTAGCTCTGCCACGCCGCCGTAGCCTCGGCTGTCAACAAACGGGATTGCCTCTTCAACCGCCTTGATGACGTGTTCTCTGTGGTCCATTCCTTTACTCTCCTGCATATCTCACTCCCGCGTCGTCGCGCTTTTCTCGGATCATCATGCGCAGCCTCTCGTTCGCGTCCTCCGGCGAGATCAGCCCAAACAGCTGCTTTCCTGCGGCGGCGTCGCGGTACATCAGGTACTCGTCCACGTCGCTTTCCGTGTGCAGGTGGTAGCTCTGCCAGTCGCTCATCAGCTTCAGCACATAATCGTAGGGGCTTTCCGCGTTCTTCTTCGCGCTCATGCGGATGGCCTTGGTCAGGACCCCCGGCGCAAAGCCGCAGTTGATCACCGCCGCCGTCGCCAGCTGATCAGCGATATAGTCCGTCAGCGTCTTCCCATAGCAAAGCTTCCACGCGTTCTTCGCCTCCTCGCGCGCGCGGGTGATGTTGTCTTCGTCATCGTCTTCTTCTTGGTCTATATGTTTATTGTTAGTATAGTTTATTATATTGTTCGGTATGTTACCCCCTATGTTACCCCTGATGTTACCCCCTATGTTACCCCCTATGTTATCCGGAAATATCGTATTACATCCGTTATTACAATCGGTTTCTGAGGGCACATACTCGGGGAAAAAGTATATCATCCGGTAGGCTGGGCTTTTCTGGTTCTTCTTTCCCGGCTCGTAGTCGATCAGCCCGCGCTGTTTCAGCCCGTTCCGCGCGGCCGCCATGGTGTCATATCGCATTGCGCAATAGCTGAGCAGTAGGTCATTGTTGATGCGGATGAACTCATCGGGCCATACGTTGCCCTGGGCGCGCTGGTTCATAATGTGCATCAGCGCGTACCACAGCAGGCGCTCGTTGGCAGGGATATGTTCATCAGACGCATACTGAATAAACCTCGTATGCTCCCTGACGTAATTGACGATAGGCACTGTTTTTCACTTCCGTTCTGTTGTTGGTGTTGGCTGGCCCGCCCGCCTTTTTCACCTGGCGCTCCTTTTTGTGCTTTGTCGCGGTTTCACACATATTAGGCGGCACATCCTTATATGCGTCTTCCGGAATAGCTGGGTCGCAGTATGATCCGGGGGAGAGGAGGTTTTACACTTCCTTTCGTTTGTAGTACGCCGCTGAATGGGCTGCGGCGCCGATCTTTTGATGCAGGCTTCTGCGTCGATGCTCTGAGTTGACGACGCCAAATCACGGCGCAGAATACAAATATTCAATTTTGGAGCGCCATGTGAAAAAAGCGGACGGGTCCTGTCTCAGTTAAATAGTCTGTAGCACGCGCTTACGCGGTTCACCATCCTGGCCGGAAACCGCCTGCGTACCATCCACGTGCGCAGCGCGTCAAGCCCCCTCGCCGCTATGCTGGCTTTCCGTCTCACGCGCCCTCGCCTCCTTTACGATGTCGCGCACCGTCAGCGCGTTGCTCCACATCCCCACCTGGTCGAGCGCCACGCTGTACTCATGCTTGGGGATCTCCGCCAGCGCGGCGATGCCGTACCTTGCCAGCACGGCGCGCCGGATCGCGTTGCCCAGCTTGTTCACGGCCTTCTTATCGTCCGCGCACTCGTACTTTTCCAGCAGCGCCCTCGCCCGCTCGCGGATGGCGTCGTTGATGTACCCGACCTGCTTTCTGCTCACCGGCGTATATAGCCGGATCTGCTTCTCCAAGGCTTCCAGCCGGTCGTTCTGCACCGCCTGGGCGGATGATAGCTGCTCCAGCGCGGCGGTGTTGTTCTCCAGCAGCTTGCTCATGGTCGTGATGACCGGCCTCATGATCTCGGTAATGTACACGCCCAGCAGCTTCGGAGTGATGGCTCCCTGCTCAGGCAGCATTAACTCCTCACTCCTGCTTCCTAACTCCTCACTCATCATACGACTCTCCCGTCTGCCATCGTGGCCTCTATCGCCCTCCGGCTGTCGTTGGCCCAGGCCTCCACGGTTTCCAATAGCTCGCTGTACTGCATCTTCTCCTTGAAGTCCATGGCGGCAAAGGTCAGGCGCATATGCGGCATCCGCGCGCACGCGCCGATAAACTGCCTCACGGCCCCGGCGAAGGCGTCCACCGTCAGCTGGTCCGTGGGCACGCGCTCGGCGTCTCCACGGGCGATCTCGCTCTTGGCGTCCAACAGATCCCGCTGCGCTTTGTCCAGGTCCTCCTGCATGTCCTTGATCAGGCCGCTCTGCTCGTCATACTCCCGGCTCAGCGCGGCATAGTCCGCCCGCAGCTTTCGCGCCTCGTCCAGCGTGTCGCGCTGCTGCTCGGCGATCCGGGTCAGCTCCTCCCGCTGCTGCGCGATCTGCAGGTCTTTTTCCTTCATGCTGTGGAAAACCGCCTCCGGGATCTCCGGTTCCCGGCTCTCCAGCTCTTTGATTTTCTGCTGCCACTTCTCGCGCTCCTGGCGCACGGCGGCATCGACTTCCCGGGCGGACATGCCCGCCACGTCGTTCTCCTGCACGAAGCGCTCCTCCTCGCCCTCCGGCAGCGCCAGCATGCGTATCAGCTTGCTTTTCCCCAGCGCGGCAAAGCGGCTGCTTTCGCCGTACCGGGCGTATGCCTGCATGAATTGCTGTGCGTAGCGCTCGCTCATGCCGCTGTTCTCCTGTACCCAGGCGCTCCATTGCCCGTGCGCGACCAGCGGCTTCGCCTCGGTGAATACGTGCCCCAGCTGCAGCATGTTCATGGCGATGTTCTCAGACAGCATTTGTGCCTGCACCGCCAGCGTGTCAAGCACGCTCACGCTCCCATGGTTGGCGTTGGCTATCTCGTCGTTCATTTCGTTTCCTCCTGCATGTAGTGGATAAAAGGCAGCTCCGCCTTTTTCCTCAGTTCCTCGTGGTTCTTGGGCGGCCCGGGCGGCGGCTGCCAGTGCGTCAGGAAGCGGTTGTGCTCCACCTGGTGGTAGCCGGTCACGATCACGCCGTTGTACACGTGCCAGAAGACCACGCACCCTGTCGGGTCGCTGTCCTCCTTGGTCGGCTTCCGCTCCTGGATGCTGATCCAATCATCCCCGCTCATGGCCGCTTACCTCCACCTGGATCCCGCGCTCGGCCAGCTTTTCCGCCCACCGCGCCTGCGTGAGCACGCTGCAGTGCCGCATCGCGTCCTCCCACGTCGGGTATCGTCCGTACTTTTTCCTAAACTTGTGCTGATAGGTCAGGCTGTCCCGGTTGTGCGGGTCCCGTGGATCGTGCGTGTCCCCGCAGTACGGGCAGCCCCCTGGCGTTGGCGGCAGGATGACGATTCTTCCATCCTGCATACCGGGCAATTGTTATCGCCTCCCTTGCAGTAGGTAAATGCCGGTCTTTCCCGGCTGCCAGCTTTGGCCAGGCTCAGGAGAGCGAACCCATCTGTTTGAAAATGTGTTCGGTTTTCTCTTTGAACCTCTCATGCGTTTCGTATTCATATGCGTCGTGCAGTCCCTTCGCGATCATCGACGCCGCATATAAATTGATGTTACCGGCGATTGCGACACCTAAGTCCATGTGGCTGATATGGTGCATCGTGACACGATAATCGTTGCCGCCCATGTCATAGATGATACAGAATCCCTTGCAGGCTTCGCCCACCTTCATCTTATCTGTGACAGGGCTGACTTCTTCTCCGATCACCTCTACGCCGATACGGTAAGTCATGGGGTCTTGCATAGCGTTGGCCTCCTCATAATATTTGTTTGCCCGTCTTTCCGGGCTGCCATCCTGTTTTGAATCGTTTGCGGGGTTGTGAAAACAGGCAAATGTGGTTCCCCTGGCGGGGCGAGGGAATTGAACCCTCATTAGGTGACGGGCTTCCCACGCGTGAGGTTACCGTCCCATTATCGGCCATCAGTTTCACATCTTCGCGCCAGCTTGTACTTCACCAGCTACTCCGTTACTCCTGATCCTACCCCCATATTGTGCCGGTCTTTCCCGGCTGCCACACGGTTATTGTTCAGGCCTGCTTGAATATCATTCCGTGAAAACTTCCACTATGGCCCGTGGCCTTTGGGCAAGGAGCTATCCGGGTTTCCCCTCAGAACTCCGCGGGTTCATGCCACACCCGCGTCCCGGTGTTCCATTGGTGCAGACGCCCGGATTTGAACCGGGAGCGGCATCTTCCAGCCGTTTGCCATTGGCTGTTTTTCAGCCAATCACGCCTGCATAATTATGTGCTTACTTCGACATTGTTCAGTTCAAGTCATAAGGCACCAGCGTCTCTTGATAGCCGGTTATCTCTGCTCGTTCACATTCAAATTCTCGCAGCAAGATGCCTTTTAACTGTTCAATTCGTTGAGTTACTGGCATCTCACTAATGCGCTGTGCATCATCAATATCAATTTGAAGATGACAATAGAAAGTTATAATTTCCTTCATGCTTAAACTCCTTATTTATTGCATCTTAGCATGCTCAATGATTTTTTGCAGAATGCCGTTAAAATCATCTGTCATTTTGAGGATGGATTTTATTGCCTTAGTGTTCTGCCATGTTCCCCACGCAGACCAAGCCGCGATTATAAATGTAACGATAGATATGATGTGCCAGAACATTAGCCGTCCCTCCGTTATTGTGCTATTTAAGTTCCATGTGATACTCGCTTATTTCAACTTGCTCGCAATCGCATTCTTCCATTAACAAGCATTTCAGCTGTTTAACTTGTTCATCTTCCGAAACTATCTTTTCTCGCAGTTTGTCATCAATATCAATTTCAAGACATGCGTTAAATTTTACAATTGCTTTCATGCTATAAAACTCCTATTTAAGTTCTTTCATCGGACAACTGGCCGGACGCTTTTTATAATCGCCTTTGGAAAATTGATAGTGATTCAAACAGCAATACCGTTTTTCGATCTCATTTGGAGTATACTCCCCATGATTCATCGGACATTCAAGACAACTTTTCGGCAACTCCATGTCAATCACGATCATTTTCTAAACCTCCTATTTAAGTCATCACGTCTCCTAAGCCTTCCCCCGTCGCAGAGGGGGGAAGGTGTCAGGCGCAGCCTGACGGATGAGGGCGTTCAAGGTTTCCACCCGATGATGGCTATGATCTCCTCCATTGCCTGTGATCCCTCTCACAGGCCTTCGCCTCGGACTTGTAGTCATACTTCCTCCCGCATACCCTGCATCTGAACCGCTTAGGCTCCGGTTTGAGCGCCTGGCCCAGCGCCGCGAACGCGGCTTCTAAGCTATCATACTGGTAAAACGTCTTCGCAAACTGCAAAAACGCTTCTGATACCACTTCGATGGACGATCCAGCGAAGCGTAAACCGTCATACTCCGCGCTTTGCTTGAGGTAGTCAAGCTCCTCCTGTGTGCAGTAAATCGTGTTTCCGCTTGTGATCATGCTCACACTTCCAAAATCTCAATTCCCCAGCACGCCTTCATCTGCTTTTTCTTGTTGATGTACACGCGGTTCTTCCTCGTCGCCTCGCTTTTTGCGTCGATCACCGCCTCGATGCTCATGTCCGGCCTGATCGTCACGAAGTCCGCGAAATACCGGATGCCTCCCGGCAGGTCGAACGGCACTTGCCTGATCACACAGCGCAGCTCCCCGGCCTTCACGCGCAGCATCAGCTCCTCGTACACGCGTGCCTCGTGCCGGCTGTCAAACTTCAAGCCGTCCACTTCCACGCGCCTGTTTCCGTACTTCTGCCGCTTCGGCTTTTCCGCCCCCGGCCATGCCTCGGCCTCGTCCGCATAGCTCGCCCTCGCGCTCGCCCCCTGCAGCGGCCCGCGCCGCCCCATCAGCGCCTTGTACTCCTCCTCGGTCATCCTCAGTCCCATAATCAACTCCTACTTCCTAACTCCTAACTCCTCACTTGAGGAGCGACAGCTCCGAACAGTCCTCGCTTCTCGTCCGTCCTGGTATAGTGCTCATACCCCGGATAACCGCAGAAATGCAGCAGCCACGCCTTGCTGATCTTTAGCCGGTTCCCGCTGAAGAAATACTCCGCGTTCAGCGTCCCCTGCTTCGCGGCGACGTTCAGCGCATACCGGTCACAGCCCAGTATCTCAGCCATCTCCTTCGATCCGACTGTCTCCTTCGGCCATGCCGCCAGCTCATCCAGCGTCACGCTCCGCACCTCCTCTTGATAGATGACTTTTCCTTCCCCTCGTGGTATCATGTGCCAGAAAGGGGGTGATGAATTGTCTCAGCACAAATACATTGTTGATTTCCGCACAATTCCAGAGGAAGCCCGTGAGAAGTACCGTTCTCTGCTTTCTGATGTGTCGGAAGTGGGTCTTTTGCCGGTGAAAATCCCTTATCTCTACTGCTGCTTCTTTGATGAATCTCTCAATCCTGAAGCTCAGTATCAGCTCCCGGAGGGTCTTCTTCGCCGCGTTCCATGAAGCTCGTAATGCTCATCTTGTCTTGCTGTGGGTCGTATTCCAGTACGACCCGCGCTTTTTTGTTCCACTTTGTACCGTTTACAAAACTCCGTGCGATTTCCCGCAGCACGATAAACACATTCGCGCTGGGGGAAACCTGGTTCGTGATGACCAGCGCCGTGTCCTCGCCCCGGTACTCGTTTTCTGTGTCCAGCTCCTTGATCCGGTCCAGGTACAATTCCACGTCCCGCCCCGGGTCAATGGGGATGCTCCGCTCATCCAGCGTCACGCTCCGCACCTCCTTCAAGAGCTTGACTTAGTGCGTCAGATTCCATAAACGTGACCACACTCATCTTCTCCTTGTCAGGGTCGTATTCCAGTACGATCCTGGCCTTTTTGTTCCACCTGGTTCCCTCGTGAATAGCCTGAGCAAGTACCGTCAATGCGACAAATATGTCGGAAGGCATGTGCACGCCGTCCGTCGCTGTCAGTTCATGCCCGCTCGGCTGGTGGCAACTTTGGTAGCGGTGAAGATCTTTGATAGCCTTAGCCGGGTCGATCTTTACGTCCTCAAGCGTCATTCTCCGCTCATCCAGCGTCATGTTCTGAGCCCCCCTTCTCCCTTTACATAGAAACGTGTCCATGGGAAATGAAGTTGCTCGCCCAGCTTCATTGCGATGTCTGGGGTGGGTCTTCGATCTCCATTCTCGTAATATGAGAGCGATTGTTCTGACACACCAACTAATTCCGACAACTGGCGCAACGTCAGTCCAGCATTGATCCTGGCCTCTCTCAGCCACGCTCTCATTTACCCACCTCCAACTAACTGTTGACGATAATATACAACAGAAAGTTATAGTTTGTCAACAGTTTGTTGAAAATTTTACGTTGCCCATTTCAACATTTAGTTGTATCATATAAATGAAGGGCGGTGATGCCATGAACACGTTCAAGAGAATCCGGGAACTGCGAGGTCTGACGCAGAAGGAAGTTGCGATCTGCCTGAAGGTTTCCGTGCAGTCTGTCTCCTATTGGGAGACCGGCGAACGTATGCCCTCCTATGAAAAGCTGCTGCAAATGGCAGAACTGTACCACGTTACTACGGATGAACTGCTCGGACGATCTGAACCGTCAGAAAATAAAAAAACGCCCACCGGCAATGCCGATGGGCTGGATGAAGCGCTGGTCAACCTCCTGACTGATCTCCCTGATCGGGATGTGCAGCGCGTTCGTGATTTTGTCGCAGGCTTAAAAGCAGCTCATAAAGACTGAGCTTTTCTTCATCAGTCAATTCATTGATCAGCTCCATAGCTTCCTCTTTTGTCATATCAAACATCCTCATGTTATACTGCAAAAGCGCTTTTGTGTGCCGCCATTGTAGCACAAAACTTGTCGAATGAACAGAAAGGAATAACCACCATGATCATTGAACGCGCTCAACTGGTCAGGAAGATGCTCCTTGATCACCTGCTGGAACATGGGTATGAGTTTGTGGATCGCTCTGGCGAAGGCGGCGGTCTTTACTTTTTCGATGAAGCCCTGGCGGAGGAGCTGAAGTCCAAGGGCTACCGCGTCAGGTTCGCGCAGGAAGGCTCCCGCAGCACGGGCAACCGCCCCGCCTGGTATATCGTGATCCGGGATTGCTGATTGTTTCACCGTGGCTGCGGGTCCATAAGGAGGCGAGGCTATGAGCATAGCGGGATGGTTCATCGTGATCTGCCTGGTGTTCGCGGTCCTGGGGCTGGTGATCTTCTTTTATACCATGTCCCACCCGCAAAAGCGTCGGCGCACCACCACCGCCCTGACCTATAACTTAGATACCCACAAATACGGCCTCATCTTCGGCCTGCCCGTGCAGGATGACGACGAGGATCCGGACGAGGATCTGGACGATATGGACGAGCTGGAAGAATAAAAAAACTGCCCGCCGTTTCCGGGGGCAGCCACACGAGCCAGCCAACGCCAATTGTCTTGCTACGCACCTATAATATACCACGAAAGCCCCGTTTTGTAAAGGAGTTTTTTATGCTTTGCCCCCGCTGCTCCCGCGATATTCCCGATGACGCCCAGCTCTGCTGCTACTGTGGGCGCACCATCGTAAAGAAGCCGCCTGCCCGCGCCCATCAGCGCCCGAACGGAGCGGGCTACGCTTATAAGCGCGGGAAGACCTGGACAGCCGTCTACACCCCCGCTTGGCGCGTGGATGAACAGGGGATAAAGCACCGCGTCCGGCAGACGAAGGGCGGATTCCGCACAAAAAACGAAGCGCTGGAATATTGCTACGTTCTTAAAAACGCGGGTGTCCAGCGTCAGGCTCCCAGCCTGGATCATTATTGGGAGCTTTACCGCTTGAGCGAGCTGGCGAAGCTGTCCCAAAGCAAGCAGGTCGCTTATAATATTGCCTGGAATAAGCTTGAGGGGATCAAGTACCGCCGTGTCGATACACTCACCGTCGGCGATCTGCGCTCCGTTGTCAGCCAGAAGGCCCCCACCTATTATCCCGCCCGCGATATGAAGACCGTCCTGCACCACCTTTTCTACCTGGCCGGTGCGGATCGCTGGGTGGATAAATCTCTCCCGGATTTTATTATCCTCCCCGAGCTTCACGAAAAGGAGCGCACGCCTTTCACCGAAGAAGAACAGCAGGCGTTGTGGCGTATCTACGACGCGGGCGACCGCCGCGCCGCGATCCCGCTGATCATGATCTACACCGGCATGATGCCCGGTGAGATCCAGGACCTTAAAACATCCATGATTGATATTGACGCCCAGCGCATCATCGGCGCCGGCAAGAAAACCAAAGTCCGCAAAGCCGCGCCCATCTATCTTCCTGACACCATTATCCCCGTCCTCGTGGATGAGATGCAGCATGCCACCAGCAAGTCAGGCTATGTCTGGCCCCGCGGCACGGATCGGTTCTACGAAAATTATTACGCCGCCCTTGACGCCGCCGGCTGCCGCCGCCTGGAGCCTTACTGCTGCCGCCACACCACCGCGACCGCCCTTGCCATCACGGAAAACATAGCCCCCCAGACCATTCGCAAAGTCATGCGCTGGTCAACCACCCGTATGCTCGACCGCTACACCCACCCCGACGATGCCGATGCCCTCAGCGCCGTCAACAAGCTCCAACGCTGAGCACTACCTATGCACAACACCATCGCGAAAATCCTTTAATTCTCGCACATTATGTTACCTCTGCTAAGGGAGTAGGCCTGTTAAAGGGCGCCCGGGTTCAAATCCCGGCTTCTCCGCCAGAAGATCCGCTGACTGATGTCAGCGGGTTTTTCTATTGTATCGACTGGAAAATGAGGGAAATGGCGATGTCATGATCTACCCATGAGGGGCGCTCATGAGAGCTGTGAGCGTCCGTGATAGGTGCTTAACTAAAATTTATTCAAATCGTAACAGGATTGTTACAAAAACTTAAATCTCTGTTACAATGCACGCGTTGTCTTTTGTGGGCTGATATGATAGAATATCAGTAGTTGAAATGTATTCATCTATGAGTGATTATTGTGGAGGTGAGACCGATGATGAAGCGTTTTAGCCGGGTGATCGCGCTGCTGCTGATCGCCATGACCCTGACCACGATGTTTACTGTGACCGCGTCTGCGGATACCAAGATGCGCGTGACTGCCAGCTGGCTGCGTCTGCGCAGCGGCCCCGGTATGGAATATGAGATCATCAGCAAATACAGGAACGGCTCGATCGTGACCGTGCTGACCACCAAGACCAGCAGGAACTGGTACTATGTCAGGACCAGCAAGGGCCAAACCGGCTGGATGTACAAGGGTTATCTGACCGGAAAGATCGACACGGTGCCGGCTTCCAAGGAGGCGTCAGGCAACGCTGTGGCGAGCCGCAATGTGAACCTGCGCACCGGCCCCGGCAAAAAGTATGACGTGATCTCACTCCTGCCTGCGGGCGAGAAGATGAAGGTCGTGGGGAAGACGGGCAGCTGGTACAAGGTGACCGTCGGCAAGCAGACCGGTTATGTGATGAAGAAGCTGGTCAGTGTCAAGTAACCCCCGACTCGTGATCAGCTCAAAAAGAGGAGGTTTGTACTATGATGAACGTTCGGATCAGTGCACTGCTCCTGTGCGTATGCCTGCTGCTCAGCTGCGCGGCTGTCGCGGAAGAGAACGTGGTCGCGCCGGAGGTAGTGGCCGGGAAGATCATGGGCTATGTGGTCAACGCGGAAGGCGCGGATGTCTATGAGGACATCTTCAGCCAGGGCGCGACGATGGAGCCTGTGGAGACCATTGCTTACGGTACGGAAGTGGAGATCCAGACGCTGGGTCTGGGCTACTGCCGCCTCAAGCGGGAAAGCAAAGATCATCTGTATGTGCGGACCATCGACCTGTCCTTCAGCAATGAGCCCTATGGCAGCCAGCTGGCCATCGTATTCCTGAAAAATTCCAAGTATCTGCCGCTGCACAAGAATGCCAACACCAAGTCCAGGCGCATCGTCAGCATCCCGGACGGGAGCTATGTGGTGGTGCTTGAAAAGGGAGAGACCTTCTCCCGCGTGCTGTATGAAAAACATGACGGCTATGTGCAGAACTCCTACCTTTCCTTCCGCGAGGCGTGGAAGGATCAGTTAGGCCGCGCGCTGCTGCGCGACCCCAAGAAGCCTCAGCGCCACACCACCGTGAACCTGCGCTCGGCCAATGCCGGGACCGGCAAGAAGGTGGCCGTGGTGCCCACCTGGGATAAGACCCGCAAGGCGATCACGGTGCTGACCCTGCTGCAGATCAAGGGCGACTGGGCCGAGATCGAGACCGAAAAGGGCCTGCACGGCTATCTGAAGGCGGAATGGGTCGAAGCCCTGGAGCCCGCGGAAGTGGTGGAAGAAGATATCGAGCTGACCGAAGGCGAAGCCATGGACGACGCGGAGGCGGTGGAGGACACTGACGAGCCGGAAGCTGAAGAGGCGGAAGACTACGCGCCGGAATGGGAAGAAGGAAACTAAAACAGGATCAACAGGAGAGCTGGCCAAAGCGCGGCCGGCTCTCTTTTTTATGCCGTCGTTTCCTTTACATCCGAAGGATTATTTGCTAAAATCATAGAGACATAAGATATTCAAACGAAAGGAGACCACCATGAGCGCGCCAGTGCAGCCGGTGTTCGCGGCCATCGACCTGAAAAGCTTTTATGCCTCGGTGGAGTGCGTCGAGCGCGGCCTGGATCCGCTCAAGGCGAAGCTGGTGGTGGCGGATGAATCCCGCACGGACAAGACCATCTGTCTGGCGGTGTCGCCGGCACTGAAGGCCTACGGGATCCCGGGGCGCTGCCGGCTGTTCGAGGTCAAGGAAAAGGCGCGGCAGGTGAAGCGCGAGACCGGCCAGGAGCTGGAATACCTGGTGGCCCCTCCCCGCATGCGGCTGTACATGGAATACAGCGCGAGGATCTATGAGAAGGTCTATCTGCGCTTCGTATCGCCCGAGGATATCCACGTCTATTCCATCGACGAGGTCATGATCGACCTGACCCGCTACCTGCAATTGTACGGCGTGACCGCCCACGAGCTGGTGCGCCGCATGATCGGAGCCGTCCTGCGGGAGACGGGCATCACCGCCACGGCGGGCATCGGCACGAACCTCTATCTGGCCAAGGTGGCCATGGACATCGTGGCCAAGCATGTGCAGGCGGACGCGGATGGCGTGCGCATCGCGGAGCTCGACGAGAGGAGCTACCGCGAACGGCTCTGGACCCATCAGCCCATCACCAGCTTCTGGCGCGTGGGCCGGGGCATCGCGGAGCGGCTCAGGAAGCATGGCTGTGTGACCATGGGCGACGTGGCGCGCCTGAGCATCCGGGGAGAGGACATCCTGTACAAGGAGTTCGGCGTGGATGCGGAGCTGCTGATCGACCACGCCTGGGGCGTCGAGCCCTGTACCATGGCGGATATTAAGGCCTACCGCCCGTCGGTGAACTCCCTGTCCGCGGGCCAGGTGCTGTCGGAGCCCTATCCCATCGACAAGGCGCGCCTGGTGGTCAGTGAAATGGCGGAAGCCCTTGCGCTGGAGCTGTTTGAAAAGCGGCTCAAGACCAGCAGCGTGACCTTGTCCGTGGGCTATGACCGGGAGGCGGTGGACCGGAAAAGCTGGTCCGGGCCCGTGGAGGAAGACCGCTACGGCCGCACGGTGCCGAAAATGGCCCATGGCTCGCAGCAGATCACGGACGTGGGCGGCGCTCCGATCTTTACCCACTCCGTCAGCAAGGTCATCGAGGCGGTGCTGAAGGTCTACGACCGGATCGTGGAGCCGGAACTGACGGTGCGGCGCATGTACGTGGTGCTGAACAATACCGTCTTTGAGGAGGCGCGGGAGGCCAACCAGCCCCGGCAGCTGGACCTCTTCACCGATCAGAGCGTGCTGGAGCAGGAGCAAAAGGCGCTGGGCAAGGAACAGCGCATGCAGGAGGCGCTGCTCAGCATCAAGAAGAAATACGGCAAGAACGCCATCCTGCGGGGCGTCAGCTATCAGGAGGGCGCCACCGCCCGGGAGCGCAACCGGCAGATCGGCGGCCACGCCGCCAATGCGGGAATGGAGGATGAGCATGGGGCCTTATGACGATATCCTGGGCCTGGAACGGCCGGTGTCCCGCAGGCATGTGCCCATGCCGCGGGCGGACAGGGCCAAGCAGTTTATGCCCTTTGCGGCGCTCCGGGGCTTCGATGACGAGATCGACGACCGCGGCACCCTGCGCGACCGGCGGAAAACGCTGAGCGAGGACGAGCGGGAGGCGATGGACGTCTGCGTCCGGGAATTGACCAAGCAGGTGGAGAGGGGAGAAAGGCCCGCGGTCGCCCTGACGGTCTTTACGCCCGACCTGTCCCGCCCGGATGCCGGGAATGAGTGGGGCAGCTACGCAATGATCACCGGCTCCGCGGACCGCATCCGCAGCGTGGAGCGGGAGATCCGGGTGGACGGGCAGTGGTACAGCCTGGACCGGATCGACGGCATCGTGCTGCTGCCCCAGTGACAACTTCCGGCGTCACCGATGACCATGTTAAACAGCGCTCAGGCGCAATCAAGGGAGGTAACTGTATGACTCTGAAGAGGCTGGCCATGGCTCTGCTGGCGCTGGTTTTGCTGGCGGGCTGCGTATCTGTTTCTCGTGCGGAGGGAGATCTGAAGCCTTACCAGCTGATCGAGCAGGAAGCGTTCCTCAGCAGCTTTCAGGAGTATGATCCCGAGGCAGTCTATAGCTGGGCGCCCTGGGAAGGCGAGAGCTGGCTGCTGAACGACATTTTCCTGACTGCCGGCCTCAGGGAGGACCAAAGCATCGCCTATGTCAGCTGCGACGGAGACATAGAGGACAAGCAGAGCCTTGAGGCGCTGAAAAGTACGCTGCGCATGCTGTATGAGGGCGATCAGACCCCGGAGATCGAGCGCATAATCGACGCGGGAGAAGAGGCGGAGCTCTCGACAGATATCGGTCCGCTCTATCTGGAGGCGGGCAGCTTTACCCTGAATTACCAATCGGACTTCCTCCCGTCCATGAAAGCGGACGAGTTTGAGCAGTTCCTGCGGGATTCTGGCTTGCTGGAGGGAGAG
This sequence comes from uncultured Eubacteriales bacterium, assembly GCA_902789795.1. Taxonomy (GTDB): domain Bacteria; phylum Bacillota; class Clostridia; order Christensenellales; family Aristaeellaceae; genus UBA4246. The sequence goes on from CADAPM010000001.1 coordinate 94,985, forward strand.
CTGTTTTATTCCCGTTCCGCGAGACTGGGAAATAAGGACTACCGCGCCGATGTCGAGGTGGATTTTGCCGGCCGCCTCAAGGATCTGAAGCTGTGGTATTACGGCGCGGACGCCGAAAGCGGCAAGGCGTTTTTCTCGGCGATGTGCCCTGAGCTGATCGCCGGGCAGGAGCTGGAGGATACCCTTGGGATGATCAGCGAGAAGTATGATGCGCTGGAGATCAGAAAACGGGTCATACTCGATCCTGACGGCCTCGTGATCACGCTGTACAGGGCGAAGAACTACTATCGTCTGAGCTTTGACGTTGAAACGATCCCCTGGAACGCGGCTGCTTTTGCGGATCAGATGACTCCGACGGCGGCTGCCGCGGCGGCCAGCCAGGGACCCGATCCTGAAGTGTATAGCGGCATCGACACCGAGGCACAGATCCCGGAAACAGTCATTTTTGAGGGAAATGGCGTCAAGGTGACGGCCCTGAGACTGGTGTACGGGAAATCTGGAGGCGGTGCGGACTGCATTGGCCTGAAATTGCTGGTGGAAAAGGACGAAGGCGTGAGTCTGGACCGCATCGCGTTCCCCGTATCCACGGTGAACCGCTGGAAAGGGGACTTCAGTTTCTTCGACCAAAAGATGTATTACCCCAAGGGCACGAAGGCGGAGAAGGCTGAAACGACTGCCTGGTGGAAACTGGATGATCTGAAGACGCTGATTCCCGGATTCGACGGCATCAGCAGCTTCAAAGTCGGCGTGAACCTGATCCCGCCCGACGGCGCGGGGGAGACCATCCGCGGGGAGGCGGCGGAACTTTCCACCGGACGGCCGGAAAGCCCGCTCCCGGGCGTGACTCTGTACAGTGACGACAAGCTGACCTTCAACCTGACGGGCATCGAGGAAAGCACCGACCGTAGGTTCGTGCTGGGCGTCGCCTGCGACAACCGGAGCAGCAAGGCCTCGCTGGGCATCCACCATAACGGCGCTTATCTGAACGATTTCCGCTTCTACGGCTGTGATATGCAGCTCGACGTTCCCGAAGGCCTGCGCGCCGTGGGCACGATGACCCTGGAACGCCAAGCGCTGGCGGATTTAGGCATTACCGATCTGAACCAGGTGGAGAGCCTGAAGATCCGGCTGACGGACTATAATGTGTCGCCCGCCGCGATCGGTGAGGTTCTGATCACCCGGGCTGACCTGGGCCTGGAAGCCCCGGCAGACGATGCTCCCGGTCAGGAGACCGTGCTGTATGAGAATGCGGGCGTCCGGATGGTGCTGGCCGGGCTCAGCCCCGATGGGGGCAGCCTGGACCTGATCATGCAAAACGAAAGCGCAGACGCGGCGGTCCTGCAGGTCCGGTTAGTTTCGGCCAATGGCTGGCAGCTGAACCGGGGCGGTTGGGAGTTCTCCGCGAAAGCGGGCAAGAAAGACCGTCAGCTCGTGCCGGTGGCGTTCTTCATCCCGGACTTTAAGGAGCTGGCCGACGTCAAACTCCAGGTCTTCCCCTGCAGGTTTGACGAGAATTACGGTATTTATATGGCGATCTATGAACAGGCGCAGGAGGCTTCGGTCACGTTCGGCCAGGCTGCCACGCACGAGGATCAGGGAACGGAATTGTATAACGGCCAGGGCGTCCGCCTGATGCTGACGGACATCAGAACGAGTATGGAGGGATACCTGGAAGCCAGGATGGTGCTGATCAATGAAACCGACACCTGCGTCCGCTTCAGCGATGCCCATGATCCGCTGAAGGGTACGTCCATGGCCCGGTGCAGCATCAACGGGATAGAAAAGGAGTTCTACACCCTGTTCTCCGACAGGACCCAGGTGGATGCGGGCCTCAGGGCGGAGGTCACGTTCCGGATCCCGCTGGAGGCCCTGGCCGGCATGGGATTGAAGGCAGAGGACGTCCAGACCATTGACTTTGAATGGTCGCTCTTCCCGGATGCGGATAAGATCGATTACCAGCAGTACAATATCCGGATCGCACGGTAAAACAAGAATGGGGGATACGGTGCAAAAACTGTATCCCCCATTGACACTTCCTGAATCCATGCTATAATACACCTGTCCGCTGGGGGCGTCGCGACTGAAAAGTGCGGCTGAGATTGCACCCTTGGAACCTGTGTAGGTCATCCTACCGTAGGGAAGCGGCGTGATCGGAAAGATCACCGTTTCCCACGTGCTGACACACGTGGGTTTTTTATTCGGACGAGAAACCATCATTTCATTCTGATGAGGAGGTATCTGACCGATGAACAAGAACCTGTCCCGTATGCTGGCGGAAAGCGCCGTCTTTATCGCTATCGGCACCGTCCTGAGCTTCCTGAAGATCGACCTGCCCTTCGGCGGCGGCGTCACCATTGTGAGCATGCTGCCCCTGGTGTTCATCAGCCACCGCTGGGGCTGGAAATGGGGCCTCCTGACGGCCTTCGCCTACAGCCTGATCCAGCTGATCTTCGGCCTGGACAACGTGGGCTACGCTTCGTCCTTCCTGGCGGCGGTGGGCATCATCCTGCTGGACTATGTGATTGCCTACACGGTGATCGGCCTGTCGGGCATCTTTGAAAAGCCCTTCGGCAAGACCCGCAAAGCGGTGGCGGTGGGCATCGCCGTGACCTTCTTCCTGCGCTTCCTGTGCCACCTGGTGACCGGCGCCTGGATCTGGGGCGTGTGGATGCCTGAGACCTTCATGAACATGACCATGACCAATCCCTGGATCTATTCCTTCCTGTACAACGGCTGGTATATGCTGGCTGAGCTGGTGCTGACGGAGATCGTTGCCATGCTGATCTATCAGCCCCTGCGCAAGTATATCCACGGGGATTACATGCGCTGATGGACGCGGAACGCATTATTGACTTCCACACCCATACCTTCCCGGACGCCATTGCAGAGCGGGCGATCAGCCGGCTGAGCGCTGCCTCGCACACGAAGGCGTTCACCGATGGCACGGAAGCTGCCCTGAGCGCATCCATGGCCCGGGCGGGCATCGCCCTGTCCGTGATCCAGCCCGTGGCGACCAGCCCTGCCCAGGTCATCAAGATCAACGACGGCGCGCTGCGCATCAACGAACGCACGGGGGAAACGGGGCTCCTCTCCTTCGGCTCGATGCATCCCGATTTTGAGGACGTCCGCCGGGAACTGGTTCGCCTGAAGGAGGGCGGGATCCGCGGCATCAAGCTTCACCCGGTCTACCAGGGCGTGGACTTCGACGATCCGCGGTGCCTGCGCATCCTGGAAAACTGCGCCGAGCTGGGCCTGTGTGTGCTGATCCACGCGGGGCTGGATGTGGGCTTCCCGGGCGTGGTGCACGGGTCGCCGCGGATGATATTGCATGCCCTCCGGGAAGTGGGGCCGTTTACGCTGATCCTGGCCCACATGGGCGGTTGGCGCTGCTGGGACGAGGTGCTGGAGCTGCTCCCGCAGTCCGGCGCGTACATCGACACCTCCTTCTCCCTGGGCCGTATGACCCCGAACGGGGACGGGCACTATCAGACGGAGGACGAGCTGCGCCTGATGGATGAGGAGAGCTTCGTGCGGCTGATCCGCGCCTTCGGCGCGGAGCGGGTGCTGTTCGGCTCAGACAGCCCCTGGGCGGATCAGGGGGAAGCGCTGGAGGCCTTCCGCCGCCTGCCCCTGACAGAAAACGAAAAAGCACAGATCCTCTGCTGGAACGCGGAGAAGCTGCTGAACATCTGAATGCATGGAAGCGCCGGGTTAATGATGGCCCGGCGCTTTTTGCTGCTGAAATTTCTTGCTTTTTCCGGCTGTGTAGGGTACAATGTCAGCGGAAAACAGCGTTCAACACAACAGGGAAGAAGGATGGGAATATGGCCAAGAAAGACCGCAGGGATGAGATCATAGAATTGCAGAACCAGCTGATCCGCTCCAGGACGCAGAAGAATCTTTTCCGGGTGGACGATGACCTCTGGGGCGTGCGTGAGCCGGTGCTGACGTTGGATCCCTCCGAAAAGACGCCGGAGGAGAAGGCCCCTTCAACGCCCGATCCCGCGCCGGCGGCGCCTGCTGGGAACGAGCACGCGAGCCTCAGCTGGGATCCGCCCAAGTTCCCGCTGCCGCGCTTCGAACAGTCCACGGACGAGCTGATGCGCCTGATCCGGGAGAGCGCGGAGTCCCTGACCCAGATGACGGAAGAACTGAACAACAAGCAGCAGAAGGGCACCGGCGCGCTGCCGGACATCCCGCTCAAGGACGAGCCTGTGCTCAACAGCCAGGTCGAAAAGAAGGCGGAGAAAGCTGCGGCCGAAGAACCCGTCGAGGAGCCGCCGGAAAAGATCGAGGACCTGAAGGCGGAGCTCCACGGCTATATCGGCCTGGACCTCATCAAGCAGGAGGTCGACAGCCTGATCAATTATGTCACCATCATGCAGCGCCGCAAGGACGCGGGCCTGCCCACGCCGGATATGAGCCTGCACATGGTGTTCTCCGGCAATCCCGGCACGGGCAAGACCATGATCGCGCGGCTGATGTCCCGCATCTACAAGAGCCTGGGCATCCTCTCCAAGGGCCACCTGGTGGAGACGGATCGCAGCGGCCTGGTGGCGGGTTATGTGGGCCAGACAGCCATCAAGACCAAGGAGGTCATCGACAAGGCGAAGGGCGGCGTGCTCTTCATTGACGAGGCCTATGCCCTGACCAACCGCGGCGGGCAGGATTTCGGCCAGGAGGCAGTGGACACCCTGCTCAAAAATATGGAAGACATGCGCGACGACCTGATCGTGATCGTGGCGGGCTATACCGAGCTGATGGAGCAGTTCGTGAACTCCAACCCCGGCCTCAAGTCCCGCTTCAACCGCTTCATGGAGTTCCCGGACTACACCGTGGACGAGCTTATGGGTATTTTCGATATGCGCTGTGAAAAGAGCGGTTACCGCCTGAAGGACGACGAGGCCCGCGAGGCACTGCGCGCGCGCCTGGTCAAGGCCAGCGAGGACCTGAGCGCCTTCGGCAACGCCCGCGGCGTGCGCAACCTCTTCGAGCGCGCCCTCTCCAAACAGGCCGACCGCTTGGCGGGATATGAGGAGATCACGAAGGAAGACCTGGAAAGCCTGACGGCGGAAGATATCAAGGAAGCGTGATCATTCTGCCCACCGAATCGGAACGAACCGTAGGGGCGGATCACCTGATCCGCCCGCGATGCAGAAAAAAACGAAGCGTGACATACCAAACGGCGGAAGACACCCAATCAAAACACACATTTCCGCCATAACCATTGAATCGACCCGGCAAGCATAACCGCGGGCGGATCAGGTGATCCGCCCCTACGAGGAATCCCGACGTGACTGAAAGGCAAAAGTATCCAAAGCGGAAATCTCCGCGTCTGCAGGGGTTTGATTACTCGACAGCGCAATCGTATCATGTGGTGCTCGTAACACAGGACCGTGCGAAGGTTTTCGGCAGGGTCGTCGATTCGCGGATGCTTCTCAGCAAGGAGGGCAGGGCAGCGGCAGATCTGATCCTTGAGATTCCCAGGCATTATACCCGCGTTTCGGTGGACGAATCTGTCGTTATGCCTGACCATGTGCATATATTGATCAGCATTTATGCCGATCCGGAAGAACCAGGTAATGCAAAACTGATGGATATTGTGCGGGCATACAAGTCTGCAGTCAGCCGACAGTGCGGCAGACCGATCTGGCAAAGGAGCTTTTATGATCATATCATCCGCAATGAGCAGGATTATCAGGAGACCATTTATTATATACAGGGAAATCCGGCAGAATGGACACTGACCCATGAATGATGCTGGCCCTCAAATGTGTATCGGCCTTAAACTACTGTGAAAACCTAGCGGAAGGTCTGTGTGGAACGGATCGCATCACTATCGGATTGATGTAACAAGGAGGTACCCCATGCGCAAAACGAAGATCGTATGCACTATCGGACCGGCGTGCCGGGATATGGGCACGCTCAGGCAAATGGTGGAGGCGGGCATGAACGTGGCCCGGCTCAACTTCTCCCACGGGGATCATGAGTACCACGCGGGCACTATCGCGCTGCTCAAGCAGCTGCGGCAGGAGATGGGTGTGCCCCTGGCCATCATGCTGGACACCAAGGGTCCGGAGGTGCGCCTGCGCGACTTTGAGAATGGCTCAGTCGTGCTTAAGGACAAGCAGGTCTTTACGCTGACCACCCGCGAGGTAATGGGCACCGCGGAATGCGTGCAGCAGACCTTCGCCGGTCTGCCCGCGGCGGTGAAGCCGGGCAACACCATCCTGATCGACGACGGCAAGATCGTGCTGAAGGTGGAATCCACCGATGAGACGGACGTGGTCTGCCGCGTCATCCACGGCGGAAAGGTCTCCAACCACAAGGGCGTCAACGTGCCCAATGTGCACCTGGATATGCCGGTGCTGGGGGAGAAGGACAAGCAGGACCTGCTGTTCGGCATCGAGCAGGACGTGGACCTGGTGGCGGCTTCCTTCGTGCGTTCGAAGAAGGACGTGATCGAGATCCGCAAGTTCCTGAACTACAACGGCGCCCACTCCACCAAGATCATCTCCAAGATCGAGAACCACGAAGGCATCGACAACTTTGACGAGATCCTGGAGGAGTCCGACGGCATCATGGTCGCCCGCGGCGACATGGGCGTGGAGATCGAGTACGCCCGGCTGCCGGGCATCCAGAAGCGCATCATCCGCGAGTGCTATCGCGCGGGCAAGATGGTCATCACGGCCACCCAGATGCTCGACTCCATGATGCAGAATCCCTCGCCCACCCGCGCCGAGATCTCCGACGTGGCGAACGCCGTGTTCGACGGCACCTCCGCGGTCATGCTCTCGGGCGAGACGGCGGCGGGCAACTTCCCCGTCCAGTCCGTGAAGGCCATGGCCAGCATCTCCGAGCAGGCGGAGCAGGATCTGGCCCTCATTCGCCCGGACCAGATGGAGGTCTTTGAGCACCTGCCGGACATCACCAACGCCGTCTGCGAGGCGGCCTGCACCGCCGCCAAGGATCTGAACGCCAGGGCCATCATCACCGTGTCGAAATCCGGCCAGACGGCGCGCAATATCTCCAAGTTCCGCCCGGCGCAGCCCATCGTCTGCGCGACGCCGGAGGTCAAGAGCTTCCACCAGCTGTCCCTGTCCTGGGGCGTGTACCCGGTGGTGGCGCGGATGCAGCAGAACTACGATACGCTGATGCTGCACGCGGTGGACTGCGCCAAGCAGATCGATATGGTGGAGAAGGGCGACGTGGCCGTCATCGTGGCGGGCGTGCCGCTGGGCTTCACCGGCAATACCAACCTAATCAAGATCGAAGTGATCGACTGAGGAGGTCCCGATGCTGAAAGATGTATTGAATGCCGGTTCCTTCAGCTTTGAACCGGCGGCCCATACCGAGGTGCGCGGGCAGTTGAACCGCAGCCGGCGCGTGACGCTGCTGTCGGGCAATATCATCGGCAACGCGCGCTCGGATGTCTCCGGCGTGTCCGCCCGCGTGTGGAAGAACGGCGTGTGCGGCTTTTCCTCCATGGCGGAGTATGATGAGGAAGCCGCCAAACAGGTGCTGAAGGCGGCGTCAGAGAATGCCGTCTTCATGGACAGCCGCGTGAACTATCCCCGGCAGACCCTGCCGGCGCTCAGCCGGGCGGCCCTGCCGCTGGAGCGCGATATCAGCGATCCCGCCCAGAAGGCCTACATCGAGTACGCCAAGGCGCTGGACGCCTATGTGGCTGCCCATTGCCCGAAGCTCATCAGCCGCCGCATCGTCGCGACGGAGGACTCCATGGAGAAGGTGCTCGTGACCTCGGACGGCATGAGCGCCCATACTATCCTGCCGCGCTCCTACTGCTACGTCATCATGACGGCGGAAACGCCGTCGGGCGCGCCGGTGGAGCTGTTCAAGGCCTTCGGCGGTGAGGGCACCTTTGATGTGAACTTTACCGATCCCACCCAGTATGCGTCCCAGATCGACGCCCTGTATGAGCGCCTGATGCAGAAGAGCGAAGGCGTCTACGCCGAGGCGGGCAAAAAGACGGTGATCCTGGACGGGTTCATGACCGGCATGCTCAGCCATGAGGCGGTGGGGCATACGGTGGAAGCGGACCTGGTGCTGGGCGGCAGCGTGGCTGGGCATATGCTGGGCAAGCCCGTGGCCAGCGAGCTGGTGACCCTGACGGACTTCGCCCACACGGCTTTCGGCCAGCGCTGCCCGCTGCCGGTGTTCGTGGATGATGAGGGCACTCCCGCAAAGGATGTGCCGCTGATCGAAAACGGCATCCTGACCGGCTATATGAACAACCGGGAGACGGCGGAGCGCTTCCATATGGCTCCGGGCGGCAACGCGCGGGCCTGGCTGTTCTCGGACGAGCCGCTGATCCGCATGCGCAATACCGCCGTGCATCCGGGCAAGGACAAGCTGGAGGATATGATCGCCTCCGTGGACGACGGCTATTACCTGATCGATTCGAGCAACGGCCAGGCGGACACGACCGGCGAGTTCATGTTCGGCGTGACCATGGGCTATGAGATCAAAAAGGGCAAGCTGGGAAAAGCGCTGCTGGATACCACCATCTCCGGTGTCGCCTTCGACATGCTCAAGACCGTGGACATGGTCAGCGACACGGTGGTGTGGGCCAGCTCCGGCTTCTGCGGCAAGAAACAGCCGATGCCGGTGGGCATGGGCGGACCCGCGCTGCGCTGCCAGGTCATGATTGGAGGTCGCTGAGATGAATGGATTGAAAGAGATCGCGCGCCGGATCATCAGCCTGGCGCAGGCCCAAGGCGCGGATTGCGCGCAGTGCACCGTGCGCGAGAGCACGAAAGAGGAGTTCAATATGGATGGCGGGCGCTTCTCCCTGATGCGTACGCTGTTTGACCGGGACGTATCCATCACGGTGCTGAAGGGACAGCGCAAGGGCGCAGTGCACATCAACCGCTTTGATGACGAGGCTGTCCAGGAAGCGGTGGGCCAGTGCATCGCCGCCAGCGAGAGCGCCGCGCCGGACCCGAACTGGGAGTTCGATGCCGAGCCCAAGGAGCGCTCGTGGGTGGACGGCGCGCCGGACTGCGACCGCGAAGCCCTGTTCGAACGCACCCGGGAGCTGGCGAAGGATGTCGCGGAGCGTCACCCGAAGATCATGATCGAGCAGATGATCAACTCCCACGACCGCGCGCATACCGTATACCTGAACAGCAGCGGCGTCAGCTATGAGCGCCTGTCCGGCGCCTACGGCTTTGACCTGATGTATTCCGCCCACGAAGGAGAGAAGGGTTCCTCCTTTTTCGGCAGCGGCGTGATCCTCAAGACCCTGGACCGCCCGGTCATCGACTGCGGCGCCATCGAGCGCGAGCTCAAGGCGGTGGAGCAGCAGATCGAGACCAAGCCCATGGAAGGCAAGTTCGTTGGCACGGCCGTTCTGGCGCCTTCCGCCCTGGCGGAGGTGGTGATCGGCACCATTCTGGATAACTTCGTGTCCGATACCAGCCTCATCGACGGCACCAGCATCTGGAAGGACAAACTGGGGGAGAAGGTGTCCGATGAACGCCTGACCGTGTCCTTCAAGCCCCGCTCCGAAGCGGTGGTCGTTGGCCAGCGCTTCACCTCCGAAGGCTACGAGGCCCGGGACTTCGACCTGATCAAAGATGGAAAGCTCGAGAGCTTCCGCCTGTCCCAGTACGGCGCGAACAAGATGGGCGGCGTCCGTGCCGGCAATGACAGCTGGAACGTGGTGATCCCGGGCGGGGAGAAGTCCCTGGATGAGATCATCCGGGGCATCGACCGCGGTGTCTTCGTGATGCGCTTCTCCGGCGGCGAGCCCGCGTCCAGCGGTGAGTTCTCCGGCGTGGCCAAGAACAGCTTCCTGATCGAGAACGGCAGGATCACCGGCGCTCTGAGCGAGACCATGATCAGCGGCTGCGTGCCGGACATGCTGAACCAGATCCGGGACATCAGCCGCGACGTCCTGGAGGACGGCAGCATGAGCGTGCCCTATATCGCCTTCGACGGGATCACGATATCGGGTAAATGAAATTGTGAATTATGAATTAGGAATTATGAATTGATGGTTCTGAAGTAACCCTAATTTCGCATTCTGAATTCCGAATTCCGCATTAAAAAAGCTCGCGGTCACGCGAGCTTTTTTAATAGCTTTGGCAGGTCTGAAAGGGCGGGCAGTGGGTCGGCGGCCATGGCACTTTCCGGCATGGGCTGGGCCAGGGTCCAGTTTCCGGAATAGAACTGCGTCGGCAGGAAGACGAAGACCTGCTCCTTTTCCGTCCAGAGGATGGCGCTCTTTTCCGGTGAGCCGAAAGCGGCGAGGGCGTCCAAAGTGTATTCGGAAACCTCGGTGCCGGTTTTGGCCAGCAGCAGGTATTTCCTCTCGCCGGTGCTGACGTGCTCCATGCCCTGCCACCGGCTCAGCGGCATGCCGCCGTAGGGCTGGCCGTAGATGGCCATCAGGCCGGGAGTGGAGCAAGCGCTGCCGATCTCCAGCAGGGTGCCGGTCAGGAACTGGCGCCGTTTCGGGTCCGGGCCGAAGCCCACCGTGGTCTCGGAAATGGTCGTGGGGCGCTCCTGCCACTGTCCGCGCCAGGCGTGCAGCATCAGCGGGCGGGTGACGTTTTCCGCGTCGGAGGGCAGCAGGGGGAAGAGGGGCAGGCTGGAGCCCAGCGCCTTGGCGTCCGCCGGGGCCATGTCTCTGAGCCCCAGTCCGTGCCGCAGCCGCAGCTCCGTGCACAGGGCGGTATAGCGTTTGCCGCCCAGCGAGCGCGCTGTCATCCAGCCGATGATGCCGAGAACGGCGATGATGACGCCCGGCGGCTGATGACCGGTAAAGATCAGTACAGCGCCGCCCAGCTCGGCCGCCAGCGCGAGAACCATACCGGCCACCCAGGCGCGGCGGGTTTTTTCAGCTCGGAGATGATCGTCATGCAGCATTTTTTCACCTCATGAAAAAACGCCCGCGCGGACAGCCGCAGCTGCGCCGGCGGGCGTGGGTTGATCAGAACGCGAGCTTGCCCTCGATGTAGGACTTCAGCGCGGAAACGGGAATGCGGATCTGCTCCATGCTGTCGCGGTCGCGGACCGTGACGGTATCGTTTTCTTCCGTCTCAAAGTCCACGGTGATGCAGAAGGGCGTGCCGATCTCGTCCTCGCGGCGGTAGCGCTTGCCGATGGAGCCGGAATCGTCGTAGTCCACCATGAAGTACTTGCTGAGCTCGGCATGGATCTCCTGGGCCTTGCCGCCCAGCTTGTTCTTCTGCAGGGGCAGCACGGCGGCCTTGAAGGGCGCCAGCGCCGGATGCAGGTGCAGCACCACGCGGCTGTCGTTCTCGCCCAGGTCCTGCTCCTCATAGGCGTTGCACAGGAAGGCCAGGGCCATGCGGTCCGCGCCCAGGGAGGGCTCGATCACGTAGGGCAGGAAGCGCTCGCCGGTGGTGGGGTCGATGTATTCCATGTTCTGGCCGCTGACTTCCTGGTGCCGGCCCAGGTCGTAGTCCGTGCGGTCGGCCACGCCCCAGAGCTCGCCCCAGCCGAAGGGGAACAGGAATTCGAAGTCCGTGGTGGCCTTGCTGTAGAAGGCCAGCTCTTCCTTGCTGTGATCGCGCAGGCGCAGGGCGTCTTCTTTGATGCCCAGGGCCAGCAGCCAATCCCGGCAGAAGCCGCGCCAGTACTGGAACCATTCCAGGTCCTCGCCGGGCTTGCAGAAGAACTCCAGTTCCATCTGCTCGAACTCGCGGGTGCGGAAGGTGAAGTTGCCGGGGGTGATCTCATTGCGGAAGGACTTGCCCACCTGGCAGACGCCCATGGGCAGCTTGCGGCGCGTGGAGCGCACGATGGACTTGAAGTTTACGAAAATGCCCTGGGCGGTCTCGGGGCGCAGGTAGATCTCGCTGGCGGTGTCCTCGGTCACGCCCGCGTGGGTCTTGAACATCAGGTTGAACTTGCGGATGCCGGTGAAATCCTTCTTGCCGCAGGTGGGGCAGACGATGTCGTGCTCGGCGATGAAGGTCTCATACTGCTCGTTGGTCCAGCCGTCGGCCTGGATCTCCTGGCCCTGGGTCTTGCCCCAGTCCTCGATCAGCTTGTCGGCGCGGAAGCGGGCCTTGCAGGCCTTGCAGTCCATCAGCGGGTCGTTGAAGGTGCCCACGTGGCCGGACGCCACCCACACCTGGCTGTTCATCAGGATCGCGCTGTCCAGGCCGACGTTGTACTTGGACTCCTGCACGAACTTCTGCCACCAGGCACGTTTCACATTGTTCTTGAACTCCACGCCCAGGGGGCCGTAGTCCCAGCTGTTGGCGAGGCCGCCGTAGATCTCGCTCCCCGCAAAAATAAAGCCGCGGTTTTTGCACAGCGCGACCAGTTTATCCATGGTAAGCTCTTTGCCCATCGTAAAAAACTCCCTTCCATATAATAGGATACCCGCATATGATAGGCAGAAAACGGCGTTTTGTCAAGAAAAAAAGCGAGTAACGGCGACCGGATCCTTTGCTTGCAGGAGATTCGGGAAAACGGTCGAATACTTGGAGTTGTGTTTCGGCATGGGCCGACGACAAATTAGGATTTAGGGAGCGCAGCTATGATCGAACTGAGCAAGGAAAGGGTCGGACAGATCCTGCATGAAGAAACTTTAAAAACAGAGGATGTGAAAACGATCCTCCGCAGCGTCTATACCCGGTATATGCATCTGTATGAGAAATACTTCGCCGACATCGACGCGCTGAATGACGATGTGGTTGCCGGGCTGAGGAGCTATAACGAAGAGACTCAGAGCCTGATCAAGTATTATTACATGGATATGCCGATGGACGTCTGCAGGGGGATCGGGGAATTCGAGAAGACCTACGGTGACAACCTGCTCGGGCTCGACTGGCACAAATACCTGCTCGGCACCTATAAGGATTTCAAGGATAAATACAAGGGTAAGAAAAAGGACGAGGCGCAGATGAAGGCGGAGTTCGCCAAGGAGACGCTGAGCGACTTCTACGAAGCTATGGACTATATCTTCAGGGACGGCTTCGGCACGGGCAGCCAGACCGTCGACCAGGTGGTGAGCGGGATCCAGGGCCTGCTGTTCGGGAAGAGCAAGTAATTCAGATTTGTCACAGCCTCAGTGAAATACTGCCGCGTGTTTTCGCGGCTATCACAAAAGCCTGCCGGGCGGATCGCCCGGCAGGCTGCGTTATTGGTTCAGGTCAAACCGTTATTATTTGCCGATGTAGATCAGGTCGGTGGCAACGGCCATCCAGGTGAAGAACATGGCGTTGAAGATGGCCGGGATGTAGAAGTTCTTGGTCTTCCGGTACAGCACGCTGGCCAGGATGCCCACGGGGATCATCATGATCGCGGCGTCCACCAGGGAGCCGTTGGCGCGGGACATACCCAGGCTGGTGATCGGCGTGGTGTGGAAGAACGCGATCTTGCCGTAGGCATAGCAGAGGAAGAACATGGGCGGCAGCGCGTTCGCCAGCCAGAAGCACACGGTGGAGAGGCCGGGCTTGTCCTTCATATAGACGCTGGTGGTGTGCATATAGTTGGCCAGCAGGAAGGGCAGCAGGTACAGCGGGAAGTAGATCAGGAACTTCTCCATCCTGAGGCGGGTCAGGCTGTTGATCTGCACCTTCCAGAACCTCGGGCTGATGGCAAACAGCTGCTCACCGAAGGTGACCACGAAGTAGACCGTCAGCAGAGCGACGAAGCTCAAGAGCAGGCCCTTGCCCAGCATCACGCCCATGCGGGTGCCCGGCAGAGTGATCTGCTCCTTCAGGGCCTTCTTGTCGGTCTTCAGGATGAGGAAGTTGAAGATCGCCCACAGCACGATGCCGAACAGCTGCAGGCAGCACAGCCAGAACACCAGACCGTTGACGTTCTGGATGTTGGTGCCATGGATCTGGTTGGCGGACACCCACTTGTTCAGGATGCCCTGGCCGGTGGGCACAGCCCAGGCGGCGGTGGCGGCGCCGAAGATGGCGGGGATGATGAGGCCGGCCCAGAGCACCCAGCTCTTCGGATTGCCCTCGAGCACGGTGCGCGGCTTGGCCACCAGGTCCCTCTTGAAGTAATCCAGGTCGAGCAGCACCATGACCAGGCAGATCATGAACGCGATGATCGCGACGAAGGCGATGGCGGTGCCGGCTTCCTTCCACAGATACAGGATCGGGTGGTCGTTGCTCAGCTTGAAGGTGGTGGTGTAGAAGTCGCAGGCGGCCTTCACGAAGGAGTAGCTTGACAGGCCGATGGTGTGGCCGGTCCAGCCCTCATAGTAGATGCGGCCGGTGCCGTTCTGCGGATCGCCGTACCATTTCCAGAACTCGAACTGGTCCAGGCCCAGGACGCCGGCGTACTGCGGGTTCTTGTACATGTCGCGGCGGTCTCCGCGGTACAGGTTGTCCCACTGGCCTTCGAACAAGGCGCTGTTGATCTGGTAATCACTGGAGAGCAGGCCGCCGGCGCCCACGTACATGACGCCCTTCACGCCGTCACGGATGACCTGCTTGGGGGTGACGTTGCCGTTGGCGTCGGTCACGGTCTCGCCGTTCGGATCCGGCACGTACAGGGCCGCATTCACACGGGAAGCGCCCATGGACCAGCCGATGTAGCCGATATTGTTCGTGTCGATGAAGTCCAGGCCGTAGACGTAGTCGGTCACGTCGATGGAGCCCAGGCCTTCGTTGTCCAGTTCTACGTCAGAGCGGCCGATGGTGTAGGGCTCGATGCCGATGGCCACGATGCCCCTGCGGGCCAGCTCCATGCCCGCGTCAGACATGTACTCCACGCTGGCGTTGCCGCCGGGGATCAGCATGACGGCAGGCGCCGGGTTGTTCCGGGTCGCGGTGACCGGCTTGTAGACCTCCAGGCTGATGGCGACGCCCCTGTCCGTCATCACGGACAGACGGCGCATCTGGGTCTTGCCGCCGTTGGTGGCGACCAGAGACGCCATCAGCAGTCCTGCGAAGAAGACGACCAGCGAGATCCACAGGATGGTTTTCACGGCTGACTTTTTCTTCATGTTCACACGCTCCTTTATTCTTTTTGCAGGGAAACGCCTGCGCTGTTGGGACATATTATACCAGATGCTCCATGAAATGGCAATGCTCATGTGTTGCTGCGTATCTCACCATTTGTTGCGCTGGAGCGCATTGCGCCTCTGTAATGGATGCGCGGCGCAGGGCCGCATCGGTCCGCCTAACGGCAAAAATGGATAATCTCCTGCTGAAAATTGCAAAAAACAGAATAAATTCATAAAAATAGCAGGAGAAAATGAATTTTCAGAGAATATGTTTTGCATTATTCCCTTTTGAGGAGGCTTTCCCATGCCCTTGACCCTTTCCAGGACCTGCCAGGCCATTGCTCCCTCCGCCACGCTGAAGATGAACGCGCTGGTGGGCGAGATGCGCGACCGCGGAGAAGACGTCATCTCCCTTTCCGTCGGCGAGCCGGACTTCATCACGCCGGAACACATCCGCGAGGCCGGCAAGCGCGCCATCGACGAAGGCAAGACCCGCTATACCGCCGCCAGCGGCCTGCCGGGCCTGCGCTCCGCCATCGCCAAGTACCTGCTGGAGGAAAAGGGCCTGCGCTATACCCGTGAGGAGATCATCGTGGGCAACGGCGCCAAGCAGGTCATCCTGGGCGCGCTCCAGGCCATCCTGAACCCGGGGGACGAGGTGCTTTTGCCCGCTCCCTGCTGGGTCAGCTATCCGGAAATGGTGCAGATGGCCGGGGGAAAGGCCGTGTGGATCCATACCACGAAAGAGCAGGGCTTTATCCCCACCGCCGAGCAGATCGAGAAAGCCATCACCCCGCGCACGAAGGCGCTGATGCTCAACTCGCCCAGCAACCCCACCGGCGCGGTGTGGAACCGCGCGCAGCTGACCGCCCTGGCCAAGCTGGCGGTCAAGTACCAGTTCTACATCATCAGCGACGAGATCTATGAAAAGCTGGTCTACGACGGGGCGGAGCACATCTCCGTGGCCACCCTGGGCAAGCAGGTCTTCAACCAGACCATCGTGGTCAGCGGCTTTTCCAAGGCCTATGCCATGACCGGTTGGCGCTTGGGCTACGCCGCGGGGCCGCGGCCCGTGATCTCGGCCATGGCGGCTTACCAGAGCCACGCCACCGGCAACGCCAACACCATCGCCCAGTATGCGGGCCTGGCGGCTCTCAAGGGCGACCAGCAGTGCGTCTATGATATGGCCGCCGCCTTCAGCCGCCGCAGGATGCTGATGCTCTCCTGCTTAAAGCTGATCCCGCACGTGAGCACCTTCATCCCTAAGGGCGCTTTCTATGTGCTCCTGGACGTGCGCGAGACCTTCGGCATGTCCCTGGACCAGAAGGTGATCCGCGACGGGAACGACTTTGCCGAGCTGCTGCTCAAGAACGCGCGCGTGTCCGTGGTGCCCGGCGACGCCTTCGGCGCTCCCGGCTATGTACGCCTGTCCTATGCCGTGTCGGATGAGCGCATCCTGGAGGCTGTGCGCCGTATCGGCAACTTTACCGACCGCCTGCAGAAGACCCGCATCCAGAAGCTGGCCTGAAAATTGTATACAATGTTTTTATGCTGATTTTTTGCCGCTTCAGCTTGCAAAAGCAGGGGCGGCATGGTATCATTTTAGGTATAATATCAAATCGTTTCGCTGAGCGGAACAGAACGGAGGAAAAAATGAACCGGACAATGAATAAGCTGATCGCCCTCATGCTGGGTATCATGATGCTCTGTGCCGCGGTGCCTGCCATGGCGGAGCCGGGCGTATACACAGCGCTGTATTCCAGTGAGGTGACGACGCTGAACTACCTGATCGCGTCCAACGCGTGGGACCAGACCGTCGGCGCTAACGTGATCGACACCCTGGTCGAGTACAACAACCTGGGCGAGATCGTGCCCTCCCTGGCCGAAAAGTGGGAGACCAGCGAGGACGGCCTGACCTGGACCTTCACCCTGCGCGAAGGCCTCAAGTGGGTCGACAATATGGGCAACGAAGTGGCCGACCTGACCGCCGCCGACTTCGCCACCGCCATCAAGTATGTGCTGACCCCCGAAAACGAGTCGAGCATCGAAGGCGTCCTCGAGACTGCCGAGATCAAGAACGCCGCGGCCTACTACAAGGGAGAGGTCACCGACTTCGCGGAAGTCGGCGTCAAGGCGGTCGACGCCCGGACCCTGGTCTTCGAGCTGGAAAACCCGAAGCCCTATTTCCTCTCCATGCTGACCTACGGCTGCTTCATGCCGGCCTATGGCCCGCAGCTCGAAGAGATGGGCAAGGACTTTGCCACCGACAACACCAAGATGTACTACTGCGGCGCGTACCGCCTCGAGGTGTACGAGCCCCAGCAGGAGCATGTGTACATGAAGAACGCGTCCAACTGGGATGCCGAGCACATCTACATCGAAAAGATCGACCGTATCTACAATGCTGAAGCCGGCACCATCGCGCCCAACATGGCGCTGCGCGGCGAGGTCGACGCGGCGGACATCACCAGCGATATCCTGGACGACTGGCGCCAGAACTATCCGCAGTGGGTCACCAAGGGCCGCAGCGACCTGCAGTACAGCTACTTCTTCTGCTTCAACTTCAACCCGACCTTCGATGCCGAGTATGAGCCTGAAAACTGGAAGAAGGCTGTGGACAATGCCAACTTCCGCCACTCCATCATGAGCGCGCTGGACCGCACCTACACCCTGCGCGTGGATGAGCCGGACGATCCAGAGACCCTGGTGCTGAACACCATCACGCCCGTGGGCTTCGCCTCCGACGCCAACGGCGACTACACCAAGAACGCCGCCTTCGCCGGCATCGAGGAGAACTACTTCAACGCCGAAAAGGCCCTGGACTACAAGGCCAAGGCTGTGGAAGAGCTGACCGCCGCGGGCGCGACCTTCCCGGTCAAGGTGCTCTATCCCTACAACGGCAACTCCACCAACTGGGGCAATGAGAGCGTCCTGCTCGAGCAGCAGCTCGAGGGCGTGCTCGGCACCGACTACATCGACGTCATCGTCTACCAGGGCCAGAGCCAGAGCTACCTGACCGACTTCCGCCGCAGCGGCAACTACGCCTTCCAGCGCTGCAACTGGGGCGCGGACTACGCTGACCCGGAGACCTGGGTGGATCCCTTCTGGTACAAGATGAACGACGACGGCACCTATGCCAGCGCCTACAAGTACGGCTTCCCGGAGAATGCGCTGAACGGCGGCTATCCCGAGACCAAGGCGGTCATGGAAGCATACTATGCCAAGGCTGCCGAGGCGAAGGCCGAAGTGACCGACATCGAAAAGCGCTACAGCCTGTTTGCCGAAGCCGAAGCGATGCTGATCAACAACGCCATCGCGATCCCGTACCGCGGCGAGCTGGCGGACTACCAGGTGACCAAGATCGACGTGTACGAGGGCGAATACGCTGCCTTCGGTATCTGCAACTACCGCTTCAAGTATCAGCACGTCCAGGACGAGTTCGTGACGGCTGAGCAGAACGAGGCCAGCAAGGCCGCGTGGCTGGAGCAGATGCAGAAATAACCTGCGATAACTGCTTTCTTTTACGAAAGTGCAGAGGGAGAATGCCTCCCTCTGCACTTTCGGCATCCATACTTTGTAACGGGGAGACGGAAAAGTGCTTCAATATCTGGGAAAACGCGTTCTGCGCTCCATCCTGACGCTGTTCATCATCCTGTGCGTCGTCTTTATTCTGGTCAGGCAGATGCCCATTGAGGGCTATTTCCCGAACTACCAGAAAATGACGGAGGAGCAGCTGAAAAACGGTATCCACCAGATGGGACTGGATCAGCCCATGATCGTGCAGTTGTACGGGTTTTTCAAAAACCTGATCCTGCACGGCGATTTGGGCACCTCGCGCATCTACCGCAACAATGTGCCCGTTGCGGAGATCCTGGCGCCCAAGATCCCGATCTCGGTCCGGCTCGGCGCGCTGTCGATCCTGTTTTCGATGCTGGTGGGGCTGCCGATGGGCACGCTGATGGCCAAGTACAAGGGGCGGTTCTTTGACCACCTGGGTACCGGCTTCATCGTGCTGATCCAGGCGGTGCCGGCGGCGGTGTATTACCTGGTCATCCAGCTGTACGGCACGGAGCTGCTGCACATTCCGATGCTGTTCAAGGTCAATAATCCGGTCAGCTGGGTGCTGCCGGTGTTCTCCATGTCCCTGGGCAATATCGCCTATTACGCCATGTGGCTGAGAAGGTACATGGTGGACGAGAGCAATAAGGACTATGTGACCCTGGCCCGCATCAAGGGCGCGGGGGAGAACCGCATCATGTTCCGCCACGTCTTCCGCAACGCCTTTGTGCCCATGGCCCAGTACCTGCCCACTTCCTTCCTGAATACGGTCATCGGCTCCATCTATATCGAGAGCCTCTATTCCATTCCCGGCATGGGCGGCCTGCTGGTGGACGTGATCAAGAAGCAGGATAACGCCATGATCCAGGCCATCGTGCTGCTGTTCGCCACGGTGGGCATCATCGGCCTGCTGTTGGGCGACCTGATGATGGTGCTCCTGGATCCGCGCATCTCCTTCACCAAGAAGGGAGGCGACCGCTGATGTCCCTCCTCAAGCACCCGAAATTGGAAACGCTCGAGCAGCACTGCACCGAAGCGCTCAAGGAAGACCAGCTGTTCACCTTTGCCCCCTTCAGCCAGCGCGAGGCGGAGGAGACGGGCGTCAGCAACTACAGCTACTGGCGCTCCACCTTCAGCGCGTTCAGGCGCAACAAGGTGGCCATGTTTCTGCTGATCCTGATGCTGTGCCTGCTTTTATTCACCTTTATCCAGCCGCTGCTGCCCGGCCAGTTCGACCCGAACCTGGTCTCCAATGACGCGCGCGGCCTGCCGCTGCGCAACAAGCAGCCCGACAGCGTGCACTGGATGGGCACCAACTCCATCGGCCAGGACCTGTGGGCCCGCATCTGGGCGGCCACGCGCAATTCGCTGTTCATCGGCATCAGCGTCGCTCTGATCGAGGCCTTTGTGGGCATCCTGGTGGGCGTGCTGTGGGGCTATGTGCGGCAATTGGATTTCATCCTGACGGAGATCTATAACGTCCTGGATAATATCCCCACCACCATTGTGCTGATCCTGGTGGCCTTCATCCTGAAGCCGGGCATGGGCACCATCATCCTGGCCATGTCGGTGACGGGTTGGATCGGCATGGCGCGCTTTGTGCGTAATCAGGTGCTGGTGATCCGCGACCGCGACTATAACGTGGCCTCCCGCTGCCTGGGCACGAGCACCTGGCGCATCATCGGCCGCAACCTGCTGCCCTACCTGGTCAGCGTGATCATGCTGCGCATGGCGCTTTCCATCCCCGGGGCCATCGGTTCCGAGGTGTTCATCACCTACATCGGCCTGGGCCTGCCGCCCCAGATCTGCTCCCTGGGCAACCTGATCAACGAGGGCCGCAAGCTGATGATGAGCCCCAGCCTGCGCTACCAGCTCATCTACCCGACGATCATCCTGTCCGTGGTCACGGTCTCGTTTTATATGGTCGGCAACGCCTTTTCCGACGCGGCGGACCCCAAGAATCATCTGTAAAGGAGGGAAAGCGCTGAATGAATAGAACGATCCTGTCCGTACGCGGCCTGCATGTGTGCTTTTTCCTCCGCGGACGCACGCTGCACGCGCTGCGCGGCATCGATCTGGATGTATACGAGGGCGAATCCCTGGCCATCGTCGGGGAATCCGGTTCCGGCAAGAGCGTGCTCAACAAGAATTTCATCGGCCTCCTGGATCAGAACGGCCGCATCACCGAGGGCAGCATCCGCTATTACGGTATGTATGACAAAATGAAGCACAATCCCGCCGGCGGCACGGATGAAGAGGGCCGCCCCTACTGCGATCTTGCCAAGATCGCACGCCGGGAGGACTGGCTGCGCATCCGCGGCAGCGAGATCTGCATGATCCCCCAGGATCCCATGACCAGCCTGAACCCGCTCAAGACCATCGGCTGGCAGATATCCGAAGCGCTGATGCTGCACCACGGCATGAAGGGCCAGATGGCGAAGGACGAGACCCTGCACATTCTCGAAGAGGTGCGCATCGACCATCCGGAAAAGCGCTATCACCAGTACCCCCACGAGCTGTCCGGCGGCATGCGCCAGCGCATCGTGATCGCCATCGCCATCGCGTGCCAGCCCAAGATTTTGATCTGCGACGAGCCCACCACCGCGCTGGATGTGACCATCCAGGCCCAGGTGCTGGAGCTGCTCAAGGAGCTCAAGTCCAAGTACAACCTGACCATCATCTTCATCACCCACGACCTGGGCGTGGTGGCGAGCATCGCGGACCGCGTGGCGGTCATGTACGCCGGCGATATCGTGGAGATCGGCATGGCGGAGGAGATCTTCTACGAGCCCCGCCACCCCTATACCTGGGCGCTTCTGTCCTCCCTGCCGCAGTTGGGGCAGCGCGGGGAAGAGCTGTACGCCATCAAGGGCACACCGCCCAACCTGTTTACCGAGATCCAGGGCGATGCTTTCGCCGCGCGCAACCCGCACGCCTTGAAGATCGACCACCTGGAGCAGCCGCCCTACTTTGATGTTTCGCCGACCCACCGCGCCCGGACGTGGCTGCTGGATGAGCGCGCCCCGAAGGTAGAGCCGCCGCCGGCGCTCAAAAAACTGCGTACGCTGGGAGGTGCGGTCCATGACTGATCATATCCTGGAAGTACGCGACCTGCACGTGACCTTCGGGCACGGCGCCAAACGCTTTGAAGCGGTGCGCGGCGTATCCTTTGACGTGAGAAGGGGAGAGACCTTCGGCATCGTCGGCGAGTCCGGCTCGGGCAAGACCACCATCGGGCGCACGGTGATCCGTGTGAACCCGGCCACCTCCGGCTCCATCCGCTACGAGGGCGAGGAGATCACGGGCCGCATCAGCAAGGAGCTGGACCGGAAGATCATCAACAAGATCCAGATGATCTTCCAGGACCCCATGGCCTCCCTCAACGAGCGCGCCAAGATCAGCTATATCGTCAGCGAGGGCCTGCAGGGCCGCGGCATCCCCAAGCAGGAGATCGAGCAGCGCGTGACAGCCGCCCTGAACGAGGTGGGCCTGCTGCCGGAGTTTGCCAGCCGCTTCCCGCACGAGTTTTCGGGCGGCCAGCGCCAGCGCATCGGCATCGCCCGCGCGCTGGTGATGCAGCCGGAATTTATCATCGCGGACGAGCCCATCTCCGCGCTGGATGTCTCCATCCGCGCCCAGGTGCTCAACCTGCTGTCCGAGCTGCAAAAAAAGCGTGGGCTGACCTATCTGTTCATCTCCCACGACCTTTCCGTCATGCGCTTCATCTGCGACCGCATCGCGGTGATCCACCTGGGGCGCATCGTGGAGCTGTGCGAGACGGAGGAGCTGTTCAGGCACCCGCTGCACCCCTACACGCGCGCCCTGCTGAGCGCCGTGCCGGTGCCCTCGCCCGACTACGCGCGGACCGCGAAGCCCCTCAGCTATGATCCTTCCATCCACGATTATTCGACCGACAAGCCCGCCTGGACCGAGATCGTCCCGGGGCACTTTGTGCTGGGGAATAATAAGGAATTGGATGGGTACAGGAAACAGATGGAAAAGTGATAGAAGAAAGAAAAAGTAGGAAGTAGGAAGGAGAAAGTAGGAAGTAATTCTACTTACTGAAGCGGCGCTGCTGAAGCCGCTTCAAAACACTGATTACTTCCTACTTCCTAACTCCTACTTCCTACTTTTGCAGAATAACAGGAGTAATGAATGATCGACGCAAAGTTGTGTTCCCGCGCCTGGCTTGAGGTGGATCTCGAGGCGCTCAGGGCAAATTATCGGGAGGCGAAAAGCCTGCTGCGTCCCGGCGCGGAGATGATCTGCGTGCTCAAGGCGGATGCCTACGGCTACGGCGCGAAGCAGGTCGGGCGGACCCTATATGAGGAAGGGGTGCGCTTTTTTGCAGTGGCGACGGTGCCGGAGGCGGAGGAGCTGCTCGGGGCGCTGCCGGAGGACGTCCGGGTGCTGTGCCTGGGCGAGCCGGCGGACTGCGAGCTGGAGACCTGCGTCCGCCTGGGCATCCGGGTGACGGTGGGCAGCGCGGAAAAGCTGGTAGCGCTCAGCCGCATTGGCCAGGCCCTCAGCCGTCCGGCCTATGTGCACCTGAAGCTGGATACGGGCCTGCACCGGCTCGGCTTCACCGATGTCAGCGAGCTCCTGCCTGCCCTTAAGCAGGAGGGAATCATCTACGAGGGGCTGTACAGCCACCTGGCGCTGCGCAGCCGGGAGCAGTCCATCGCGCAGCACGAGCTTTTCGAACAGCTGAAGGGACAATTGGAAGCGGCGGGCTGGCATTTCCCGATGGTGCACCTGCTGGACTCCATCGGCCTGGTGCGCTACCGGGATTGGCAGTACGACGCGGTGCGCGTCGGCGCGTTCCTGTACGGCAACGTGCCGCCCGCCTACGAGCACTTTGAGCGCCGACAGGCCGTGGGCCGCTTCTGCGCCCGGGTGACCCGGGTCGCCCTGGTCCCGGCGGGGGAGGGCATTGGATATGACGAAGCGCCGCTCCCGCGGGATACGCGGGTGGCGACGCTTTCGGTGGGCTATGTGGATGGCTATGCCCGCTCCCTGTCCGGTGTGGGCGAGGTCGAGATCCATGGTAAGCGGGCCAAGGTGCTGGGCCTCATCTGCATGGACCAGATGATGGTGGACGTGACGGACATCCCGGACGCCGCCGCCGGCGACACCGCCGTCCTCCTGGGTGACGGCATCACCCTCAACGAGCTGGCCGCCTGGGGACACCTGAATCGGAATGGGATCACGGCGTGCATTGGGAAGAGGATACCAAGGATCTACATGAGTTAGGAGTGAGGAATGAGGAGTGAGGAGTTGCGGTAGAAACTGCGCGAGGCGCAGTTTCATTGATCATCGCGCGAAGCGCCGCAACGATCGAAGAATACTCCGCAGCGGAGCGGACGAGTTTCTTCCACAATTCCTAATTCCTAACTCCTAACTCCTAATTCCTAATTGAGCCGGGCATTGCCCGGCTCAAATTGTTTCCCCCTGCGAGATCTCGTCCAGCGTCATGCCGAAGCCGGGGACGCATTCGCGCATGAAGTCGCGCACCTCGGGCAGGTCGATGCGGTCGATGGAGGAACGGATGGTATAGGCGGCGTTCTCGAACTCGGAGTTGCCGGCCTTTTTTTCTTCGATGCACTTGATGTAGGCGCTGATCTTGTCGGCGGCCTTGACCAGCTTCCATTCCAGCGAGCTCTCGTCATGGCAGATGAGGGGCTGATAATCCGGCTGCAGGTCGTCGGGCAGCATGGACAGCAGGCGCTGGTTGGCGATGCTCTCCAGCCTCCGGTATTCCTGCTTGAGCTGGGGGTTATTGTGCTTGACCGGGGTGGGCATATCGCCGGTGATGACCTCGCTGGCGTCATGGTAGAGCGCCAGCGCCATCACCTGGCCGGGATCGTATTGTCCAGCATAGCGCTTGTTGGCGAGCACCGCCAGGGCATGGGCGATCATGGCTGTCTGCGCCGCATGCTCGGTGTCGTTTTCCGGCATGGTGTTGCGCATCAGGCCCCATCGGTTGATATATTTCATACGGTTGATGTAGGCGAAAAAGTGGTACAGCATGTTCTCGTCCTCGCGTGATGGATTCGCCGCTCTCGGCGGCGGGTTTTTATTGTAGCGGATGCGGCGGGTTTTTTCAAGAAGATTTTCTTTCTGTTTTTTTGCAAAAGCAACGGCTCCTGCGGTTGCTTTTTTGTTTATTTTGATTTATCTTAAACAAGGTAAGATCGAACGCCGAAAGGGGAACGAGCACATGGAAGGACGCACACAGGCGATGGAAAGGACAGTCGCGCAGACTGCCAGGATGGCGCGGGAAGCGTCGAGGGAGCTGTCCGCAGCCACTATCGAGCAGCGCAACAGGGCGCTGGACGCCATGGCGGCGGCGCTCAATAAGAATCGGGCGTACCTGGTCGCGGAGAACCAGCTGGATCTGGAGGCCGCCCGGGCGGATCAGCTGGACGCGCCGCTCATGAGCCGCCTGGAGCTCAACGATAAAAAGATCAGCCAGCTGATCGACGGGCTGCAGGCCCTCATCCGGCTGCCGGACCCGCTCAACCGGACACTTATGGCCCGGGAGCTGACGCCGGGGCTCGACCTGTACCGGGTCTCCTGCCCCATTGGCGTGCTGGGCATCGTGTTCGAGAGCCGCCCGGATGCCCTGGTGCAGATCGCGTCCCTGGCGCTCAAGAGCGGCAACGCGGTGCTGCTGAAGGGCGGGCGCGAAGCGGCGAAGACCAACGCCGCGCTGTTCAAAGTCCTCGACCGGGCGGTGCGGGAAACGGGCATCCCCGAGGGCTGGGCGGGCCTTCTCCAAACCCGGGAGGATGTGAACGCCATGCTCTCCCTGGAACAGGATATCGACCTGCTGATCCCACGCGGCAGCAACGCTTTCGTGCGCTATATCATGGAGCACACCCACATCCTGGTCATGGGCCACGCTGATGGCCTGTGCCATACCTATGTGGACGCAGGCGCGGACCTGGACATGGCGGTGAGCGTGACTGTGGACGCCAAGACCCAGGCCTATGCCGTGTGCAACGCGACCGAGACCCTGCTGGTGCACCGGGACATCGCAGAAAAATTCCTGCCCGCGGCGGCGGAAGCGCTGCAGGCCAAGGGCGTGCGCCTGCTGGGGGATGAAGCGGCGCAGCGGATCATCGGCTGCGAGCCGGCTTCAGACGAGGACTGGGCGACGGAATACCTGGCTCCGGTGCTCTCCATCAAGGTGGTGTCCGGCGTGGAGGAGGCGTCCGCGCATATCAACCGCTACGGCTCCCATCATACGGACGCGATCATCACCAATGATGAGCTGGCGAAGCAGTATTTCATCAGCCATGTGGATTCCGCGGGCGTGTATGTGAACTGCTCCACCCGCTTTGCGGACGGCTACCGCTACGGCTTCGGCGCGGAGGTGGGCATCTCCACAAGCCGCCTGCATGCCCGGGGCCCCGTGGGCCTGGAGGGCCTGTGCACCTACAAATATATCCTGCTGGGCTCGGGCCAGACGGTGGCCGGGACCCTGGACGGAACCTATCCCTTCACCCATCGGGACCTGGACTGCGGTAAAGCATGAAATTTCTGTGGCGATACCTGAAAAACTATAAATACCGGATGAGCGGGGTCATGCTGATCAAAATGTCGGCGACCTCGCTGGAGCTGCTGATTCCCTACGTGATGGAGCACCTGATCGACCATGTGGTGCCGACGCGGGAGGTGGTGTCGGCGCTTTTGTGGGGCGTCATCATGATCTGCCTGGCGATCGCCACGCGCTTTTTGAATGTGACGGCCAACCGCCTGAGCGTGAAGACGGCCAAGGAAGCGACCTTCGAGGTGCGCAGGGACCTGTTCCACGCGGCTTTGCACCTGTCCGGCGGGCAGATGGACGCGCTGGGCCTGCCCTCGCTCATTTCGCGCATGACCTCGGACAGCTATAACGTGCAGTCCTTCACGCAGTCGGTGCAGACCATCGGCATCCGCGCGCCCATCATGCTGCTGGGCGGCATCACCATCACCCTGACCATGGATGTGGGCCTTGCCTCCATTTTGTGCGTCATGGCGCCCATCCTGATCGTGGTGGTGGTCCTGATCTCCCGCAGCGGTATCCCGCTGTATGACCGGGTGCAGCGCGGGATGGACGATATCGTGCGCGTCATGCGCGAGAACATCACCGGCATCCGCGTGGTGAAGGCGCTCTCCCGCGAGGACCACGAGACCGAGCGCTTCCGCCGCACGAATGACGAGACCATGCGCCGCGACATTAAGGCGGGCATGATCATGTCCCTGCCCGGCCCCATCGTCACCCTGTTTCTGAACGTGGGCCTGACCTTAGTGGTGCTCATCGGCGCGCGGCGCGTCAACGACGGCCTCACCGAGCCGGGCGTGATCCTGGCCTTCCTGACCTATTTCAATATGATCCTGATGGGCGTCATGGGCCTGAACCGCATTTTCATGATGATGTCCAAGGCCAACGCCTCCGCCTACCGTATCCAGGAGGCTGTGGACCAGGAGGAGGCCCTGCGCCGCCTGCCAAATGCCGAGGCGCCCGATACCAGGCGGCCCGGCTTCATCGTGTTTGACCATGTGAGCTTCAGCTATGATCCGGACGCCGGAGACGATCACGACCAGGACAGCCGCTTTGCCGGCGCGTCCCGCCAGCAGTGCCTGAGCGATATCGACTTTGAGATCCCCAAGGGCGGCTCCCTGGGCATCATCGGCGCTACCGGCTCGGGCAAGACCAGCATTATCAACCTGTTGATGCGCTTTTACGAGCCCCAGTCCGGGCACGTGTATGTGGACGGGCACGACGTGCGGACCTATGAGCTGGCGGCCCTCCGCCGGCGCTTCGGCGTGGTGCTGCAGAACGACCGCATTTTTGCGGATACCATTCGGGAGAACGTGACCTTTGGCCGCGACGTGGACGAGCCGGCGCTCCGCGCCGCCGCGGCGGACGCCATGGCCGCGGAATTTGTGGAGGCCTATGAGGACCAGTACGACCACAGGGCGGTCATTCACGGCGCGAACTTCTCCGGCGGGCAGAAGCAGCGGCTGCTGATCGCCCGTGCCCTGGCCGCGCACCCGGAGATCCTGGTGCTGGACGACAGCTCCTCGGCCCTGGACTATCGCACGGATTCCGCCCTGCGCAAGGCCATCCGGGAGCACTATGCGGATACGACCATGATCGTCATCGCCCAGCGCGTGTCCTCCCTGCGCAGCCTGGATAAGATCATCGTGCTGGACGAGGGCCGGATGATCGGCTGCGGCACCCATGAGGAGCTGCTGGCCTCCTGCCCGGCCTACCGGACGATCCACGAGACGCAGATGGGGGAGGCGGACTGATATGACGAGACGCGACTCCATCATGCACAAGCCCCACGACGCGCGCAGCGCCCTGCGCAGGCTCGTGTCCTTCCTGGGTCCCTTCCGCTGGCTGATCGCGCTGGTGGCGGTGCTGTGCGTCACCTCCAACCTGCTGAGCCTGTGGGGCCCGAACCTGGCGGGCCAGGCCATCAACGCGGCGGCCGCCGGCAAAGGCATGGTCGATTTTGACCTCGTGACCTATTACGCGGTGCGGATGCTGTTCTGCTACGTATCCTCCTCGCTCCTGACCATCGGCATCCATGTGCTGATGACCAACGTATCCAAGCGCGTGGCGCGGCAGCTGCGCGGCGCGGTGTTCAACAAGCTGATGCGCCTGCCGGTGGGCTTCTTCGACCGGAACCAGGCCGGCGATATCATCAGCCGTGTGAGCTATGACGTGGATGTCATCGCCACCTGCATGGCCACCGACGTGACCAGCATTCTGACCAGCACCGTCACGGTCATCGGCTCCGTGGTCATGATGGTCTCTATCTCCCTGCCGCTGTCGGCGGTGGTGCTGTTCAGCGTGCCGACGGCGGTTCTGTACACCTCGCGCATGCGCAAGATCACCCAGCCGCGCTTCGTGAAGCGGTCCAAGAACTACGGCATCATGAACGGCTTCGTGGAGGAGATGCTCTCCGGCCAGAAGACCATCCAGGCCTACGCCTATGAGGACGAGGCGGAGCGCCGCTTCGACCGCATCAATACCGACGCGGCAGAGGCGTATTACGATGCGGACCGCTACGGCGTGACCATCGGCCCCACCATGGGCGCGATCAACAATATCACATTGTCGCTCATTGCCCTGCTGGGGTCCGTCCTGTACATGCACGGCTGGATCGGGCTGGGCAATATCTCCTCCTTCGTGCTGTACTCCCGCAAGTTCTCCGGCCCCATCAATGAGATCGCCAACATCATCAACGAGCTGTTCTCGGCCCTTGCGGCATCGGAGCGCGTGTTCGCCCTGCTGGACGCGCCGGAGGAACTGCAGGACCGGGAGAATGCGGAAAGCCTCACCGACGTGCGCGGCGACGTGCGCATGGACCACGTGGCCTTCGGCTATGACGAAAACCGCACCATCATCCATGACCTGAGCCTGCATGCGGAGGCCGGAAAGCTGGTGGCCATTGTCGGCCCCACGGGCGCGGGCAAGACCACCATCATCAACCTGCTGATGCGCTTTTACGACGTGGACCGGGGCGAGGTGCTGATTGACGAAAGGGATATCCGCGACTGCACCCGGAAGAGCGTGCGCGGGGCCTACGCCATGGTGCTGCAGGACACCTGGGTGTTCCGGGGCACGATCTTCGATAACATCGCCTACGGCCGGCCCGACGCCACCATGGACGAGGTGGTGGCCGCGGCAAAAGCTGCCCACATCCATCCCTTCATCATGCGCCTGCCCGAGGGCTACCAGACGGTCATCAGCGAGGACGGCGGCAATATCTCCAAAGGCCAGAAGCAGCTGTTGACCATCGCCCGGGCCATGCTCTACGACGCGCGGATGCTGATCCTGGACGAGGCCACCTCCAGCGTGGATACGTCCACCGAGCGCGAGATCCAGGCCGCTATGCGCGAGCTGATGCGGGACAAGACCTGCTTCGTGATCGCCCACCGCCTGTCCACCATCCAGCACGCGGACCTGATCCTGGTGCTGGACCAGGGCGACGTGGTGGAGCAGGGTACCCACGAGACCCTGATGAAGGAGAAGGGCTTCTACTGGAAGCTGTATCGCTCACAGTTCGAATAACCATAACTAATACTAAAACACCCAGCTCAGTGAGCTGGGTGTTTTAACACTCCAATTTTGAAATGATAAAACAGTAAAGCGGCTTTCTCGGAAGGGGGTCTGGGGGGAACCGCTCTTTGGACGCCAAAGAGCGGTTCCCCCCAGATAAATTATAAGTATTCTCAGTTTTCCTCATCCGTCAGGATGATCCCCAGGCCGATTGGCAGGCCCTTTTCCTCGGGGATCAGCACCACGGTGGCGGAGGCGTCCGCCTCGTTGGTCAGCACGCGCTGGACGGTGCAGGTGAAGTGGGTCTCGTGGGGGTCATCGTTGCGCGTGTAATACCAAGTGTCGCCCTTCTTGAACCTCGCGGCGTCATCAGCGCTCACCTCCGCTCTCAGGCTCACCGAGGTGGCGATGGTGGCGGCGGATTGGTCCTTCACAACCTCGCTGCCTGCGCTCGTGCGCAGGGCGGTCACGATGCCGCTCTGGGGGACGATGAGCTCCGTGTCCTCACTGGAGGCGGTGGAAAAGAGCCACTGCCCGCGCTCGACACGGTCGCCCACCCCAACGCGCAGGGAGAGCAGCACGCCCGTGCCAGAGACAGGGATCGTGTCATGGCTGGTGACGGTGCCCTTGCCGATAAGACTGCGGGTGCTGTAGGCAGGATCACGGTACAGGAACACCGCCTCGCCCACATACAGTTCACCGCCGGTCACCTCCGCGCTGAAGTTCGCGCCGTTGATGGCGGTCACGCGGGCGATGGCTTTGTGGGTGCCGTCCACGCTGCAGCGCACGTAGATCTGCTCGCCGCTGTGGATCAGCGCGTTTTCCGGCGTCTTGGCGTAGTCCTGGGACGTGCAGGTCAGGGTGTAGAGGGTGACGGGCGCGATCTCCAGCACGGTATCGGCGATGGTGTCGCCCGTCTCCAGGTGCACGGCGGCGACTGTGCCGTCCGCAGGCGCGAATACCTTCGTCTCCCGGATGGCCCCGATCACGTCGCCGGCCTGCACCTGCTGCCCGACCTCCGCGTTCAGATGGGTCAGGGTGCCGCTGGAGGGGATCTCGACCTCCACGGTGTCCTCAGCGGTCACGGTGCCCGCCCAGGTGTCCGCCAAGGCCGGGGTCACCGCCAGCACAGCGGCCAGCAGCAGAAGGAAGAATCTTGTTTTCATGGCTGCCTCACTTTAGTTGATCGCGGTCAGGATGCCGTCCTGGACGGCGTACATCCTTTCCTCGACGTTCACAAACAGTCCGTTTTCATCCAGGCTGAATACGAAGTCCGAGGCGACAAAGCCGCCGGCGCGCTCGCGCCCGTAGGCGGTGCCGGTCAGGGCCAGATCCGTGGGAATCACCACCTCGTCCTCAGCCACGCTGAAGGAGAGGGCGCTCACGCCGGACTTAAAGAGGGTCTGCAGGGCATACTGGGTAAAGTACCAGGTGCCCTCCTCCTCGGAAGTCAGGACCAGCTGGCTGTCCGAGAGGGCGGCGTGGAAATCCGTTTCCCCGCCGCGGCTCACTTCCAGCGCCCAGCCGCCCATGGTCAGGATGGTCATGGGCTCGCTGCTGAGCTCCAGGGGTACAGTGCCGTAAAGCGTCCTGTCGCCGGTGCCGCTCGAGTGGGTGCTGATGAGGGCTTTGCCCGGCGTGATGATGAAGGCGGAGCTGCCGCCTTTGCCTTGCCCGCCGCGTCCGCTGGGACGCCAGTGCGGGGGGAAGGTGGGCAGCGGGGTACCGGTCGGTTCCGGTTTCCCAGTCGGTTCTATCGTCGGTTCGGGCGTCGGCGTGATCACCGGCGCGGGGGTCCCGGTGGGGCCCGGCGTCGGGGTGACGTTCGGCGCTTCGGTGGGCTCCGCCGTCGGTTCTGTGGTGGGCTCGGTGGTGGCCGGAGTCGGAGTGGTCTCGGGCTCCTCTGTAGGCTCGGAAGTGGGCTCTGACGTCGGGCCCGGTGTCACCGTGGGGCGGAGGAGCGTCAGCTCCAGGGTCTGGGATACGGCGGCGATCTCATGGCCCTCCAGTATGGCGGCGGCCCGGACCTGGTAGCGGCCATCCGCCAGCAGGGTGATGTCCGGGCTGAAGCTGAGGGCCGTCGTTTCTTCCCTGATCTCCTGGCCTCCGCCGCTCATGGTGAAGACGAAGCGCTCCGCCGATCCGCTGAAGGCCCAATGGATGACGAGGGTATCCCCTTCCTTCAGCGTCAGGTGCCAGACGTGCTCCTTGTCCTCCGTTGCGCCGTCGATGACCATGGCCATTTCGGGAACGGGCGTCGGGCTCGGTTCAGGCGTCCCCTCAGGGCTGTCGGTCGGGCCGGGCTCTTCCGTGGGCAGCGGCTCCTCGGTGGTATCTGGGGCCGGTGTCGTTTCCGGCGCGGGTGTAGGCGTCGGCTCGTCCGCTTCCGGTGTTCGCGTTGCTGACGGTTCATGTTCGTCGGTGGGAGCGGGCGTCGGGGTGACCTCAGGCTCTGCCGTAGGCTCCGGCGTAGCTTCGGGCTCCGGCGTTGCGGTCGCTTCGGCGGGGTCCTCCTCATCCGGCGTTGGCGTCGCTGTCGGTTCAATAGTGGGTGAAGAAGCAGGTTCTCCTGCATTTTCGCCATCAGAAGTGGAATCATCATCACCGGAAACGTCCGAATTATGGATTTTGGTGGGCGACGGTGTCGGATCACTTATTGGAACCGGGCTCGGCGTGGCGGCCGGAGCTTCCGTCGCGGAAGTCTCTTCCTGAACACCTTCACTCATGGCTGCCGGCTGCAGAAAGCCGGAGGTCAGTATCAGGCACAGGCAGACCAGCAGACAGAAAATCCTGTTCAGGTCCGGCTTAGTTCCCGCCACGACCGGCCTGCTGTTCGGTTTCCGTGTCATTTTCCGTTTCCTCGTCCACATACTCGCCTTCTAGGGTGGTCACCACGACGCCCATGCCGAAGCTCACATCCTGGTCCGGCACGAAGCTGACTAGCACCTTGTAGCTGGTCTCCGCGCTGCCGCTCTCGGCCAGGGAGGAGACCAGGGTCACTTCGCCCTGGTAGGTCTTGGATTCGTCGGCTTCCAGCTCGATGAGCACCTTGTCGCCGACCTTGATCCCGCTGCGGCTGTCTTCGGGTACGGTGGCTTCTACGCGCATACCGTCGCGGGGATAGAGGACCGCCACGACGCTGCCGCCCTGGATGCTGCCGCCCTGGCTGGCGTTCAGGCTGCCGACGGTGCCGGCGGCGCCTGCCAGGATGTCCGTGCCGCTCATGTAATAGCCATCAAAGGTGCCGTCCAGGGTCTCCAGCAGCAGGTCGCCGCGCTTCACCTGGTCGCCGTCCTTGACCGCATAGCGCACGATGGAGCCGGAGCCTGTCACGGCTGTGGGGCTCACACGGCTGACGGTGCCGCGGCCGATGCGCTGGGCGGTAGTATACTTGCTGTCCCTGAACACATCCACTGAATCGCCGGGGATAAAGGTGCCGGAGCTGACCTTCACGGTATAGCTGACGCCCTCGATCTGGGTGATGACGCCCGTGCCGGTGCGCTCGGAGTTGCTGCGGCACCGCAGGTACACGGTCTCGCCCACGTGCACGAACTTGGTGTCCGTGCTGTTGTAGGCGTTGTCCGTGGAGGCGGCGACGCTGTAAACGGAATCCCCCTCCAGGTACATGAGCGCGCCGTAACGGCTGGCGACGGTGGCCGCGGAATCGCCGGGCTCGCCGAAAATGCCGGTGACGGTGCCGTCCTCCTCCGCGTAGACCTTCGTGGTCTTCAGGGCGTATAGCACGTCGTCCGCGCCCACTTCCTGGCCGACTTCCACCGCGACCTTCGCGACGGTGCCGCCGATGGGGGCGTAAACTTCAATGGTCTTGCCGGCAGCCACGGTGCCGGTGAGGGTCAGGCTTTCCGCCAGCGCCGCGGCGGAGAAAAGCGACAGCGCGCAGGCCAGGCAGAGGGCGGAGAGGATGATTCTTTTCATGGGGATTCTCCTTTCAGTCGGTGGTTTTGCGGTCTGTATTTAAATGGATCTCAGCGCGTCGATGGGATTCAGGCGGCTGGCCTTGCGGGCGGGCACCCAGCCGAAGATGATGCCGACGGCGGCGGAAAAGCCCACACCCAGGGCGATGGCCCCGTAGTTCAGGACAAAGACGGTGCCCAGCACCTTGCACAGGGCATAGGAGAGACTGAGCCCCATGACCACCCCCAGCAGGCCGCCGAAGACGGACAGCAGGAAGGATTCGATCAGGAACTGCACTTGGATCTGCCAGGGGATCGCGCCCAGGGCCTTTTTGAGGCCGATCTCGGTGGTGCGCTCGGTGACGGTGGTCAGCATCATGTTCATGATGCCGATGCCGCCCACCACCAGGGCGATGGAGGCGATGCCCGCCAGCAGGGTGCTCATCATGCCCAGCATGGTCTCCATGGTCTCCTCGATGGTGTCCATGGAGGTGACGGTGAAGGTGTCGTCCTCGAAGTCGAAGATCTGGTCCATCACGTCCTCGATGGTGGAGGCGGCCGTCTTGGAGCTGGCCCCGTCCGCCAGGTAGACCGTGAAGCTGTTCACTTCATTGGAATTGTTGATCTTCATGGCGGTGGTGTAGGGGATCATGATGTCCGGCTTGCCGGAAAAGATGGCCGCCACGCCGCCGCCCGTATCCTCTTTATACCGCCCGACGATGGTGAAGGGCAGGCCGGATACGTACAGCGTTTCGCCCACGGGGTTCACGCCGAAGAAGAAGGTGTCGATGATGTTCTGGCTGACGACGCAGACGTAGGAGTTGTTGCTGTCGTCAATGAAGTTGAGGGGCCGGCCCTGGATGATCAGCTCGTCGTTAAGGGTGAAGTAGTAGGCGTTCTTGCCGGAGACGGAGATGTTGGTCTCCACGGTGTTGCCGTAGGAGACGCGGCCGTTCAGGCTGATGGAGGGCACGACGCCGTCCACTGCCTCCACGGCGGAGATCCTCGCCAGGTCCTCCGGGGTCATGCCGGTTTTGAGGTCGCTGCCGGTCACGGTAACGGTCAGGGTGCCCACGCCCAGGTCGGAGAAGGAATTTGCGATGGACCCGGACACGCCGGACACGGTGGAGATCAGGGTGATGACCGCGGTGACGCCGATCATGATACCCAGCAGGGTCAGGAAGGAGCGCACCTTGTTGCCGCGGATGTTGTCCACGGACATGCTCACGCATTCGCCCAGCATGATCAGGATGGAGCGGATGGACTTAAGCATCCTGCACAGACCCCCCTTCCGTGATCTCGCCGTCGATGATGTGCACCACGCGCCGGGCATGGCGGGCGATGTTCATATCATGGGTGATCATGATGATGGTGCGGTGCTCGTCGTTGAGCTCCTGGAACAGCTGCATGATCTGGGCGCCGGTCTTCTGGTCCAGCGCGCCGGTGGGCTCGTCCGCCAGCAGGATGGAGGGGTTGCCCACCAGGGCCCGGGCGATGGCCACGCGCTGCTGCTGGCCGCCGGAAAGCTGGGTGGGCAGGTGATCCATGCGGTCGCTCAGGCCCACGCGCTCCAGCATGGCTTCCGCCCGCCGGTGGCGCTCCCGGGGCGGCACGCCCGCGTAGATCAGCGGCAGCTCCACATTCTTGAGCGCGCTGAGCCGGGGCAGCAGCTGAGAATTCTGGAAAATGAAGCCGATCTCCTGGCTGCGCAGGGCTGCCAGCTCCCGCTCGTCCAGCTCCTGCACCTCCCGGCCCCGCAGGGTGTATTCTCCGGCGGTGGGGGTATCCAGACAGCCGATGATGTTCATCAGGGTCGATTTTCCGCTGCCCGAGGGGCCGAGCACAGACAGGTACTCGCCCTCCTCAATGCGCAGGTCGATCTTCTTGAGGACGTGGACGGTCTCGCCGCCCATGATGTAATCCTTGTCGATCCCGCGCATGTCAAAGAAAACTTCCTTGGCCATCTCAGTTGCCTCTGTTGCGGTTGCTGCCACCGTTATTCCCGCCGTTGTTCCCGCCTGGCATGTTGCCGCCGCCGTTCCAGTTGCCGCGGTTCTGGTTGCGGGTGTTGATCTGCTGGCTGCCGAACATGCTGCTGAACAGGGCGGCCATGCCGCTGTCGGTCTCTGTCTTGGCCACGGCGTACACGGTCTCGCCGTCGGCGACGCCGCTCTTGATCTCCACATAGTTGCCGTTGGAGACGCCCACGGTCACGGGCACTTCGGTCATGGCGCCGCTCTCGTCCTGCTTGTAGACGAAAGCGCTGTTGTCCGGCATGGTGCTGATGGCGTCCATTTTCAGGACCACCACGTTGTTGGCCTCCTGCTGGGGGATGGTCACCGTGGCCTGCATGCCGGGGTAGACGTTGTCCACGCCGGAGGTGTCCACGTCGATGGTGGTGGTGTAGTACGCCACGTTGTTGCCGGTGTAGGAGGCGTAGTCGATGGCGGAGATGGCCGAATTGAAGGTGGCGTTGATGGAGGATACGGTCACGCGGCAGGCCTGGCCGATGTCCACGGCGGTGATGTTGCTCTCGCCGATGCGGATGGATACGCGCATGTGGTCAAAATCCGCCACCTGGACCAGGGTGTCGTTGGGGTTGACCTCGTCGCCCTTTTCGCGGTCGACTTTGTTGATCTTGCCGTCAAAGTCCGCGGTAATGGTGGTACCGTCGGAGAGGCGCATCAGCTTGTCGCCCTCTTTGACCATGTCGCCCACCGACACGTAGACCTCCCGCACCTTCGCCTGGGAGGAGGCGGTATAGCTCTTATTGTTGATCAGCTGCATGGTGCCGCTGAAGCTCAGGGAGTTGGAGATATTGCCGGTGGTGGCGGTATAGGGGTCATAGACCACCCGGTATTCGTCGCGCAGCCGCTGATAGCTGATCCAGCCCGCGCCGCCGAGGATCGCGAGCACGATCAGCGCGATGATCAGCCGGCGGACGCGCTTGCGCCTGCGTTTGCGCTGGGTGGCTGTATTCTTGTCCTTCCGCGGTTCCGCGGCCTGGCTCTGCTCTTCCCGGGGTGTGCTGCTCATTGAAAATAACCTCCTGAGTTGCCTGGTGATCGGGTACATTGTGATTATACAAAGAAATGCGTCAAAAATATGTGCAGTAATGTGAACGTTTGATGAACAAAAAGTGGCAGGCGCAAGGATCGAACCGAAAAAAACCGGATCCCTGGCTGTATGCTCAGGGATCCGGGTTTTGTCATGGATCAAAACGGGTCAAAGCCTTGCGACGCCGCTCTCCCGGGCGGCTTTGGCGACGGCCTGGGCGACCGCGGGACCCACCCGCTTGTCGAAGGCCAGGGGCAGGATATAGTCTTTGTTCAGCTCTTCCGGCGATACCAGGTCGGCCAGGGCGTAGGAGGCGGCCTGCTTCATGGCCTCGTTGATATCCCGGGCGCGCACGTCCAGCGCGCCGCGGAACAGGCCGGGGAAGCACAGGACGTTGTTGATCTGGTTGGGATGGTCGCTGCGGCCCGTGCCCACGACGGCGGCTCCTGCGGCTTTCGCCTCTTCGGGCTCGATCTCCGGAACGGGGTTGGCCATGGGGAAGACGATGGCGCCTTCGGCCATGGAGCGGATCATCTCCTGGCTCACGATGTGCGGCGCGCTGACGCCGATGAACACATCCGCGCCTCTGAGGGCATCCGCCAGCTGGCCGCTGAAGTGCTCCGGATTGGTGATGCGGGCCATCTCCTCCTGGGCGGGGTTCATGGGCGTGCCTTCGCAGAGGATGCCGAAGCGGTCCACCATTTTCAGGTGCCGGACGCCCAGGTTCATCAGATGCCTGCCAATGGCGATGCCGGCGCTGCCCGCGCCGTTGATGACCACCCGGGCCTGTGCCATCTCTTTACCGACCACCCGCAGCGCGTTGATCAGGGCCGCGCCCACCACCACGGCGGTGCCGTGCTGGTCGTCGTGGAAGACCGGGATGTCGCAGAGCTCCTTGAGCTTTTTTTCGATCTCGAAGCAGCGTGGGGCGGCGATGTCCTCCAGGTTGATGCCGCCGAAGCTGCCGGAGATCAGGTAGATGGTGCGCACGATCTCATCCACGTCCTTGCTGCGGACGCAGATGGGGAAGGCGTCCACGTCGCCGAAGGCCTTGAACAGGGCGCATTTGCCCTCCATCACGGGCATGCCCGCTTCCGGGCCGATGTCGCCCAGGCCCAGCACCGCGGTGCCGTCGGTGATCACGGCCACCAGGTTGTGGCGGCGCGTGAGGGTGAAGGATTTATCATAGTCTTTCTGGATCTCCAGGCACGGCTGCGCCACGCCGGGGGTGTAGGCCAGGGACAGGTCTTCCTTGTTCTTGACCGGCACGCGGGACACGACCTCGATCTTGCCCTGCCATTCGCCATGCAGTCTCAGAGCTTCCTGTGCGTAATCCATGTTACAGACCTCCTCAGGTGGATTGACATACGCATTCTAACTGACGGACGCTTAAAAATCAATACCATCTTGCTGCCTCATTCCACTGCTTGTGCATTGGGGGAGGGTATGGTATAATCCACTCTGTCCGCACATGAAGCGCGGACCCAACAGAAGACCCGGGAGGAACAGCAGAATGACGATCATGGAACGGTATGAGTACTGGCTCGATCACGCGGATCAGCCGGTGCGGGAACAGCTGGAGGCCATGAAGGGCCATCCGGCGGAGATAGAGGATGCTTTTTACCGCTCGCTGGCGTTCGGCACCGGCGGGCTCCGAGGTGTGCTGGGAGCGGGCACCAACCGCATGAACGTGCACACGGTGGCCCAGGCCTCCCAGGGCCTGGCGGATTACGTCAACCGGAATTTTCCTGAGGATCAGCGCTCCATCGCGGTCAGCTATGATTCCCGCATCCAGTCGGACGAGTTCGCCCGCACGGCTGCCGGCGTGTTTGCCGCCAACGGGATCCGGGTGCACATCTACCCGCAGCTGATGCCCACCCCCTGCCTTTCCTACGCGGTGCGGGCGCTGGGCTGCGCCGCGGGCGTCATGGTGACTGCCTCCCATAATCCCGCCAAATATAATGGATACAAGGTCTACGGCCCGGACGGGTGCCAGATCACCACCGAGGCCGCGGCGGCGATCCTCAAAGAGATCGACAAGCTGGACGTTTTCGCGGACGTGCGCCGGGCGGACTTTGAAGGAGCCCTGGCCGACGGCCGGATCCGCTGGATCGGCGAAGAGGTGTATACCGCCTTCGTGAACGAGGTGAAGCGGCAGACGCTGCTCGGGCCCCAGGATCAGGTGGACCGAAATATCGCCATCGTCTACACGCCCCTGAACGGCACGGGCTTAAAGCCGGTGCTGAGGACGCTCCGGGAGAGCGGGTACACCAACATCAGCGTGGTGCCCGAGCAGGAGCAGCCGGACGGGCACTTTCCCACCTGCCCCTACCCGAACCCGGAGATCCGGGAGGCGATGGAGCTGGGCATCGCCTGCGCGAAGAAGCAGAACGCGGCCCTGCTGATCGCCACGGACCCCGACTGCGACCGCTGCGGTATCGCGGTACGGGACGAGAACGGGGAATACACGCTCCTGACCGGCAACGAGACCGGACTGCTGCTCTTGCAGTACGTCTGTGAGCGGCGTGAGGCCCTGGGCCGGATGCCGGAGCATCCCGTGATGGTCAAGACCATCGTCACCACCGACCTGGCGGAGCGCATCGCCCGGGATCACGGGGTGGAGACCGTGAACGTGCTGACGGGGTTCAAGTTTATCGGCGAGGTCATCGGCCGTCTGGAAGCGGCGGGTCGGGCTTCGGATTACATCTTCGGCTTCGAGGAGAGCTACGGCTACCTGTCAGGCACTTATGTTCGGGACAAGGACGCGGTGAACGCGGCCTTCCTGATCTGCGAGATGTACGCCTGGTACCATGCCCAGGGCCTCAGCCTGACACAAGCCCTGAAAAACATCTACCGCAAGTACGGCTACGCGCTGAACACGCTCGATTCCTACACCTTTGAGGGCAGCGCGGGCTTTGAGAAGATGCAGGGGATCATGAAAAACCTGCGCGGAATTGAAGGCCGCATCGGACAGCTGGCGATCAGCGAGGTCCTGGATTACAGCCAGGGCCTGGACGGCCTGCCCAAGTCAGACGTGCTCAAGTTCAGGCTGGAGGACGGCAGCTCCCTGGTGGTGCGCCCGTCCGGCACTGAGCCCAAGATCAAGGTCTATATCTCCGCCGTGGCGGAGGATGAGGCAAAGGCCCGGGAAAAAGCCGACGGCATCCTGGACGGGATCAAGGCCCTGCTCGCCTGACAGACAACAGATACAGTAAAAGGCCGATCATACAAGGAGGATCGGCTTCGGAGGAAATATGCCAAGAAAGAAAGCAACGACAAAAACCTACCCGCTGATCCCGCTCAGGGGACTGATGGTGTTCCCGCGGATGATCCTGCACTTCGACGTGGGCCGCGTGGCCAGCGTCGCCGCCCTGGAAAAGGCCATGATGCAGGACCAGCAGCTGGTGCTGGCGGTACAGCGGGATGAGGGCAAGGAGGATCCCGGCTTTGAGGACCTCTGGCCCGTGGGCATGGTGGCCCAGATCAAGCAGGTGGTGAGCCTGCCCGGCGACGCGCTGCGCGTGCTGGTGGAAGGCCGGGAGCGCGTGGTCCTGCAGAAGCTGGACACCGAGGAAAATGTGCCGGTGGCCGTATGCGGCGCCGACACCACGGCGGTGGACCCGCTGGAGATGGAAGCTTTGTACCGGGCGCTCCGCTCGGCGCTGCAGCAGTACACCGAGTCGGGCGCGTCGGTCTCGCCCGAGACCATGCGCGCCATCGCCAATGTGCGCGACGCGGAGACCCTGGCGGACCAGATCGCGGCCAACATCCTGACCAAGTATGAGGACCGCCTGGAGATCCTGCAGGAGATCCAGCCTGACCGCCGGGTGGAAAAGCTGATCCTCTCCCTGAACCGGGAGACGGCCCTCACCGAGGTGGAGCGTTCCGTCCAGGCCCGGCTCAAGAAGCTGGTGGACAAGAACCAGAAGGACTACTACCTGCGGGAGCAGATCCGCGCCATCCAGGAAGAGCTGGGCGACGCGGACCAGAGCCTGACCGAGGACCTGCGGGCTAAGGCCGCGAAGCTGCCCCTGAACGACGAAGCCAAGGAAAAGGTGGAGCGCGAGCTCACCCGCATGGAGCGCATGGCGCCGGGCAGCCCGGAAATCGTCATCTCCCAGACCTATGTGGAGTGGATCCTTGACCTGCCCTGGGGCAAGTATACCCAGGACAACCTGGATAT
Organism: uncultured Eubacteriales bacterium; assembly: GCA_902789795.1. GTDB lineage: Bacteria > Bacillota > Clostridia > Christensenellales > Aristaeellaceae > UBA4246. The sequence goes on from CADAPM010000001.1 coordinate 135,727, forward strand.
CAAACGCGCCCGGAAGATCCTGGACGAGGACCATTACGGCCTCAAGAAGGTCAAGGAGCGCATCATCGAATACCTGGCCGTCCTGGCTCTCAGGCATCAGACGGAGAAGGACCCCGTCATGCGCGGGCCGATCCTGTGCTTCGTGGGCCCTCCCGGCGTGGGCAAGACTTCCATCGTGCGGGCCGTCGCCCAGGCCATCGACCGCAAGTTCGTCCAGATGTCGCTGGGCGGCGTCCGGGACGAGGCGGAGATCCGCGGCCACCGGCGCACCTATATCGGCGCGCTGCCGGGCCGGATCATTTCCGGCATCAAGCAGGCGGGCTCCATGAACCCGGTCTTCCTGTTCGATGAGATCGACAAGATGAGCAACGACTTCCGCGGTGACCCTGCCAGCGCCATGCTGGAGGTGCTGGACGCGGAGCAGAACAACGCCTTCCGTGACCACTACCTGGAGCTGCCCTTCGACCTGTCCCGGGTCATGTTCATCACCACGGCGAACACCCGCGAGAGCATCCCGGAGCCGCTGCTGGACCGCATGGAGATCATCGAGGTGCCCTCCTATACCGAGGAGGAGAAGCTGCAGATCGCCAAGCGCCACCTGGTGCGCAAGGAGGCCAAGGAGTACGGCATTCCTGCGAAGGCTGTGCGCATCAGCGACAGCGTGCTCAAGACGGTGATCGAGGATTATACCCGCGAGGCGGGCGTGCGCATCCTGACGCGCACCATCGGCCAGGTCATCCGCAAGTGCGCGGTGGACATGCTGGAAAACGACAAAAAGTCTGTGACCGTGACCAAGGCCCTGGTGCGGGAATACCTGGGCGCGGCGCGCTACCTGCGCGACCTGCCGGAAAAGAAGCCTATGGTGGGCGTGGTCAACGGCCTGGCCTATACGGCCGTCGGCGGGGAAATGCTGGCGGTGGAATGCTCGGTGCTGAAGGGCAGCGGCAATCTCGAACTGACGGGCAAGCTGGGCGACGTGATGAAGGAGAGCGCCCACGCCGCCCGCAGCTGGGTGCGCGTGCATGCCGACGAGCTGGGCCTGGCGGAGGACTTTTACAAGACCAACGACATCCACATCCACGTGCCCGAAGGCGCGGTGCCCAAGGACGGCCCCAGCGCGGGCGTGACCATCACCACGGCCATGGTCAGCGCGCTGACCGGACGCCCCGTGCGCCAGGATGTGGCCATGACCGGCGAGATCACGCTGCGGGGCCGCGTGCTGCCCATCGGCGGCGTCAAGGAAAAGGTGCTGGCCGCGTACCGCGCCGGCATCAAGACCCTGATCCTGCCCCGGGAGAACGAAAAGGACCTGGAGGACGTGCCGCCCTATGTGCAGGATACCTTCCATATTATCTATGCGGATGAGATCGCCGATGTGCTGGCGGAAGCGCTGGTGAAGTGATGGCTATGGAGATCAAGAAAGCGGAATTCATCACCAGCCTGACGGCCTACCGGGATTTCCCGGGCAAGGGCCTGCCGGAGATCGCCTTCGCGGGCCGCAGCAACGTGGGCAAGAGCTCCCTGCTCAACAGCCTGACCCGCCGGAACAAGCTGGCCAAGGTCAGCGCCACACCCGGCAAGACCCGGCTCATCAACGTGTTCCGGGTCAACGACGCCTGGCACCTGATCGATCTGCCGGGCTACGGCTACGCCCAGGTGGATAAAAAGGAAAAGCAGCGCTGGGGCGAGATGATGGACGGGTATTTCCAGAAGTCCGATGCCCTGCGCCTGACCTTGCACCTGGTGGATATCCGGCACGCGCCGACCAAGGACGACCTGACCATGAATGCCTTCCTGCGTTCCACCGGCCTGCCTTTTTACGTGATTGCCACCAAGCTGGACAAGATCAGCCGCGCCCAGCGCCTGCCCTGCCTGACCCTGCTCTACCGCACCCTGAGCGTGCAGCCCTGGCAGGTACTGCCCTATTCCTCGGAAACGGGAGAGGGCCGCGACCAGCTGCTGGAGCTCATCGAAAAGGTGATCGCAGAACAGCCGGCAGAGGAGCAGGAAGTCCCTCAGGACTAATTATTACAAAAATATTACGAAAATATGAATTTCATCGGGACAGCCGCTCAATGAGCCGCTGTCCTTCTGTTTTGAGCCACTTCCTGGCGTTCTGGTAGTCGGGCATCTGGGATGCTACGAGCTTCCAGAAGGCGGGGGAGTGGTTCATTTCTTTCAGATGGCAGAGCTCGTGGATCACCACGTACCGCCGCACGGGCTCCGGCGCGAAGGCCAATAAGCAGTTGAAGTTGAGGGAACCCTTGCTGGAGCAGCTGCCCCAGCGGGTTTTCTGGTTCCGGACCGTGATGCGGGTTGGATATACGCCCAGCCGCGGGGCGTAGGTGTCGATGAGCCCGGGCAGGAAGCGCTTCGCTTCCTCCGCCATGGCTTTGAGCTCCGCGCCGGTGAAGGCGGGACCCGCTGCGGCAGCCCGCTGTTCCACGCGCTCCACGTGCTTTTCGATCCATTCCCGGTGCTGGGCTATGAACTGCCTGACGGCGGCGTCAGTCATGAAGTACGGGGCGCGGACCTGGACTGTTCCGTCCTTCAGTACCTGTAAGGAGATGGTCTTTCTGGCGCTCCGGATCACCTGGATCTCAAATTTTTCCATCATTCCGTCCTCAATTTTTAACAAACTTTAAGAAAATTTAACAAATTTTTCAAAAATATTTCAAAAGTACTTGAAAATTTAATAAATTTGTAATATATTGTAACAAATATGTCGTTTGGAGGGGACTTGCCATGTCGTGCAAACGTCTCGTCAGTTTAGTTCTCGTTTTTGTGCTGCTGACTGTGTGCGTCCCTGTGGTCTCTGCCGCAGCCAAGACCTATACGGGCACCATCAACAAGGATAAGATCAACTTTCGTGCCAAGGCTTCCACCTCCTCTACGGTGATCAGCACCTTCAAAAAAGGGGATAAGGTAAAGGTCACGGGCATCTCCGGTAATTTTTACAGCGTCACATTCAATAAAGTCAAAGGCTATGTGATGCGCAAGTTCGTGGCCCTCACCTCGACGGACAAGAAGGCGCTGGAAACGCAGACCGCTGCCGCCAAGAAGACCGTCACGCCCAGGGCGACCGCCACGCCGAAGCCGACGGTGAAGTCGACCGCAGATCCGGCGATGAAGGGGATCACCAAGATCTCCCAGATCAAGGTGCCCGCCACCTCCAAGAAGGGGGACAGCGGGGCCAAGGTCAAGGCTCTGCAGCAGGCGCTGAAGCTCAAGAAATATTATAAAACCAATGTCAACAGCAAGTTCGACAATAATACGGTCGCCGCGGTCAAGGCCTTCCAGAAAGCCAGCAAGCTGGATCAGACCGGCAAAGCGGATTATGCCACCATCCAGAAGCTGTTCGGCAAAAAGGCGGCGGATTTTAAGTATACCACCGAGCAGCTGGACTGGTTCAACGGCGGCGCTAACGTGATCCCCCGGGGCGCGACCTTTACGGTCAAGGACGTGCTGACCGGCAAGACCTTCAGGTGCAAGCGCCTGTACGGCGCCAACCATATGGATACCGAGCCCCTCAACGCCGAGGCCACCGCGACCATCAAGCAGCTCTACGGCGGCAACTGGAGCTGGAACCGCCGCGCGGTGCTGGTGCTGTACAACGGCCACGTCTACGCGGGCTCCATGAACGGCATGCCCCACGGCAACTGCCGCATCAAGAACAACAATTTCGACGGACATTTCTGCATCCACTTCACCGGCTCCAAGACCCATGGCAGCAAGAAGGTGGACGGCGCGCACCAGAAGGCGGTCAAACGGGCGCTGCGGGCGAGATGGTAAGAGAATACTTGTGATGGAGAAAACGATGATGAAGACGATCAGGCTGATTTCCCTGTTGATGGCTTTTCTCCTGCTGATCCCGGCTCCTGTGAGCCTGGCGGCGGAAGCGGACGAGGGCGGAGAAGGCACGGTAGAGTTCTTTGAAGTACCGGAGCTGGATTCCGCGGCGGAAGAAGTGCTGACGGAGACGGAGCCCTTCATCCCCGACGGGATGGAGAAGACGATCTTCAATGAGGACGACAGGATCACCGTCAAGAATCCGTCCAAATTCCCTTACTCGGCCATCGCCTACCTGAATGTCACGGGGGAGTGCGGCTGCACCTGGACCGGCACAGGCTTCATGGTCAGCAAGGACCAGATGCTCACGGCGGGGCACTGCCTGCGCTGCATCAAGCACTACAAATGGCCGAAAAAGATCACCTTCTATTTCGGATACAAAAACGCCCGCAGCTACCTGTACAAGTATACCGGAAGATGGCGCATCTACGTCGGCAACCTGTACGAAGACAGGGAGTATACCACGGATTGGGACTTCGGCTGCATCCGGTTCGCCCAGAACGTGGGCGACAGGACGGGCTGGTTCGGCTCCCGGTACGGGCTTTCGGACAAGCAATTGAATATGAAGTTCATGAACGTGGCCGGCTACCGGGACGGCGTGCTGAAATATGACACCGGCTTCGTGGAAGTGCTGAGCAGCCAGCATCTCAAATACAGGATGGATACCCTGCCGGGCAACAGCGGCGGGCCGGTCTATGACCCGGATTATTATGCGGTGGGCATCAATATCGCGCAGAATAACAGCTATAACATCGGCTTCCGGCTGGTCAATTTCGTGCGTGAGCAAATAGATGCATTAGAAAAACCGTAAGCCGCAGCAGGACACTTGCATTTTAGATCCCAGGCTGTTATATTGTTGAAGGCTGTAAAACGCCGGCCGGCTGAATGCTGGTCAGCGTTTTCTTATTGGGAACATAAGGGAGGAGAAAACATGATCGATTTTCGTCAAATGCCCTACAAGCGCCCGGATATGGAGGCCATGAAGCGCTGCATCGAAGAGACCACCGCCGTGATGCAGAACGCGAAGACCTATCAGGAGGCGCGGGCGGCCTTCTTCGCGCTGCAGGAGCAGGAGCAGCAGGCCGCCACCATGATGTCCCTGTGCTCGGTCCGCAACACCATCGACACGACGGATGAATACTATGACGGCGAGATGAAGTGGCTGCGCGAGCAGAACGCCGCCCTGATCCCGCTGCGCAAGAAATACCGCGAGGCTCTGGCCGCCTGCGCCTTCCGTGCGGATTTTGAAGCCGAGTTCGGCAGCCAGATGTTCAAGATCATCGACGCCTCCCTGAAGACGACGGATGAGAAGATCATCCAGGATACCATCCGCGAGGGCGAACTGCGCCAGGCCTACCAGAAGGACAGCGCCATGGCCATGACGGAGTTCCGCGGCGAGCGTTGCAACTTCTACGGCCTGCTCAAGCACATGGAAAGCACGGACCGGCAGGAGCGCAAGGAGGCCTTCGAGGCCTGGGCCAGGCTGTACGAGCAGATCAGCCCCAAGCTGGATCAGCAGTATGACGAGCTGGTGCAACTGCGCGTCGGCATGGCGAAGAAGCTGGGCTTCAAGTCCTATACGGACCTGGCCTACCTGGATCGGCACCGCTTCGACTACACCCAGGAGGACGCGGCCAACTTCCGCGCCCAGATCCGGGATGTCATTACGCCCGCCGTGGCGGAGATCCGCGAAAAGCAGCGCCAGCGCCTGGGCGTGGATAAGCTGCGCTACTACGACGAGGCCCTGATCTTCCCCGAGGGAAACGCGGACCCCATCGGCAATATGGAAGAGCTGGTCAAAAAGGCGCAGAAGATGTACCGGGAGATGAGCCCGGAGACCGGCGAGTTCTTCGATTTCATGGTGGATTACCATCTCTTCGACCTGGAGACTCGGCCCGGTAAGCGCATGGGCGGCTATATGACCCGTTTCCCGGGCTATAAGGCCCCCTTCATCTTCAGCAACTTTAACGGCACCAGCGCGGACGTGGATGTGCTGACCCACGAGGCGGGCCATGCCTTCCAGGGCTATCTGGCCATGCGCTCGATCCCCATCAGCATGCTGTCCGGCTCCACCTCCGAGATCAACGAGATCCATTCCATGACCATGGAGCACTTCGCCTATCCCTGGATGGACAGCTTCTTCGGCGAGCGCAGCGAGCAGTACCTGACCGCCCACCTGATCGGCGCCCTGGCTGTGATCCCCTACATGGCCTGCGTGGACGAGTTCCAGCACCGCGTGTATGCGGAGCCGGATATGACCGCCCTCGAACGCCGCCGCGTCTGGCGCGAGATCGAAAAGGTCTACATGCCCTGGCGCGACTATGACGGCCAGCCCTTCCTGGAGGAAGGCGGCTTCTGGATGCAGAAGCAGCACATCTTCCTGTATCCCTTCTATTATATCGACTATGCCCTGGCCCAGATGTGCGCCTTCCAGTATTACAGCCTCATGAAGACGGACCGCAAGGCGGCGTGGGAGAACTACCTGCGCCTCTGCCGCGCGGGCGGCACCAAGGGCTATTTCGACCTGCTGAAGGTCGGCGACCTGCTCAATCCCTTCCATGACGGTACCGTGGAAAAGAGCGTCCGCCACGTGATCGATGAACTGAAGGAACGCTATTAAAGCTGAATAACGCGCCTCAATAAGCCCCTGCTCTGCAGCTCTCTCGTCTGCAGAATAGGGGCTTTTTTGTGTGTTTTTTGGAGTAAAAACCGTCATTTTACTCATGAATGAACAAAATTTACTCATGAATGAACAAAATCTCCATTGACATGAAGCCGTAACCGGTAATATAATACGTAAAACGCGAATAGCGTTTATGGTCTATTAAACATACTTTTAATAAATGGAGGTACAAGCATATGGCAACGATCATCCCGCGTTGGGAATGGCGCACCTTCGGTTCTGATTTCAAAGGCGCTGATGAGAAGATCATGGCACTGGAACCCTCCGTCAAGAAGAGCGGCGAAAAGTACATCCTTTCACGCAACAGCAACGAGAACTGCAAGATCCGCGACGACCTGATGGACATCAAGTCCCCCGTCAATGTCAACGAGGACAAGCTGGAGCAGTGGTATCCGACCATGAAGCTCGAATTCCCGCTCAGCAAGGAGCAGGTCTGCGAGCTGTTCACCAAGTATTTTAAGGTGGATGTGCCGGAGCTGGCCGATTCCTATGACTACGCCGCCTTCGTGGAGCTCTGCAGCCAGCAGAAGGACCTGTGCGTGGTGGACGTCAAGAAGGTCCGCTACATCACCAAGATCGACGACACCACCGTTGAGGTGGCCGAGACCGAGTTCAACGGCGTGCCGAACCGCACCATCTGCGTGGAGCATATCGATCCCGCGCTGGTCATGAGCGTCGTGCGCAAGCTGGGCGTGCAGGACCTGCCCAATATCAACTACATCCGCGCCATGAAGGACGCTGTCGGCTTCTGATCGGACGGCCCCGCAGCTTGATGAATGAAGGAGGAATGGCTGTTGAAACGCGTAGCAATCATTGATATCGGTTCCAAATCCATCAAATTTTTCGTGGGCGAAAAGCAGGAAGACGGCACCATCAAGACCCTGCTGGACACCAACGATATCGCGGCGCTGGGCGAAGGCCTGAGCAAGACCGGCCGCATCAGCGACGAAGCCCTGGAGCGCAACGCCCAGTCCGTCAAGAACTTCGCTGAAAAGGCGAAGGAGCTGGAGGCGGACAAGATCGTGGCCGTTGGCACCATGGCCCTGCGCAGCGCGGAGAACAGCGCGGACTTCGTGACCCGCGTGAAGGAGCTCTGCGGCGTCGAAGTGCAGATCATCCCCGGCGAAGAGGAAGCCCGCCTTTCTTACCTGGCGGTCCTGTCCGGCCTGTCTCTGCAGGACGGCGAGCTGGTGATCTTCGATACCGGCGGCGGCAGCACCGAGTTCATCTTCGGTCAGGGCACCGAGCTCAAGAACCGCTTCAGCGTCAATCTCGGCTCCAACCGCATCACCGAAATGTTCTTCACGGATGATCCCGTGAAGGAAGGCAGCGTGGAAGCGGCTCTGGCCCAGATCGACAAGGAATTTGCCGAAGCCGGCGTGTGCGGCTGCCCCGCGCAGCTGGTGGGCATGGGCGGCACCGTGACCAGCATGGGCGCTGTGCGTCACATGATGGACAAGTATAAGCCCGAGATCATCCAGGGCTCCGCTCTGACGAAGCTGGATGTGGAAGAGCAGCTGGCGGCCTATGCGAAGCGCACCGTGGAGGAGCGCCGCGCGATCCCCGGCCTGCAGCCCAAACGCGCCGACGTCATCCTGACCGGTGCCTGCATCCTGAAGGTTATCATGGAGCGCCTGAACGCATCCCAGCTGACCATCAGCGACCGCGGCCTGCGCCACGGCCTGGCCTTTGACCTGCTGAACAAATAATGTTCTCATACAAATCAAATCGAAAGGAGCCTGTGAATTATGAAGAAGCTGTCTCTCGTTCTGGTGCTCGTGCTGTTAGCGAGCCTGTTCACCACCTCCGCGCTGGCGGAATGGAAACCCGAAAAGCCCATCACTATCATGAATTATGTGAAGCAGGGCGGCGGCATGGATGTCGCGACCCGCAAGTTTCAGGAATTGGCGGCCAAGTATACTGATGCGACTATCATTGTCGACAATAAGACTGGCGCAGGCGGCCTGATCTGTGCGGATTACATCCTGCAGCAGCCTGCGGACGGCTATCTGGTCTTTGCGACCACCGTTTCCTATGTGGACACCGTGCTCTCCCAGGAAGAAGACGTCAAAAAATACATCTGGGGCTTTGAGTGGATCGATGATATCATGGCGGACCCCTACTGCATCATCGTGAAGAAGGATTCCGACTGGACGCTGGAAAGCCTAATCGAAAAAGCGAAGGCTGAAGAGCAGATCTGGGCTGGCCCCGCTGCCGGCGGCTCCAAGCACATTGCTGCGATCCAGTTCTGCAACGCCCTGGGCGCTGAGATCACCTGGCTGGCCAAGGACGGCGGCCCGGACGCCATGCTGGCTGTTCAGTCGGATCAGGCTGTCGCTTCCTGCGGAAACCCTGGTGATGTCGGTGATGGTACAAAACTGCGCCATCTGGTCATCGCGACCAAGGAAAAGCTGGCGAAGTATCCCGATGTGCCCAACTTTGCTGACCTGGGTTATCCGGAGCTGGATAATCTGAGCATGTGGCGCGGCTATGCCGTGAAGGCCGGCACCCCCGCCGAGTTCATCACCTGGTGGCAGGATCTGTGCGAGAAGGTCACCAATGATCCCGAATGGATCGAGTTCTTCAATGAGAAGTCCATCGTGGTCCACAACAAGACCTCTGAAGACTTCCTGGCTGAGCTCAAGGCTGATATGGCCGCTCATCTGGAAGTGCTGAAGAACGCCGATCTGGTGAGCGCTGACTATACCATCGAGTAAGCCGGTATGAGTGTACGGCCCGCGGGTCATACCGCGGGCCGTATCCTTTATGCCGATCCCAACTGAAGGGAGCTATTTACATGTTACAATCCATTGGCACATTCCTGGCCGCACCGGAGAATTTCCTGTGGACAGCACTCATCTTCGTAGCGCTGATGGTTGCCTTCTGGGCACTGTACACTTTCGTGCCCAGGCTGAAGCCTTATCGGGGCCAGTTGATGGTGATCACATTCATTTGTCTGTTCACTCTTCTCCTGTTCCTTTGCACATTCTCTTTCAGGATCAAGAAGATCATGAAGTATACCAATGCAGCAACCATGCCTCGGACCTGGGTCGCGCTGATGGTACCAGTTATCGTTATGGTGGTAGTCTCTATCCTGAATGGCAGCACGAAGCCTGACGAACCATTTAAGCACTGGCAGTTGGCGCTGGGAATAGGTGTAGCTGTTTTTGCGAGCGTTTTTCTGTTTGATTACATCGGCTACTACCTGTCGAGTGCACTGTTCCTGGTGTTGACGATGTGGCTGATGAAGGAGCGCAAGATACTCCGCCTTGTGCTGACACCGATCTGCTGGTGTTTATTCACTTGGCTTGTATTTGACAAACTGCTGTATATTTCTTTGCCAACCGGGCAAGTATTTCGCGCATTAGGTTTGTAAGGAGGCGATATAAGTGAATGATATTTTCATGTATCTGGCCTCCGGATTTGGGAATCTCTTAAATGTCACGACCCTAGCATTGATTCTACTAGGCGTATGCGCTGGCATATTGGGAGGCGCTATTCCGGGTATATCTCCGTCGATGGCTGTTGCACTGTTATTACCCATGACTTATAAGATGGAACCAACGCAAGCGCTGATTATGCTAATGGGTATTTATATCGGTGCTAACTATGGTGGTTCTATAACTGCTGTATCGATTAATACTCCTGGCACACCATCTGCCGCAGTAACCGCATTTGATGGTTACCCATTGGCTAAGTCGGGGAAAGCTGGTTTGGCAATGGGCATCAGCCTCTGGGCTAGCACCTTTGGTGGAATAATTGGCACTATTATTTTGGTGTTTTTTTCTATTCCTCTAGCAAGTGTTGCAATCAAATTCTGGCCTAGTGAGTATTTTGCTTTGTGCCTTATGGGTTTGACGACCGTTGCAACTTTAGGCGGCAAACACTGGCAAAAAGCGCTTAGTATGGTACTTTTCGGACTGTTACTAAACACTATTGGCAAAGATCCGATGTTTAGTATAACACGCTTTACATGGGATAATGTAGCATTGTATGATGGCATCCCTATGGTACCGATACTCATTGGCCTTTTTGCATTAGGTGAAGTCTTCCATAATCTTGAAAACTATGATCCTACTGATACGAAGTTCCAGAAGATCGATTATAAGCTTCCCAAGATGAGCTATTACTGGAAGCTGAAGTGGTCCATCCTGCGTTCTGGACTTCTGGGCTGCATCATCGGCGTCTTCCCCGGCGCTGGCGGCACGATCGCTTCCTTCATCGCCTACGATGTCGAAAAGCGTTTCAGCAAGCATCCGGAAGAGTTCGGACATGGTGCGCCGGCCGGTGTCGTCGCGGCAGAAGCCTCCAACAGCGGCTCTGTCGGCGGCGCGATGGTTCCGCTGCTGGCACTCGGTATTCCCGGAAGCTCGACGGCCGCGGTGCTGATCGGCGCGCTGATGATCCATAATCTGACGCCCGGCCCGGAACTGTTCACCAAGAATCCCGAGCTGGTTTATACCCTGTTTGCCAGCATGTTCGTGGCCCATGTCATCATGGCGGCAGTCGGCGTGCTGGGCAGCAAGCTGTGGGTGCGCGTGACGGCGATCCCCAAGACGATCCTCTATCCGCTGATCTTCGCCTTCTCCATCCTGGGCAGCTACGCGGTGGAAAAGAATATCGTCCACGTGGTCTTCTGCCTGATCTTCGGTTTGCTCGGCTGGATGATGAAAAAATACAAGTATCCGGCAGCGCCCGTCGTATTGGGCGTCGTGCTCGGTAAACTGATGGAGACCAACTTCAGCCAGATCCCGGTCGTGGGCAAGGGCAGCTGGTCCGGCCTGTATAACCGTCCGCTGACGGTCATCCTGTTCGTGATCTCTATCGCAGCGATCGCCTGGCCGATGATCCAGGATCATCTGAACAAGAAGAAGGCCCCAAAGGCTGAGTAAAACACATCATGAAAACAGCCGCTTCCGTGATCCGGAAGCGGCTTTTGATATTTGTTCGTTTATTTCAGGAACCCGTTCACGATCTGCTCTTCGGCTTCCTGCTCGGTCAGGCCCAGAGTCATCAGCTTGATGATCTGGTCGCCGGCGATCTTGCCGATGGCGGCCTCGTGCACCAGGGCGGCGTCCACGTTGTTGGCCTCCAGGCCCGGCACGGCCAGGATGCGGCCGTGGTCCATGATGATGGAGTCGCACTCGGTGTGGCCGTTGCAGGCGGCGTTGCCGACCAGCTTCGCGTCGAACTTCTGGTAGGAGTCATCCCGGGCGACGGAGCGGGAGACCACGTCCGCGCTGGCGCCTTCACCGTTCAGGCTGACCTCGTAGATGCTGATGGCGTTCTGCTGCCCGTGGGTCATCAGGCGCTCGCGGACCACCAGCTTCGCGTTGGCGGCCAGTTCAGCCTTGGTGGTGCGGGTGGTGTCGTCCACGCCCTTGATCTGCACCATCTCCATCTCGACGGAGCTGCCCTCTTCCTGGTAGACCTCCGTCACGGGGTTCAGGATGCGCTTGCCCTTGCCGTCGCCGGAGCCGTAGTGCTTTTCCACATAGCGGATACGGGCGTTCTTGCCCACGAAGAAGCGGTGGATGCCGTCGTGCTGGCTGTCCTGGTTGCCGCAGTTGTCGATGCCGCAGCCGGCGATGATGGTCACGTCGGAGCCATCGCCGATATAAAAGTCATTATACACGACCTCGGTCAAACCGCTTTCGGTCATGACCACAGGGATGTGCACGCTCTCGCGCTTCGTGCCCGGTTTGATGCGGATCTCCAGGCCGCTCACGTCGGTCTTGGGGACGATCTCGATATTCGCGGTGGACTGGCGGCCGGCGGAGGCGCCGTTGGAGCGGATGTTGTAGGCGCCTTCCGGCACCTCGTGCAGGTCTGCCACTTCGCGCAGCAGGCGCTTCTGGATCTCGTCAAGCTTCATCATGGTTCACGCCTCCTTCCATATTGATCCGGCATTCCGGGATCGCAGAGGAGGTGCCGATGAGCTCGGGCAGGATCTCGTCCTTCGGTCCCTGGGCCGCGACCTGGCCGTCCTTCAGCACCACGACCTCGTCGGCGATGTTCAGGATGCGCTCCTGGTGCGAGATGATCAGGATGGAGCTGCCGGCGATGCGGGCGCGCATATCCTCAAAGACCTCGATCAGGTTCTGGAAGCTCCACAGGTCGATGCCGGCTTCCGGCTCATCGAAGATGGTGAGGGCGGCGCTCCGGGCCAGCACGGTGGCGATCTCGATACGCTTGAGCTCGCCGCCGGACAGGCTGGCGTTGACCTCGCGGTCGATGTAGTCGCGCGCGCAGAGGCCGACGCGGCTCAGGTACTGGCAGGCGTCCGCCACTGTCACAGTCTTGCCCGCCGCCAGGCGGATCAGGTCGATGACCTGGATGCCCTTGAAGCGTACGGGCTGCTGGAATGCAAAGGCGATGCCGGCCTTGGCGCGGTCGGTGACGCTCCAGCCGGTGATGTCCTGCCCGTTCCATAGGATCTGTCCGGAAGCTGGCTTCTCGATGCCCGCGATGAGCCGCGCGAGGGTGGACTTGCCGCCGCCGTTGGGGCCCGTGATGACGGTCAGCTGGCCATCGGGCAGCGTCAGGCTGATGTTGCGGATGATCTCCTTGTCCTGGCCTTCCTGGTCGACGTTGAAAGAAATGTTTTTAAGTTCCAGCATAATTCTTGTATTCCTGCCTTAACGTGAATTGCTCAATGATGGTATCGAATGAATGCTTAACAGCCATATAACCTTCACCCTTCAACCTTCACCCTTCACCCTCAATCAGATGTCGTCCTTCCGCTCGAAGCGCCTGCACCAGGTGTACTTGGAGACGGCGCTGCGGCAGGCTTCCGGCACGGCCCAGGACAAGAGCTCCGCGATATAGGGCGGGAGCACGCGGTCATACTTGACCTCCAGGACCGTCCAGGGCTCGTCAAAGGGGGAGACGGTGGGCACGTAGGGGTTGAACAGGTCGATGCTGTTGAGGCCTGAATGGAGGTTCTTGTCAAAGGTGATGCGCACGGTCTCCGCGGGGTGCAGATAGGCCTCCCGGTCATAGTCCACCAGGACCACCGGGTGCAGCAGCCTCGTGCGCATCTCGCGGTAGACGTCGCTCAAAAGGCCGTAGTGGGTCTTTTCCAGGCCGTCCGGGTCCCCGGCGATCAGCTGATCCGCCAGGTCGCGGGGGATCTTCAGCGAGCGCTTGGAAATGAGGTCGCCAAACTTGCTCTTGCACTCCAGGAAGATGGCGGCGTCAGAGTAGTTGTAGATGCGGATGCGGTATTTCTGGCGGTAGTAGATACCGCTCATTTTTTCGTACAGCGAGTCGTCCTCCGCCGTATCAAAATAGAGGGAACGGATGGAGTATTGCCCTCCGTTCTTCGCGGCGTGAGGGTCCAGACTGAGCACCGGCAGCAGGTTGCGGCGCAGCACCTCCACCTGCAGCGGGCTCAGCAGGTACTTGAGCTCGTGCCTCAGCGGGATGGCCATCCTGCTTACGCTCCGGTCTCTGTCTGCATGGCGACCAGCGTCGCGTCATGCACGCCTTCAATATCCAGCATGCGGCCCACCAGGTCAGCCTTCTGGTCCATCCTGACTTCGTAGGTCATTTCAGCGCCGGCGCGGGTGACGGTCTTGGAGCGCAGGCGGTTGTAGCGCGCGCTGCGGCGCAGCTCGGCCTCGATATCGCCCTCGGCGTACTCGTCATAGTGCATCACCAGCAGGTAGCTGTTGGGGTTGCGGAAGTGCACGAAGCTCATCACCAGCAGGATGATGGAGATGGAGAGCACCACCACCAGCGAGATCATGTACTGGCCCGCGCCCAGCAGGATGCCCATGGTGATGGCCCAGAACATGTATACCGTGTCCAGCGGCTCCTTGACCGCAGTGCGGAAGCGGACGATGGACAGAGCGCCTACCATGCCCATGGACAGCGCTACGTTGGAGCCGATGGCCATGACTACGGGAGCGGTGACCAGGGTCAGCATGATCAGCGTCATGGCGAAGTTGGGGCTGTACAGCACGCCGCGATAGGTCTTCTTGTAAACGACAGAGATGATGAGGCCGGCGATCAGCGCGGCGAGCAGCGCCAGCGCCACTTTGAAGGGCGTGAAGTCGCTCAGCTGCTGGGCGAACCAATCCGACATGCTGTTGCTGTTGACGATGTCCTTAAAGCTGGTGGTTTCCATAGGTTCCTCCTGAATGATGTGTTATTTCTTGGCCAGAGGATCTGCCGGCTGTTCGCCGAAGAGCTCCAGCATCTGCGCGTTGGTAAGGCCAAAGGCGTCCTTGACATAGCCCCACAGGAAGTGGTGACGGCGGTTGATGGTGTCGCGCATACGGTTGATACGGGTGTTCCAGTAGCCGATGGCGCCGTCCTTGCTCAGGGGGGAGTCGGAGTTGATCTTCTTGTCGTTCAGCGGCGCCCAGCGCTCGAAGTGCATGGACATTTCGGGCTCCAGGATCGCCTTGATCTCAGTCAGCTTGTCGTTCATGACCTGGGGCGTCAGGGTGCGGTAGATGTAGGCCAGCCGCTCCAGGAAGTACTGCTTCATTTCGGCATTTTCCAGCAGCTTTAGGAAAATGGTGTTGTTGATCAGCTTGTCGCCCATGCCCTTGGGCTTGGTGTAGGACTTAGGGGAGTTGAAGCTGGAGGAGAACATGCCGTAGTCCAGATCGAAGATCAGCCACTTGTATTTCTGGCCCTCTCCGGGCAGCTTGTAGAACATGGTGTTACCGATGTCGGAGTTGCCGAAGAACATCTCGATGGCCAGGTAATCGAAATAGCTGTCCACGTCCACGTTGTCCAGGATGTACTGCAGGTCCGCCGGGTTCTTGCCGGGGGAGGAGGCCTTCACGCGGTCCAGGAGGGCGCGGTATTCCTTGTTGCTGCCCTGAACGGTGGTGTAGCTGGCGCGCAGGATGGTGATCTGGTCCGCCAGCTCCATATCCAGGCCTTCCCACTGGGCGATGCAGAAGCGGTCCTTGCGCTCGCGCATGTTGTAGTGGCCGTAGTATTCGCCGTTGATGTACACGATGACGGGCTTGAAGGCCAGGTGGATGATGTCCGTGTCCAAGAGGTCGATCAGCTGGCTCTGGAAGCCGTCGGCCATGCGCGTCCAGACGCAGTCGTTGCCGGAGTTGCGCAGGTTGAAGGACTTGTAATAGGTGAAGGGCCGGTCCTCGAACAGGGGATAGTCGAAATACTTGGCCCCGTACTTGGCCTGGGCGCGGATCTTCAGCGTCTTCTGCGGCATGTCCAGGCTGTAGTCGCCGCCCAGCGCGAGCTTGACACCCTGGGAGATGACGGTGCCTGCGCCGTTCTGCTCAAAGATCTCGATATAGGCCGGGCGCGGGATCTTGCCGAACTGGCGGTAAATAGTGTTGCGGAAGGGGATGCCCTTGGACTTGTCCACGTTCGGGCCGGCGGTGAACAGGCCATCGGTCTCGGAGTACAGCTCCTCGGGGTCGATGACCACGGACACCACGGGCAGGGTGAAGTAGGTGTTCATGATATAGGACGCCGTGACCGTGTCCGAGGGCTGCAGGCCGCTTTGGAAGGAGCGGGCGCGCAGCACGATGGAGTTCTGGAAAGCCAGGGGCACGGTGTACTCGGTGCTGTTTTCCAGGGTGGGGATGGAGCCGTCCGTGGTGTAGCGCACCGTGGTGCCCTCCGGCACGTCGATGGTCACCACCAGCACGCCTTCATACAGGCCACCCTTGGCGGACAGGGTCGGGGTGGCAGAGTAGCCGGCAAAGCCCACGCCGTTTTTCTGCCCCGGTGTCGGCGCGTCATAATAAAAAAAACCGTTCGACTCAATGGAACGGCCGTAGGAGACGTCCGTGCGCATCGGGGGGATGTACAGCTTGTCCAGGATGTTCCCCTCCGGATCGCTCAGGGTGATGACCTCCCCGCCGGCTTTGGTGATGCCATAGCTGGTATGAGGGCTTTGGCCCGAACCGGAACTTTCGGATTTATCGCAGCGCACGACCTTGTATTCGCCCGGGTAAATGGTGGTCCCCAGCGGGA
Organism: uncultured Eubacteriales bacterium; assembly: GCA_902789795.1. Classification (GTDB taxonomy): domain Bacteria; phylum Bacillota; class Clostridia; order Christensenellales; family Aristaeellaceae; genus UBA4246. Next base: position 152,231 of record CADAPM010000001.1, read on the forward strand.
ACTGCCATTTGCGGGGCCAGCCGATGTTGTCGCTGAGCCCGCACAGGGACAGATCAAAGGGAGAGGTGCCGGCGTTGTACAGCTCCACCCAGTCGCAGGCGGCCTCACCGGGCGCTGGCGTCACCTGATCGGCGGAGGCCAGCACCTCGGTGATGTAGACCTGGCTCGCATTGATCTGCCGCATATAGCGGTCTGCGTCGGACACGCCCTGGGGATTGTTGGGCCTGCCGGGCGTCGCCACCTGGTATACGGACCAGATCTGGGTGCCGGGGGTCTTGGCGTAGGAGACGTCCTTGCCGATGTTCGGCACCGTCACGCGGTCGATCAGCTCGCCCGCCTTGGTGGTCAGCACCACGGTCTCACCCTCGCCGGACAGGCTGAAGTTGGTGTGGGGGATACCGTTCTGTTGCATCTTGTCCTTGCCGGAGCAGAACACGATATAGTACTGGCCGGGCTCGATGACCGCGCCGTCGGGGAAGAACCACTTGAGGGGCTTCTGCTCGTTATCGCTCAGGGCCAGGTCACTCAGGCGGATGGTGGCGTTGCCGGCGTTGTACAGCTCGATCCAGTCGGAAAGCTCGCCGTCCTCGTCCCTCAGGCCCGTCTTGGGCACCGGCATGATCTCGTTGATCATCAGGACGTCAGCTTCCACGTGGAAGCTGGCCAGGTATTCGATGTGGCCCTCCGTGGTCTTTTCAAAGCCGGGGGCGTATTCGTCGGACTTGCGCCATTCGGTCTTGGAGACGCGCTGGTAGCTCTCATCCGCGTTCAGGGTCGGCACGGTCACCTGATCCAGGGCCACGCCGTGGGGGTCGAACAGGAACACGGCCACGCCCAGGCTGGACAGCTTGAACTTGGCGTGCAGGGTGCCGTTGGGGTCGTCGCGGTTGATCTTGTCACAGAAGACGATCACGCGCCCGCCGGCGGGCAGCGTCATTTCCGGGAAGAGGAACTGGATCTTGTCCGAACGGTTTGAGAGACCGACGTTTTTCATGTCGATCGCGTGATCGGTGGGATTCCAGACTTCCAGCCAGTCGCTGAAGGCGCCGTTTTCATCCGGCAGGGCGCTGGCGTTGTCGGACATGATCTCGCTGAAGATCAGTCCCGCGGCGTCGCTGTTGCCGCCCGAGGCGTTCACGGCCATCACGACCGGCTCCTTGGGCATCAGCAGGATCATGGCTGCCAGGATCACGCCCAGTACGGCGGTCAGCAGGATCTTGCTCTCTTTTTTGTTGCTTCTGCTATTGGATCGGCTCATCGAATGAAACCTGCTTCTTTCATCAAATAGTCGTTTGTTTTTCGTGATTGGAGCCACTGTCGGTACCGGAATACTCCGGCGTGCAGTAACAGGACGCATTATAACACATTTTCCGCCGCCCGACAACTGCATAATTCATTATTTACAGATTATACTAGGAAATGAAACTTGTAATCCGTGGATGTTACTGCTCCTGTTCCTGCTTCCGCCTGGCAGCCTGGGCTTTGGAGTAGATGCAGCCGCAGTAGTCCTGCCGGTACAGGCCGTATTCCGCGCTCAGGCGGATGGAGCGCAGATAGCCGTCGTGCTTCTTGAAGTCGGAGAACAGGTAGGGGACGCCGTAGGCCTCGGCCAGGGTGGCGCCGATGGTGTTCAGCTTTTCGGCGTTCTTGTAGGGGCTCACCGACAGCGTGGTGGTAAAGTAATCATATCCGCCGTCCCGGGCGGCCTGGGCGGTCTTTTCCAGGCGCAGGCGGTAGCAGCGGGCGCAGCGCTCCCCGCCCTCGGGCACGTCTTCCAGGCCCCGGGCCAGCTCGAGAAAGCGCTCGTGCTCGTATTCGCCCCGGATGACCTCGGGCACGCCCTGAAGGGGCATTTCATCGGTCAGGCGCACGAGCTCGCTCAGGCGGTGCTCGAACTCGGCTTCCGGCTCGATGTTGGGATTGTAATAGAAGCAGGTCACCTGAAAGGCTTCGGTGAGCTGCTCCAGGCAAGCCGTGGAGCAGGGGGCGCAGCACACGTGCAGCAGCAGCCGCGGGCGGACGCCCCGGCTTTTGCAGCGCTCGATCTCCTCCTGCATCAGCAGATCATAACGGATTTTGGACATAAAGCCCTCCATTTATAACGGAAATGTTAAAATTGCCGAAACTATTGTTAAATCGGAACAAAAAGGTGGCCCACCTGCGTTATAATAGCATACAAGGTATCCGGTCAGGGAGGTATCACCGATGAAACGACTGTGCTTGCTGCTCGCTCTGCTCCTGGTCTCAGCGCTGGCTGTCCCCGCCGCGCTGGCGGATGAGGAACTCCAGGTAGGAGACTACTATTTCGGGTCTGAGACCTACACCGCGCCTTACGGCGGCTCCTACGGCGCGCCGCAGCTTGCGTCCCTCACGCATAACTGCCCCAACACCGGCAAAATGCTGCCGGAGCGCTTCAACCCGTCGGTGACCACCTATCTGCTGACAGTGGCCAGCTGGGTCAGCCGCGTGCAGTTCACGCCGGTGTCCGCCGATCCCTATGCCACCATCTATGTGAACGGCACCATCGTGCGCAGCGGGGCGGCCTCCAACTATATCAAAATGACGGACAACCCCCAGCAGGCGCTGATCGACGTGGTCAGCAGCTCCGGCGCCCGGACCACCTACACCATTTTCCTGCAGCGCCGGCCCAGCGAGCGCCGCACCCGCGTCTCTGCCGGCACCATCACGAATATCTACCAGAAGAGCAACAAGTGGTACATCGACGCGGACCTGGGCACCGTGACCTATGGGGACGGCAACCGCTCCAGCTACGTCAACAAGACCTCGGACCATTACCGTTACGCGTGCACGGAGAGCTGCATCTTCTATTACGGCTCCATGTCGTCACCGCACCGCGCGTACAACATCAACGACTTTATGGCGAACGCCGGCATCGGCACCCTGTGCCGCTTTATCTACATCGAGGATGAGATCGTGGCGGTGCTGCCCTATTCGCCCGATTACTGACAGGATCCATCCAGCAGTCTGAGAAGGCTTTCCGGCTCGGAAGCGGCGGTATACAGCCCGTCCCATTCCGGGGCCAGGAAGCCTTCTTTGCGCATCTGGCCGAAATAGGAAAGGAGCGGGTCGTAGTATCCCGCCGTGTTCAGGATGCCCAGGGGGCGGCGGAGCTCGCCCAGCTGGACGGCGGCGCAGACGTCGGTGAACTCGTCCAGGGTGCCGAAGCCGCCGGGCAGCATGATGCAGGCGTCAGCCCGGGAGAGCAGTCCCCGCTTGCGGTCGGCCACGTTATCGTAGAAGGCCTCGTGCGCTCCGGGCAGATGATCCTTGTCCTGGTACAGGCCGCGGATGAACTCGCTGTACACTTTAGCGCCGTTTTCCTGGGCGGCATGGGCGACCTCGGCCATCAGCCCGTCCAGGCAGCCGCCGAAGACGAGGCCGCGGCCCTGGCGGCCGAGCAGCGCGCCCAGCTCACGCGCCGCCTCGGCGTACTCCGGCTTTGCTCCCAGGGAGGAGCCGCAGAAGACGGCGATATTCCTGCAAAATCCCATATGTTCTGACCTCCGGGCGGCCCGCGCTTTCTGCGCATCCCCGCCCGGTCCAACTATATCTTCGGGGCGGGGATATGTCAAGCGTTTCCGCTCTTTCTTTCCATTTGGCTGGAAACGTGCTATAATGGCGGGGCAGTAACATTTCGGGGAGGCATCACCGTGCGGACAGAAAAGGCGGGCAATTTTGCGGAAGGCAGGGTCTGGCAGCGGATCCTTTCGCAGGCCCTCCCGCTGACCCTGGCGGAGATCGTCCAGGTCACTTATACCATCGTGGACCGCGTATACCTGGGCCATCTGTCGGAGGAGGACAGCATGGCCCTGATCGGCGTCGGGGTGGCCTTTCCCATCATCGCCCTCATCAACGCCTTCACCAGCCTGTTCGGTCAGGGCGGCGCGCCGCTGTTCGCCATTGCCCGGGGTCAGGGGCGGGATGAGCGCGCTTCGCGCCTGCAGGGCTGCACCTTTGCGCTGCTGCTGACCAGCAGCGTGGTGCTGACGGCGCTCTTCCTGCTTTTGCGCAGGCCTGTGCTGATGCTGTTCGGGGCCAGCGAAGCCTCCTACCCTTACGCGGATGAGTATATGCGCATTTACCTGCTGGGCACGCCCTTTACTATGATCGCCACGGGCATGAACGGCTTTATCAACGCCCAGGGCTACCCGCGCGTCGGCATGGGCACCACTGTCCTGGGCGCGGTGATCAACCTGGTGCTGGACCCCATCTTCCTGTTCGTCTTCCATATGGGCGTTCGCGGCGTGGCCGTCGCGACGGTGATCAGCCAGGTGGTGTCCTGCCTGTGGGTGATGCGGTTCCTGACCGGCCGGCGCGCCGCGCTGCCCCTGGAAAAACGGTACGTGCGGACGGAGCACGGGCTGGTGGGGGAGATCCTTTCCCTGGGCATCGTCGGCTTCATCATGAAGGCGACCAACTCCGTGGTGCAGATCGCCGCGAACTCGACCCTGAGGGGCTACGGCGGCGACCTCTATGTGGGCGCGATGACGGTGGTCAATTCCGTGCGCGAAGTGCTGGCGCTGCCGATCACCGGCGTGACCAGCGGCGCATCGCCCGTGCTGGGCTACAATTACGGCGCAAGAAAATATGACCGGGTGCGCGAAGGCATCCGGTTCACCACCGTCACGGCGGTGGGCTATACGCTGCTGGCCTGGGCGCTGGTACTGTGGCAGGCGCCCGCGCTCACGCGGCTGTTCACCGCGGACGCGGCGCTGCAGCAGATCACGCCCCACGCCCTCCGGCTCTATTTCTTCGGCTTCTTCTTCCAGGCCTTCCAGGTGTCGGCCCAGTCCACCTTCCAGGCGCTGGGCGACGCGCGGCACGCCATTTTCTTCTCCCTGCTGCGCAAGGTGGTCATCGTGCTGCCGCTCACGCTGTTTTTGCCCGCCCTGGGCCTTGGCGTGGACGGCGTGTTCTGGGCTGAGCCCATTTCCAACATGCTGGGTGGCCTGGCGGCGTTCATCACGATGATGACGGTGGTTTATAACAGGAGACTCAAAGAAGTCGGCTAATAACAAGACTTATATAGCAAAAAGTAGGAAGTAGGAGTTAGGAAGTAGGAAGTAATTATTGTTCTTGCCTTGGCATCCCTTGAGCCATGAGCAGAAGTAATATTACTTCCTACTTTCTACTTCCTCCTTCCTACTTTTTCTTTGTTTCCGTTATTTGACCGAGAAAATATATTGCGTTACGGACTTGAACGTTTCTCCGGCTTTCAGCGTGGTGGTCGGGAATTCGGGATGGTTCGGGCTGTCGGGATAGTGCTGGGTCTCCAGGGCGAAGCCGTAGTAGGGCGCGTACTGGACGCCGTTGTGGCCCTTCTGGTGCAGGCCCTGGCCGGAGTAGAACTGGATGCCGGGCTCGGTGCTCATGACGGTCATCACGCGGCCGGAGGCGGGATCCTCGGCCTTCGCCAGTTCGCGCAGGCCCTCACCGGGCACGCAGTAGTTCAGGTCGTAGCCGTTGGCGTTGTCGATGGGGTGGCACTCCGCGCGCTTGGCCAGGCCCGCCCGGACGGTGCCGCCCTTGCGCAGGTCCAGCGCGGTGCCGGAGATGTCGATGATCTTGCCCGTGGGGATCAGCTCGTCGTCCGTCTCGGTGGTCAGGGCGGAATGAACGGTGATGACCTGATCCAGGATATCGCCCGCGCCTGCCAGGTTGAAGTAGGCGTGGTTGGTCAGGTTCACGATGGTGTCCTGATCGCACTGGGCGAGATAGCGGATGGACAGGGCGCACTGATCGTCAAAGGCCATGGTGACCTGCAGCTTCATCTTGCCGGGGAAGCCCTCCTCGCCGTCATGGGAGAAATAGGTGAACAGCACGGCGTCTTCACCCTCGCTCTCCAGGGTCTCGGCCTTGAACCACTTGAACTGGAAGTTCTCTTTGCCGCCGTGCAGGCAGTTCTGGCCGTCGTTGGCGGGCAGGTGGTAGGTCTTGCCGTTCAGGGTGAACTGCGCCTTGCCGATGCGGTTCGCAAAGCGGCCGACGGTGGCGCCGATGCTGCCGTGGGACTGCAGGTAGGGGCCCACCTCGTCAAAGCCGAGGCACACGTCCGCCAGCCTGCCATTCCGGTCGGGCACGCAGATGCTGACCACGTGGGCGCCGAAGTCCGTCACGGACACGGATGCGCCGTGGGTATTCGTCATGGTATAGAGCTTGATCTCGCGGCCGGTGCCGTCGAAACCGAAAGGTTTGCAGGAAATGCTCATATAAGTGACCTCCTTTGTCTGTTGGCCCTATTGTATCAGATGTTTCTGAAAAGGACAAGACGCATTCGCGCCCAATGATCTTTCATCTGTCACACGCTCTTCAGGAACCGCAGGAAGGCGGCCTGGCCTTCGGGCGTGCGCTTGTACACGCCGGCGTGTTCCAGCACCTGGGAGAACACCAGGCCGGTCTCGTGCCGGAGGATCTCCAGGGCGTTCTCCGCGGTGAACTGATAGTGCTGCTTCAGCTCTTCCGCCCAGTCCGCGTGCTTTTCGGTGCGCTCGTCGGCCCGGAGGTCGCCGCCGCTCACCAGCGCGTCCGCGACTGCGTGCAGCTCGTCCTTAAGCCGCGCGGGCAGCACGGCCAGGCCCATGACCTCGATCAGGCCGATGTTCTCCTTCTTGATGTGGTGCAGCTCGGCATGGGGGTGGTATACGCCCAGGGGGTGCTCGTCGGTGGTCAGGTTGTTGCGCAGCACCAGGTCCAATTCAAACTTCCAGTCCCGCATGCGCGCGATGGGCGTGATGGTGTTGTGGGGCACTCCGTCGGTCTCTGCCAGAATCAGGGCCGCCTCGTCGGTATAGCCGCGCCACGCACCCAGGATGCGGTCTGCCAGGTCCGCCAGGCGGCCGGCGTCCGCGCAGGCCAGGCGGATGACCGCCATGGGCCACTTGACGATGCCCGCCGTCACGTCCTCAAAGCCAGGGAATACGAAGGGCGTTTCCACCGGGGCCTTCTCCATGGGGAAGGTGTAGTGCCCGCCCTGGAAGTGGTCATGGGCGAGGATGGACCCGCCCACGATGGGCAGGTCGGCGTTGGAACCGACGAAGTAGTGAGGGAACTGGCGCACGAAATCCAGCAGCTTGCAGAAGCAGGCCTTGTCGATCTTCATTGGCACATGCTCGCGGTTGAAGCAGATGCAGTGCTCGTTATAGTAGACGTAGGGGGAATACTGCAAAAACCAGGGCGAACCGTTGATGGTGATGGGGATCACGCGGTGATTCTGGCGCGCGGGATGGTTGACGCGGCCCGCGTAGCCCTCGTTTTCCGCGCAGAGCTGGCAGCGGGGATAGTCCGCCGCGGGCAGGTTGCGCGCCGCCGCGATGGCCTTGGGGTCCTTTTCCGGCTTGGACAGGTTGATGGTGATGTCCAGGTCGCCGTATTCCGTGGCGGTCTTCCATTTCACGTCCCGGGCGATGCGGTCACGGCGGATGTAGTTGGTATCCTGGCTGAAGTGATAGTACCAGTCCGTTGCCTGGCGCGGGCCTTCCGCGTACCTGGCGTTGAATTCCGCGATCACTTGGCCGGGCCGCGGGGTCAGCCGGCCCATCAGCTCCGTATCGAACAGGTCACGGTAGACCACGCTGTTCTCCTTGAGCGCGCCGCGGGCGTAAGCGTCGTCGCACAGTGCATCGAGCGCGTCGGCCAGGGGTGCGTCCTCGGCCACCTCCACCTGGGGCAAAGCGTCACATTTCAGTGCGTCCAGGACGGCGTTGACCGCCCAGATGCGCTCGCATTCCTCGATCAGTCCCGTCTCCTTCGCGTATTCCACCAGTCTCAAAACCGCATTCATCGCAAGGTCGCTCCTTTATGTTGATCAATTGGTCCGGGTTCCCGGATAGATTATACGGGAAAAGGCGCGGTTTTTCAAGGTGGATGCGCGTTAATCTGCGGCGCGATTTGTTCAGCCTGCGTCATACATGGCTTGGGAACGCGGAAATAGGCGGAGGGGCCTGCGGCGGGCACATTTTTCCCTTGTCTTTTTGCGCATTTCAGGATAGAATAGCGTGGGCTATGTTTAAGCAGCCTTTATTATGGAAGAACGAGGATGAAATCATGAGCGAATGCAATCACGACTGCTCTTCCTGCTCCCAGAACTGCGCGGAGCGGGATCCCAGATCTTTGCTGGCGGAGCCCCACGCGGGTGCTTCCTTTGACAAGGTCATTGCCGTGGTCAGCGGCAAGGGCGGCGTCGGCAAGTCCCTGGTCACCGGCCTGATGGCGGTCTCCGCCCAGCGCGCGGGCTACCAGACGGCCATCATGGACGCGGACGTGACCGGTCCCTCGGTGCCGAAAATGTTCGGCATCCACGACAAGGCCATGGGCACCGAGACGGAGATCTACCCCCTGATGAGCAAGACGGGCATCAAGACCATGTCCCTGAACAACCTGCTGGAGGACGAGACGGCGCCCGTAGTCTGGCGCGGCCCGGTGATCGCCGGCACGGTCAAGCAGTTCTGGACGGATGTGGACTGGGGCCGCAACGACGTGATGTTTATCGATATGCCTCCCGGAACCGGCGACGTGCCGCTGACGGTGTTCCAGAGCATCCCCGTGACCGGGATCATCGTGGTCACCTCCCCGCAGGAACTGGTCTCCATGATCGTGGAGAAGGCTGTGAACATGGCCGGCATGATGAACATCCCGGTCCTCGGCCTGGTGGAAAACATGAGCTACGCGGTCTGCCCGGACTGCGGCAAGCACATCAACGTCTTTGGCGAGAGCCATGTGGCGGAAGTGGCTGCCAAGTACAGCCTGCCGGTGCTGGGCCGCATCCCGATCAACCCCAAGCTGGCGGCTGCCTGCGACGCGGGCCTGATCGAGCTGTTCGAAGGCGATTGGCTGGACGCGGCGCTGAAGGCCGTGATGGGCTGAGCGGTGGGCATGACCTTTTGCCCGCTCTACAGCGGCTCCAGCGGCAACTGCACCTATGTGAGCGACGGAAAGACCGGTATCCTGATCGATGCCGGTCTTTCCGGCAAACAGATCATTGACGCCCTTGATCAGATCGGCGTGCTGCCCGAATCCCTGAGCGGCATCGTGATCACCCATGAGCATTCCGACCATGTGAAGGGCGCGGGCATCCTGAGCCGCCGCTTCCACCTGCCCATCTATGCCAATGAAGGCACCTGGCAGGGGATGGCGCGGCAGGTAGGCGCGATCCAGCCGGGCATGAACAGGACCTTTGAGACGGGCCGTGATTTTTATATCGACGGCCTGGCGGTGCATCCTTTTTCGATTCCCCATGACGCCAACGACCCGGTGGGCTTCCGCGTGTACGCGGGGGCACACAGCGTGGCGACGGCCACCGATATGGGCTATGTGCGCAAGGAGGTGCTGGAGGAGCTCCGGGGTACGGACATGCTGGTGTTCGAGAGCAATCACGATCCGGACATGCTGTTGCGAAACCCGCACTATACCAGCGCGCTCAAGCAGCGCATCCTGGGCCGCCGCGGTCATCTGAGCAACGAGGCCTGCGGCAAGGGCATCTGCGCCCTGGCCGAGCGGGATGTGCGGCATGTGATCCTGGGACATCTGAGCGGAGAAAACAATACGCCCGAGCTGGCGATGGACACGACCCTGGACATCCTGAGCCGGGAGGGGATCACCCCGAACGAGGATGTCAGCGTCTATATGGCGTGGCGCGATCATGTGGGCCAGGTTTATACGATCACTTGAAGCCCTGAGCGGCCGCAGGGCGCGCAGGCCGCTCCTCTGGGCCGCCGCTGCGGCTGCGGCCGGCACCCTGGCGGGTCTGCGCCTGCCGGGGACGTGGGCCCTTTGGCTTGCAGCGCTGGACGGCGTGCTGGCGTGCGTTACGCTGCTTGCGCGGCCCAAGGGGACGGCGCTGGCGGTCTTTCTTTCGGCGGCGGTGGTGCTGCTGTTCGCGGCCAGGACCGCTTCTGTCTATGACGCGCTGCTGCCGCCCGAGGGCGACTATACTGCGGAGGGCATCGTCCTGCAGGAGCCGGTGATCCGGGACAACGGCGGGCATATCTCCGTGCATCTGCGGGATGTGACGGTCTGGAACGAGGCCGGGGATACCTGGCGCCTGGACGGGCTGTACTGGACCGCTTACCCGGGGCAGGATCCTGAGCTGCCTGTGCCTGGGGCTCTGATCCGCGTGCCGGGACGGCTGTACACGGCCACCGGGCAGCGGAACCCCTACGGGTTCGATTATCATCTCTATCTCCGGCAGAACCACCTCTCCGCCGGGTTCTATAACAGCGGCGGATTCGAGACGGTGGAGGAGACGCCGAAGGGCATCCGGCCTGCCGTGATCCGCGTGAGGGGCTTTCTCCTCAGCCGGCTGGACCAGGCCTTTGGGGAGCACTCCGCCCTGCCGAAAGCCCTCCTGCTGGGGAAAAGGCAGGTCCTGAGCGAGGACGACCGTGCGGCCTTCGCCCAACTGGGGATCATGCATGTGCTGGCGGTATCGGGCCTGCACGTGTCCCTGCTGGTGGCGGCCCTGAGCCTCGCGCTCCGGCGCTTCCTGTCCGGGCGGAAGCAGCTGTGGGCCTTCGCGGCGTTCCTGCTGCTCTATGTGCTGCTGCTGGATGGCCGCGCGTCCGTGCTGCGGGCTTCCATCCTGACCTTTGCCTATCTTTTCCTGCGCAGCCGGGGCAGGAATGGGGATCCGCTGAGCGTCCTGTCTCTGGCGTTCATGGTGATCCTGCTCCTGTCTCCGATGGACCTGCTGAACGCGGGCTTCCAGCTGTCCTTCGCGGCGGCGGTGGGCATCGTGCTGCTGTTCAGGCCGGTGAGCCGGGTGACTGAAAAGGTCCTGGGCAGGAAGGCGGGTGGGCTGCTCGCTTCCACCGTGTCGGCGGTGGCGGGGACGGCGCTTCCCTCCATTGAGACCTTCCACCGTTTTTCGGTGGCGGGCTTCGTATTCAGCCCGCTGGTCTGCGCGTTGCTGGCCTTCCTGCTGCCGCTCTGCCTGGCGGTGCTGCTGGTGAGCCTCGTCTGGGTGGACGCCGCGAAATGGCTGGCCCTTCCTGTGGGCTGGGCGCTGCAGCTCATGTCGGACGGCGTTTCCGCGGCAGCCCAATGGCCCTATATGTCCTTCAATTGTCCTTTGATCCCGCGGTCCTTCTGGCCGCTGATCGTGGCGGCGATCGTCCTCTTTTCGGCCTATGCGCCCCGAAGTTGGAAGGGCAGGCGAAGGCTGGCGGTGCTGGCGGCGCTGTTCGTGCTCGGCTCGGCTGTGCATCTGTGCACCCTGGATAACGGCCTGGCCTATGTACAGCTGGACGAGGGCAGCGCGGACTGCGCCGTGATCCAGGACGGACGGCATACCACGGTGGTGGATTGCGGGGAGGACGGGCGCGACCTGAGCGCTTACCTGCTGGCCACGGGCCGAAGGGTGGATACGCTGGTGCTCACCCACCTGCACACCGACCATTGCCTGGGCGCGCAGGCCCTCATGGACGCCCGCATCCCCATCGGTCATCTGGTGATCCCCGAGGGCGCGGACCGCGCAGCCGTGTCCGGGGAGGCGCTGCTTTTGCTCGACAGGCTCAGGAAGTACTGCGGCACGGTCACGGCCGCTGCGGCAGGGGACGGCTGGCAGACGGAACATGCCCGGGTCCGGGTGCTCTGGCCGGAGCACGGCGGCGTCCGGTCCGGCCGGGATGCCAACGATTACTGCCTCTGCCTGGAATACCGGCTGGGGGATACGACCCTGCTGCTGACCGGCGACCTGACGGGGGCTTACGAGCCCTATGTCCGTGCACAGGCGGACGTGCTGAAGGTGGCCCACCACGGCAGCCGCAGCAGTACGACAGAGGCCTTCCTGGCGGCGGTCGCTCCGAAGACGGCGATCATCCCCGTTTCTGCCACGTCGGAGGCTGCAGGCCCGGAAGGCACGGTGCGCGCCCGCCTGGACAAAGCCGGCGTCCATACCTATACTACCGCGCAATGGGGGGCTGTCCGGATCGAGATCACGAAGGACGGCTACCGGATCATCCCGTTCATCCGGGAAGGAGAGGATCCATAAGATGACCCATGACGAATTCTTCAAAAGTCTGAAAGCCGGCACGCCGACCGGGCTGTACCTGTTTGAAGGCGAGGAGGAGCATATCAAGCGCAGCGCCCTTTCCCAGCTGGAAAGCGCGCTGAACCTTGGCGCGTTTTCGGATATGAACGTCACCGCAATGAAGGATCCTGACGCGGACAAGCTGATCGCGGCGTCGGAGACCCTTCCTTTTATGTCGGACAAGCGGCTGGTGGTGGTGCGGGAGAGCGGCATGCTTTCCGGCAAGGCCAAGGATTATGACGAGGCGTCCAGCGCGGAGCGGCTGAAGGATTACCTGCCCGCCCTGCCGGATACCACGGTGCTGGTCTTCTATGTGCGCGGGGCGGCCGATAAAAGGAAAAAGCTGTACCAGACGATCAAAAAGTGCGGGAAGATCGTCACCTTTGACCGCCTGGATCAGCGCCAGCTGCAGAGCTATATCGCCAGGACGCTGAAAAAGGCCGGCCTGGCTGTGACATCGGATGCCTGCGACCGGCTCATCTATTCCGTGGGCGACGACCTGACCACCGTGCTGTCGGAGACGGAAAAGCTGATCGCCTACTGCGACGGGCGGGACAGCGTGACCGCCGACGATATCCGGGCGGTGTGCAGCGCGCGCACGGAATACCGGGTGTTCGAGCTGGCCCAGACGGTGCTGGAGGGCCGGAGCACCCAGGCCTTTGCCATGCTGCGCGCCCTGCTGACGGATGGGGAGCAGCCCCTGATGCTGCTGGCGCTGCTGAACCGCCAGTGCCGGCAGGTCTACGACGCCAAGATCTGTATGAACAAGGGCCAGAACCAGGCGGCCATCGCCGGCATGCTGGGGATCCCGCCCTTCGCGGTCAAGCAGCTGATGACCCTGGCCCGGATGTACTCCGAGGAGGCGCTCTCCCAGATGGTGCGGCGCTGCACGCAGATCGAGTTTGATGTGAAGGCCGGGCGTCTCGCAGAAGAGAGTGCCATGGAGCAGGCGATGCTCCACATCCTGTCGCTGAAGGGGAATGCCGCATGAGCGAAGTGACGAGAATCCTGACGGAAGCGTTCACGGCCTGCGGGGCCGAGGCCTCTATGGAGACCCTGGAGCGCTTTGAGCTGTATCACCGCCTGCTGACCGAGCGGAACCGGCTGATGGACCTGAGCAACGTGCCCGACGGGGAGATGCCCCGCCGGCACTACCTAGACAGCATCCTTCCGATCCTCCGGTATCCTGATCTGATCGGAGCAGAAGACAGCATCCTGGACGTGGGCTCCGGGGCGGGCCTGCCGGGGATCCCGCTGGCGATCCTCCGCCCAAACCAGCCGGTGACGCTCTTGGAGGCCAATGGCCGGCGCTGCGACTTCCTGCGGGAAGTGATCGAGCGGCTGGGTCTGTCCCATGCGGCGGTGCTGGAGGCCCGGGCCGAAACGGCGGGGCGCGACGAAGGCCACCGGGAGCGGTACGACGTGACGGTCTCCCGGGCGGTGGCGGCGCTGCCGGAGTTGCTGGAATATATGCTGCCCCTCACGCGCGTAGGGGGCAAGGCCCTGTGCTGGAAAGGGAAGAAGGCTGAGGAGGAGATGGCCCTGTCGGCGCCCGCCGCCCTGCAGCTGGGCAGAGCGGCACTGACGGCGTTCCCTTATGGGCAGGCGGAGGGCGATGGTGTGCTGATCCGCGCGGAAAAGCAGGCCCCGACGCCCGCCAACTACCCCCGGAGGACGGGGATCCCCCATAAGCGGCCGATTCTTTCGTAAAGGGCTTGCTATTCATGATCGAACGTAGTATAATGCCGTTGCTTTTTACGGCAATATACCTTGAGGAGGGTCAGTATGGGCTTTGTAAAATGTCCGCGCTGCGAGTTAAATTATATTGAAGAATCAGAGGGATTCTGCAAGATCTGCAAACGCGAGATGCAGGGCGAGAACAGCTCGGACGATGTGGAGCTGTGCACGATCTGCAACGAGCGTCCCGCGATCCCGGGCCGGGATATCTGCCTGGTCTGCCTGAAAGAGATGAACGTGGGTGCCGATGACGACACGGACGACCTGGATCACGAAGAGGAAGCGGTGGGGACTGTGGATGAGAACGCCATCGGCTCCATCGATCCGGTGAGCTCCATGGACGAGATCATGCCGGATATCAACGACGATATCCCCGAAGGCGAGTATTCTGAGATCGAAAACGAACTCTCCCTGGAAGCGATCGGGGATGAAGAAGAGGAAAAATCGGACGAGGAAGAAGAAAGCGAGTGACCTGTGAGGGTATTTGCGATAGGCGACCTGCATCTTGAGGGCGGACAGGATAAGCCCATGAGCGTGTTCGGGGAGCAGTGGGAAGGCCACTTTGAAAAGATCAGGACGGATTGGCTCGCCAGGGTCGGTCCGGAGGATCTGGTGCTGATCCCCGGGGATATTTCCTGGGCCATGCAGCTGGAAGACGCTCTCCCTGACCTCGGACGGATCGCCGAGCTGCCGGGCAGGAAGGTCCTGCTGCGGGGCAACCACGATTACTGGTGGTCCGGCATCGGGCGGCTCAGGTCGGTGCTGCCGGAAAACATGTACGCCGTGCAGAACGACGCACTCAGCTTTGGCGAAGTCACTGTGGCGGGCACCCGCGGGTGGACGCTTCCGGGGCCTGGTGTATCCGAGGACGATGAACGCATCTACCGGCGGGAAACGGCCCGCATGCAGCTGTCCCTCGGCCAGGCGGCTGGCAGGGGCGGCACGCTCCTGGTGATGGCCCACTATCCTCCGGTGGGGGAGAACGGGGCTGAAACCGAGGTGTCCCGGCTGATCTGCGACTCCGGGGCCAGATACTGTGTGTACGGTCACCTGCACGGGCCTTCAGGCCGGAGCGCCTTCAATGGCTGGCTGGAGAACACCGAGTTCGCCTGCGTTTCCTGCGATCAGCTGGGCTTCCGGCTGAAGGAGCTGTCTCTGGACGTCGGGAGCGCGGAAGACTGAGCCACATCGCAAACCCCAAAAAGGATCGGGCCGCGCTATCCGGAAAACGCTTTCACTATCAGGAATTGGGGATGAGCGCCCGAATCTGCCCCGGTGGCGGGAGGACCCCGTCCGGAACCTAAAATTGTAACCCTTGGTGGGCATGAAGAACCGAAAAGTGGCGCCTGATTCCCTTTATTGATTCAAAAATCGGCAATTACAAACGAATAATGACAAATTGAGCTCATGATTTCCCTAAAAGTGGAAATCATGAGCTTTTTCATTTGCTGCGCGTTGAATTGGAGCATGCAGCCCCAAAAACACACGGCGGTGGAACGATTCCCAAAAAAATAGAGATCGTAAAAACGTCAATGTGCACAACTGAATACATAGTAACTGTGCAAATTGCACATTAAAGAACGGGATTTTGTCTCAAAAACGAACTTTTCGACCGGATGATCCGCCGGATGGGGGAACTTGCCCAAAAAAGTCCCCCCAAAACTACAAATAGCTGGGAATGAGACGCAAAACTGAAAAAGATTATTGCTTGCCAAGGACCAAAAAGTGGGGTAAAATGGTTTTCGAACCCATAAAGTGGTGAAAATATGGCAGATTGTGTGGTGAGAACATGTCAGATGAAGAGAAGCGCGCCTCAAAAACGGCGCAGACCGAAGCACAGCCCGCTTCCGGCGCTGACATGACCGCCCATCAAGACCCGAGGGAAAAGACCTGCCAGTTCTCAGGCGCTTTCGTGCACGGGGTCGACTCCAAGGGCCGCATGATCGTACCGGCCAATTTCCGCGAGGCCCTGGGGGACAAGTTTGTAGTAGCTCCGACTCCGGATTTTCATAACATCGCCATTTATCCGATGACTGAATGGCTCAACCAGCAGGACAAGCTGGAAGAACTGGCGGAAATGGACGCCCGGGTACTGAGGCTGATCGAGCAGTTCAACAAGTACAGCTATACGGACTGCGAGACGGACCAGCAGGGCCGTTTGCTCCTGCCTCAGAAGATGCGGGCGAAGTACCTGGACAACTGCCGTGAGGTCGAGATCAGCGGCGCGAAGAAGTACATCCGCATCCTCAAGTCTGAGGCGGGCGCTGAGGAAGACGAGACCTTCCAGAGCGAGTTCCCGGATCCGCTGGCCTTCCTGGCAGAGGTGCAGCGCAGCGCGAGGGGCCATAACGACTGATCGATCAGCATTCGTGCTTTGTGAATTGTAAAAATATCCATAGGAAAGGGGGAGCTGTATATGTCTCTGGTGCGCGGGAATAACTATTCCATGGCGGGTATCGGCACCGCTGAAAGAGATAAATTTGAGGTCAACCGGAGCGTATTTATCCTTGACGCGACGGCCGGACGGGGTTATGATGCATATGATGATCGCGCCTATCCGGCGGAAGGCCAGGTGCGGCGGGAGAGCTTTGGCATCTCGGTCAAGCAGGCAGCGATCGCCTTTGCCGTGATGCTCGTGCTCCTTCTTTCGGTCATGCTGGTCAACTATGTCCATATCCGCAAGCTCGCCTATGACGTGGGAGTCATGGAGGAGCAGGTGCGGTCCTTATCCGAGCACAATGCGGATCTCGATAAAAAACTGATGGACGCGCGCGAAATGACGCGCATCAGCCTGTACGCATCACAGATGGGTATGGTGCTGGTGGAAGAACAGGAAGTTCACCGTGTGACGGCGCCGGATCCCCGGCCGTTTGCGGTGAGAGGAGAAGTTTAGGAATGAAGACACTCAAGGAGCTTGCGTTAAGCATAGGAGCCGACGCTCCGGCCTCTGCGGGGGACCTGCAGATCGCCGAGCTATGTATGGACAGCCGGAAGCAGGAAGATCACGGGCTGTTCTTTTGCATTTCCGGGGCTCATTTTGACGGCCATGCCTTCGCGCCTGCCGCAGTCAAAAACGGCGCCAGCGCGCTGGTGACGGAGCGGCCACTGCCGGAACTCGATGTACCGCAGCTGATCGTGGATAATACCCGTGTGGCCATGTCCCTGGCGGCGACGGCCTTCTATGACCATCCCGACCGGCAGATGCGTTTGTTGGGCCTGACGGGTACCAAGGGCAAGACGACGACCAGCTATCTGATCCAGGGCGTGCTCGAGAATACAGGCGCTTCCTGCGGCGTCATCGGCACCATCGGCTCCTATATGGGTGGCAAGCTGCTCAAGAGCGGCCTCACCACCCCGGACCCCATCGATCTGCAGAAGACTCTGCGCATGATGGCCGACGCCGGCGCGGAATATGTCTCCATGGAGGTCTCGGCCCACGCCATCGCCATGCACCGCCTCGAAGGCATGCAGTTTGAAACGGGCTGCTACACGAACCTGTCTCAGGACCATCTGGATTATTTCGGGACCATGGAACGGTATTTCGACTGCAAGCGCAGCTTCTTCCATTCCCACTTCATCCGCAACGCGGCCCTGAACGCGGACGATGAGCGCGCCGCCCAGATCCGCAAGACCATGGATGTGCCCTGCCTGACCTATGGCATCTGCACGCCGGCTGACGTCATGGCCACGGATATCGAGATCACCGAGGAAGGCGTCAGCTTCATGCTGAACGTCCTGAATACGGATAAGTACCCGGTGCATCTGCAACTGACCGGTATGTTCAACGTGTACAACGCGCTGGCGGCTGCCTCCGTCTGCCTGAACCAGGGCCTCGACCCCAAGAACATCGCTGCGGCCCTGGGCTCTGTCAAGTCCGTGCCCGGCCGCGCCGAGGTGCTGGATACCCATACGCCCTATAAGGTGATCCTGGACTACTCCCACTCTCCGGACGCGCTGGAAAACATCCTGAAGACCGTGCGTGAGTTCACCCGCGGCCGCGTGATCTCCCTGTTCGGCTGCGGCGGAGACCGGGATCACGGCAAGCGGCCCATCATGGGCGAGATCGGCGGCCAGCTGTCCGATTACTGCGTGCTGACCAGCGATAACCCCCGGACGGAGGATCCCTACCAGATCTTGGCCTCGGTGGAAAAGGGCATCAAGCGCACCCAGACCCCCTACAGCGTCATCGAGAACCGCCGGGAGGCCATCCGCTATGCCCTCAACATGGCCCGGGAGGGAGACGTCATCGTGCTGGCGGGCAAGGGCCACGAGACCTACCAGGAGATCAACGGCGTCAAGCGCCCCTTTGATGAAAAGGTGGTCGTGGACGAGCTGCTGAAAGAAATGCGAAAGGACCAGTAACTGTCGTGTTGATGATCATTTTGGTGTCATTCTTGATTTCCCTGGCCGGAGTCCTCGCGCTCATGCCGAGGCTCCTGCCCAAGCTCAGGGCCATGAAGTTCGGGCAGACGATCTACGATCTCGGCCCCAAGCACCAGCAGAAGCAGGGCACGCCGAACATGGGCGGCATCCTGATCGGCGGGTGCTCGGTGGTGGCGATGATCGTCGGCGCCGTCTGGCTTTCCGTGAGGGACGGGCTGCCGTTCTTCTCCCTTGACAATCCCCTCTGGGGGCTTCTTTTCATTTCAGTGTTCAGCATGTGCATCGGTTTTGCCGATGACTATATCAAAGACGTCAAGAAGCGTCACGACGGTCTGTCACCCAAGCAGAAGCTGATCATGCAGCTGGTCGTAGGGGTGATTTTTTCACTTTATTGCAGGCATCTGGTGGGCACGGAGATCCTTTTGCCCTTTACGGACAAGACCTGGAACCTGGGCTTCTTTTATGTGCCGGTCATGACCCTGGCGGTCATGTTCATGACCAACAGCGCCAACCTGCAGGACGGCCTGGATGGGCTTTTGTCCACGGTGACTGCGGTGGGCATGACGGCCTTCGGCGTCTTCTGCTACTTCCTGAACGCCAAAGCCGGCCTGCCCATGGGCGTGCGCCCGGTGGTGCTGATCGGCTGCCTGTCCCTCTGCGGCGGCGTGCTGGGCTTCCTGAAATACAATCACTATCCCGCCAAGATCTTCATGGGGGATACGGGCAGCATGTTCATCGGCGGCATGATGGTGGGCGTGGGCATGCTCACGCGCTGCGCCTTCCCGATGATCCTCTTCTGCCTGACCTCGGTCTGCTCCAGCCTGTCGGTCATGCTGCAGGTGGGGTATTTCAAGCTCACCCACGGAAAGCGACTGTTCAAAATGTCGCCGATCCATCACCACTTTGAGCTCTGCGGCATGAAAGAGCCGCAGATTGTGCGGATGTACGCGATCGTGACGGCCATCGCTTCCGCTTTGGCCGTGCTGATCATGCTCGGCTTTCTCAAGTAACGGAGGGACCCCATGAACCAAGCTTTTGATTATCAGGGAAAACGGGTGCTCGTCATCGGCATGGCGCGCAGCGGCATCCAGGTCGCGCGCCTGCTGGCAGGACAGGGCGCCGTCCCGATCCTTAACGACCTGAAGCCCCGGGAGGCCTTTGGGGATGTCCTGGACGTCCTGAACGGGCTCAATGTGGAATGGCGGCTGGGGGAGGACCCCGTCCCGCTCCTGGACCAGGCGGACGCCCTGGTCATCAGCCCGGGCGTGCCCATCGACAGCCCCGCCGTGCTCGAAGCGCAGAAGCGCGGGATGTACGTGGCGGGGGAGATGGAAGTGGCTGCCCAGTTTGCCAAGGGCACGCTGATCGGCGTCACCGGCACCAACGGCAAGACCACTACTGTGACCCTGCTTGACACCATGTTCAAGGAAGCAGGCAGGACCTCCTGGCTCTCCGGCAATATCGGCACGCCCTTCAGCCTGACAGCCATGTCCTCGCAGCCTGAGGATATCCTGGTGACGGAGGTCTCCTCCTTCCAGCTGGAAAGCATCGACACCTTCCATCCCCGGGCGGCGGCGGTGCTGAACGTGACGGAGGATCACCTGATCCGCCACTATACCATGGAATGCTATATCGCCATGAAGCGCCGCATCTTTGAAAATCAGACTGCGGATGACCTGGCGGTCCTGAACGGCGACGATCCGATCTGCGTCAGGATGGCGGAAGGCCTGAAGGCGCGGGTGGCTATGTTCTCCCGGAAAGGCGAAGTCGCAGAGGGCGCTTTCGTGCGCGATGGACAGCTCGTGGTGCGGCTGGGCGGACGGGAATGGACCTTGTGCCCGACCCGCGAGATCGGCATCCCCGGCCTGCATAACCTGGAAAACGCCATGGCCGCGGCCATCATCGCCCTGGACCTAGGCGCGCCGGAAGAGGCGGTGGCCCGGGCCCTGCGCACCTTCAAGGGCGTGGAGCACCGCATCGAGTTCGTGCGGGAGCTGAATGGCATCCGCTATATCAACGATTCCAAGGGTACCAATCCGGACTCCACCGTCAAGGCGGTGGATACCATGGACCGGCCGACAGTGCTGATCCTGGGCGGCTATGACAAGCACGTGTCCTTCGCGGCGCTGGCCCAGCATATCGCGGCCTCGCCGCAGATCCGTGCGCTCATCATCCTGGGTGCGACCAAGGACCAGCTGCGCAAAGAGCTGGGCCAGGCAGGCACGGTCATCCCCGCGGAAGCGGAAACCTTTGAGGAGGCGGTGGAGACCGCCCGCAAGCTTGCGCAGCCCGGCTGGAATGTGCTGTTGAGCCCGGCCTGCGCGTCCTTTGACATGTTCACCTGCTTCGAGGAGCGCGGCGAGCACTTCAAGGCCATCGTCAACGGCTGGACGGAAGAATAACATGGCCAGGGAGAAGCAAGATCAGTATTATCCCGGTTTCGACGACGCGGACGACTTCCTGCCGGACGAGGACGAGCTGCGCGGGGGACCGCGGGGCTCGGACAGGGACAGCCGGGAATGGACGGGCGGGCACAAGCTCCGCACGCTGCCCAGGGTCCTGCTGGGCCTGCTGATCATCCTGGCGGCTGCGGTGATCCTGAACTACACAGTGTTCAGGGTGTACCATGTGCGCGTGATGGGCAACCAGACCTATACCAGCGCGGCAGTGGCGGCTCAGGCGGGGCTGGACAAGAGCACCGGCTTCTTTACCGTGAATGTGGACAAGGTCCGGGAAAACCTGGAAAAGGACCCCTACCTGGCCTTTGTGGACCTGCGCAGGCAGTTCCCCAATACCCTGGTGCTGTTCATCAAGGAGCGCATGCCCTGCGCCAACGTTCAGGGCGGCGGCAATGTATACCTGGTGGACGAGGACGCCTATGTGCTCAAAACGCTGAATCCGGCCCGGGAGCGGAACTCCCTGCCGATGGTGATGGGCATGCAGGTCAGCGAGGCCAAGGCCGGCTCCCGCATCGTGTCCTACAAGCCGGGCAAGGTGGATGAATACCGCGAGCTTATGCAGGAGCTCCTGCTGCAGGGCGTGGTCAACGACTTTGACCAGATCAACCTGACGGACTCGGAGCATGTGTATTTACGGCATGTGGACGGCTATGTGGCCGAACTGGGGACCCTGAAGGAGCTGATGGCGAAGATCGGCACCCTGCGCGCCGTGGTCAGCGCCCTGCAGGAAAGCGGGCTCCGCAACGGATATATCGATGTCACGATCCCCGGCGAGGCCATCTACTCGCCGGAATGACGCGCAAGAACGCGAAGAAAGGCAGTCAATGATCTCCAAAGCGCTGGCACTGATGATGGTGCTGTTTTCCCTGACCCAGGGCGCCATTTCGGATTATGAGGATCAGCTCTCGCTGGGCGGCAATCTGTTTCTGATCAACCGGCAGTATATGATCACGGCGGACTATGTGCCGGAGGACCTGGTGATGCCCAACGTGCGGCGTCTCAACTCCTCCGCCATGATGCGGAAGGAAGCGGCGGAAGCCCTCGAAAAGCTGTTTGACGCCGCCAAGGAGGAAGAGGGCTATACCCTGGTGGCGGTCTCGGGCTACCGCAGCTATCAGACCCAGAAAAACATCTATAACCGCCGCGTGAAGAATGCGGGCCAGAAAAAGGCGGATCAGTTCGTGGCCCTGCCCGGCTCCAGCGAGCATCAGCTGGGCCTGGCCATGGACGTGGGCCGCCGCAGCAATACCAAGCTGAAGGCTTCCTTCGGCAACACGCCCGAAGGGCATTGGCTGGCGGAAAACTGCTACCGCTTCGGCTTTATCCTGCGGTATAAGAAGGAGTGGGAGGAGATCACCGGCTACGGCTACGAGCCCTGGCACATCCGCTATGTGGGCGTGGAGCACGCTCTGCGCATCCAGGAGCTCAATATCCCCTTCGAGGAGTACGTTGCCCTGCTCAGGGCCGCCCAGACCAGCACTGAACAAGGAGACGGAGTATGAAGCGTCTATTAAGTCTGATACTGACTGCCTGGCTTCTGTCGGGCGTCTGCCTGGCGGAGAATTACGGCATGCCGGCGTGGGAATACCCGCTGGAGCCGGAGATCCTGGAAAACAAGGCGGGCTATATCACCCTGGTCAACCGCGACCACCTGCTGGGAAGCGATTATGAGCCCTACGATCTGGAGGTCATCAACGCCCGCGCGATCCCCGACATCAAAGGGGACATGCTGCGCAAGGCCGCCCTGCAGGCCGTGCGGGAGATGTTTGCCGCCGCGGAAGCGGACGGCTGCGTCCTGTACCTGAAGAGCGTGTACCGCGCTTACTCTACCCAGAAATACATGTACAACCGGCGGCTGGAAAACGTCGGCCGGGACGACGGCGTCGTGGCCTATCCCGGCTCCAGCGACCATCAGACGGGCCTGGGCGCGGACATCCTGAACCTGGAGTGGACCAAGAAGAGCGGCATGACCCCTGCCTTTGGCAACACCGCCGAGGCCCAGTGGATGGAAGCCCACTGCGCGGAATACGGCTTCATCATCCGCTATATGGAGGACAAGGAAGAGATCACGGGCATCATCTATGAGCCCTGGCATCTGCGCTATGTGGGGGTCGAGGCGGCCGCCTACATCATGGAGAACCACCTGTCCCTGGAGGAATTCGACGAGGAGTGGCATGCCTACATCGCCGACTGGGAGGCCCGGGGCGGAGACTTCAAGGAGCTCCTGCGCCTGAGGGCGATTCCCGATCCGGCGGAGGTGCTGTATCTGACCGAGGAGGGAGAAGAAGAAGTCTCCCTGTTCCACTGAGATGGCATCCCTCAGGGATAAACTGAAGTCCTACGGGACGAAGCCGGAGAAGCCGAAGGCCCCGCCGGCACCCACCGAATGCTACAGGGCCTGGGATCGGACGCCCCGGAGCGGATACCATCTGCCGGACGTGCTCGACGCCCGGCTGATCAACGACCTGAGCGGCATGACGATTGCGGAGGATCTGCCCCTCGATTCGCTCCTGTTCCTCGACACGGAGACCACGGGCCTGTCCGGCGGCGCGGGGACCATCGCCTTTTTGACCGGCCTGGGCTGGTTCGAGGGGGATGAGTTCGTGGTGGAGCAGGACCTGATGCGGGATTACCCCGAGGAAGGGGCCATGCTCGCCCGGGTGCTGGAGCTGTCGGAAAGGGCGAAGCTGCTGGTGACCTTCAACGGCAGGACCTTCGACCTGCCCCTGCTGGAGAGCCGGTTCACCATGAACGGCCAGCGGGTGCCCCTGACAAGGAAGGAGCACCTGGACCTATTGCACCCGGCGCGGGCGGTGTTCAAGCTGCGGCTGAAGCGCTGCCGGCTTGCGAACCTGGAGGAGGCGGTGCTGGGCATCGTGCGCGAGGACGACCTGCCCGGCAGCGAGGTGCCGAAGGCCTGGTTCGACTATCTTAAGACCGGTAATTTCAATTTGATTGACAAGATCCTGGAGCACAATGTGCAGGACATCCGCTCCATGCCCCTGATACTGGCCCGGCTGATGGAGATGTATGAGGCGCCGCTCCGGGAGCCGCACCAGGAGGATATCTATTCGATCGGCCGGACGCTGGAGCGCCGCGGCCAGGCCGAGCGGGCCCGGAAGTGCTACCGGGCCGCCGACAAGGGCACCATGTCCCGCCTGGCGCGCCTCAGTCTGGCGGAAAGCTACCGGAAGGATACGGACTATACCGCCTCCGCGGGGATCTATGAGCGCATGCTGAAGGACGGCCAGGGCAGCGTCGAGGTGCTGATCAAGCTGGCGATCCTGTACGAGCATAGGCTGAAGCGGCCTGAGGAAGCGCTGAAACTCACCCGCCGCGCGATCCTGCTGTGCGAGGACGAGGAGCAATTGCAAGAGCTGGACCGGCGGTATCAGCGGCTGACGCGAAAAACAGAAAGGATGGAATGACATATGGGACTGTTTGATGCACTGAAGGTCCGAAAGGCCGTGATGCTGCACAATAAAGGGGATCTGGCCGGAGCCAAGGCGGCTTACGAAGCCCTGTACGCCGACGGCGTCATGGACGCGGCCTATCTGCTGCCCTATACGATCCTGCTGCTGCGCGAGGGGAACGAGGCGGACGCCGAGAAGGTCAAAGAGATCCTGCGCAAGGTCGAAAAACTGCCCGGCCTCAGCGCCCAGCAGAAGACGGAGATCCACATCAATTACGCCTGCGCCCAGTACAAGCTGGGCAATCTGCCGGAAGCCATCCACCTGCTTGAAGCCTCCCACAAGCACAGCCCCACCGGCATCCTGTACGAGACCCTGGGCTATCTGTACGTGGAAGCCGGAGACGCCGAAAAGGGCCTCCCCTTCAATGAGGAAGCCCTGGATTATGACGACGAGGATCCCATCACCCTGGACAATATGGGCCAGATGTACTACCGCGTGCTGAACGACCGGGAGAAGGCGCTGCCCTACTTCCAGAAGGCGGTGGAGATCAAGGAGAACCAGATCGATTCCCTCTGGTTCCTTTCCCGCTACGACCTCGAAAAGGGCGACAAAGCCGCCGCCAGGGAAAAGCTGGAGACGGCCCTGGGCGGCCGCTTCTCACCCCTCAACTACGCCAGCAAGGAAATGGTCGAGAAGGAACTGGACGCGCTCAAAGAATGAGCTGAATCCATTAAGTAAAGTACAGCGGCCGGGACGATGACGCCCGGCCGCTTTTGCGTGTTCATTTCTGGATATAGTTTTTATGATACGAACTTTTTGAGCTTTTCCGCGTATTCTTCCGTGAGGCCCAGGTCCCACAGCAGGGTGCAGCTCATGTACTTGTCGCGGACGTCCCGGGCGCCGATGAAGGCGTTGACCGTGTCCTCTACGCTGATGCCGATGTCCCGGGGCATCAGGGGCATGCCGGTCTTCGCCATGACAGCATATACCTGGTCATAGGCGGGAAGCTCCTCATCGATGATCCTCAGGATCTCGTCCCAGTGCTCAATGATGCGGGCCAGGCGCTCTTCGTGCTTTGCCGGGTCATTCTTATGCTTCTCGGCCTCCATGGCGATGATCTCCGGGGCGGTCTTGCCGAAAATGGCGCGGACCTGGGCTTCCCAGCGCTCAGGCGTCATGCTGGCCCACCAGGCGCGGGCCTTTTCGGGATCGGGGACGATCCTGCGGATGTCACGGTACATGTTCAGGGTCAGCAGGCTGCCCACGCCCACCTGGATGCCGTGCAGGTCATAGGGCTCGCCGCGCTCCAGGGCCATCATCTCCCACATGTGGGAGAAATAGTGCTCCAGGCCGGAGGCGGGGCGGGAGATCTGGGCGAAGGCCATGTCCACGCCCGCCAGCACCAGCCCTTCGGCCACCGCCTGTACGGCCTCCGGATCCCGATCAGGCAGGCCGCCCGCCGCGTCCATGACCTTGCTGAGGGCGGTGCGCATCAGGTTGGCCACGTCCTCGCAGTAGTATTCGCCGGTGACCAGTCGGGAGATGCGCCATTCGCAGATGGCGATGTACTTGGCGATCATGTCGCCCAGACCGGCCCACAGCATGCGCATGGGGGCTTGGGAGAGGATGTCCACGTCCAGCAGGATGCCGCTGGGTGCCTGGTTGTACAGGGAGACCTTGACGTGGTTCATCTCCATGGAGGAGCTGTTGGAGGCGTAGCCGTCCATGGACGGCGCGGTGCCCACGATGGCGTTCTTGCGGCCCGTGGCGTGGGCCACGACCTTGCAGATGTCGTTCACCACGCCGGAGCCCACGCCCAGGATCACGTCACAGCAGGGATCCAGGTGCATGATCACGCTGCCGACCTCCCACTCCGCGGGTTTCAGCCGGTCGGTCTGGGTGGGAATGATATAGAGGCCGTGGGGGATCTTCGCTGCATCGAGCAGGGCGCAGACGCGCTCTCCGGCCGCCTTGTAGGTATTGTCGTCGCAGATCACGAAGGGGCGGGAGACCTTCATGGCGCTGAGCATCTGGGGCAGCTCCTTCAGGATGCCCCGGCCCACGTTCAGATAATCCAGCGCGCAGACGTGCTTCCGCCCGCAGGGGCAGTCAAAGCCCTCCGGTCGGACCAGCTCCGTAAGACTCATTTTTGCAAAATCAGGCATAACCTTACCCTCCATGCGCTTTATTTGCTGTATTTTACCACAATCAGGACAGACAAACAATATCGCCGCGAAAAAACTGTTTACATAAGGGGAATAAAAAACCCGTTGCGTTTTTCAAAAACCTATGTTATCATTCCCCATGCACCGGAGGAACGGGTTTCTTCATTATATGTACCGAGCGAAGAAGCCTTTGGCGCGCCGACAGAAGGGCGCATGCCGGTGTAAGCAGTTTGTACGCGGAGGTGCCTTATGGCGCAGAACACGAAACTTGTCATTGTCGAATCCCCTGCGAAGGCCAAGACCATCGCGCGGTATTTGGGCCGCGGCTACAAGGTGGAGGCCTCCCAGGGGCACGTCCGGGACCTGCCCAAGTCCCAATTGGGCGTGGATGTGGACAATGGCTTTGAAATGAAATATATCACGATCCACGGCCGCGGGCCGATCCTGGCCAAGATCCGCAAAGAGGCCAAGAGCGCCTCGAAGATCCTGTTGGCTACCGACCCTGACCGCGAAGGAGAAGCAATTTCCTGGCATCTGGCTCATGTGCTGGGCATCGATCCCGCTTCGGCCTGCCGGGTGGAGTTCAACGAGATCACCAAGAAAGCCGTGCAGCAGGCCATGAAGCAGCCCCGGCCCATCGACATGGAGCGCGTCAACGCCCAGCAGGCCCGGCGCGCCCTGGATCGCCTGGTGGGGTACAAGATCTCGCCGCTGCTCTGGGCGAAGATCAAGAAGGGCCTGAGCGCGGGCCGCGTGCAGTCCGTCGCCACCCGCCTGATCGTGGACCGGGAGGAGGAGATCGAGGCCTTCGTCCCCGAAGAATTCTGGGACGTGACCGCCGAAGCCGTCCTGCCGGACGTCCACGGGAAAAAGCGCAGCTATACCTTTACCCTCTACCAGCTGGACGGCGGCAAGGCTGCCCTGACCAGCGAGCAGGAAGCCGCGAAGGCCCAAAAGCGCATCGAGGGCGCGTCCTTCAAGGCCTCCAATGTCAAGCACTCTGAAAAGCACAAGACGCCGCCCGCACCCTTCACCACCTCCTCTCTGCAGCAGGAGGCCAGCCGGAAGCTGAACTTCACCACCATGAAGACCATGCAGGTGGTGCAGCAGCTCTACGAAGGCATCGAGCTGGCGGGGGAGGGCACCCAGGGTCTGGTGACCTACATCCGTACCGACTCCGTCCGCCTGAGTGACGAAGCGGTCCAGGCCGCCCGGGCCTTCATCCCCGCGGAATACGGCGATGAATATCTGCCGGAAGCGCCCCAGGTGTACAAGGGCCGCTCCAACGCCCAGGACGCCCACGAGGCCATCCGTCCCACCGTGGTGGACCGCCGGCCGGACGATATCAAAGCCTCCCTGAGCCGGGACCAGTACCTGCTGTACAAGCTGATCTGGTCGCGCTTCATCGCCTGCCAGATGACGCCCGCCGTGTACGACGCGGTGACCATCACCGCCGAGGGCGGCGGGGCTGCGCTGCGCCTGAGCTGCGAGCACAAGCGCTTCGCGGGCTTCACCGCCGTGTATGAGGAAGGCAGCGACGATGTGGAGGCCGCCAAGGAAGTGGCCCTGCCCAAGGTCGAGCCGGACACCGCGATCCGCTTCACCGATGTCGCGGCGGCCCAGCACTTCACCCAGCCGCCGGCCCGGTATACCGAAGCCAGCCTGGTCAAGACCCTGGAGGAAAAGGGCATCGGCCGTCCCTCCACCTACGCCCCGACCATCACCACCATTATCGCCCGCGGCTATGTGGCCCGGGAGAAGAAGCGCCTCTATCCCACGGAGCTGGGGCGCATGATCAATCAGCTGATGGAGGAGTACTTCTCGCCCATCGTGGATACGGAGTTCACCGCCCACATGGAGCAGCAGCTGGACGACGTGGAGACGGAGGGGGCGGATTGGCACCAGGTGCTCAGCGGCTTCTATCCGGACTTCCAGCAGATGCTGTCCAAAGCGGAATCCGATATCGAGAAGGTGGAGATCGCCGACGAGGTCAGCGACGTCCCCTGCGACCAGTGCGGAGCCATGATGGTCTACAAGATGGGCCGATTCGGGCGCTTCCTGGCCTGCCCCAACTTCCCGGCCTGCCGCAATACCAAGCCGATCCTGAACTACATCGACGCGCCCTGCCCCAAGTGCGGCGCACGCCTTCTGGAAAAGACCTCCCGCAAGAACCGCAAGTTCTACGGCTGCGAGCGCTACCCCGAGTGCGACTTCGTCAGCTGGGACATGCCCGTGAAGGAAAAATGCCCCGTCTGCGGCAGCTATATGACGCTGAAACGCACCCGCAAGGACGAGGTGCTGCACATCTGCGCCAATGAATCCTGCCGGCACAAGGTGACCGTGGCGGCGGAAGAAGAGGAGAACGCATGAGCCCGCATGCCACCGTCGTCGGCGCGGGCCTGGCCGGCGCGGAAGCCGCCTGGATGCTGGCCCGCTTCGGCATCCCGACTGCGCTTTACGAGATGAAGCCCGTCCGCTTTAGCCCGGCGCACAAGAGCCCTCTGTTTTCGGAGCTGGTCTGCAGCAACTCCCTGCGCTCAGACCGCCTGGAGAACGCGGTGGGCCTCATGAAGGAGGAAATGCGCCTGCTGGGCTCCATCGTCATGGAGGCCGCCGATCAGGCGCGGGTCCCGGCGGGCGGCGCCCTGGCCGTGGACCGGGAGACCTTCTCCGGCCATATCACGAATAAACTGACCGCGCATCCGCTGATCGAGGTGCGCCGGGAGGAAGTCACGGACATTCCCGAGGATGACGCCGTGATCATTGCCACCGGCCCGCTGACCAGCAACGCGCTGGCGAAGGCTATCGCCAATCTGCCGGGCATCAGCCGGCTCAGCTTTTACGATGCCGCGGCGCCCATCGTGACTGCCGACTCCCTGGATATGGAGCACGTGTTCCGCGCCTCGCGCTACGGCCGGGGCGATGACTACCTGAACTGCCCCATGACCAGGGAGGAGTACGACGCCTTCATCGACGCTCTGCTGACGGCGGAGACCGCCCCGGTGGAGGGATTTGAGGAGACCTCCGTCTTCGAGGGCTGCATGCCCATCGAGTCCATGGCGAAGCGCGGGCGCATGGTGCCGGCCTTCGGGCCCATGAAGCCCGTGGGCCTGGTGGATCCCCACACGGGGCGCATGCCCTACGCCTGCCTGCAGCTCAGGCAGGATGACGCGGCGAGCACGCTGTACAACCTGGTGGGCTTCCAGACCCGGCTCAAATTCCCGGAGCAGAAGCGCGTTTTCGGGCTGATCCCGGGCCTGAAGGACGCGGAATACGCCCGCTACGGCGTCATGCACCGCAACACCTTCCTGAATTCTCCGGGCTACCTGTCCGCCGCCTATGAGTGCCTGAACCGCCCCGGCCTGTATTTTGCCGGGCAGATGACCGGCGTGGAGGGCTATGTGGAAAGCGCGTCCTCCGGCATGGTGGCGGGCCTGAACGCTGCCCTGCGCCTGACTGGCCGGGAGCCCTGTATCCTCCCGGAGGAGACGGCCCTGGGCTCTCTGGCCCGGTACATCAGCACGCCCAACCGCAATTTCCAGCCCATGAACATCACCTTTGGCCTGATGCCGGAGCTTGGCATGCGCGTCCGGGACAAGAAGGCGCGCTACCGCATGATCAGCGAACGGGCGCTGGAGAGCCTCAACGCCCTCATCAGCAATGACCCCGCGCTGGCCCAATTGCGTCAGTAATCGGACAGTTATTGACTTTCTTTGACGTTCATGATATTTTTTTGTCGTACCAAACGCAAGGAGGTTCACGAATGACAGAATTTCACGCCACCACCATCTGCGCCGTCCAGAAGGACGGGCACACCAGCATCGCCGGTGACGGCCAGGTGACCATGGGGGAGCACACGATATTCAAGGCCAACGCCCACAAGGTGCGCCGTATCTTTGACGACCAGGTGATCACCGGCTTTGCCGGCACGGTTTCCGACGCCTTTTCCCTGTGCGAGCGCTTCGAGGAGATGCTCACCCAGGTGGGCGGCAACCTGGAGCGGGCGGCCGTGGCCCTGGCCCAGGAATGGCGCATGGGCAAGGCGGCCCGGCAGCTGGACGCCATGCTGATCGTGGCGGATAAGACCAAGCTGCTGATCCTTTCCGGCACCGGCGAGGTCATCGAGCCCGACGGCGGCGTGGCGGCCATCGGCTCCGGCGGCAACTATGCCCTGGCGGCGGCGAGGGCCCTGTATGACAATACGGACCTGAGCGCCCACGACATCGCGAAAAAGGCGCTGGAGATCGCCGCCAGCATCTGTGTATACACCAACGATCATATCATCGTGGAGGACATCTGAGCCATGAAAGAACTGAGTCCGCATGAGGTCGTGCGTCAACTGGACCGCTATATCATCGGTCAGGATGAGGCCAAGCGCGCGGTGGCCATCGCCCTGCGCAACCGCTGGCGCCGCTCCCAGGTGCCCGAAGAAATGCGTGAGGAGATCACGCCCAAGAATATCCTGATGATCGGCCCCACCGGCGTGGGCAAGACCGAGATCGCCCGCCGCCTGGCCAAGCTGGTGGACGCGCCCTTTATCAAGGTGGAAGCCACCAAGTTCACCGAGGTGGGCTATGTGGGCCGCGATGTGGAATCCATCATCCGCGACCTGACGGAGAACGCCGTGCGTATGGTGCACGACGAGTATGCCGCCCGGGTGCGCACCCGCGCCCAGGTGCTGGCGGAGGACCAACTTCTGAACCTGCTTTTGCAGCCCCAGAAGCAGCGTCCCACCAACCCTTTCGAGCTCTTGCTGGGCCGGGGCACTAACACCACAGAGCCCCAGCAGACCGAGGAAGAAAAGCGCCAGTACGCCAGCCGGAAGGACCAGCTGAGGGATCAGCTGCGCCGCGGCGAGCTCGAAAACAATGAGATCGAGATCGAGGTGGAGGACCAGGCGCCCCAGCTGGAGGTGGGCGGCGCTTCCATCAACATCGGCGATATGATGGGCGGCATGATGCCCAAGCGCACCAAGATGCGCCGGGTCAAGGTGCATGAAGCCCGCGATATCCTGATCGCCCAGGAGTCCGACAAGCTGATCGACGAGGACGCGGTGCGCGAGGAAGCGGTCCGCCGCACCGAGCAGAGCGGCATCGTCTTCCTGGACGAGATCGACAAGGTGGCCGGCCATGGCGGCGGGAGCGGCCCCGACGTGTCCCGCGAGGGCGTCCAGCGCGATATCCTGCCCATCGTGGAGGGCAGCACGGTCAATACCAAGTACGGCGCGGTGCGCACGGATTTCATGCTGTTCATCGCCGCCGGCGCGTTCCACGTCTCCAAGGTCACGGACCTGATCCCCGAGCTCCAGGGCCGCTTCCCGGTGCATGTGCGGCTCAAGTCCCTGACGGAGGAGGATTTCGTCAACATCCTGACCAAGACGGACAACGCCCTGACCCGGCAGTATTCCGCCCTCCTGGAGGTGGATCATGTCCACCTGACCTTCGACGAGGCCGCCCTGCGGGAGATCGCCCGTATCACCCTCATGGAGAACGAGAGCCATGAGGACCTGGGCGCCCGCCGTCTGCACGCGATCTTTGAGGAGCTCTTGGAGGATGTGTCCTTCAACGCCGGCGGCGGCGACGCGCCGGACGTGTACCTGACCATCACCGAGCAGTATGTCAAGGACCACCTGAAGGCTGAAAAGACCCTCGACACCAAGAAGTATATCCTGTGAACCATTGCTGTTCAGCGGTTTTGCTGGACAGCTTTTGCATATCGAAGTGAGGAGGCATGCATATGAGCAAACTCTCGACCCTCTTGAAGGAGGCCCGGGCCCAGTCCGGCCTGACCCAGGAGCAGCTGGCCAAGAAGGCGGCGAACGGCCTGACCGCCAACGACGTGAGCCGCGCCGAGCGGGCCCTGGACGTGCCCACCGACGCCCAGCTGAAGGCCATTGCCAAGGTGACCGGCGTCACCCAGAAGTCCCTGCTGGATGCCGCCAAGACCGCGCGGCCGAAGTCTTCTTCCACGGCTGCCAAGACGTCCTCGGCCAAAAAGACGACAGCAGCGAAGAAGCCTTCCGCCGCCAAGACCTCGTCTGCAGCTAAGAAGGATGAATATACCCTGACCGCCACGGAGAAGAAGCTGATCGACGCCTACCGCAGCGCGTCCGCCGAAAACAAGAAGCTGGCCATGGACCTGCTCAAAGGCAAGGACGTGGAGCAGAGCGACGCCTCCGGCATCGGCGCGATCCTGCAGAACGGCCTTTCCTCCGGCCTGGGCGGGGTGCTGGAGACCCTGATCTCGGGGCTGGGGAAATAAGCTGAATCAATACGGTTTCCATGATCTGCTAAATGGAAAAACAGAATCACTGAAGAACGGCTGGTGGGCAAGTATCTATTGCAGCAGAGAGTTTTTTTCTGTTTATTACCCACTTTATTACCCATGTGTGATATAATGCAATCTGGGTGATAAATTCCGGGAAAGGAGGTGCCGCATGAAGGATTTGATGGAATTAGTCAATCAGCTTCGCTCCTACAGTTCAGAGCGCGAATGGTTTGAATTTAAAGAGAACTGGTGTGAACCTGCAGCGCTTGGTGAATACATATCGGCAATATCCAACAGTGCGGCATGCGCGGGTAAAAACGAAGGATACTTCATCTGGGGCATAAACGATGTGACGCATGAAGTCGTGGGAACGTCATTTGACCCTGATTGTGATATTAAAAACGAACCTCTGAAACACTATCTTGCCCGTCAGTTGTCTCCTGAGAACGATTTTGACTTTTCAGAAGTCATGATCGAAGGAAAACGTGTGATTGTGCTGTGTATACCCGCAGCAAAGACGGTTCCTACAGCCTTTAGGAACGAACGGTATATCCGCATCGGGTCAAGTAAGGAGAACCTGCGGAAGTATCCGGCAAAGGAGGCTTACCTCTTCCGTATTCTAAGCAGTGGGTTCCCGACCATAGAGAACACAGCGTCTGATCATCAGGATTTGACTTTTGAAAAACTGCTGATCTATTATGGTGCGAAAGGGCTGAAGCTTAATCCGGAGACATTCAGGAAGAACCTGGGATTGCTGACGGAAGACGGGAGATATAATATCCTGGCTCAGCTACTGTCGGATGATTCCCATATTCCGATCCGGGTATCCATCTT
Organism: uncultured Eubacteriales bacterium; assembly: GCA_902789795.1. Taxonomy (GTDB): domain Bacteria; phylum Bacillota; class Clostridia; order Christensenellales; family Aristaeellaceae; genus UBA4246. The sequence continues at coordinate 185,535 of CADAPM010000001.1, forward strand.
TACCGGAACAACCAAAGCAGACAGTATGTATTCAGTACGTGAATTCGGTTATCAATGCCTGCTTTACTCTCTGGATGAAGTTCTGCGTTATGGAGATGTTCTGAACATCATCCAGGCAGATGAAACTGATCGCGTTGTGGAGCGAAAAGAGGTCCCGCTGTTTGACAATGCCGCGTTCCGTGAGGCTGTGATCAATGCGTTTGTCCATAACTCATGGATCACAAAAAACGAGCCGATGATCACAGTGTATTCTGACCGCATCGAGATTCTTTCCCGGGGAACACTGCCACCGGAACAAACGATGGAGGGTTTCTTTGCGGGAGAATCCATTCCGGTCAACCGTAAACTCTCAGAGATCTTCCTGCAGCTTCATATCAGTGAAAAAACTGGGAGAGGCGTGCCTAAAATCACACAGACATACGGAAGGAGCGCGTACGATTTTCGTGAGAATTCTATCGTGGTCACGATTCCGTTTAAATGGATCAATGTGATGGGTGATAAACGGAGTAATAACCCAGGTAATAAATCCCAAGAGCTGAATGATACGCAGCGCCAGATCCTGGCAGAAATCAGGAATAATCCCAATGTCACAAAGCAGCAGATAGCAAGCATTTTAGACAAAGGAAAAACGACAATAGATAATGGAATCGCTGTTTTGAGGGAAAAGGGATATATTGTCCGGGTAGGGTCCAATAAAACCGGATACTGGAAAGTCGTTGAACCGGATACATAAATAGAATGTGTTATTTTGCGGGCATTGCAGCAAGTACAAGTGTATCTCATAAATCAAACAGGCGAGAGGCCCGATCAGCCTTTCGCCTGTTTTGTATTGGAGGATTTGATATTACCCTTTGATGAAGCCCAGGATCCCGTGCCACCAGGGGAAGAGGACGGCGTCCGGGGAGCGGAAGATCTCGTGCCGGGAGCCGGGGATCACGGTGCGGGAGCCATTCTTCAGCCGGGCGGCGAAGGCGGCCTGGGGCTCGGGCATGACGCTGCCGTCGTGCTCCGCGCCGTACACCTGCACGGGGCAGAGGATCTTTTCGACCGCGCCGGGGGCCAGGATCTTTTTCGTCACCTGGGCCGCTTCCAGGGTCCAGGAGTAGGTGGGGCCGTTGTTCTGGAACTCTTTATGGGTCGCCTTGACGTGGTCGTACCAGTCGAAGCGCGCCTTGCCCGAAGCGGCGGAGGTGGCAAAATCCTCCGGGCCTGCGTAGGGCTTGGAGACGAACACCCGGCCCCTGCCCTTGCCGACCATCTTGGCCCCGCGGCAGATGGCGCTGATGACGGCGGGGGAGACCCCGCCCAGGTTGGGCGCGATCATCGGGGCGCAGAAGACCGCCTTGGCGAAGGTATCCGCATGCTTTTCCAGGTACAGCGCGGTCACCGCGCCGCCCATGGAGTGGCAGAACACGTACCAGGGCTTGGGGAAGGCGGATAAGGCCTGTGCGATCACGGCCTCCATATCCTCCACATATTCCTCAAAGCGGCCCACATGGGTCAGGGAGAGGTCCTGGATCCTTTCATCCCGGTAGGACCGGCCGTGCCCGCGCTGGTCGTAGGCCACGACATTAAGGCCGCTTACGAGCAGGGAATGGATGAGCTCGCTGTACTTATAGGCGTTCTCGGTGAAGCCGTGGACGATCAGCACGCTGCCGACGGCGTTTTCCGCGGCGTAAGTGACGGTGTAGACCGGCTTGTCATTGCAGCCCGTGACCGTTTTGACCGTCTCGCGCTCCTTGAGCCAGGGCAGCACCTGGCTGTCCATGGTCTCCTGGTAGCTGTTTTCCAGGACGAGCCCGTCTTCATTGAAACGATTCTCCATGACTTCCTCCCCAATCAAAATCGGAGGCCCGGCGGTTTGCCGGGCCGTCCGTTATTTGTGATACAGTTTATGGCCCTGATATACCGGGTCCATGGTCACGCGTACGCCCAGGCGGCGGAAGGTGTTGGCATCCGCGGCGGGCAGCATGACGGTGGCATGGGCCTCGCAGTCCTTGAGCAGGGGCAGGGCGGCCAGGGCCTTGGCGGCGGCGGGGCTGGTGGCGGCGCTGACGGACAGGGCCAGCAGCACCTCGTTGGAGTGCAGCCTCGGGTTGTGGTTGCCCAGGTACTTGCATTTCAGCTCTTGCACGGGCTCCATGACCTCCGGCGCGATCACGTGCACGTCCTTGGCGATGCCCGCGATGCGCTTGAGCGCGTTCAGCAGCACGGCGGCGGAGGGACCCATCAGGGAGGAGGTCTTGCCCGTCACCAGCTCGCCGTCCGCCAGCTGGATGGCCAGGGCGGGCTGACCTGTCTGCTCCTGGCGCTGCCGGGCGGTCTTGATGACCGGGCGCTCTTCCTCGATGATGTTCAGCTGCCGCATGAGCAGCTCGATCTTGTCCGCCTCGGACTTGGGCGCAAGGCCGTCCAGGATCGCGCACCGGGCGGCGAACCAGCGGCGGATGATCTCCTGCCGGGCCGCGGCGCGGCACACGTCGTCATCGGAGATGCAGTAGCCGATCATGTTGACGCCCATGTCCGTGGGGGAGCGGTAGGGGGATTCGCCCCATACCCGCTCGAACAGGGCGTTCAGCACGGGGAAGATCTCGATGTCGCGGTTATAGTTGACGGTGGTGACGCCGTAGGCTTCGAGGTGGAAGGGGTCGATCATGTTCACGTCGGACAGGTCCGCCGTGGCGGCCTCATAGGCCACGTTGATCGGGTGCTTGAGGGGCAGGTTCCAGATGGGGAAGGTCTCAAACTTGGCGTAGCCTGCCTTGAGCCCGCGCCGGTGTTCGTGGTACACCTGGCTTAAGCAGGTGGCCATCTTGCCGCTGCCGGGGCCGGGGGCGGTGACCACCACCAGGGGGCGGGTGGTCTCGATATAGTCGTTGCGGCCGAAGCCCTCTTCGGACACGATGTGGCTCACGTCCGTGGGATAGCCCTCGATGGGATAGTGGCGGTACACCTTCACGCCCAGGGCCTCCAGGCGCTGCTCGAACTGCTCGGCGGTGGACTGGCCCGCAAAACGCGTCAGCACCACGGAGCCCACGTAGAGGCCAAAGCCCCGGAAGGCGTCGATCAGGCGCAGCACGTCCAGGTCATAGGTGATGCCCAGATCGCCGCGGATCTTGCTCTTCTCAATGTCGTTGGCGTTGATGACCAGCACCACTTCCACCTGATCCTTGAGCTGCAGGAGCATCTGGATCTTGGCGTCCGGCGCGAAGCCGGGCAGGACCCGCGAGGCGTGGTAATCGTCGAACAGCTTGCCGCCGAACTCCAGGTACAGCTTGCCGCCGAAGCGCTCGATCCTTTCGGCGATGTGCTCGGACTGCAGCCGGGTGTACTTTTCCATGTCAAATCCCGTTCTCATGCTGTCTCCTTCCTGACTTGCGCAGGCGGCGCTGCTGCCGCCACAATAAGTCGCTGATGTCGCCGCTGACGATGGCCTCGAGCCACTCGTCATCCATGGAATCCCAGTCGATGCCGTTTTCCGCTGCGATGGCCAGGTATTCCTCCATCGTGCGGGCTTGCATGAGCTGTTCCACGACCTCCTGGGAGAGATCGATCTGGTTTTCTTCGGGCCGTTCCTGGCGTTCTTTTTTCATCATCCCAGCCCCACCGGTTTGAAAGCGCCGACGCCCGCCAGCTGCAGGATGAGGGTCAGCACGCCCAGCGCGCCCATGTAGAGGGCGAACCAGTTGTAGCTGATGGTCTCGATCTTTCGGAGCATGAAGCGCACGCTCAAAAGGCCCAGGACGAAGGCCACGATGACGCCTAAGAGGATCGGCACGATCATCTCGCCGATGGCGCCGAAGGCTCCGGCCTCATAGGCGTCCTTGCCTTCCACCAGCAGGCTGCCCAGCACGGCGGGAGCGCTCATCATAAAGCAGAACTTGATGGCCGATTTGCGGCTCAGGCCGGACAGGATGCCGCCCAGGGTGGTGGAACCGCTGCGGCTGATGCCTGTCATCATGCCCAGGGCCTGGAAGCAGCCCATGGTGACGGCGTGCTTCGCCCCGACCTCCCGGCTGCGGGAGATGTGCCGGCCGCCGCTCAGGCGCTGGATGAGCGCCATCATGAGGGCCGTGACCAGGAAGAAGATGCCCAGCATGCCGCCCGCGTTCAGCCGGTCAAAGAGGTCGCCCAGGAGCACCTTGACGATCAGGGCCGGCAGGCTGGCTACGATGAGCCAGAGCAGGGTCTTTGAATGGAACAGGTTCTTCAGGATGTCCAGCCAGTCCTGCCAGAACACGATCAGGATGACCAGCAGGGTGCCCAGGTGCAACAGCACCGTCACCAGCATCATCGCGTTGGGGTCGATCTGCATATTCAGCAGCTGCTCAAAAAACATGATATGGCCGCTGGAGGAGATGGGAAGGAACTCCCCGAGCCCCTGCACAGCGCCCAACAGGATCGCCTGCCACCAGGTCATAATCAGCGCCTCCCTCAGGCCATCTGCTCGGCCATCTTGCGGCCGCCGAGCACATGGAAATGCAGATGCCCCACCGACTGGCAGGCATCGTCGCCGCAGTTGGAGATCAGGCGGTAGCCGGTCTTGTCAAGGCCCTCCTGCCTGGCGATCAGGGACGCGGCGCGCACCAGGGCGGCAAGCTCCTGATCCGACAGGGCGTCGGCCTCGTCCAGGCCGTGGACGTGCGTTTTCGGCACCAGCACCACGTGCACGGGCGCCTGGGGGTTGATGTCGCGGAAGGCGTAGCAGTGTTCGTCCTCGTACACCTTGGTGCTGGGGATATTGCCGCTGATGATCTTGCAGAACAGGCAGTCGCTCATGACAGTTCTCCTTTCAAAGCTTCAATCTTCCGGATAGTTGACGAAAACGGGGCGGTACTCCTCTTTGCGGAGGGTCTCGTAATCCGTCCAGTGGTAGTAGGTGCCGGTGGTGGCCGCCCTGCAGGCTTCGCACTCCATGCACAGACGCCGGGCCTCCACCTGAGAAGGCTTCCCCCGATAATACAGCGTTACGGTCACGTCTGTGATGTTTTCGCAGTTTTGGCAGGCGTAATCCGGCGGGGTCTGTTCTATGATGCGCAGCCGATGCCCTTCCGGGTCGTTCTCGACCACCAGGACCGCATGGCCGTCACGGTACAGGAAATCCCCTGCCTGCAGGCGCGCGTAGTTCGACAGGAAGCGCTTGCCCAGGGTAAAATGCTGCTTCCAGTGCTCTTCATACACGAAGTCACCGACGCCCTTCTGGAGGGGCAGGTCCTCGTCGGGAAAGCCCTGGCGCAGGCACTCGGAGAGAAACGTCACGCAGCTCATCCCGTAAAGCATGCTGATACGTTTGCCGTAGCTGCCATAGTTGTAAATGTTGGCGATCTGCACGCGGTCCGTATTGCTGAGCTCCCGGTACTCAGAAAACGGCACTTCCATACCATTCCCATAAACGGCCAGGGAATAGGGGATGCCGCGGACCGTGCCGGTGGCGACAAAGGGTTTGACGGTCCTGAAGACCGGGCGGTTGCCGTTGAGGGTGACAGAGTAGTTTCTGTTGTAGAGCAGGATGGCGCCTACTTCCTCCGGCAGGGTCCAGGTGTAATCGTGGATCTGCATGGCATATCCGATCACGCGGGCACGCGCCAGAGCGTCCTGCCGGGGCGGGTTTTCTTCAGCACAAACCTGTCCGGCTGCCAGAATCAGCAGCGAACAGATCAGACAGAAGAAGCGCCTCTTTTTCATTCCCGGTCCTCCGTCAGACGATCCGGACGAGCAGATTCTTCTGCTCATCCACGTCCAATTTCAGGATGCCGGACTTCTCCAGCTCCTTGAGCAGGTCGGAAAAGCGCTTGAAGCCGATGGTCTTTTCCTGGAAATCGGGATAGGCGGCCTGAATGTCCGCCTTCAGGATGGAGGGATTGATGCGCTCGAAGCCATCGTCCTTGTAGTGGTCCAGCTGCTCCTGGAAGGCCTGCTTCCAGTTGCCGGCGTTCAGCTGCGCGGCGGAGCGGCCCAGGGCGTCCTGGTTCAGGGACACGTAGACGTTGAAGTTGTCGGACTTGACGGTGATGGTCTTTTCCTCCTGGGCCAGCTTGGTCAGAAGCTTGCCGAAGGTCGCGCAGCCATAAGCCTTCTCGTTGAAGTCGGGCTGCAGGCGCAGAAGAACCCCCTTGAGCTCGCTGGCCAGCATGCCGTCCTCGTCGGCCTGCTCGGTGATGATGGACTCGATCACCTTGCTCAAAGCGCTCAGGTCCGCGGGCTCGTCGGTGCTGACGCCGCCCTTGCCGCGGCGCGTGCGCGCGGAACGGCTGGTGGACTTGACGGACTCCAGGAACTGGAACTCGTTGCAGGCGTTGATAAAGATGGAGCTGGCCACCTCGCTGCGGCTGATGCCCAGCACAAACTTGCCCATGGCCTTCAGCCGTCCGACCAGCGGCGTATAGTCGCTGTCGCCGGAGACGATGCAGAAGGAATCAATGAGCGGGTTGGTATAGGCTACCTCCAGGGCGTCCACCACCAGCAGGATGTCCGCGTTGTTCTTCTGGCTGATGCCGTAGCGGATGGAGGGCACCACGGAGAAGGTATTGCTGAGCAAAAGCTCCTTCAGGTCCTTATAGCTGTCGGTGTAGCCGTACACCTTGCCCAGCAGGATGTCGCCGCGGATCTTGACCTTTTCCAGGATGCTGTTCAGGGTGGCGACCTTGGCGCCGCAGTTTTCCAGGTCTACGAATAATGCGAATCGTGATGTACTCAAATTGAAATCTCCTTATTTGACGGCTTCCGCGATGGCGTCGGCCAGGGCGGCCAGCTGCTCGCTCTGCGCCGGTTTCAGGGCGGAGCGGAGGGTCAGGGTCTCGCCTGCTTTGGTCATGCGCTTGAGCGCGGAAAGCTTTTCGGCCATGAGCTTGCCGCTGTTGGGCGCCCAGGAGCCGTTCTCGACCAGGGCCCAGGCGCGGTTCTGCAGGTCATGGGCCTGAAGGTCAGTGATCAGCGTCTCCATCGGGGTGAAGATGCCGTTGTTGTAGGTGGAAGCGGCGAACACCAGCGCCTTGCAGCGGAAGGCCTCGCTGACCAGCACGCTCAGGTCGGTCTTGGCGGCGTCGTACACGCGCACGTCCTTGAGCCCGCGTTCGGTGAGCGCCTGGGCCAGCTGCAGGGCGGCCGCGTGGGTGTGGCCGTAGACGGAGCCGGTAAAGATCACGGCGGTGTTCTCCTCGGCCTCGTAGCGGCTCCACAGGTCATACTTGCCGATGAACCAACTGAGGTTCTCCCGCCAGATGGGGCCGTGCAAGGGCGCGATCATTTTGATGGGCAGGGCGGAGGCCTTCTTGAGCAGGCCCTGCACCGGAGCGCCGTACTTGCCCACGATGTTGGCGTAGTAGCGCCGGGCGTCGTCCAGCCAGTCGCGCTCAAAGTTCACCTGGTCGGCAAACAGCTTCCCGTGCAGGCTGCCGAAGGTGCCGAAGGCGTCGGCGGAAAAGAGGATACCGTCCGTCTCGTCGAAGGACACCATGACCTCGGGCCAGTGCACCATGGGCGCGGTCAGGAAGCGGAAAGAGTGTTTGCCAGTGGAGAGGGTGAAGCCCTCCGCGGCGGTCACCACACGATCCGCGATGTCCAGTTCAAAGAACTGGGAGAACATCTGCTGGGCCTTCTTGGTCATCACGGCCTTGGCCTGGGGATAGCAGCTGAGCACCAGCTGAAGGGTCCCGGCGTGGTCCGGCTCCATGTGGTGTACGAACACATAGTCGAGACCGCGGCCATTGAGGCCAGCCTTCAGCGCGTCCAGGAAGGCTTCGCCCTGGGACCAGTCCACCGTGTCCAGGAGGGCGGTCTGCTCGTCCAGGAGCAGGTAAGAGTTGTAGCTCACGCCGTTGGGCAGGGGATAGGCGTTCTCGAACAGGGCCAGGCGGTCGTCGTCCTGGCCTAAGTACAGGTAATCGTCATTCAGTTTCTGGAACATGGGTGTATTCTCCTTGATACCATCCGAGGATGTTGTTTTTTCTTGCGTAGATCTCATCGCCGCAGCGCAGGATGAGGCTCATCTCGTCGCCGGGGCTCACGGGCAGGCGATAGTCCGTCATGTCCGTGTTCAGCTGGCCGGGCTCGTTTTCGTCCAGGGCCGTCACGGGCACGCGCACGTCTTTGCCGTGCCAGCGCACCCGGACAAAGACCGGGCCGCGCTCCAGCACCTCGACTTTCCGGTCGTGGTAGCGGATATAGGTAAAGTCCGCGCTCTCCTCCTGGGCATTCAGGGCGCGCACATGGGGCAGGCCGTCGGCGCTCACAAAGCTGAAATCCTCGCTCTCCGCGTCCGGCAGCATCACACAGTTGAGCTGCCCGGAGTGCTTGACCCCGCAGCCGCCGTCCAGGCAGATGATGCGCCGGTCTTTGAGGATCAGCGGCGACATATCCATCAGGCGGTCGCGGTACAGTACCGTCGGCCAGTGGCCCACCGCCACATATTTCTCAAAGGACAGGCCCTTGGAGAGGAAATCGTCGTTCTTCAGGTAGGGCTCGCTGATCCTGCCCTCGAACTCGTCGAAACGCAGGTGCGGCACTCCGCCGTGCACGAAGGTGATGGTGGGAGTGTCCAGGATCGCGGGCAGGTGGGAAAGCCAGCTGAGCTCCCGCGCGAACCGCTCCCGGAGTATGTGAACCGTAGCGTCGCGGTCCAGGTCCGCCGACAGGGGAATGCCCGCTTCCTCGAGCAGCTCGTACAGCAGGCAGCCGCCCCAGGAGCGCACCATGTCCGGCGCTTTATCGAACAGCATGTCCCGCCACACGGGATCGTCCGAGAGGATGCGGTGGATGGTGAACACATCCATGTTCCCCAGCAGCACATGCACCTGGTGCGTCTGCTCGAGGGCCATCAGGGTACGGATGACCTTCAGGCTCTCGGGCCCCTTTTCCAGCAGGTCGCCCACGATCACCAGCGCGTCGTCCTTCGTAAAGGCCGCTTTTTTGAGCAGCTTGCGGAACACGCTGTCGTGGCCGTGGATATCGGAGATCATCAGGATGCGCTGGCCGGGCCGGAACTGAGTTCGCACGACCCGGGTCTGCCGGTAGAGGGGCAGATCGGTCATCGGGCGATCATCTCATCCCGGCGTGGGCCGTTGCTCAGGTACTTGAAGGACACCTGCGCCTCCTGTTCCAGGCGCTCCACATAGGCGCGGCAGGCGGCGGGCAGGTCTTCATAGCGGCGGATGCCGCGGATGTCGGTCTTCCAGCCGGGCAGGAACTCGTACACGGGCTCCGCCTTGTCCAGGAGCGGGGTGACCGGGAAATGGGTGACCACCTGGCCGTCGATCCTGTACCCGGTGCAGATGGCGATCTTATCCAAGTAGGACAGCACGTCCAGGTTGGTCAGCGCGCAGGCGGTGGCGCCCTGGGTCATGCAGCCGTAGCGGGTGGCCACGCAGTCGAACCAGCCCACGCGGCGCGGGCGGCCGGTCTTGGCACCGTACTCACCGGCGTCTCCGCCGCGGCGGCGCAGCTCCTCGGCCTCGTCGCCGAACAGCTCGGTCACGAAGGGGCCTGCGCCTACGCAGGAGGAATAGGCCTTGGTCACGCAGATGACCTCCTGGACGGCGTAGGGCGGGATGCCCGCGCCTACCGGCGCGTAGCCGGCCAGGGGAGAGGAGGAGGTGGTGTAGGGGAAGATGCCGTGGTCCGGGTCGCGCAGGGTGCCCAGCTGGCCTTCCAGCAGGATCTGCTTGCCCTCCTTGATGGCCTCATGCAGGTAGCTGGCGGTATCCGCCACCATGGGCGCGATCTTCTGGCCCAGGGCCCAGAGGGTCTCGGTCAGTTCGTCCGCGTCCAGCGGGGCCTTGTGGTACAGGGCGTCCATCAGCACGTTCTTCTGGCTGATGGCGTTCTTGAGGCGCTGGTGCAGCAGGTCCTTATGGTAGAGCTGGCACACCTGGATGCCGATCTTCGCGTACTTGTCGGCGTAGAAGGGCGCGATGCCGGAGTGGGTGGAGCCGAAGCTGGCCTTGCCCAGGCGCTCCTCCTCGTAGCAGTCCAGGGCCACGTGATAGGGCGTCAGCACCTGGGCGCGGTCCGAGATCATGAGCTTGGGCGTGAAGCCCAGGCGGCTCTTAACGCTCTCCAGCTCCTCGAGCATCTCATTGATGTCCAGCGCCACGCCGCTGCCGAGCACGTTCATGATGTCCGGATGCAGCACGCCGCTGGGCAGCAGGTGCAGGGCGAACTTGCCCTGATCGGTGATGATGGTGTGTCCCGCGTTAGCGCCGCCCTGGAAACGGACGACGATGTCGCTCTCTTCTGCCAGCAGGTCTGTCAGCTTGCCCTTGCCTTCGTCGCCCCAGTTGGCGCCGACGATCGCCCTGACCATAGTGTTCTTTCCTCCGTTAGAATTATTATTGTGATATCAGAACGCCTTGACGATGCGTTCCACGGCCTCCGCCGTCTTTTCCGGTGAATTGAAGGCGGTCAGGCGGAAATAGCCCTCGCCCGCCGCGCCGAAGCCCGCGCCGGGGGTGCCCACCACCTGCGCGCGCCTGAGCAGCGCGTCAAAGAACTCCCAGGAGCTCAGTTTGCCCGGCGTCTTGAGCCAGACATAGGGGCTGTTGACGCCGCCGTAGCAGGCGATGCCCGCCTTCGTCAGGCCCTCGCGGATGACGCGCGCGTTGGCCAGATACCCATTGACCAGGCCCTGGGTCTCCCGGCGGCCGATCTCGTCCAGGCTGGCGGCCGCGGCGCACTGCACCGGGAAGGACACGCCGTTGGAGCGGCTCTCGGAGCGCCTGCGCCACAGGTCGTTCAGACGGACGAGCCTGCCGTCCAGCTCCGCGGAAAGCTCGCGCGGGATCACGGTATAGGCGCAGCGCACGCCGGTAAAGCCCGCGTTCTTGCTGAAGGAGCAGCACTCCACCGCGCAATCGCGCGCGCCTTCGATCTCAAAGATGCTGTGGGGCACGTCCTTCTCCGTGATATAGGCCTTGTACGCCGAATCGTAGATGATCAGCGTGCCGTGGGCCTTCGCCCAGTCGACGATGGTCTTGAGCTGGGCATAGGTGAAGGCGGTGCCGGTGGGATTGTTGGGGCTGCACAGGTACACCGCGTCGGGCGCGTTCTCGGGCAGCGCGGGCATGAAGCCGTTTTCCGCCGTGCAGGGCAGGGTGGTCAGGCGTTCGTAGCCGCCTTCGGTCTTGCCGCCCAGGCGACCCACCATGGCGTTGGAGTCCACATACACCGGATAGACCGGGTCCGTGACCGCGATCTTCGCGTCCGCGCTCAGCAGCTCCTGGATATTGCCCGTGTCAGACTTCGCACCGTCGGAGACGAAGATCTCGTCCCGGCCCAGTGTCACGCCCAGGGGCGCGTATTCGTTCTTGATGATCGCATCCAGCAGGAAGTCGTAGCCCTCATAGGGCGGGTAGCCGTGGAAGCCTTCGGGCGTGCCCATCTTGAGGGCGCTGTCCGCGAAGGCCTGCGCCACATGGGGCGTCAGCGGCCTGGTGACATCGCCGATCCCCAGGCGGATGATCTCCCGGGGCGGCTGTTCCTTCACGTAGTCGGCCACCTTATTCGCGATCTCCGCGAACAGGTAGGCCTTGTTCATACCGGCGAGATACCTGTTGATGCGCATGGCTTACACCCTTTCTTCCCATTCACCGTCGAAAACGAAAGCCGCTTCACCGCTCATGTACACATGGTTGTCCGCCGCGTTCCACTGCAGGCTCAGGTTGCCGCCTGCCAGCTTCATCTGCACAGAGCGGTCACAGCTGCCGGTCAGCACGCCGGCCACCAGCGCCGCGCAGGCACCGGAGCCGCAGGCCAGGGTCTCGCCCGCGCCGCGCTCCCACACGCGCATCTGCAGCACGTCGCGCTTGATCACGCGCACGAACTCCACATTGGTACGCCGGGGGAACAGCGGGTGGTGCTCGATCATGGGCCCGAGCACCGGCAGGTCGATGACCTCCGGGTCGCGCACGAAAATGACCGTGTGGGGGTTGCCCATATTCACACAGGTGATGAACAGCGTCTGGCCCATCATCTGCAGGCGGTGCTTGAGCACGATCTCACCGGGCAGGTCCACGGGGATGCGCCGGGGCGTCAGCTCCGGAGTGCCCATGTCCACGCGCACATAGGTGACCTCATTGTCCTCCGCGGTCAGCCACAGCTCGCGGATGCCGCCGCGGGTGAGCACGGACAGCTGCTTTTCCTCCGTCATGCCGCGCTCGTACATATACTTGCCGATGCAGCGCAGGGCGTTCCCGCACATCTCGGATTCCGAGCCGTCGGCGTTGAAGATGCGCATGCTCACATCCGCGCCGTCCGCAGGCTCCAACAGCACCAGGCCGTCCGCGCCGATGCCGTAGTGCGGCCTGCACATCTGGATGGCCAGCCGGGACGGATCGGGCACGTCTTCCTCAAAACAGTTGATGATGATAAAGTCGTTGCCGATGCCCTGCATCTTGGAAAACCGCATATGACCTCCTGTTCAAGGGTTGAGGGGGAGAGGGAGGGGGAGAAAAGGGTGAAGGTTTAAGGTTTAAGGGAGAAGGTAGGAGGTAGGAAGTAGGAAGTAGGAAGTAGGAAGGAGGAAGTAATTAGTGTTTTTGAGGTGGCGTTTGTGGTGGCGGGAGCGGGAGTAGAATTACTTCCTACTTCCTAACTCCTACTTCCTACCTGCTCAGACACTTCCCCTTCAACCTTAACCCTTCAACCTTCAACCTGGTTTTACATCCGCTCCGGCGCTTCGACCCCAATCAGATACAGCCCTGTCTTGATCACGTTCCGGACCGCTTCGGTCAGGAGCAGGCGGGCCTTGGTGCCGGGCAAGTCGTTTTCGTCCAGGACGCGGTGCTCATAGTAGAACTTGTTGTAGGCCTTGGCCAGCTCGGTGGTGGCGCGGGTGACCATGGAGGGCTCGTACTTGTCAGCGGCGTCCTGCACAGCATCCGGGAAGCGGGAGAGCAGGAGCAGGAGCTGCTGCGCCTCGTCGTTGTCCAGGGCTGCGTAGTCGGGCTCCGCGTCGATGGCGGGCGCCTTGCGCAGCACGCTGCCGCAGCGCGCGCAGGTGTACTGCACATAGGGTCCGGTCTCGCCGTCAAAGTTCAGCGCGCGGTCCCACCAGAAGTCGATGTCCTTGATGCGGTTGTTCTGCAGCGTGGCGTAGACCACCGCGCCGACGCCCACCTGGCGCGCGACGTCTTCCTTGTCGGGCAGGTTGGGGGACTTCTCCTTGATGATGTCCAGCGCCTTCTCCTGGGCGCGGGTCAGCAGGTCGTCCAGGTAGATCATCACGCCCTTGCGGGTGGAGAGGGCCTGGCCCTCAAAGCTGACCATGCCGAAGGCCACATGCTTCATCTGGTCCTTCGCCCAGGGATAGCCCATCAGCTCCAGCACCTTGAACAGCTGGCGGAAGTGCAGGTCCTGCTGGTAGGCCACGATGTACAGGCACAGGTCGAAATGATAGGTGTTCTTGCGGTAGAGCGCGGCGGCCAGGTCACGGGTGTGGTACAGAGTCGCGCCGTCGGACTTGAGGATCAGGCAGGGCGGCATATTATACTCTTCCAGGTCCACGATCTTCGCGCCGTCGGAATCCTTGAGCAGGCCCTTCTGGTCCAGCTCCTCGACCACGGCCGCGGTCTTGTCCGCGTAAAAGCTCTCGCCGGCATAGCTGTCAAAGTGCACGCCCAGGATGTCATACACGCGCATGGCGTCCTTCAGCGTCACGTCCTTGAACCAGTGGAAGATCTCGAGGGCTTCGGGATCTCCGTCCTCGATCTTCTTGAACCAGGCGCGGCCCTCGTCCTCCAGGGCGGGGTCGTTCGCCGCCTCCTGGTTGAAGCGCACGTAAAGCTTGGTCATCTCGTCTACGCCGCCGTCCTCGACGGTCTTCTTGTCGCCCCAGTGCTTGTAGGCGGCGATCATCTTGCCGAACTGCGTGCCCCAGTCGCCCAGGTGGTTGATGGACACGGTCTTCCAGCCCAGGAAGTCATAAATGCGCTTCAGGCTGTTGCCGATGACCGTGGTGGACAGATGCCCGATGTGGAAGCGCTTGGCGATGTTGATGGAGGAATAGTCCATGCACACCGTCTTGCCCGCGCCCGCCTGGGACGCGCCCCAGTTCTCACCGGCGGCCAGCACCGCGTCGAGCGTCTGCTGCGCAAAATTTCCGCGGTTCAAAAAGAAGTTCAGATATCCGTTGACCGCCTCGGCCTTGGCCAGCTCCGGCTCGGCATAGGCTTCCGCCAGCGCGGACGCGATCATGGGCGGGCCCTTGCGCAGCACCTTGGAGAGCCTGAAGCAGGGGAAGGCATAGTCGCCCATGGCCTTGTCCGGCGGCACCTCCAAAAAGCCGTACAGATCCTCCGGCAGGCCCTCGGCCTCCGGCCAGCAGCCTTTCAGTGTTTTGAGCAGTGTATCCGCGATCGCGCGCCTTGAATCCATGGGAAGCTCCTTTCAGCTATGCGTAAGCTGTTGTCTATGCCAGGGCATAAAACAACAAAAAACATATTACCACAAACCGCGCGCCGATGCAATCGCACATGAGCGAAAAACGGGAAAAAAGCGACACAGCGGGATAAGTGATAAGAGATGAGAGATAAGTGATAAGTTCAGGTGCAAATGCCGCCGCTTCGCTCTGGCATTTGTTTAATTGTAGGAGCCTGCCTGCGGCAGGCGATATACAATATCGCACGCAGTGCCGCAACAGTTGAAGAATGCTCCGCAGCGGAGCGGAGGAGTTTCTCCCGCAACTTATCACTTTTCTCTTATCACTAATCACTTGTATTGTCAGCCTTTTTGCTTTCTTTGCGGTTGTTTGGCCGTCGTGCGCGCAGTTTTTTTGCAAAAAACTGTTGACACTTTCCCGGAACTTTGCTATAATCCATCCTGTTGCTGATGTAGCTCAGTCGGTAGAGCGCATCCTTGGTAAGGATGAGGTCACCGGTTCAAATCCGGTCATCAGCTCCATGATAAAACCCCTGTAGCCGTAAAGGTTTCAGGGGTTTTTCGTATGCTGTGAACAGGGGGATGGGATCGGATCTCTGCCGCGAAGTATTGAGAAAAGGATTGAGCTTGCTATTTATGCGGACGGATGCCGTCAGCCGATCGACCTCAGGATCGACCGCCCTTGCGGTGTATACGAACAGATATTTCCTGCCAAACAACTCAAAACCCCGTATACATACATACACGCTGCAGAACGTATGTATATGACTTTTTCACTCGGTCAGGTTTTTTTCTGCAGCTCCCTTCGGACGCATGGACGCATCAAAAGCGACATTTTCATCCAGCGCGTCAGTTTTTCATGCGGTCCGGGCCTGTTCTGAGGCATGCAAACCGGTGAAAGGGATAGAGGGTCATTTTTCTTTTGCGGTCAGTTCCTGATAGCGGCGCATGAGC
>CADAPM010000002.1 GCA_902789795.1 uncultured Eubacteriales bacterium
AGAAACAGCAACTCCCTTCCGATGCGGCCTCTCCATTGGCTTTCTCCGACGGATATCCTGCATAACTTCACTGTCCAAAATGTTTGACAAACCTACATATTATTGAATTCTTTGGAAAATGAATGGACAGCGTGCTGCTTACGTTTTTCAAAATTGACAAAAACTCTGTTGGATTCTATAATCAATAACAACTGCTTTTTTCCGGTTGCATTGAATGAAAGGAGTAACGCAAATGCCAAATAAATACACCCGTATGGCGATCCGTACCATGGCTCTTACTATGGCTCTGATTGTTTTACTGTCTTCGACCTTAGCCCAGGCATCGCAAGAGGTAGAGATCCAAGGACTGTCATTTCCGGTCGACAGTGAAAGCATCGACTTGGGTGATCTGAAACTGTCTATGAAAGAACTGACAGTTTTTTTGGATCAATTTCCTAACTTGACGCGTGTTGATATGTTTGGGACGAAGGTCAATAAGGAAGATATAGAACTGCTGGTATCACGCTATCCCAATATTAAGTTCGGCTGGACGATCCATATATTCGGGAAAAAGAAGGGGCACGATGTCCGCACGGACCAAACTGCTTTTTCTACATTGCATGGTGATTGCTATTCTCACAGCAGCGAGCAACTTGAGGTTTTGAAATACTGCACAGAATTGAGAGCGTTGGATTTAGGACACAATTTGGTTCGTGATCTGTCATTCCTCTCTGGCCTGACTAAGCTGCGTGTTTTGATTCTCGCTTGCAATGACGTTTCTGATCTTACACCTCTGAGCAACATGACTGAGATGGAATATCTGGAATTGTTCTCAAACCGCATCACTGACATAACACCGCTGCTAAACATGCCAAGGCTGGTTGACCTGAACCTGATCTATAATAAGCTTCCTAATATCGAAGTCTTAAAGCAGATGCCACAGCTTAGGCGTCTTTGGGTGGCCCACTGCGTTAAAGGGCTTCAGGGAAAGAAGCTTCAGGAGCTGCAGTCAGCCCTGCCGAATACACAAATAATCGCCGTGGGCGACCCGACTCAAAATGGATGGCGCAAGCACCCTCATTATGATACGATCTATCGGATGTTCAATGAAACCAAAACATACGAACCGTTTGAAGATATGCCTTGGCCTGAAGATGATGCCTATTAAGATGCTTTTGCAGGATGAACAACTATAGTCCGCAATGAGCGGAGGGTATGCTAACTTTGTGTTCATTATCCTTGATTTATGAGTCGATGATTTGATGATCGGTTCTGATATAACAACTATATCTATATATGAAAACATGATTTCACATACATTGCCTTGACATTTGAAAGTGTAGAAGATATTATAATCGGGCAAATATGGTTTGTTTAGAGTTGCTTTATCTTGGAGGAATGCTGAATGAAGCCCTTGATCGGATTAACACCGTCTATCAGTGACAATAAAAAGCTGCTGAACATGAACCGCGATTATATGGATGCGGTACAGCGCAGCGGGGCGCTGCCGGTGGTGCTGCCCGCGACGGACGACGAGAGCGTGCTGTCGGCGATCTATGACCGGCTGGACGGGATCGTGTTTACGGGTGGGGCCGACCTGGTGCCGGCTTTGTATGGGCAGGAGACGCTGCCGGTTTGCGGCAGCACGGAGCCGATCCGGGACGCCCTGGAAATGTACCTTATGAAGCGGTGCCTTGAGGATGGGAAGCCTTTGCTGGCCATCTGCAGGGGTTTTGAAGTGCTGAATGTCGCCCTGGGCGGCACGCTTTACCAGGATATCGAGACCCAGAGGCCCGATTCCCTGTTCCACCCTTGCTATGATACGCCTGCGGCTCAGGTGCATGCGGCCAGCCTGGTTCCGGACACACGCCTGATGGATATCATGGGCATGAAAGAAATCCGGGTCAATTCCCGCCACCATCAGGGGATCTGCGAGGTCGGCAAGGGACTGACCGTGTCCGCGTACGCCAGCGACGGGCTGATCGAAGGCCTGGAGCTGCCCGATCATCCTTTCGCGGTCGGCATCCAGTGGCATCCGGAGACGCTGTCCTCATTCGCGCCCGAAGAACAGGCGATCTTTAACGCTTTCAGGCAAGCCTGCGAGCCGAGGAATATAGGATGATCCGCGAAATCGCAGTCATCGCGGATCTGCACGGAAATGTACCCGCAGTGCAGGCGCTGGAAATAGACCTGAACCGCCGGAGCATCGGGACCGTCTACTGCCTGGGGGATATCGTGGGCAAGGGGCCTTCCTCGGCGGAGACCTTCGATTGGGCGTTTCAGCACTGCCAGGTCATCGTACAGGGAAACTGGGATTACGGGATCGGGGAAAAGCTGTTCCCGAATGACCAGTTTTATTACGATCAGCTGGGATCGGACCGGATGCAAAAGCTCCGGGACCTGCCGAAGGAATACTCCTTCACTTTGAGCGGCCGCAAGATCCGCCTGATCCACGGCCGGCCGGTCATGCAGACGCTGCTTACGCCGTCCGCCAGCTCGGAAAGCCTGCTCCCGTTCTTTGCGCCGGATTATCAGGTCGTCGGTTATGCTGACGTGCACCGCCAAGGCATGCGCATGGTAGACACGCAGGGCATCCTGTTCAATACCGGAGCCGTGGGGAATCCATTAGGCGTGACGATGGTGCAGTACTGCATCCTGCGCGGGGACGATCAGGACAGCGAGGCGCCGCTGGACATCAACTTTGTCACCCTGCCATATGACCGGGAAGCCGCTGTCAGAGACACTGAGGCTGCGCCCTTGCTCCCGAATGGCGCGCTGTTCAGCACAGAACTGAAAAACGGGATCTATGCCCGTTCTCACCTGAAAGGGAAGAAATAATCATGCCCAGGAAGATCATCATTACCGGCGGTTCATCGGGCATTGGCGAGGCGCTGGTACGTCGGTTTGCATCCGAAGGCTGGATCGTGGCGTTTACGTATCTGCACCACGAAGCGGAGGCGAAAAGGATCGCCGATGAAACCGGCGCGCTTTGCTATCGCTGCGACAATAACGATCCGGAGAGCATCAGGATGGCGGCTGAAAAGATCCTGAAGCTCCTGCATCGGCCGGATGGGCTGATCAACAATGCGGGCATCGCCCAAAAGAGCCTGATCGAAGAAATGAGTCTGGGGGAATGGGACGCCCTGATGGGGGTCCATCTGCGGGGCGCGTTCCTCTGGACGAAGGCGCTGTTGCCTGAGCTGCGGGAAAGCGGCGGAGCGATCCTGAATATCGCCTCGATCTGGGGGCAGACCGGCGCATCCTGTGAGGCTGCATATTCGGCGGCAAAGTCGGGCCTGATCGGTCTGACGAAGGCCCTGGCGAAGGAGGCCGCGCCGGACGTGCGCGTGAACGCCATTGCTCCGGGCGTCATTGAAACGCCGATGCTCGACTGTTATACAGAGGATGAACTGGACGCAATGCGCAGCAGCATCCCGCTGGCCTGCCTTGGAAAGCCGGAGGACGTGGCAGGAGCAGCCAGCTTCCTGATGTCCGATGCGGCGGCCTACATCACGGGCCAGGTCCTGGCGGTCAACGGCGGCTTATACTGCTGAGAGAACGGCAGAACCCTGCCGAGAATATGGATCGCAGACAATAATGCAAACGAGAAAAAAACATCTCGATGCGTTGACAAAGAATGCTTATGTGGGTACAATGATTTCGAATCTGACGCAAAGGAGCGGCGCGCGTGAAGAACGGAACCTCAAGTGCTTATTATTACTTTAGCTTTGCCGGGTATGAGCTGGCAAGGCATTTTGGGGTTGGCCGCTGAGGGCACTGAGTTTTATTGCAGCCCGCGGTTGATCCGCGGGTTGTTTTTTATGGGGAGGGAAACAGAATGATCGTTATCCTGAAGGAGCATCCGAATCCGAAACAGTTGGAAAACCTGAAGGCCTGGCTGACCAGCATGGGCCTGAAGATCCATGAGAGCGACGGCGTCAACCATCAGATCCTCGGTCTGGTAGGCGACACCTCCAGGGTGGACATCGACCTGATCCAGGCCCTGGATATCGTTGAAAACGTCAAGCGCATCCAGGAGCCCTATAAGAACGCGAACCGGAAATTCCATCCCCTCGACACCGTCGTCTCTGTGGGTGATGCCAAGCTGGGCGGCGGCAACTTTTCTGTCATCGCGGGCCCCTGCTCGGTAGAGAGCGAAGAACAGATTATCTCTATCGCCAAGGCCGTGAAGGCCGCCGGCGCGACGATGCTCCGCGGCGGGGCGTTCAAACCGCGGACTTCTCCCTACGCCTTCCAGGGCCTGCGCGCCACGGGGATCGAATTGCTGCTGGAGGCGAAGAAGGAGACCGGACTCCCCGTGGTCACTGAGATCATGGACCTGAGCCAGCTCAGCCTGTTTGAGGACGTGGATGTCATTCAGGTGGGCGCACGAAATATGCAGAATTTTGAGATGCTGCGGGAGCTGGGGCATCTGCACAAGCCGATCCTGCTGAAGCGCGGCCTCGCCAATACTTTACAGGAGCTCCTGATGAGCGCTGAGTATATCATGTCGGGCGGGGACTGTGACGTGATCCTCTGCGAGCGCGGCATCCGCACGTTTGAAACCTATACCCGCAATACGATGGATATTTCGGCGATTCCCGCCCTGCACACCCTCACGCACCTGCCGGTCATTGCGGACCCCAGTCACGCTACGGGCCGCAGCTCCATGGTGGCTCCGATGGCGTATGCTGCCACAGCTGCGGGAGCAGACGGCCTGATCATAGAAGTCCATAACGACCCCCAGCACGCGCTGTGCGACGGACCCCAATCGCAGACGCCCGAGGAGTTCAGCGCGACCATGGAAAAGATCCGGCAGATCCGTTCCCTGCTGTTTGATCAGGACGGAGGGCAGAAAGCATGATCGTCGGGATCGTAGGCTTGGGGCTGATCGGCGGTTCCATGGCCCGGGCTGTCAAAAACGCTGGTTTTACAGTCTACGGTGACGATATCGACCGCACGGTGTTACTGAAAGCCCAGATGCTGGAGATCGTGGATCAGCCGCTCACCGATGAGAATATCGGTAGCTGCTCGGTGATCATCCTGGGCATCTATCCGGGAGCCACTTTGGAATGGCTCAGTTCCCACGCGCCTTATATCAATCAGGACACGGTGGTCATGGACACCTGCGGCGTCAAAAGGGCGGTCTGCTATAAGGCTTGGGAGATCGCGGAACAGCATGGCTTTACCTTTGTGGGTGGGCACCCGATGGAAGGGGCCGCGAAGATCGGCTTCAACTATTCCAACCCGGCCATGTTCCAGAAGGCTTCCATGATCCTGTGCCCCAAAGCGGATATCACCCTTGAAAAGATGAAGGTCCTCAAGGACGTGCTGGACGCCGCCGGCTTCGGCAGGTATGAAATGACGACGCCAGAGCACCACGACGAAATGATCGCCCTGACCAGCCAGCTGGCGCACGTAGTGTCCAGCGCTTACGCCATGGCGCCGAACTGCAGGGCCCATAAAGGCTACTCCGCTGGCAGCTTCAAGGATATGACCCGGGTCGCATACCTGAATGAAACGATGTGGACGGAGCTGTTTCTGGATAATCGCGAAAACCTGCTGAACGAGCTGGGGGGCCTGATCGGCAGGCTCAGCGAATACCTGGATGTGCTTGAACGGGGCAAAGCGGACGAGCTGCGTTCGCTGCTGGCGAAGGGACGCAGGTGTAAAGAGATCATGGACGCGGAGGCGGCCGAGAAATGAGAAGGATCCTGATCGATACCGATCCCGCATATACCGTGAATATCGGCGTGGGCCTGATCGAACGGCTGGGCAGCTCGATCCAGGAGCTTGAAAAGCAGCCGGAAAGTGTCATGATCGTCACGGATTCGACGGTCGGCCCGCTCTATGCTAAACAAGTCCAGGATGCGCTCAGCCATTATCACACGATCGTTCATACCTTCCCGGCAGGGGAAGCACACAAGACGCCGGAAACGCTGTTGGGCATCCTGCGAGCGATGGCCCAGCATGAGCTGACCCGCAGCGACCTGGTGCTGGCCCTGGGCGGCGGCGTGGTCGGGGATATGGCGGGTTTCGCCGCGGCGGTGTTCCAGCGGGGTATGCGGTTTATTCAGTGCCCCACGACCTGGCTCAGCGCGGTGGATGCGTCGGTCGGCGGTAAAACGGCGGTGGACCTGCCCGAGGGAAAAAATATGATCGGCGCGTTCCATCAGCCGGCCATGGTGGTCTGCGACGTCGAGACCTTTAAAACCCTGCCGGAGCTGCGCTTTGCAGACGGAGCGGCTGAGATGATCAAGCATGGCGTGATCGCATCTCCGGAGCTGTTCGCGAGGATGAAGGATCTCACCTGGCGGCTCGATCCCGAGACCACGGTGGCCATGAACGTAGAGATCAAAAGATCTTTTGTCCTCGGTGATGTCCACGATCAGGCTGACCGGCAGATGCTGAACTTTGGACATACCATCGGACATGCAATAGAAGCCTGGAGCGATTTCAAGCTGTCCCATGGTCAGGCCGTGGCGATCGGCATGGTCATGGAGACCCGCGCCGCCAGGAAGCTCGGCTTGAGCGATCTTGATGAATCGGAATTGATCGCTGTCTTAAACAAAAACGGCCTGCCGACAGAGACGGAAGCGTCGTCGGAAGAGATCCTGGAGTTTGCGCTGCACGACAAGAAGCGCAGGTGTTCGGGCGTGACGGTGGTCATACCGGAAAGGATCGGCCGGGCGAGACTGCAGACGCTTGACATGGAGACCTTCAAGCGATATATCGAGGCGGGAAGATCATGAGAATACGGATCACGCCATTCAGGGCAGAAGGCTGCACCGCGGTGCCCTCCTCCAAATCCGAGCTGCACCGCCTGCTGATCGCCGCGGCCCTATCGGATCGGCCCACGCTGATCCGCTGCAGGGGCATCAGTGACGACGTCGCCGCGACGGTCGATTGCCTCAAAGCGCTTGGCGCAGGGATCAAGAACCAGGTTGACGGTCTGCTGGTCGAACCGATCAAAAAGGCGGCAGTCATCGGATCCGCAGCCCTCAATTGCAGGGAGAGCGGCTCCACCTTCCGCTTTCTGCTCCCGGTCGCGGCGGCCCTTGGGGGCGCTTCGTTCACCGGGAGCGGCAGACTGCCCAGCCGCCCGGTGGTGGACCTGGTCAAGGCCATGAAGGAGCATGGAGCGGCCTTTTCAGCTGATCAGCTGCCCTTCACGGTGACCGGTCCTTTGGCCGGAGGCACCTTTGAACTGCCCGGCAACGTCAGCTCCCAGTACATGACCGGTCTGATGCTCGCCGCGCCGCTGATGGGCGAAACGAGGATCAGGATCCTCGGGCAGCTGCAATCCATCCACTATGTACAGATGACGGCGGATGTGATGTCCAGGTTTGGCGTTTCGGTCTCCATCTCTTCTGACAGCATTGTGATCGGGAAAGGACAGACCTATCAGAGCTCCGGAACGGTCGATGCTGAAGGGGATTGGTCCGCCGCGGCTTTCCCAGTTGGTTTGGGTGCTCTTGGCGGCCCGGTCACGGTCGAAGGTCTCAGACTAAAGTCTATCCAGGGGGACAGCGGGATCCTGGAGATCATGGAGGCAGCAGGCGCGCGGATCGAAAGCGGTGAGCACTCTGCGACTGTGACGGGAAAACCCGTTGCCGGGTTGACGCTGGATGTATCTGATATCCCGGATCTGGTGCCGGTTCTGGCGGCTGTATTCATGCACGCGAAGGGAGAAACCGTATTTTCGCATGCAGAGCGCCTTCGCCTGAAGGAATCGGATCGCCTGCAGACGACATGCGACATGGTGAACGCCCTGGGCGGTCAGGCGAGCATCGTCGGCGATTCGCTCTGCATCAGGGGCTCTGATCACTGCAGCGGCGGGACCGTCAACGGCGCAGGCGATCACCGGATCGTGATGGCGGCATTCGTCGGTGCCAGTGCCTGTAAGGGGGCGAGCGTGATCGAAGGGGCAGAGGCCGTCAAAAAGTCATGGCCGTCTTTCTTTGAAGATATGAAAAGGATCGGAGGCGTGTTCGATGTCATCGATGTTCGGTAAACGGTTGAGGGTCTCCCTGTTTGGCCAATCCCATGGCGAATGCATCGGCTGTGTGATCGACGGGCTGCCCGCCGGTGAGCCGATCGATCTGGAGGCCCTTCAGGCCTTCATGCAGCGGCGCGCCCCGGGCGGGGCCTATGCGACCAAACGCAAGGAGAGCGATACCCCGCATATCGTTTCAGGGCTGTACAACGGGCACACCTGTGGCGCGCCCTTGACTGTTTTGATCCAGAACAGTGATACGGTTTCCAGGGACTACGACCAGCTGAAGGACCAGCCGCGCCCGGGGCATGCGGATTATCCCGCCGAGGTCAAAAACCGCGGTTTTCAGGACCATCGGGGCGGAGGCCACTTTTCGGCGCGGCTCACAGCGGCTCTGGCTGCGGCAGGCGGCATTTGCCTGCAGATCCTCGCCCGAAAGGGTATTCACGTAGGCGCACACTTGTTTTCTGTGGGCGATGTGATGGACCAGCCCTTTGATCCGCTGAAGGTCTCCATGGCAGATTTTGACCAGGCCAGGACCGGTTTTCCCACCCTGTCGGAAGAAGCGGCGGAAAGCATGAAGGGCGTGATCGATGCTGCGCGGGAACAGCTGGATTCCGTCGGCGGCATCGTGGAATGTGCGGTCATCGGCATGCCGGTGGGCATCGGGGAGCCGGTGTTCGACGGGATTGAGAATCAGATCGCCCAGGCTGTCTTTGCAATCCCCGCGGTGAAAGGGATCGAGTTCGGCGAGGGTTTTGCCTGCGCTAAAATGAAGGGTTCAGAGAACAATGATCCCTATATGTGGCAGGACGGGAAAACCATGCTGGGCAGCAACCATGCGGGAGGGATCCTCGGCGGGCTCACGGACGGTGCGCCGATCCTATTCCGGGCCGCTTTTAAGCCGACGCCATCCATCGGCCTTTCCCAGCACACCGTCAGTTTGAGCGCCAGGAGAGACGCGATTCTGGAGATCACCGGCCGCCACGATCCCTGTGTTGCGGTCCGGGCGGTGCCCGTCGTAGAGGCCGCCGCGGCGCTGGCTGTACTGGATATGATCCTGATGCGGGAGGATTGAATATGGAATTGAGTGAATTGCGCGAAGAGATCAATCAGGTCGACGCGAAAATGCTCCCCTTGTTCCTGAAAAGGATGGAGTTGGGCAAGCAGATCGGCGAAGTCAAGAAGGCCCTGGGCCTGTCCGTCTACAACGCCAAGCGCGAGCGCGAGATCCTGTCCTGGGTGACCCGTGAATCGGGGGATATGGACACTTACGCGCGGCTATTTTTCAACAATATGTTCGAGCTTTCCCGCTCCTATCAGTCGCAGCTGATCTCCGAAGCGGGGGAAAGTCAGTTCCCGGAAGCGGGCAACGAGACTTTCCCGCAGGCAGCGGTCGTCGCCTGCCAGGGGGTGGAAGGCGCCTATTCGCAGCTGGCAGCAGATAAGGTCTTCCGCTTTGCGGACATCGTCTACATGAAAACCTTCGATGGCGTTTTCCAGGCGGTGGAAAAAGGCCTTTGCCGCTTCGGCGTCCTCCCGATCGAAAACAGCGCGCACGGTTCCGTGACTAAGGTGTACGACCTGATGCGGAGCCACAAGTTTTCCATCGTGCGGGCGGTCAAGCTGCACATCGATCATCACCTGCTCGCAAAAAAGGGAGCGCAGCTCAGCGATATCCGGACCATCCTGTCCCATGAGCAGGCCCTGGGGCAATGCAGCGCCTTCCTGGACAGCAATAAAAACATCCAGATCCGGGTGTGCGAGAATACGGCTGTCGCCGCGCGCATGGTTTCTGAATCGGATGATCCGACGCTCGCCGCCATCTCCTCGGAGGAATGCGCGCGCCAGTACAGTCTGGATATTCTGAAATCCCATATCCAGAATACGGACAACAACTATACCCGCTTTATCGTGATCGAAAAAACGCCGAAGGTCTATCCCGGCTCCAACAAGATCTCCCTGATGTTCAGCCTGCCGAACACGCCGGGCTCCCTGGGCCGGACCCTGGCGCAGTTTACGACCGGCAACCTGAACCTTTCCAAACTGGAATCGCGCCCCGTGGAGGGGACGGATTTCCATTATGTGTTCTATACGGACCTGGAGGCCAGCGCGGACGATCCGGCGGTCCGCAGGCTGATCAACAGCATGAGCACGGAATTGCCCATGTTCACTTTTCTCGGCGCATATCAGGAGGTTTAGTTTTTCATGGCGTATTACCTGATCGGGCATCCGCTGGGCCACAGCTGTTCGCCTGAACTGCACAGCTACTTTGGGAACGATGATTATTCCCTGCGCGACCTCCAGGAGAACGAGCTGAAGGACTTCATCCAGCAGGGGAACTTTGACGGCCTGAACGTGACGATCCCTTTCAAGACCCGTGTCGCGGCTTATATGGATGTGCTGAGCCCCCGCGCCCGGGAGACCGGAGCGGTGAACACCGTCGTCCGTACCCGCGACGGCAGGCTTATGGGGGACAATACGGATATCGACGGCATGGAGAGCCTGATCCGCAGCGCGTGCATCGAGCTGGAAGGCAAGTATGTGCTGATCCTCGGCACGGGCGGTACGGCGCATACCGCGAACTATATCGCGCATAAGCACGGCGCTTCCAAGGTCGTCCATGTCTCCCGCACCGGGAGCATCCATTATCAGAACGTCTACGAAGAATGTGCGGATACAGAGATCCTGATCAATACGACCCCGGTCGGCATGTATCCGGACCTGGATGGACAGGCAGTGGATCTTGAGCGTTTCGGGAAGCTGGAAGCGGTGATCGACGTCGTATACAACCCCCTTAGGACGGCGCTGACCCAGCAGGCCAGGAGACTGGGGATCCCGCATGCGAACGGCCTTGCCATGCTGGTCGAACAGGCGAAGGCCGCGGAGGAGTTATTCTTCGCCCGCACCATCACTGAGGAAGAATCGAAAGCCGCCTATGACCGCCTGCTGCGTCGGCATACCAATATCGTGCTGATCGGGATGCCGGGGAGCGGCAAGACCAGTGTGGGCAAGCTGCTGGCCGACCAGATGGGAAGGAAATTTTACGATACTGACCAGATGATCGTCGACGCCTGCGGGATGGAGATCCCCGCCATCTTTGAGCAGTATGGCGAAGCCTATTTCCGTGAGAGGGAAACGGAGGCGGTCAAAAAAGCCGCCGGAAACCAGGGCGCGATCATCGCGGTGGGCGGCGGCGCACCGATCTCTGAAAAGAATAAAGATTATCTGCGCAGGAACGGCCGGATCTATCTGCTGGAGCGTTCCTTATCACAGTTGGACCGTACGGGACGACCGCTTTCGAGCTCCGCGAAGGTGCTCGAGAAAATGTTTGTGGCGCGGATGCCCCATTACCTGGAGCTGGCGGATCAGTCGGTCAGCAATCATGAAACGATCGAACACTGCGCACAGCTGATCGGGGAGGATTTTCATAATTATGCGAGTATTGGTGATTAACGGCCCGAACCTGAATATGCTCGGGATCCGTGAACCGGCGGTGTACGGCAGACGTACGTTCTCCGATCTGGAGGAGTATATCCGCAGCGAAGCAAATAAGCTCAATATCGAAGTCTCTTTGTATCAATCGAATCACGAGGGTGATCTGGTGGATAAGATCCAGGAGGCTCTGAATCAGTATGACGGGATCCTGATCAATCCCGCGGCTTATACCCATACCTCTGTCGCGATCCTGGATGCGCTTAAGGCGGTGCAGCTGCCGACGGTGGAGGTCCACCTGTCTGATATCAACGAAAGAGAGCCCTTCCGCCGGTTCTCTTACGTTTCCCTTTACGCGCAGAAGACGATCTACGGGAAGGGATTCGAAGGATATGCGGAAGGGCTCACGTGGCTCAAGGAGAACTGCTGAGCTTTACCAGGAGGCTTTCAGGGCCTTTTGGATGGCGGCCTGGTGCGCCGCGTCCACGACCTTGGTGGAAGAGGTCGTGCTGCCGGTAAAGTGGATGCAGAACTGTCCGTCAAAGTTGTTGTCCTGGATGCTGTAATCCCCGTGGGGCTCGCCGTACATACTGCCTGCGTATACGTGCCCGTTGTACTTGACCAGTACGGGACGGCGGACATAATTGATCGTGCCGCCATAGGCGGATTTCATGATAGCGGTATCAGAAGCCGTCAGAGGCTCGGCGTCGAGATGATTGCCGGCGTAGAGGCGTTTACAATTCCATACTTTGCCGGAGCCGACGTCCTTGACCTGGAAGGTGGCGCCGGCTTTAAAAATGCTCTTGCCGGCACTGAACCAGTCGAGATTCTCCGTGCCATTGCTGGATACCGCGGGCGTGGCGGTCTTCTTAGGCGTGGGTGTGGCCGTCTTCTTGGGAGTAGGCGTTGCGGTTTTCTTAGGAGTAGGAGTCGCTGTCTTCTTGGGTGTGGGTGTTGCAGTCTTCTTAGGAGTAGGTGTGGCCGTCTTCTTCGGAGTGGGCGTTGCGGTCTTCTTTGGTGTGGGTGTCGCGGTCTTCTTGGGGGTTGCAGTCTTCTTGGGGGTAGGCGACGGCGTCGGCTTGAAGTTGGCCGCGTCTTTACCGAACAGCTTCTTGATGGTCGCAAAATCCGCCTGGCCGGTCTGGGTCAGCTTAGAAGCTTTTTGAAACGCCTTGACCGCCGCGACGGTGGCATCGTCAAATCTGCTGTTGATGGCCGGATGGTATAAGCCCTTGATCTTCAGCGCCTGCTGGAGGGCCAGCACGTTTTTTCCGGTATTTCCCTTTCTCGTGGTGGTGGGAACGGTGATCTGGGAGATCTTGGTGATCCCATTCATTTTGGGATCTGTCTTCACCGTCGTCGCGTTGGCCGCATCCTTGCCGAACAGCTTCTTGATCGTCGCATAGTCCGCTTCGCCTGTCTGGGTCAGCTTGACAGCCTTCTGATAGGCTTTGACCGCATCTACAGTGGCGTTGTCGAATTTGCTGTTGATCGGCGGCTTATAGTAGCCCTTGATCTTCAAAGCCTGCTGCAGGGCCAGCACGTATTTGCCGCTGTTTCCCTTTTTCGTCGTTTTCGGTACAGCGATCTGGGAGATCTTGGTGATCCCGTTCATCTTGGGATCATTCTTGACCGTCGTCACCTCAGCCGCGGCAAGGGCTTTAGCGGAAGCGGACGGGAGACTGACCTTGGTTTTCTGGATATATCCGGTCTTTTTGTTGTAAGTGGCCTTATAGAAATTTCCCGTGAGCGCGCTGACCTCGACCTTGACACCCTTTTTCAGAGTCAGCACGGTTTTGCTGGTCGTTGACGCGGCGGAATACATGATGACGTTATTCGCGTTGATGGTGCCGGTATAGGTTTTTGCCGCATCAGCAGCCAGGGGAATGGATGTAAACAGCATGACCAGAATGGTCAAAACGATCAGCAGACGCTTGTGATTGCGCATAGTGTTCTCCTTTTTGACGCCGTTTCAGCTTGCGCAGCAGTCACCGTTCAAACCGATGGATCGTCATGACCCATATTTGAACTCATTATAATAATAACGTACTTTTTATCCCAAATCAAGCATCCGCATGTGATTGTTGACAAAAAGTTCATAAATCAGATGATTCAGTTAAGCGGCTCCCCGATCCATGCCGTCTGCGGCTCAATAAGAAAGGCGTGCAGCTGCCGGGCGTGATCGGGATACAACTCGCTCACTCTGCGCATTCCCTGGACGAGGGGATCGATACTCCTTTTCTTGGCGGGGACCTGACGCGGGTTCAGAAGTCTTTCCGGATGATCAGATACTATGACCGTGTGCAGGTGAGTGAATTCGCGCCATCGTGCCTTAAAACCCTCGTTCGCGCAAAGCAGAGCTATGACCTGCTGTTCTGTGGTATAAAGCGCTTCGGTATTCAGGATCCCGGCGCGGTTCGCGTCCCGGATGAGCTCGGCCAGGCGCTGCATGGCATAACGGTCCTCAGGGGATACATACAACTTGGAGCAGCACAGAGCAAGTTGTGAAAATTCGAGGGCGATGTCTGCGTGCCGGAAGCCGATCTCCGCTGCGCCGTCTTCCGCAGTGAGCACCGTCAGGTCCTGATAGATCCTGTCCACCGTTTCCGCAGTGCCGAAACCATAGTGCAGGATATTGCCCAGGGTGTATTCAAGGCGGTCGGCGGCCAGGCGGGGGCTGTCATTATCCGCGATAGGGTAAACATGGTAATCGCAGACATCATCCACAGCAAGCAAGTAACGATTCAGGATCGAAAGAAGCTGGCTGTCCGCTTCGATGATCTCCCGGGTCCCGGCCTCCGTGGCTTCCTGCTTGATATAATCGCCGCGCACGAAGTCGATGACATGGGCGAAGACAGGCGTCGCAATATCGTGCAGCAGCGCTGCCGTCGCCTGCTTCAGGTCGCCGGTAAAGCGCCAGACGATCAGCGCGGCGCCCAAACTGTGTTCGTACCGGTGATAGCTTCCCGGCCTCAAAAAGATGGGAAAGGACGTATACTCGCACCCGCAGTTCATCCCCACATCCCGCAAGCGCTGAAGGGACGGTGTCCTAAGCATTTCCAGAATCGGTGCGGGGATGTCAATGGTATATAAATATTTCAGGCCGTGCTGCAGCTCAACCATGGCAGGTTTTATCAGTATTCAGCCAGGGCTGCGCGGCCTGCCTCGATGGCAGCGCGGACCTGTGCCGGAGCGGGGCCGCCGGGGATATCCCGGAGCCTGACGCAAGTTTCTGGTGCCAGGGCCTCGTAAACGTCATCCCCGAAGGCCGGAGAGAAGCCCTTGAATTCATCCAGGGACAGGTCATTAAGGGCCTTGCCCTTGGAAAGGCAATGGCTCACCAGCTGGCCCACGATGTGGTGCGCGTCGCGGAACGCCACGCCGTGCCGGACCAGATAATCCGCGCAGTCCGTCGCGTTGGAGAAGCCGAGGTTGGCTTTCCGCTTCATGACATCGGTGCGGAAGGTGAGGGTGCCCAGCATCGCGGTAAAGATCTCCAGGCAATGGATCAAGGTGTCCGTGCTGTCAAAATAGGCTTCCTTATCCTCCTGCATGTCCTTGTTATAGGCCAGGGGGATGCCTTTCATCACGGTCAAAAGGGCAGTAAGGTCCCCGTAGACGCGGCCGGTCTTCCCGCGGATCAGCTCCGCGACGTCGGGGTTCTTCTTTTGCGGCATCATGCTGGAGCCGGTGGAGTAGGTATCATCCATGCTGACAAACGCGAACTCCTGCGTGCTGTAGATGATCAATTCTTCGCAGAAACGGCTCAGGTGCATCATGCAGATGGCGGAAGCGCTCATGGCGTCGAGCAGGAAGTCGCGGTTGCTGACACCGTCCAGTGAGTTCATGGAGATGCGGCTGAAGCCCAGCTGATCTGCGACAAAGGGGCGGTCCAGGGGATAGGTGGTCGCGGCAAGCGCGCCGCTGCCGAGCACCATCTCGTCCGCCGCGTCCTTGGCGTGGCTGAATCTCCGCATATCGCGCAAGAACATCTGGAAATAGGCCATCAGGTAATGGCCGAGGGAAATGGGCTGCGCCTGCTGCATGTGTGTATAGCCGGGCATGATGTCGTCCAGGTGCTTTTCCGAAAGGTCCAGCAAGAGCCTGCACAGAGCTTTCAGGCGGGATATGATCTCATCCGCGGTCCGCATCGCGTACAGGTGCATATCCAGCGCCACCTGGTCGTTGCGGCTGCGGCCGGTATGCAGACGCTTCCCGGGCTCTCCGATACGCTCGGTCAGCAGCTCTTCCACCCGCATGTGGATGTCTTCGCTTTCGGGCGGGAAATCGACCTTGCCTTCTTCCATGTCATGGAGGATCCCTAAAAGGCCAGCGTGGATGGCGGCTTCGTCCTCCGCGCTGATGATGCCCTGCTTTTTGAGCATAGCGGCATGGGCGAGGCTGCCCTCGATATCCTCCCGGAACAGCCTGTGATCGAAGCCGATGGAGGAATGGAAATCGTCCATCAGATGGCTCGTGTTTTTACTGAAACGACCGCTCCAAAGCTTCATAGTGACTCCTTTTTCATTTCATACATGCCAATGGCAGCGGCGATCGACAGGTTCAGCGAGTCGATGCTGCTGCTGTGGGGGATCCTGACGGGCGTACCGCAGGTGAGAAAAGAATCGGGGAGGCCGCTGCCTTCATTGCCAAAAATCAGCGCAAAGGGGCTGCCGGGATGATCGGCGGCCTGGCTGAGGGGGACGGAGCCCTTCAGCATGAACGGATACAGTTGGTGATCCGGGTAGAGAGCCCTGTAATCCTCAAAGCAGTCGTATTCATGAATTCGCAGGGAAAAGAGCGCGCCCATGGAGGCTCGCACCACATGGGGGTTGAACACGTCAGTGCAAGGGCGGATGAGAGCGATGTCGAGGTAACCAAAGCCCAGGGCAGTCCTCAGCATGGTGCCCAGGTTGCCCGCGTCCGAAGGATGGTGCAGCACGAGGTGCGGGGCCGATGCGTTCAGCTGAGACTGCTCCTTGGAAAACACAGCCGCCGCATAGCAGTTATCCTTGCCGGACAATCTGCTCAGCACCTTGTCTGCGGTCTCGATCCGGATCGAGTGTTCCTGGCAGAGTTCGCTGACCCGCAGGAGGCCGTCAGACGCCGCCTGGGAAGAGATCAGGACCCGCCTGACCCGTTCCGGGGCGTGAGTGAGCGCTTCAATGGTGGGGAAAAACCCCGGGGCATAGGAATAATCAAGTTCCCGTTTGTAGGCTGTCAATGCCGGCATAGTTTCCCTTTCATGCCTCCATATTCTGGCGCAGGATCGTTAAGAGTTCTTGAGCAAGGCGCTTCCCGTTCACGCCGATCTCAGCGACCGGTCCGGCGCAGGAGGGGCAGCCGTTCTCGCAGCCGCAGTCCCTGACGATAGTCTGGGCGCTGTCAAAGATCGCGCTGCGCATATGGTAGGCCTTTTCCGCGATACCGACGCCGCCGGGGCAGTTGTCGTACAGGATCAGGGTCGGTCTGTTGGTGAAGGTGCATTTGACCTGATAGGTGACCACGATATCGTGCGGGGAGCACATGAGAAGCAACGGGGCTGCGATGCGGACCAGATTCGCGACGCCCAGCATCCCGTTCTGCAGATCGTCTTTCCCGTACTTTTCGGTGATCTCGTCGGGCAGCGTCCACCAGGCGGCGACGGTGTGCATCTCCGTTTCCGGCAGCATGACCGGGCCGTAGCCGACGTTCTCACCCGTATCAAAGCGCATTTTCTTAAAGATGCGCACCCGCGCGGTGACGTTGATCTCGCCCAGGGCGGCATTTTTGCGCTCCTGCTGTATATCCAGGAGGCTCAGGCCCACGTTCAGGTCCGCGTCGGTATAATAATCGACGTCCACCCGCTTGATAAACGCCTTGCAGGCGTCGAAATCGAGCTTCTCCACCTGATAGGTCGTGCCTTCGTGCATATAGATGGCGTTTTCGTGCAGGAGCATCGGCACCGTAAAGCGGTCCATCTCGCCCACCATCCGCACATGGGCCGGATCGGTGATATCCATGATCAGGAAGTTTTCCGTCATCGCCGTGCGCAGGGAGATCTCGCTGGCGGGGAAGTCCTCTTCCGACCAGTGATAGGTCTCCCCGACATGACGCAGGATATTGGCGCCTTCAAGATAGGAGAGCATCTCGTTGGCTCCGACGGCGTTGCCGAAGCCTTCGCCGTCGTGGAAGGGGAGCTCATAAGCGGAGCACTTCAGATGGTTGAGGAGGATGTAGAGATTGTCCGGGTTCAGCAGCGCATTTTCGGGACTGGCGCCGAAGAAGTAGTCCGGGTGCGTGATGATGAACTGGTCGAGGGCGGAGGAGTTAGCGACCATGATCACGAGGCTTGCGCCCTTGCGCCGACCGGCGCGGCCGGCTTCCTGCCAGGCAGAGGCGATGGTGCCCGGATAGCCGCACATGACGCAGGCCTCCAGGGATCCGATATCGATGCCCAATTCCAGCGCGTTGGTGGATACGACCGCGTCCACCGTGCCCTGACGGAGGCCGCGCTCGATCTCCCGGCGCTCGCCGGGCAGATAGCCGCCCCGATAGCCGCGCACGCTGTCGCTGCGGCCCACCTGGTTGGTGACCAGTTCTTTCAGCTGCCGGGTCAGGACTTCGACCTGCACGCGACTTTTTGCGAAAACGATGGTCTTGATGCTGTTGCGCACCAGCATGGTGGCGAGCCTTCGGGTCTCGCCCAGAGCGCTCTTCCGGATCCCGAGCTGACGGTTGACGACGGGCGGGTTGTAGAAGATGAAATGCCTTTCGCCGGTGGGAGCACCGTTTCTGTCGATCTTGACCACCGGACGTCCGATCAGGGTCTGGGCCAGCTCTTCGGGGTTCTCGATAGTGGCTGAACAGAGGATGAACTGGGGATGGCTGCCGTAAAATTCGCAAAGCCGGATCAGACGCCGGAGCACGTTGGCCAGGTTGCTGCCAAAGATACCGCGGTATGTATGGATCTCATCGATCACGATGTACTTCAGGTTTTCAAACAGCTTGACCCACTTGGTGTGATGCGGGAGGATACCGGAGTGCAGCATATCCGGGTTGGTGACGACCACGTGCCCGGCCTGGCGGATCGCGCGCCGCGCAGCGCCAGGCGTATCGCCGTCGTAGGTGTAAGTCTTGATATCCACACCCATGAGCTCGATCAGCTCATACAGCTCGCTGACCTGATCCGCAGAGAGCGCCTTGGTGGGAAAGAGATACAGGGACCGCGTGTCGGGATCGTGCAGGATCTCATTGAGCACGGGAAGGTTATAGCACAGCGTTTTGCCTGAGGCGGTCGGGGTGACGATGACGACGTCCTTGCCTTCCGAGATGGCCCGGAAAGCATCTGCCTGATGCGTGTAGAGCTGGTGGACATGGTGCTTTTCGAGTGCCGGCAGCAGCCGACGGTCCAGCTGTTCCGGAAACGGCGCATAGGTGGCGGGCCGTTTTTCGATGGTTTTCCAGGCAGTCACGTTTTCCATAAAGGCAGGATCCTGCCTGAGCGAATCGAGCAGCTGTTCAAGCGTCAAGGTCTCACCCCCTCAGATTTCAAGTTCTTCTTCGGCTTCCACCTGCTTGGCATCCGGCGGTGCGGGCAGCTCGCTCAGCGTGCGCAGGCCGAAGTGGGATAAAAAGGTATCGGTGGTCCCGTACAGGATCGGGTGCCCCACGGAGTCCCGGCGTCCGACTTCCATGATCAGGCCCTTGTTCATGAGAGACTGGACGGAATAGTCGCACTTGACGCCGCGGATCTGCTCCATTTCCAGCTTGGTGACGGGCTGCCGGTAGGCGATGATGGCCAGGGTCTCAAGTGCCGACTGGGACAGGGATTGCTTTTGCACGGGCTGCAGCAGCTTTTCGATGAAGGGCTTCAGCTCGGCGGAGGTGGTCAATTGCACGTGCTCCCCGAAGCGCTTGAGCTTCAGGCCGCGCTTTTGCGTCTCCATGGTATCGGACATGCGCTCAAGCACTTCTTCCAATTGGAACGGGGCGATCTCCAGCGCGCGGGCCAGATCAGGGATCGCGACGGGTTCGCCGGATACGAAGAGCATGGCTTCTATGGCGGCGAAGAGTTCGGGGTCTTCAAGCATCGGTGATCTCTCCTTGGGGGATGGGGCTTTCCAGAGTTTCGGGCGCTGCCGGTTCGATCAGGATCTCGGCATAGGTCTTTTCCTGCTTCACGCTGGCGCGCCCGGCTTTGATCAGCTCAAGCAGCGCCAGGAAGGTGGAGACGACTTCGTCCCGGGACGCGTTCTCGGGAAATAGCGTCGAAAAGGTCACGGGCCCGCGCCGGAGCCGGCGGATGATGTTCGTCATGCAGCGCGGGACCGAGTACAGATCCCGGCTGATGCGGCGCTCCTCCGGCTCTGCCTGCTCGGCGGGATGGGTGCGGCTCAGCACGCGGGCAAAGGCGTCGATCAGCCCGTCCAGGGTCAGGTTGCTCAGCTCAAAGCTGGGCGGTGGGAGGGGGAATTCCTCAGGCAGCTTGGAGAACATGCCCGCCGCAGCCTTTTCGAACTGCTGCATCTGGCCCGCCGCTTCCTTGATCGCCTGGTATTCCTCCAGATGACGGATCAGCGCTTGGGCAGGATCCTCCTCTTCCAGCTCGCCCTCCCGGGGCTCCCGGGGAAGAAGGGAACGGGATTTGATCTCCAGCAGCGTCGCGGCCATGGCCAGGAATCCACTGGCGTCGTCCATGTCCAGATCGGGGGCGCTGGATACATAGTCGATGTACTGCTGCGTGACCTCCGAGACAAAGATATCCTTGATATCTACTTTGGCCCGGCCGATCAGGTACAAAAGCATGTCCAGCGGGCCTTCAAAATCGCTCAGATGAATTGAAAACGCCATAGCTTTATAACAGAACTTTGATATAAAAGCCGACCACACCGCTCCAGATGGAGCCGGCCACAGTGCTGACCAGGTTGCTGACGATGTTGGTGGAATAACAGAGGACCAGGAACAGGATCTGGAACCCCGTCAGAACCTGACCGCTCAGGCGCAGGCGGCCTTTGAGCAGGATGTCATTGAGGATATGATAGCCGTCCAGCGGCGGGAAGGGGATCAGGTTGAAGATCGCCAGGCTCAGATTGATGGACGCAAATGTGGTGAAGAACCGGAAAATATAAGTCATGAAGCCGTCAGTCTGGGACAGCGCGACCATCAGGAAGGAAGAAACGAGGAACAGCAGGAAGTTCATGGTGATGCCCGCGATGGAGACAAGGAAATCATCCCGGACATAGTGCTTGAAGTTCCTCGGATTGATGGGCACAGGCTTGGCCCAGCCGAAACCAAACAGCACCAGGCAGAGCGTACCGATCGGGTCCAGATGGTGACTGGGGTTCAGGCTCAGCCGGCCCATCATCTTGGCGGTGCCGTCTCCGCACCACAGGGCGACATAGCCGTGGGAGATCTCATGCAAAATCAGCGCCAGCAGCAGCGCGGGGATCTCGATGAGCAGGGAAATGAACAGGGAAAGAGGATCGCTCTGAAAAGCCTCGATCCATCGTGACAGCATACCGCCTCTCAACATGCTTTGAGCCTCCGGTGAATGGTTTTAAAGTGCTTTGATATCAGCGACCAAAGCCTGGACCTGCTCTTGGGATGTGGCCCAGGAGGTGCAGAAACGGATCGCGGTATGACCGTCCGGCAGCTTTTCCCAGATATCGTAGCTGTATTTCTGATTCAGGATCTGAAGCTGCGCGTCAGGCACGACGAAGAACTGCTGGTTGGTCGGCGACGCGCTGTACAGCTTCCACCCCTTGTTGAGACCCGCTTCCCGGATCTGCTGGGCGAGGTCCACGGCGTGTTTTGAGATATTCAGGTAGGTATCGTCTTCCAGCAGGCACTCGAACTGGATGCCCAGCAGACGGCCCTTGGCCAGCATACCGCCGCGCTGCTTCAGGATATAGCGGAAGTCTTTCTTCAGCGCGGGATGCAGGATCACCATCGCTTCCCCAAACAGCGCGCCTACCTTGGTGCCGCCGATGTAGAAGGCGTCAGCGACCTCGGCCAGCAGGGGGAAGGTGATCTCCGGGCAGGCAGCCATGGCGTAGCCCAGGCGCGCGCCGTCGATATAGAGGTAAGTGCCGTATTCGTGGCACGCTGCAGAAATGGCTTTGAGTTCTTCGGCGGAGTAGACAGTGCCGTTCTCGGTCGGTTCGGAAATGTACACGAGGCCCGGCTGCACGGTGTGCTCGGCGTGGGAATCGGAGAAGTGGGCATGAAGGGCATTCCGCACCTGTTCGGCGCGGATCTTGCCGTCATTCGCTGGCAGTGCCAGCACCTTGTGGCCGGTCGCTTCGATGGCACCGGACTCGTGCACATTCACGTGCCCGGTCTCGGCGGCCAGGACGCCCTGATGGGCGCGGAGCGCAGCGGCAATCAGCGTCGCATTGGCCTGGGTGCCGCCCAGGAGGAACTGGACTTCGGCATCCTCGCGGCCGCAGAGCTTTCTGATAATGCTCCTGGCGCGCTCGCAGTGCGGGTCCATGCCGTATCCCGGCGTCTGGTCCAGATTGGTCGCGATGAGCGCCTGCTGGATCTTGTCGATGCAGCCTTCGGAGTAATCGCATTCAAATCGGATCACGAGGTTTCCTCCTGTCGTTGTCAGTCGTGCAGGTTTGTCAGCGCTTCTTGCCGCCGAAGGACCAGTCGGTGGTCGGGATCGTATCCATCACGGAGGGATACTTGCCTTCTTCGCGGAGCCTGAAGCCAAGGTCCACGGAAAGATTCCTGGTCCCGCTCGGCACGATCACGTCCTCGGCATCGACTTCGGTCTCTTCCGATTCGGGGAGTACGCTGCCGATCAGCGGGAACTCGGTCTGATGCACGGTGGATTTGAGTTCAGGCTGCATGGCCACACGCAGCGTGTAGTGGCCGGGATAGAGGCCTTCGAGCATGTAGTGGCCATAGATGTCGGTTTCCGTCTCGGCCAGGACCTCGCCGTCCTGGATCAGCTGGATCTTGATGCCGGGGATACCGGGTTCGCCGATATCCTGCATGCCGTTTTCATTCAGGTCCAGCCAGGCCAGATCGCCGATGGAGCCCTTCGCGCCGAAGCCGAAGTCTGCGTTGGCAATACTCAGACCCATGTGCAGGCGCAGGATGTCGCTGACCTTGGATTCGTCATTGCTCAGGATCAAGCTGACGCGCTCTTCATTCACATCCGCCTTGCGGGCAAAGCCGTGGCCCTCGGGCAGCGTGACGGACAGGCGGTACTCACCGGGATACAGGCGGGCAAACTGGTATTCGCCCTGCTTGTTCGTCTTCGTCACAGCGATCGGCGTCTTGGGGTCTTCAGCTTTGAACAGCTGCACCTCATGGCCGCTCACGAAATCCAGGGATTCATCCAGGCTCCACAGCTTGCCGCTTATGGAGGCGAACTGCAGCACGGGGATCTGGGCGTCGGTGTTCTGGCCGCTGACAGCTTCCACTTCCTGATACCACTGGTCTTCCGTGACCTGGCTGCCATTGAGCAGGATGCAGTCGTCTTCGAGCGGCAACGTCACCTGATACTTACCGGGAATGAGCTTCGGACTGACGAAGCAGCCGTTTTCATCGGCGGTCAGTTCGGCGGCGGGGTTGCCGTCACGGTTCACAAGAAGGATGGTGTGGCCGGTGAACGGCTTTTCATCCTCATCCCAGGTCTCGGACAGGTTCTCATCCAGGAAGACGCGACCGGTCATCGTGGCGGGGCGGGTCACGAGAATCTTCTGACCGTCCAGCGCGTCGCCCATGACGAAGGTGTATTCTTTTTCGGAAACATGCTCAGCAATCGCGGGCACCAGGTCGGTATCCTCCGCAAAGCTGTAACCTTCTTCGAGGGTCACCGCCACGCGCCAGTGACCAGGGCGCAGCAGGTGCAATTCGAAACGGCCTTCAGATGCGGCATCCGCGTTGGCAGAGATTTCGAAGCCGTTTTCAGTGTTCAAAGCTGTGATGGCGGCGTTCATCGGTTCTCCCTCGCAGAGGACCTGGCCTGTGATCCGGGCCGTCCGCACCGCAAAGATATCTGGCATCTGCAGGTCAGTGCCCATCGCGGACGTAAAGGCGTCGGATTCGTCGATACTCAGTTCGTCCGTATCCGCAAAGAGCGCGTCTTCCGGTAGCTCATAGCGCAGGGAGTATTCACCGGGCAGGATGCCCTTCAGGTAATAGCTGCCGTCCTCCTCAGAAACGGCGTCCGTGTAATCGGCCACCAGGCTTCCGTCCGGATGGATCAGGAAAACTTCCACACCAGCGAGACCTGCGCCCATACCCGCGGGTCGGTCGTCGGTCAGCAGCACGCGGCCGCTGATGGTGCCGGCCTTGAACAGGCCTGCGTCGATGCCGGGGGTAAAGGAACCGGGCGCGAGGGGATAGGAAGCCGTCTCGCCGTAGTCGGTGTTCTGCTCGACGATGCGGTTCCCATTCTCAGAATAGGGAGAGGAGATATAGGGATCGTTCAGCAGGAAACGGAAGGTATGGGGAACAGGCAGCAGAGCGTCAAAGTGGTAGGAGCCGTTGACGTCCGTTACAACGGAGGCTGCGAGCTGACCGTTATTGTCGATAGCCTGGACCGTGAAGCCCTCCGCCGGCTGATCCTGAGCGGAACGGACGCCGTCATTGTCGCTGTCCATAAAGACGGTGCCTCCCGCCTGGGCGGGCAGCGTCACAGCCGCGTAGAAATCAGTGATTTTCCCGGGCTCAAGATTGATCTCCAGGGAGGACTGAGCGCCCGCCACGGGCAGGGCAAAGCTGTTGTCCGGTCCGGCCGGGGAGAAGATATCTCCGGACATCACTCTGGCAACGATCTGCAGCTTGCCGGCCCTGATGATCGGCACGCTGACCTTGCCCGAAGCATCCGTGCTGATCTGGGCGATCGTCTTGCCATCGCGGGCCAGGATGATCTCACCCTGGTCGTAAGCGCTTTCATCAGCATCAAAAGCGCCGTTGCCGTTGCTGTCCTTATAGAAGATCACGTTGAGACCGGTCGCCTGCATCAGACCGACGTCGGGGATCAGGACGGTTTTCTCAGCTTTGACCGTGGCTTTGCCTTCATCAGTGTCGGAATAGCCTTCGGTCAGCCAGCTGTCCCCGCCCTCTTTCGTGAACATGTAGCCTGCAGGCGCCGTGACCCGGACGGTGTAATTGCCCGGCTGCAGATGATTGAAGGTATAATTGCCGCTCTCGTCCGTCTTCGCGGTGCGCGTCAGGCTGCCGTCTTCGGAGATCATCGTGATATTGACGCCGCCGAGGCCGCCTTCTCCGGCGCTCTTCTTTCCGTCATTGTCCGCGTCGAACCAGACTCTGCCCTGGGCGCTGCCGGTCACGACGGCGCCAATGCCGATGCCCTGGGAGCCGGAGGCCAGCAGGAAGGGCTCCGACCACGCCTCCTGGCTGTCGGAGGGCTTGATGCAGTTGTAGAACTGGTTGACCTTCAGGCCCAGCGGTCCTGCGCTGTAATTCTGGGGATAAACGACTTTTACGATATAGTTGGCAGGGGAGAGGTCATCCAGGGTCAGTTGGCCTTTCCTGTCCGTTGTGCCGCTCGCCACGGCGAGATCGGGGTGCTCCGCGGAATAGAGCGTCACTTCGACGTTGGATAGCGCCGCCTCGTTGGACTTGCGCCCGCCGTTAGCGTTCTCATCGACGAAAGCGGCGAACTTGATATAAACGGTGGCTCTCGTCGAGGCCAGATCGATCGTTTTGTTGCCATCCACCATGAACCAGTCCGTAAAGGCCTTATTCTTCTGAGCGGGGAGCAGCCAGTTGTCCTCATTCATCATCGCCGGGACGTGATCAGAGGGCAGCTTGACCTCGATCCTGTGCTCTCCCTGGTTCACGCTGGTGAAGCGGTAACGGCCGTTGTCGTCGGTAACTGCCTCGGAAACAGAACCATCTTTCGATTCCAGCAGGATCGTGATGCCTTCGAGCTGCCGGGTAGAATGATTGGATATCTGGGTCAGCGTACCGCTGACGGTGGCAGCGCTGGCGATGCAGGGCAGGGCCAGTGCGGTGAGGACGAGCAAAAGGGTGAATAGCTTGCGCATGGGGATGGCCTCCGTGTAGTTGTTAGTTTCAATCCTGTTTCCAGTTTTCCATGGAAACGGTTATCTTGCCGTCGTCGAGCACCAGGCGTATGGCGCTCTCGGCGTTCTGGGTCACATAGGTTTCGCAGCCGACAGCCGCGAGACGGTAAAGGGTATCTTTAGAGGGGGTGTCCTTCTCCTCGGCGGACGAAGTCGAGATCACGCCGACCCGCGGCCTGACCGCGGCCAGAAAGGAATCGCTCGTGCTGGTGTTGTCGCCGTGAAAAGCGACTTTCAGCACGTCGGTCATGCTCAGAAGACCGCTCTTTAACAGATCGCGTTCTTCTTCAAACTTCATGTCTCCGGTCAGGAGGATGCTTCCGTCCGGGGTTTCTAACCGCATCACCAGGGAATTGTTGTTCTCGTTTTCACGGTCGAAGCTCACAGGACCGAGGATATCAAAGCGCGCTGTTTTCGAGATATCCAGCGAATCCCCGGACTGCAGGAACTGGACGGCCTGCCCTCGCCTGGCGGCGGCGATCACCAGCGGATGCTTGGCGCCGTTGCCATCGACGCAGTACTGGGGAGCATAGAAAGCGTCGATCGGGATCGAAGATGCA
This sequence comes from uncultured Eubacteriales bacterium, assembly GCA_902789795.1. Classification (GTDB taxonomy): domain Bacteria; phylum Bacillota; class Clostridia; order Christensenellales; family Aristaeellaceae; genus UBA4246. The sequence continues at coordinate 26,025 of CADAPM010000002.1, forward strand.
GCCAAAGCGGTCAGCCCGCCGTAATGGTCCTTGTGGCTGTGGGTCAAAAAGACGCCCTTCAGCCGGTCGACGCCCTCGCGCTTGAGCATTTCCAGCATGAGATCAGCGGTGTGTTTATACCCGGTATCGATCAGGTAATAGTTCCCCTCGATACTGAGCAGGATGCAGTCTGCCTTGCCGGCGTTCAGACAGATCATCGTCACGGAAGTGTCCGGCGCGTCCTCGCAGGAGCAGACGGTGCAGAGTGAGATCAGAATGATCAAGATCAGCGGTAGAGTCAATAGGCGGCGCATGTTCCCTCCTCAAAACAGTTGACATATTATTATACCTGAAAACACACTCCGGGAAAAGAGCTATTTGAAAATTTACATCAAAATCTGAATAAAAGAATGGAAGCCAGGGGCTTTCGCCGGCCTGGCTTCCGTTTCTTTGCTAATGAATGGGTTTATTCCCGATTATTCCTGCTTCGCGCCGCATTCGGGGCAGAACTTCGCGCCCGCCTGCAGCGGTGCACCGCACTTTACGCAGCGCTGGACTTCCTGACGGGCTCCGCACTGGGAGCAGAACTTTGCGCCTGCCTGCAGCGGTGCGCCGCAGGCGATGCACACCGCGGCGGGAGCCTGAGCGGGCTGCTGAGGAGCGGCCTGAGGCTGCATAGCGCCGTTCATGACCTGGCTCATCATGGCCGCAGCGCCCATCCCGGCACCGAGGCCCGCAGCGCCATTCTGATTGTTGGCGGCGTCGCGCATGGCGGCAGCAGCCTGGAACTGGGTGTACTGGTTCAGGTCACCGACTACGCCCATGGAGGTGCGCTGGTCCATGGCTTTCTGGACTTCTTCAGGCAGGGAGATGTTTTCGATCACAAAGGAGGACAGCTTCAGGCCCAGCGGTGCGATCTTGGGGGAGAGCACCTGCAGCGCATAAGCGCTCAGCTCGTCATAATTCGCGGCGAGATCCAGCGCGGGGATCTTGCTCTGGGCGATCGCGTCGGAGAGGCCGGATACGATGGTGCGCTTGATCTGGCCGGTCACATAATCGGTGGTATACAGACCGTTGGTGCCGAAGACCTCTTTCAGGAACACCTTCGGGTCGCTGACCTGGAAGGAGTAGATGCCGTGGGCCAGCAGGCGGACCATACCGAATTCCGCATCCCGCATCATGACCGGAGCGCTGGTGCCCCATTTCTGGTCGATGAACTGCTTGGTGTTGATGAAGTAGACTTCAGCCTTGAAGGGGGAGTTGAAGCCATACTTCCAGGATTTGAGCGCGGTGAGGATCGGCATGTTCTGGGTCTGGAGCTCATACCGGCCGGGGGTGAACACGTCCGCCAGCTGGCCTTCGTTGACCATCACGGCGACCTGGCTTTCACGCACGGTCAGCTGCGCGCCCATCATGATTTCCTTACCGCCGCAATCGTAACGGTATACCATTGTCTGCTGATCCGGATCTTTCCATTCGATCACGTCGATCAGTTGTCCGCGAACCAGGTTAGAAAAAATGCCCATAATCAGTCCTCCTTAGTGTTGTTCATCGCAATATCGGCGATACAAGCGGCAGTCCCCGCTTGATAAACATCAATATCGAGGTCGAGGTAGGATTTGATCTCGTTGACCGTATGCAGGACGGAGTTGTCCAAGGCATCAGTCAGGCTGTCGCAGTCCTCTGCTGCGCCGGGCACCAACAGAAGGCGCGCTTCCACAGGCGAGATAAAGGAGACCGCGCAGTAAGCGACATGATCGATATGGCTGAAGAAATTGCGCTCCAGCGCTTTCTGCAGCCTCTGCTGACCATGGTGCCAATGGTCGGTCAGGTAAAGATCTCCCTGAGGCATCCCGAGGGAATAGACCCGGCAGGGAAGATTGAGGGGGATATCGCTCCTCAGCATATCGAACCAGCGGTACAGCTTCTCCGCATCATTCGCTTTGCCGGAAAGAAGGTTGTGGACCATTTCGTACTGGACGATGGCGGAAAGCTCTTCCAGGGAGTACTGTTCGTCGATATAATCGACATGGAGCCTGTGAAGCAGGTGGCGGACGTCCTTCAGGATCGCGGCCTGCGTTTCGGGATCGCGGGAAAACACGAACGCAGGCGTATGGTTCTGTTTCGCTTTCAATTGATCAGAAAGATGCTCAAAATCCTTGTCCGTAAACACGCCGACAGCGTCATAGGTCTTTTGACCAATGCATTCTACCGCTGCAGCGACATCCGGAACAAATTGGACTGGATCATAGCCCTGCGTTCTCAGCAGAGCTGGATCAGCCACATCTGACGGTTGAGCAATGAGCAGCAGACGATACATTCCAAAACCTCCATCAAAAGATTATGAGCTTATTATACAAGAAATTTTGAAAATTTGCAACAGTTTGTCATAATTGGCCGTAATAGTGCGAGATTATTGCTGAAAACCATTTTGTTGGCAGAAGTTTGTGCAGGGTCACAGCCAGTTTCTGGTCGGGCTTTGCGATGAGCAGACGCGCCGGAAGGTGGCGCTTGCAGAGCGCTTTGGCGATCTTTTTTCCCAGCTCGTCCGGATTGCTGCCGGTGCTTTCGTCATGCTCAATCTGATGCACTGCCCTGGTATAACGCTGGTGGTACGGGCTTTCCGGGGAGTCCGCTGCACCGTGGCGGCGGTACTGTTTCTGGCCGCTCTGATGGTCTCCCGGGGTCACCAGGCACACCTCGATCCCCTCCGGTTTTGCCTCCATCCTGAGGCATTCCGCATACCCTTCAATGGCGTGCTTGCTGGCGGTGTATCCCCCCTGGAAAGGGATGCCTAAGAGGCCGTTGATGGAGGAGAACAGAATGATTTTTCCTTGTTTTTTTTCTCTGAAAAGCGGCATGACCTGTCGGATGAGGCGAACGCTCCCTAAAAAGTTGGTGTCCAGGATGTCATTAAGCTCCTGATCCGTATATTCGGCGGCCGCGTTCTGGTTCAAAAGCCCCTGGGCGCAGATGAGAGCATCGGGTGGTCCAAACTTCTCACAGGCCAGGCGCACGAAACGCTCGACAGAAGCCTCTGCCCGCACATCCAGCGCTAGGCGGTACTGACCGTCGGGAGCGCGGCCCTCGCACTCCGCAAAAGACCGCGCGCCGGCCACGACGGTCATGCCGGCCGCCTGAAGCTGCTGTGCGGTATGCAGGCCCAGCCCACTGGAAGCGCCCGCTATATAGATAACCATACCAAAGTTCCTTTCTTAGCAATTGTAATCTGTATTGAAAAGGCCAGCCCTGCCGAACGTGTGAACTGACACGAATACTGCAGAGACCGGCCTTCAAATGCGTTTCACCTGTGATCAGACGCGGACAAAGGTATCGTAGATCGCTTTAACGGTGGTATCGAAATCGTCCTCATCCACGCCCACGATGATGTTCAGCTCGCTGGAGCCCTGATCGATGATGCGGATGGAGACACCCTGCGCGGAGATGGCGGTGAACAGCCGGGCGGCGGTGCCGTAATTGCGCACCATGCCCCGGCCGACGGTGGCGATCAGGGCCAGGTGATCGTGGATGGTCACGCTGTCCGGATGGGTCAGCTCTACGATGCGCTGCACCAGCTGCTCGCGGTGGGGACGCAGCTCCTTTTCGCTGAGCACAACGCACATGGTGTCGATGCCCGTGGGCAGGTGCTCGAAGTTGAGCCCGCATTCCTCGACTGCCTGGAGCACGCGGCGTCCGAAGCCGGATTCGGAGTTCATCAGGTCTTTTTCGACCGTGATGATCGAGAAGCCCTTGTGGCCCGCAATGCCGGTGATGACGTGCTCGTTCTCGTGCCGGTCCGCATTGTGGCGGATCATGGTGCCGGGATGCAGGGGGTCATTGGTATTGCGGATGTTGGTGGGAATGCCCGCTCGGCGCACCGGGAAGATGGCTTCCTCATGCAGGACGGAAGCGCCCATATAGCTGAGCTCTCTGAGCTCGCGGTAGGTCATGCTGGAAATGTACTGCGCGTCCGGCACGATCCGGGGGTCGGCCATCCTGAAGCCGGTCACGTCGGTCCAGTTTTCATAGACGTCGGCGTTGACGGCGCGGGCGACCAGAGCGCCGGTGATATCGCTGCCGCCGCGGGAGAAGGTATGGATGTTCCCTTCTTCATCGGAGCCGTAGAATCCGGGGATCACGGCATTCGGGAGGGAGGAGAGCGTATCGGCGATCAGGCTGTTGGTCTCTTCTTCCAGCAGCATCCCGTTTTTGTCAAATCGGATGACCTTGTCGGCGTCCACAAAGGGGAAGCCCAGGTATTCGGAGAGGAGCAGGCCGTTCAGATACTCGCCGCGGCTCGCCGCGTAATCGCGGGATACGCCGGACATCATCACCGAGGCGATCTTGGTGAACTCCGCTTCAAGAGGCACATCGATCTTCAATTCCTGCGCGATGCGCTCATAGCGGTAGCGGATGCGCTCCAGGATATGCAGGAAGGGGCTGCCCACCTGCCGGGCCGCGGCGGCCTCATAGAGCAGATCGGTCACCTTTTCGTCCCCGTCTCCGCGCTTTCCAGGCGCGCTGGGCACCACGAAACGGCGGTTTTTATCCGCCATGACGATGTCTTTGACTTTCCTGAACTGTTCTGCGTCCGCCAGGGACGATCCGCCGAATTTACATACGAGCATAATCATTCTCCGTTCTTGTTGTGATCAGTTCTGGCCGTAATACGCGTTCTTTCCGTGCTTTCTTAAGAAGTGCTTGTCCAGTAGCGATCTCTGCATGCTGCGGTGGGTAGGATCCAGCATGATAGCATGCCAGTCCATGAACGCCACTTCTTCCAGGACAACGGCGTTATGAACGGCCTCCATCGGGTCCTTGCCCCAGGTGAAGGGACCGTGGGAATACACTAGCACTGCAGGGATCGATACGGGATCTTTATTCAGAAAGGTCTCAATGATGACCTTACCGGTCTCTTTTTCATACTCGCCGTTGATCTCGGCATCCGTCATGGGACGTGTGCAGGGGATATCGCCGTAAAAGTAATCTCCCTGCGTGGTCCCCATGGCGGGAATATCCTGCCCGGCCTGGGCAAAGGTGGTCGCCCAGCGGGAGTGGGTGTGTACGATGCCGCCGCATTCGGGGAAGGCTTTATAGAGCTCAAGGTGGGTCGGCATATCGCTCGAAGGCTTCAGCTTCCCTTCGACCACATGGCCGTTCAGGTCGACTACCACCATGTCTTCCGGCTGCATGTGCTCATAGGATACGCCGGAGGGCTTGATCACAAAGAGACCGCTTTCCCGGTCGATCCCGCTGACATTGCCCCAGGTGAAGGTGACGAGCTGATGCGCCGGCAGGAGGAGATTGGCCTTGCATACAGTTTCTTTCAACGCTTCAAGCATCACACTCAGTCCTCCTTCCAGTTCACTTTTACAGCGGCTTCGTGCACGGGCAGCGCCTGACGATACAGGCTGAGGAATTGCTCGAACCCGCGGACATCCTTTTCATCCGCCATGATCGTCGTGCTCTTGGCGTCGGCGAAAACGCGGCCGTTCAGATATTCGGGCAGTGTTTCATTTTCGTTTTTCCAGAGCATATAAGCGCAGAGCAGCGCCATGCCGTAGGGCCCGCCTTCTCCGGCGGTCTCCATGACGGAAACGGGAGCATTGACCGCAGCGCTGAGCAGCTTCTGCCCGACCACAGGGGTCTTGAAGAGCCCGCCGTGCCCATAGAGCCGGTCGATGGGTACCTTTTCCTGGGCGGTCAGGATGTCCAGACCGATCTTCAGTGTGGCGAGGGAGGAAAGAAGCTGCTCTCTCATGAAGTTGGCCAGGGTCATCCGGGCATTGGGGAGACGCATCAGGAGCGGGCGGCCTTCCGTGAAGCCGGTGATGCTCTCGCCGGAAAGATAGTTGAATCCGATCAGGCCTCCGCAGTCGGGATCTCCCTCCAGCGCCTGCTCAAACATGAGCGTATAGAGCTGGTTCTTGTTGATTTTTGAACCGATCTTCTCGGCGAACTCGCCGAACAGATTGATCCAGGCGTTCAGGTCGCTGGTGCAGTTATTACAGTGCACCATGGCGACCGGCTTTCCGTCGGGGGTGGTGACCATATCAATCTCGCGGTGGATGCCGATAGAGTTCTCCAGTACGATCATCGCGAAGTCGGAGGTGCCCGCGGACACATTGCCGGTGCGGGCGGCGACGGAATTGGTGGCGGTCATGCCCGTCCCCGCGTCGCCTTCGGGCGGCGCAAAGGGCACGCCGGCCTGGAATTCTCCGGAAGGATCCAGCAGCAGAGCGCCGGCCTCGGTGAGGGTGCCTGCACATTCCCCGGCGAGCAGGCACTTGGGCAGGATGTCCCTGAGCTTCCAGGGATAGCCTTTTTCCGCAGTCAAGGCGTCAAAGGCATCGATCATGCGCTGGTCATAGTCCAGCGTCTTTTCGTCAATGGGCAGCATGCCGGAGGCTTCGCCGATGCCGGCCACGAACTGGCCGGTCAGCTTTTCGTGGATGAAGACGGCGAGGGTATTCAGCCGGCTGATGCGCGGCAGATGGTTTTCTCCATTCAGGATCGCCTGATACAGGTGGGCGATGGACCAGCGCTCCGGGATATTGAAGCGGAAAAGGTCGGTGAGCTTTTGCGCTGCTTCCCCGGTGATCGTATTTCGCCAGGTGCGGAATTCGGTCAGAGGTTCGCCCTCCGCATCCGTGGGGAGATAGCCGTGCATCATAGCGGAAATGCCCATAGCGCCGGCGGTCGTCAGGCGGATCCCGTATTTCTGCAGGACATCAGCTTTCAGGCTCGCAAAGCAGGCCTGCATGCCGGTCAGGATATCTTCGAGGGTATAGGTCCATATGCCGTTGATCAGGCGGTTTTCCCATTCATAGCTGCCCGAGGCCAAAGGAGCGTGGTTTTTGTCTACCAGGACAGCCTTTATGCGCGTCGAGCCGAATTCAAGACCGATCACGGTATCTTTCAGATTGATCATGGCAGTCTCCTTTCAAACATCTTTCGTAAGCAGCTGAAATCATTTTAACATTATGAGAAAGAAAATGCAATCTCCCGCAGGGCAAAAACATGAAACAAATCATCCGGCCGTGTTCAATGCCTTGCTACTATAGTATAACCCTCAAAAAGGTTGACAAATATAGTGAAAACCTTTATGATTAGCAGCAACTATCATGTAGGGAGGCGGCTTAATGGCGTATTATTACAATGAACCGTGCCATACTTTCAGTGAGTACCTTCTGATCCCTGGTTACACAGGGCCCGAATGTGTGCCGCAGAACGTCAGCCTGAAGACCGCGCTGACGAAATACAGAAAAGGAGAAGAAGAGCCTGCGATCACGCTCAACATTCCGCTGGTCAGCGCGATCATGCAGTCCGTCTCCGACGACCGTCTCGCGATCGCCCTGGCGAAGGAAGGTGGTATCTCTTTCGTTTACGGAGCGCAGTCCATGGAGGATGAAGCCGCAATGGTCGCGAGGGTCAAGGGCTATAAGGCCGGCTTCGTGCCTTCGGCATCAAACCTGACCCCGGATAAGACCCTGCAGGACGTGCTGGATCTGAAGGCGAAGAACGGCTTCTCCACCATCGCCGTCACGGACGACGGCACCGCGAACGGCCACCTGCTGGGCATCGTCACTTCCCGTGACTACCGTGTGTCGCGCATGGACGTGAACACCAAGATCACCGAATTCATGACCCCCATCGACAAGATGGTGACTGCTCCCGCCGATACGTCCCTCAAAAGCGCGAACGACATCATCTGGGAGCACAAGCTGAACTCCCTGCCGATCATCGACGACGACGGACGGCTTTTGTATTTCGTCTTCAGGAAAGACTATGCCTCGCACAAGGAAAACCCCCTCGAGCTCCTGGACAGCAAAAAGCGCTTCCTGGTGGGTGCCGGCATCAACACCCGCGATTATGAACAGCGTATCCCTGCTCTGCTGGAGGCAGGCGCGGACGTGCTGTGCATCGACTCTTCCGAAGGCTATACCGTCTGGCAGAAGAACGTGCTGGACTGGGTGCGCGAGCGCTACGGGGAGACCGTCAAGATCGGCGCCGGAAACGTGGTGGACCGCGACGGTTTCCTGTTCCTGGCGAAAGCCGGGGCGGACTTCGTCAAGGTCGGCATCGGCGGCGGCTCCATCTGCATCACCCGCGAGACCAAGGGTATCGGCCGCGGCCAGGCGACAGCGCTGATCGAAGTGGCGAAGGCTCGCGACGAGTACTTTGAGCAGACGGGCATCTATGTGCCGATCTGCTCCGACGGCGGCATCGTGTACGACCACCATATGACCATGGCCTTGGCCATGGGCGCCGATTTCCTGATGATGGGCCGGTACTTCGCGAGATTTGACGAGAGCCCGGGAAACCGCGTCATGGTCAACGGCGTTTACATGAAGGAGTATTGGGGCGAAGGATCCAACCGCGCCCGCAACTGGCAGCGCTATGACCTGGGCGGCGCCAGCAAGCTGAGCTTTGAAGAGGGCGTGGATAGCTATGTGGTCTATGCGGGCGCTCTGCACGACAACGTGGAGATCAGCCTTTACAAGGTGAAATCGACCATGTGCAACTGCGGCGTGACGGACCTCGAATCTCTCCGCCGGGACGCGAAGATCACCCTGGTTTCCGCCACCTCGCTGGTGGAAGGCGGTTACCATGATGTCACGCTTCGCTCGACCCAGCAAATGAAGTAACCCATTTATTGCTTGGAGGCTAAGTCGATCATGACGGAAGACGGCGTGTATCTGGGGGACGTGGTTCGGACCCGCAAACCCCACCCCTGCGGCGGGGATACCTGGACGGTCATACGCACCGGCGCGGATATCAAGCTGCGCTGTCTGACCTGCGGCCGCATCGTCATGCTGGACCGCGTCGCCTTCCTGAAGCGGCGCAAAGCGACCCTGTCCAGGACTGAGCAGCCTGAGAATAACGAATAGTATGTGAAGGGAGCAGATCCTTATGAGTGAAGAACAGAAACCACAGTCTCCGGAGGCCGAACAGCTGACCGGCTTCAAAGCGTTTTGGAACAAGCCCTTGAAAATGAGCGACAAGGAGATCGAAAAGCTCAAAAAGAAGGGGAAGGAGATCAAGCAAAAGACGGTGGGGAGCGAGATTATCAGCTGGATCCTGACCATCGCAACCGCGGTCGTGCTGGCGCTGGTGATCAGGACGTTCCTGTTCGAGATCTACGGCGTGGACGGCCGCAGCATGACCAATACCCTGCAGAACCATGAAAAGCTGTTCTGCACAAAGCTGGATTACCTGACCGGCGAGCCCGAGCGCGGCGATGTGGTCATCTGCCACTATCCCGGCCGGGGCAACCAGGCCTTCGTCAAGCGGCTCGTCGGCATGCCCGGAGATACCGTGGAGATGAAAGATCGTCACCTCTATGTGAACGGCGTACAGATCGCGGACCCGGTGAACATGGGGACAGCGCCTAACTACAGCATGGATAAGTTTACCCTGGACGAAGACGAATATTTCGTCCTGGGCGATAACCGCGGCAACTCCAACGACAGCCATTCCATCGGACCGATCCCGCGCAGCATGATCATCGCCCATGTGCGCACCGTGATCTGGCCGTTCAACTCGATCCGCGAAGTGGCGAATGAGAATAACCCGGTCGCGGAATAAGAACCAAGAAGTAAAAAAGACACAGGAGATCATTCATGGCACAGTTTGTAGACCGCGCGCCGCTGACCGCCAAGGCAGGCAACGGTGGCAACGGCTGCGTATCCTTTCACCGCGAGAAGTTCGTGCAGAACGGCGGCCCTGACGGCGGCGACGGCGGCCGCGGCGGCAACGTGGTCCTGTTTGCGGATGAAAACATGCACACGCTGCTGGATTTCCGTTTCCGCTCAAAATATGAAGCGGAAAACGGCGGCAACGGCGGCGCGAACCGCATGACCGGCAAGCGGGGCGAGGATCTGGTGATCAAAGTCCCGGTGGGCACTGTGGTTCGGGATAAGCTGACCGACGCCCTGGTGGCCGATATGTATGAAGCGGGCCGTACAAAGGTGCTTTTGACCGGCGGCCGAGGCGGCTGGGGCAACGCCCGCTTTGCGAATCCGACGCGACAGGCGCCGAACTTCGCCAAGCCGGGACTGAAGACAGAAAAACGTGAGTTTTATCTGGAACTCAAATCTATCGCGGACGTAGGCCTGGTGGGCTATCCGAATGTGGGCAAGAGCACCATCCTTTCCGTGGTCACCGCTGCCCGCCCCAAGATCGCCAACTATCACTTCACCACCCTGACGCCCAACCTGGGCCTGGTGCGGCACAACGGCCTCGACTTCGTCATGGCGGACATTCCCGGCATCATCGAAGGCGCCAGCGAAGGGGCCGGTCTCGGGCTGGATTTCCTGCGGCATATCGAGCGGACCAGGCTTTTGCTGCACGTGATCGATATGTCAGGCTTGGAGGGCCGCGACCCCATCGAGGACTATGAGAACATCAACCACGAGCTGAACGCTTACGGAGAACTGAGCAGCCGCCCCCAGATCATTGCCGCCAACAAAATGGATATCCCGGAGGCGGAGGAGCAGCTGGCGAGGTTTAAGGAGCATGTGGGACCGGATGCCCAGGTGTTTCCGGTCAGCGCGGCTTCCCGCAAGGGCTTTGACGCGCTGATCGACGCCGTGGTGAAGAAGCTTTCCGAGCTCCCGCCGGCCATGCCCTTTGCGGAAGAGGAGATCGATGTGATGCCGTTCGCCGGCCTCACTCAGTTCACGGTCACCCGCGAAGACGGGGTGTTCGTGGTCAGCGGCCCGGCAGTCACGCATCTGGTGGACAGCGTCAACTTTGAGGACGAGGAGAGCCTCAACTGGTTCCACCACACCCTGCGCAGCGCGGGGATCATCGATGCGCTCCGGGAGCGCGGCGCCCACGAGGGCAGCACCGTGCGCATGGATGATATGGAATTTGACTTTATCGATTGATCGGAGGAAAGAACATGACAGGCAAACAGCGCGCGTATCTGCGCTCCATGTGCAACACGCTGCCGGCGATCATCCTGGTCGGCAAGGAAGGGATTACAGATACTCTGTGCCAGAGCGTAGACGAAGCGCTCGTCGCCCGGGAGCTGATCAAAATGGGCGTCCAGCGCGGCGCGCCCATGACGGCCCGCGAAGCGTGCACGGAGCTGTGCGAGCGGCTCAAGGCCGAGCCGGTGCAGTGCATCGGCAATAAGTTCTGCATTTATAGAGCGCGTGAAAAAGACCCGGAGATCGTACTTCCCCGGGCCTAAGGTAAAACGGATTATGGATCAGGCGTCTTCGTCCTGATCCAGGATTTCATAAGTGAGGTTTCCGCCGCCAGCTTTGATGATACGGTTCAGCGTTGCCTGATCGAGCTCGGCGCAGATGACGGCTCCATCGGCCTGATAATCCGTCGTCACCTGCTGACCGGCCTCATGGATCAGCGAAGCCAATTGCATAGCAGAATAAGGGATCATAAACTGAACGGGACAGAGCTTGCCGCCAAGGCGGGCGCTGATCTCGTTTTTCAGTATATCGAGACCGTCGCCGTTGAGGGCGCTGATCTTGACCGCGTCGGGGAAGCTATCCAATACTTCCGGCAGCGCCTGGTCGCACTTGTTCAGCACCTCGATGCAGGGCTTCTGATCCGCTCCCAAGCGGGCCAGGGTCTCATGCACGACGCGGCGCTGGGCCAAAGCTTCGGGGTTGGAGGCGTCCGATACGATCAGCAGCAGGTCGGAATAGACCGCTTCTTCCAAAGTGGACTGGAAAGCCTCGATCAGCTCCGTGGGCAGGTTCGAGATGAACCCGACGGTATCCGTCAGCAGGAAATCCCGGCCTTCCTCAATGCCGATGCGGCGCGTCGTAGCGTCGAGGGTGGCGAAAAGCTGGTTCTCCACATAGACGTTCGATTCGGTCAGCGCGTTGAAGATCGTCGATTTTCCGGCGTTCGTATATCCGACCAGAGCGGTGGACGGGATCTCGCTGCGCGTGCGGCGCTTTTTCTGGAGAGAGCGCTGCTTTTTTAGGCCGTCCAACTGCTCGCGCAGCTGAGTGCGCCGCCTTTTGATGGCGCGGCGGTCCATTTCCAGCTTGGTTTCGCCGGGGCCGCGGGTGCCGATGCCGCCGCCGAGACGGGAAAGCGAGAGGCCGAAGCCGACCAGGTGCGACACCTGATAGCTGAGCTGGGCCAGGGAGACCTGCAGCTGGCCTTCCCGGGTGCGGGCGCGTTGGGCAAAGATGTCCAGGATCAGGTTGGTGCGGTCAATGACCCGGATCCCGGTCTGGGATTCCAGCTGGTGGATCTGGACGCCGTTCAGTTCATCCTGCGCGATGATCAGATCCGCATTGAGGGTCTGGGCGGCCAGGGCCAGTTCCCGGACTTTGCCGGTCCCGATATAGGTGGCGCTGTCAGGGGCGGGACGCTTCTGCAGGAGTGTGCCAACAGGTATAGCGCCTGCGGTCCTGGCCAGGGAATCGAGCTCATTGAAGGAACTGTCATCGCTGATGCCGATCAGGATCGCCCGTTCTGCCTGCTCCGGCTCCGGGACGGACGAGGCGCGCATCTGTTCTTCGCAGTCTCGGATCCTGTCCATCCAATTGAGGCGGGGAAGCTTCGACAGGGGATAGATGTCGGTCTGTTCGATCTTCAGCTGGCCGAATTCCTGCCCGACGATAAACGCTGCCGAGATGCCCGACACGTCGCCTGACTGGGTGACGCCCACCGCACAGATAGCGTCCAGCCGCAGGGAGGTGAGGGCGGTCAGATCGAGCTCAGAAAGCTGCGCCGACGCGCTGGGATGCGTGTGGATGACGCGGACGCGGGAGAGAGTATTCTGGTTTCTGCGCAACCGGTATTCAGGCAGCGAGACCGTGCTGCTGTCACCGATGACGACATCCAGGATCTCGCCACTCCGGCTCACATAGAGGGCCAACTCGCGGTTGAGTTTCGCGGATGCCGATGCCAGCGCCGTGACCAGTTCTTCTGTCATGAAGGTATCGGCGTCCAGCTCGGCCATATAAAAGGCCTGCAGCTTGGTCAGCTCCGTTTGCCGGACGCCTTCTGTATTCCCATGGATCTCAAACATATCTGTGATTATTCCTCAGTGATTTGACGGTTTGAACGATGCTGCGAGCGGCCTCGTTGATATCTTCTTCCCGGCTGTCCCTGCCCAGGGTCAGCCGCAGGCTGCCGCGCAGAAGTTCGGCGGGCACCCCGATGGCTTTCAGAACGTGGCTCTCCACGTAGGATCCTGCTGTACAGGCGGAGCCCGCCGAGGCTTCGATTCCGTTGATATCGAGGAGCGGGATCAGCGCCTTGTCATCCACGCCGGGGATCGTCAGATGGAGATTGCCGGGCAGACGGCTGGTCATGGAGCCGTTGACGATGATGTCCGGGAGCGCTTCTTTCAATTCGTGAAGGAGCTGATCGCGCAGGCTGCTCAGGCGGGTGGATTCCTCAGCCTGGTGCTGTTCGGTTGATCTCAGCGCTGCGGCAAGGCCGACTGCGCTGCAGACGTTTTCCGTGGACGCGCGCAGCCCGCGCTCCTGTTCTCCGCCGTGGATGAGAGGCTCTATAGCGATCCCTCTGCGAATATAGAGCACGCCGATACCCTTGGGGCCATAAAACTTGTGCGCCGACAGCGACAGCAGGCCGATGCCGTCTCTGTGGACGTCGATCGGGAGGCTGCCTGCGGCCTGTACCGCATCCGTATGAAACAGGACACCTGCTTCGTGTGACGCTTCAGCGATCTGGCTTACGGGCTGGATCGTGCCGATCTCGTTATTCGCCCACATGACAGAGACGAGAACGGTTTCCGGCCTGATCGCATTCCGTACGTCTTCGGGATGGATGAACCCCTCGTGATCGGGCTCAACATAGCTGACCGCAAACCCTTGCATTTCCAGAAAACGGCAGGTATTCAGGATGGCGGGATGTTCTATGGCGCTTGTGACGATATGGCTGCCGGGCTTGGACCGGAAGGTGATGCCCTTCAGCGCCCAGTTGTCGCTTTCGCTGCCTCCGGAGGTGAAATAGATCTCATCAGGGAAAGCGTGCAGGATGCGGGCGACTTCTGATCGCGCCTGTTCCAGATAGCGCTTGGCTTCGCGCGCTGTCTGATAGACTCCGGACGCGTTGCCGGGGATCTCCGTCATGCAGCGGATCATGGCATCGCGGGCTTCGGGACAAAGCGGCGTCGTCGCTGCGTGATCCAGATAGATGCGCTGGTGGTTTTCCATAAAGGGTGCTACCTCAGTTGGTCGTAAAGCTGTTGACGACGCGTGTCACTATCCCGTCGGTCAGGTAATAGCTCAGCACGATGGTCGCCGGATAAGAATTGTCCACCTGCGTGTAATCGATGCGCTTCTGGCCGTTGCTCAGGATATTGATCTTGCCGTAGCAGCGCTCGCCGGAGTCATTGTACAGGCTCCGGGTCCCGTCCTGGTTGTTCTTCTGTCCGAGGTCGCGGAACTGTTCGGTCACTTCCGTCTCCTTCATGCCGATGCGCGTGCTGCGGGGGAACCTCATAGAAGTCGAGGTCGTATCGATATAGTAGAGCAAAGTCCCGGATTCGGAAACGTAGAAGCGCGCTTCGCCCCAGGAATAGGTCAGGCGCGAGCAGGTGCCGCGGATCGCAGTGTCTGTGATATTTTCCTCCTTGAGGGGCTGACCGAACTTGCTCACGAACTGGTTTTTAGTGGTCTTCATCAGCTGAGCGCCATCGATGGGATCATCGGTATAGCGGTAATATTTTTTGAAGGGAATGTCGATCTGCAGTTCGACGGACATTTCGTTGGAGACTTTGCCGTAGCTGTTCACAGCGACGGCGCGGACCTTGATCTTGCCGCCGGGGAGCAGAATTCCGTCTTCATCGTAGATCGGGGAATTGATGGTGGGCGGCGTATTGTCGATGGTATAGTAGAAGGTGACGTTCGGATCGTCGCCCACGTTCCTCAGGCGGATCCTCTGGCGCTGGGTGTACCGCTGCGGTGCGAGGGAGGCCTTCGGGGCGTCTGGAGAAGGATAGGTGATCACGTATTTCGCGTTCAGCTCATCGCTGACCAGCTCCGTGGAGACGCAGACAGCGCGGATGGTCCAGCCGCCTTCTTTCAGCAGGATCGGTTCTTCATAAAGCTGTCCGTCTTCAGGAAGAGAGCCATCATCGCCGATGATGTAGTAGATATCGTTGCCTTCGGGGCTGATCAGCTCAACATATTTGTCTTCTTTATACCTGCCGGCGCCGACATCTTCGGAAACGGTCGGGGAAGCGGGGATCATTTCCAGACGCTCTGTTTCAAAGGAGCTGAGGCCGGTGTTGGCATAGGCGATCTTCAAAAACTGGGACGCCTCCATGTTCCGGCCTTGGGAGCGCATCAGACGCAGGATATTCTGATAGGCGATGGGGTTGGTCTTGTCCAGCTTTTCGTACATCAGCGTGTAAAGCCGTTCCGCGTCCGCAGGCCGCTCGGCAGCTTCGTAGGCTTCGCAGAGCTGCTGGAGGCGGTCGTACATGTCTTCGCGTTCCGGCTCCTTGGCGTAGGCCTCCTCCTCGATCTGGATCGCCTTTTCGATGTAGCCCTGATCCATGTACTCCGCGCCGATATCCCACATGGCGGTGGCGTCGGCTTCATAGCCCATGCGCGCAAGGATCATCTGGCCCGTGTGGGTCAGGCGCAGGAACACATAGCCGCCGATCACGGACAGGACTGCCAGCGTCAGCAGCACCGCAAAGATCATGGCCCAATTGATGTTCGTCCGTTTGCGCGGCTTGTGCACGACAATGGTCTGCTGGCCCATCGCCGCATGGTCGGCACGGTCCCGGTCATCCAGCTTCTCAGTATATTCATCGGTCACAGGTCGGGAGGAACCGACGGTGCTCTCGTTGACCAGCGGCCTTCCGCGGCCCTGGCGCAGCGCCGCGGCGCCCCGGTTCAGGTCACGCACGGGCAGCATCGCGCCGCAGGCGTGACAGATCAACTCGCCCTCGGATGCAACGGTGCCGCAATGCTCACAAATGACTACCATTCAAATCTCCTGATTTATTCCTGATCCTGAAGCAGCCTCAGGGAGTCGTATTCGGGATCATCGTCGCTAAATTTACGCTTCGGCGCGTCTCCGCCCAGGGCCTCGATGGCGCTGCGCAGCTCGATAAACAGCAGATACCCCGTTTCACTGCTCAGCGCGGCCTTTTTGAGGGCCGGGAGCGCGGAAGCCTTCCCAAAGCGGGCCAGGATCGGGGCTAAGTGGATGCGGAGGGCGGGAGTCTGTTCAAACAGACGGATCGCAGGCTCCACCATATCCTCGTTCCCGGCGGTACGGGAAAGGATCGAGAGAAACGCCATTTTGCCGGAGGGCGTCGCGCTATCATACGCCGCCTTGATCCGCTGCACGGCGTCCGTCGGACGAAGGTCAGCGCTCTCAAGCGTCTCAACGGCGTTCTCGGTCAGCTCATCCTCACCGTCCCAATGAGTGATCCAGCTGATGAACAGCGGATAGGGGAGAGAAGAATCGATCTCTCGGAGCAGGGAAATCAGGTGCATCCTGAGCTCAGCCGGCTCATGGCTGTCCTCCAGCATTTCCACGATGGTGGGAGCGGCGTTTTCGCCCAGGTCGGAGATCCGATTGAGCAGCATGTCCGGAACGTTGATATCCTGGTGCACATATTCTTTGAGCCAATCCACCAGCAGCACTGGATCATCAAACTTTTCAAAGTATTCTCCCGGCTTCTCGCCGTTCAGAAACGGCGCGGGGGAATCAAGGAAGGTCTGATAAACCTCGGGCACGTAGTCCTCCATCTCGTCATAGGTGCGGAAACGGCCGAAGTTCTTCTCATACCATTTTTGCAGGTAATTTGAAAATTCGGTATCAAAATCATAAAGCTTGAATTCAGCCATGGGGATCGACCTCCGTTTTTGTCAGGGTTTTCATCAGGTATTTACTCATGCGGCGCACGCGGCGCTTGTGACGGTCCAATGGCCACAGCGCAGCGGTTTCCGGCAGGTCGTAAACTCTGTAGCGGGCGCTGAGCATCCGGTAAAACGCGTTGGGCCATTCGCTGCGGCGGTCGCATAAATGGCGCTGCAAGGGATTGAGGCTGTCCCACAGCTTGGTTGTGATCCCCCTCACCTCAGTATAGGTGAGAGCGCCGCCCATGCTGATGGTCAGACCGTGTACGAGACGTCGGAGCGCCAGGTCTCCTTCAGGATAAGGCTCAGAGCAGAGCTCGTCCACCAGCTGCGCGTCGTCCGGGATGCGGTAAAAGGGGACCGGACCATAGCCGAGGATGCAAAGCGCCGCTTTGGCGTCGCGGTCGTCCGGGTCGCGGTTGAGGATGGCGTTCAGGCAGCGGATGGCGTCGTTAAAACGTCCAGAATTGGCGTCGATGGCCGCTAAAACATACAGCAGATCATTGGACTCGGGAGCATCGCGCAGGGCCTGCTTGAGCGCCTCAACGACGACCTCCGGGCAATTCATATAGAACGAAGCGGCGGCTGTGATGCCCCACTCCCGGGAAGTACACACGTGCTCAATGGCGTTTGACAGAGCGCGGGTGGCGTCATCATTATTGCCGACTGCCCAATTTGCCTGCGCCAGCAGTACCCAGACGGAAGGATGATCGTTAAGAGAATCAGCCGCGCGGCGCAGATGGCGGATGCTTTCCGTATATTTCTTTTTGCAGAACAGCAGTTCACCGAGCAGGGCTTCAGCCTCGGGACAGTTCCCGCGGCGCACCGAACGCTGAAGGAAGTTTTCTGCCTCCTCCGTCCTGCTGGAAGCAAGCTCCCGGAGCGCCTTGTCATACAGGCACCAAGCGCGCTGGGACCGCCGGCTGGTGTACGGCTCCGTCCAAGGGTAATCGCTCAGGAGATCCTGGATCTCGTCCGCGATGGGCAGGTCCCAGCCCTTCTTGAGCGCCAGGGCCAGGGCCTGTTCGCCCAGCTCCTCGTCCTTTTCCGCGAGCGCCGTACGGGCCAGCCAGTAATAGGCCATGGCGTTGGATCGGCTCTTTGCAAGCAGATCCACGCAGATCCTCCGCGCAGCGGTGTAGCAGCCCATATGGAAATAGTTCTCGGCCATTTTGACCGCGATATCAGCCTGGTGGGACTGCTCAAAAGCCTGACGGTAGAGGTACTGGGCAGCGGAGCGCTCGGCATTGCTCTTCCGTTTTCCGGCCCGCATCACCCAATAATCCGGCGTACGGCTGAAGGGGACAAGGTTGTTCCGGGTACGGGTCATGCGTCCTCCAGAAGCTTGCGGATATCCTCCTCAGAGAACACGCGCGCTTTTCTGCAGAAATGGCAGGTGAGGGTGGCGTGACCATCCGTGCGCAGGATGTCCTCCAGCTCCTCCTTGCCTAAAGCCGCCAGTGCTCTTCTCATCCGTTCGCGGCTGCAATCACAGCGATACATCACGGGCTCGCGTTTGACGATCACTGGCTTGAGGCCGTCGAACCAGAGCTCGATCAGCCGGTCTAGGGGCTGGTCGGCCAGCTCAATGCTGATATCGGAAAAGAGCATGCTCCTGAGCTCCAGCTGGTCGATCACCTCATCGGAGCAGCCGGGGAGGGTCTGCACCAGGATCCCGCCGGAGGACAGGGGCTGGCCGTCATAGACCCGTGCGCCGAGGGCCACCAGGGAGGGGACTTGTTCAGATGCGGTATAGTATTGCGCGAAGTCCTCCGCCAGTTCGCCCGAGATCAGGTTGACCTGGCCCACATAGGGCCGATCCATTCCCAGATCCTTGACGACGGACATGCGACCGTGATGCCCGACCAGGCCGCCCACGTCCAGATGACCATCCTGACGCAGCGGCACATCCGCCTGGGCGTACTCCGCAGTGACTTTGACGGCGTTCTGCATGCCCGCAGCGGTCATCTTGCCGAGAGGACCGTCTCCGGCAACGGTCACAGTGACCGAGTCGGTGGGGTTTTTCATGACCACGGACAGCATAAGCGTGCCGCTCATGAGCCTCGACATGGCCGCGCAGGCTGTATTCGAGGGATGATGGATGCGGGCTGCGTCGGCAGAAAGCTGAGTCGTCCGGCACAGTAACACGCGGGCCTGGCCGTCCATCAGGGTCACATGCAGCATCTCGTCGGGAAAAGAATAAGTCATATCAGCAATTGGCTCCTTTTTGTGCGATGATATGCCAGCGCAGCGCATCCGGCTCCGGGCTCACCAGCGTCCGATCCCCGTAGATCCGGATGTTGGAAAAGCCTGTCTGATCGAGCAGTGTCATCAGTTCGTCCTGCGTGTAGGCGCGCTGCTGCTGGTCTTCCTGGATCCGGCGGTACATCTCGTCACCGGAACCGGTGAATATGTCAAGGTGAATATCGAGGAGATGGCGTTTCTCGTCATACTGTCCCTGCCAGACGTAGACCAGATCCTCCTCGCTGGCTGTAAAGAGGCGGTCGCCCAAGCGGCTGGACAGCTTGTAGGGCGTGGAAACGTCAAAAGCCAGGATCCCGCTGGGCTTCAGCGCTGCGTATGCGCTTTGGAAGAATCGAAGCAGATCGGCATCCTTTAGCAGGTAATTCGGCCCGTCGCAGGTCGCCAGAACGGCGTCTACAAGGCGCTGGACTGACAGCGTGCGCATGTCCATCCGGATAAAAGGGATCATAACCCCGCTATTGCGGGCTTTTTGCTGCGCGAGGTTCAGCATTTCCGGGCTCAGGTCCGCGCCTGTCATCCGATAGCCGAGGCGGGCGAGGGGAATGGTGATGCTGCCTGTACCGCAGGCGCATTCCACGACCCGAGAGCCGGGCCCTATATGTTCGTGCGCGAGCAGGTCAGCATAATACCGCGCCCATTCCTCATAGGGTACATCGCCCATCATGCGGTCGTAAACAGATGCAAAATCGGTATACATGATGGCAGTTCACTCTTCAGACGTGGGTTCTGCGTCTTCATCGCCTTCGTCATCATCCGTTTCCTCGGACATTCCGCGGTTGATCCGGACGCCTTCGATCTTGGAGTTAATGAATTTATCGAAGATGGCATTGGTGTAGCTGGCATAGATAAAGCGGTTGAGGGAGACGCCGATGAGCAGGTAGAACAGGCCGATCACGAGGATCGCGTACAGACCGACGCTGGTGAACAGCAGCAGTACAGCGCAGATGATCGGCATGGTCAGGGAGAGCAGCTTGAGGCCGACGCTCTGGGGCAGACGCCCGACGCTCAGGATCAAGCCGTTTTTGAACAGCTGGCTGAAGGTCAGCTTATAGTTGACCATGAGGGGATAGAAATAGATGAGGCTGAGGCTCCAGATGGCGCCGATCATGATCACCAGCACCTGCGGGATCATGAAAATGACGCGCTGTTCCGCCATGTTTCCGTAGAACAGGTAGCATACATAGATGATCGCGGGAAAGACGGAGGTGATGGCCGAGATTGCCAGACCCTGCTTCCAGTTGTCCTTGACGGCGTCCTTGAAGTCGCTCCAGATGAATGCGTGTTCGTCCCGCGCCCAGTTCCTGCAAACGTAGGCGAGGCCCGCTTCCACAGGGCCGGTGATGAGGATGGCGGGGATCAGGAAGAGCACCGTCGTCCATAAGCACGCCTGGGCCATATCCTGGGCATACTGGCCGAGCTGGAAAACGCCGTCGGTCATATAGCGTGCATAAACCGTCTGCATTGCGGGAGAGGCGATCTCTTCGGTGATCTCCGCACCGGAGGCCAGGGCTTCCTGGTATGCGACCGCGTTGCTCCAGCCGGTGAGCAGGTTCATGACGTTGATCAGGATCACCAGGAAATAGGGAAGGAAGGCGACGATGGTCATCAGGTTCAGCCGTACTAGTGCGGACAGACGCACCCGCAGCATGGCCCAGAAGAGCTCCCAACGGTTCTTGGGCAGATCGTCCGGGGTGAAATCACCTTTGCCGCTCTTGCCGTAATAGTAGCTGTTCATCATTCTTCCAAACATGGCAGATTACGCTCCTGTACTCATGGCCGACGCATGATCGGCGATTCGATATCCGCAGCGGAAACGACTTGCAAAATATCCTTCTAATTATATCGAAGCAAGAAGAAAAATACAAGTCATATTTCCCAGGATTTACTTTTTTTCGGGCGGCGGGGGACGGCTGGTTGTCTTTTGTGTCCAACTGTGATAGGATAAGTGGGTATTAAGCAGGAGGTAACTTTCAATGTCTGAAAATACCTATGTATCGCCGCTTTCCCAGCGTTATGCAGGCCGTGACATGCAAAAGCTGTTTTCCGAGGGCCACAGGGCGCTTTTGTGGCGGCAGCTATGGGTGATCCTGGCCCAGACGGAGCACGACTTAGGGCTTCCCGTGACCCAGGAGCAGGTGGATGAGCTGAAAGCGCACGCAGATCATGTGGATCTTGAGCGCTGCAAGGAATACGAGAAAGTCCTCCGGCACGACGTTATGGCCCATATCCATGCATACGCTGGTGAATGCCCTGCAGCGGCTCCGATCATCCACCTGGGAGCCACGAGCTGCTATGTGGGCGATAACAGCGATATGATGATCTATCGTGACGGCATCCGCCTCCTGCAAGGCAGGATCGTCCGAGTCCTCAGGAACCTGGAAGCGTTCGCACGGAAATACAAGGATCTGCCGACGCTGGCCTATACGCATTTCCAGCCTGCGCAGCCCACGACGGTGGGAAAGCGCGCCACGCTATGGATGCAGGATCTTTTGTATGATCTGGAGGAGCTGGATTTTGTGCTGAGTCACCTGCGCCCGCTGGGCTGCAAGGGCACCACCGGCACGCAGGCCAGCTTCCTTGAACTCTTTCATGGGGACGAAGACAAGGTGCTCGAGCTGGACCGACGGATCGTAGCAGCGATGGGATTCGAGCGGGGGGCAGCGGTATCCGGTCAGACCTATTCCCGCAAGCAGGATGCCCGTATCCTGAACGCGCTGGCGCAGATCGCCGCGTCCGCCCAGAAATTCGCGACCGATCTGAGGCTCTTGCAGCATGAGAAGGAGATCGAGGAGCCCTTTGAATCCACGCAGGTCGGCTCATCTGCCATGCCGTATAAAAGGAATCCCATGCGTTCAGAACGTATGACGGCGCAGGCCCGGTATCTGATCGGCAACGCCCATAACGCGCTGACGACGGCTGCCGAGCAGTGGCTGGAGCGCAGCCTGGATGACAGCGCTAACCGCCGCCTCAGCATGGCGGAGGGCTTCCTGTGCGCGGACGGGCTGCTGATGCTGTATGAGAATGTCACCTCAAATCTGACCGTTAATCCCCAGGTGATCAGCCGCCATCTTAAGGCTGAAATGCCCTTTATGGCTTCCGAAAACCTGATGATGCGGGCTGTCGAAAAGGGCGGAGACCGCCAGAAGCTGCACGAGATCATCCGTAAAGCCTCCATGGAAGCCGGACGGCGCGTCAAGCAGGAAGGCGCTGAGTGCGATCTGCTGGATCGCCTGGCGCAGGATCCGGAGTTCCCGATGAACGAACAAGAGATCCATCAACACCTGGATCCCACTTTGTATACTGGGATGGCCGCAAGACAGACCGAAGTCTTTTTGGATGACATTGTCCAAGAATTCATTGAAAGCCATGCCGATCTGCCGGATCCCGAAGAAAGCATCCTGCTGTAAAGCATTAAAACAGACTTTGGTCTAATAATTGCAAAAATCGTTGATCAGGCCTGCTTTTAAAGAACAGTATTTCATGAGTTTTGGGATGTCGGATGAACAGATATGCGCTGTGCAGCGCAAAAGAATCCGTAAATTCAGGCAGGGGAGAGCCGTACAGGTGATCGCCGCAGATCGGATGCCCGATGGCGCTCAGGTGCACGCGGATCTGGTGGGTCCTGCCGGTCATGAGCCTGAGTCTCAGAAGGGTTCTATCGTTTCCAGAATCCAGCACACGGTAAAATGTACAAGAGGGTTTGCCATCGGGGTCGATCCTGCGGAGATTGTTTGATCCAGGCACATGGCCGATGGATAAAGAAATGCAGCCTGTTTCCGAAGACATCCTTCCTTCGACGACAGCGAGGTATTCGCGGATAAAACAGTCTGAATGAAGCTGTTCGCTCAAGAGATGCTGATAATAACCCGTTGTTGCGCAGACCATCAGGCCGCCGGTCCCTTTATCCAGACGATTCACCGGCCTGAAATCTCCATAAAGTGATGTATATTCGCTTTCGATCGAATCACCGCCTGCCCTCATGGAAGCCATCGTGGCGATCCCGGCGGGCTTATCAATGACCCTCATCACTTCGTCTTCATATACGAGACTGAAAGTGACGGGCACGGCATTGGACGGCACAGGGTCCGGCAGACAGATGGAAAGCAGCATGCCGGCCGAAACGCGGTCGATCTGTCGGATGGGATTTCCGTCTGCCAATAAACCGTTCGTCTGCTTCAGGTATGCCAGATCATGCTGAGACAGATGGAACTTCTCAGCGGTAAGACGTCCCGCACGCCGGCCTGCATCCTCGACAGTGACTCGGTAATCCAAACGCATCAGCAGCACCTTCCCAGCAAATCACACAGCAGTTGCAAAAATGAAACGACAATGATATAATACCACAGAAAAGGAGGTTTTGCATTGGCTAAAAAAACGGGCGTCAAGCCGGTCGCGGAAAATCGAAAAGCACGCCATGATTATTTCATCGAAGAGACGTATGAGTGCGGGATCGAGCTCAAAGGCACGGAAGTAAAATCCATGCGCCAGGGGAAAGTCAACCTGAAGGAGAGCTTTGCCCACGTCAAGAACGGTGAGATGCTGGTAGAGGGCATGCATATCAGCCCCTATGATCATGGCAGTTATTTTAATACGGATCCGCTGCGCCCCAAGCGCCTGCTGCTGCACAAGAATGAGATCAGGAAACTGAGCCAGCAGGTCCAGAAGCAGGGCTACACGCTGGTACCGCTGAGCGTGTACCTGAAAAACGGCCGAATGAAACTCTCCTTAGGCGTCTGCGTCGGCAAGCACCTGCACGACAAGCGGGACGCCATGGCAGAACGGAGCGTCAAGCGCGACATCGAGCGCGCAATGAGGACGCACTGATATGGGGGTGTACTGGTTTCGACGGGGATTGTCGGGGATCGGGTAAGCGAGCTGCGGACCCTGGCCGCATAAAAACGGGGAATTAAAATTAACTGACAACAATCAGTACGTTCTCGCGGCGGCTTAACGCTGCGCGTCGGCCTCAAGCGCCTACTGCTTGAGTCACCGGCGTCGTGAAGTAGGGTACGGATGCGCTTAAGCTTTGCGGCGCATCGGCACTATGAAGCTACTGAAATCATCAGCCGGTGCGTAGGCGGATGACGGAGGGAATGTCAAATCTCGCACTGCGCTCGGAGAAAACCCGGTAAACGAGTCTTCGGACAGGAGTTCGATTCTCCTCACCTCCACCAAAGCAAAAATCCTGTCGACGAATGTCGGCGGGGTTTTTGCTTATATTATTCATTTAAGTATTCGGCAGGAATAAGGCAGCAATAAGTGCGACCTGACAAAGTTGCATAAAGATTGCTCAAGTTTAGCTGAATATCCGGGCAGCTATTGAAATATTTGCCAGCGCATGTATAATCAGTATAGTTGTACGATCAACAAAATTATCCGAACTGCAAGAGAAAGCGGCTGAAAAAGCTGGAAAAGAAGAAAACGGGGAAAAGGCAAATGCCAAACGTAGATCACAGAAAAGCTCAAAAGCAGATCAGGATCCTGAACCCTGACGGGACACCGGCGGCTGGCCGACAGGTGGCCGTCGATCAGGTGAGCCATCAGTTTTTGTTCGGCTGCGGCGCTTTTGACGCAGTAGCCTTGACCAAAGCAAAAGATGAAGCCGAACGCACGCAGCTGACGCAGCGGCTGGAAAAATGGCTGAAGCTCTTTAATTACGGAACGCTGCCGTTCTATTGGGGACGCTATGAGCCGGTGGAGGGACAACCGGCCTATGAAGAAACGATGACCGCCGCCAAGTGGCTCACGGAGCGCGGAGTAAAGCTAAAGGGACATCCGCTCTGCTGGCATACGGTATGTGCGCCCTGGCTCATGAAATATGACAACGAGACCATCCTGCGCAAGCAGCTGGAGCGCATCCACCGGGACGTGACCGCCTACAAAGGGGTCATCGATATGTGGGACGTCATCAACGAAGTGGTGATCATGCCGGTCTTTGATAAATATGACAATGCTGTGACCCGTATCTGCCAGGATAATGGCAGGATCCGCCTGGTCAAGGAAGTATTTGAAGCGGCCAAGGAGAGCAATCCCGGCGCGACACTGCTGATCAATGATTTCAATACCAGCGTTTCCTATGAGATCCTGCTGGAAGGCCTGCTCGAAGCGGGCGTGCCCATCACGGCTATCGGCATCCAGAGCCACCAGCACCAGGGATACTGGGGGCTGGAAAAGCTGAACGACGTGCTTGAAAGGTTTTCGCGCTTCCATCTGCCCATTCATTTTACGGAGAACACGCTCATATCGGGAGAGCTGATGCCTCCGCACATCGTGGACCTGAACGACTGGCAGGTCGACGAATGGCCGAGCACGCCGGAGGGAGAGGCGCGGCAGGCCCGGGAGATCAAAGAGATGTATACTGTGCTCTTTGAGCATCCGTTGATCGAAGCCATCACCACCTGGGACTTCAATGACGGCTGCTGGCTGAAAGCCCCGTCGGGTCTCGTGCGGATCGACGGCACAGAAAAACCAGCTTATCACGTGCTCCGGAAGCTGATCCATGAGGATTGGGAGACGCATGAAAAGCTGGTCACAGATGAGAACGGCTGTATCACGGTGAATGGGTTCAAGGGCTGTTATCAGATCTCTGACGGTCGGTGGAAAGGAACCTTCAGCTTGGACGATGATACCGTCAGTCAGATCATGCTGTCAGATAATGACTAAAGTGTAAGTAATATCAGTAATTTTGTAACTTTTCCGAGAAGCGGAGCAGGGTTTCATTAGCGGGTTTGCCGTAGGTGCAATAGCCGTTATTGCCTGCTCCGCTTTCTATTGGAGACAATCGTGTGGCTGACCAATCCCACCAGCCGGTCCCGCGCACGAAGGGATGGCGCTCAATGCAGGCTGTAAACGCCTCATACCACTGCTGCTGAGCGGCCATGTCCGTTTCTCCGCCAAATCTCCAATCATTCGGCCGGTACTGGCTGTTTTGTCTTGAGGGACAGCCGCATTCCATGAACATGAAGGGCTTGTTTTCCCGCTCGGCCACATCCCGGATCCTGGCAAAGTTCTGATCCAGTTCATCAACGGGATAATAGCCGGAAGATGAGATCACATCCACAGCGTCCCACCAGGTCAGACGATCTTCCTGGTATTTATCGCAATTATAGGTGATCGGACCGTGATAGATGGCGCGGACTTCGGAAATGAGGTGGCGCCATTCCTGTTCGCGATGGTCTGTACCGACCATTTCGCAGCCGATGCAGAAGAGATCTGCGTGCTGATCTTCAGCCATCCGGGCGACCCGCTTGACATGATCTCCCCAGGAAGGGAACCAATCCGCCCAGGAAGGCTCCGTCGGGACGGGGGAGTCAAAGAAGCGGATATAGGCACGCCAGTAGCCGTCGCGGCAATTGACCATGGCTTTCAGGATGATCTTCAAGCCCAGCTCCCGCGCATAATTGCAAACAGCGGCAACGTCATCTTCACACATGACATCTGGCGAATCGGAGACGACCTCAGTCGAATAAGCGTGCTCCTGCCAGGCGCATACCGGTAGGATGATCGTGTTGCATCCGGTCGTACGCTTGAGCTCTGAAAGTGATGTTTTCCATTGAGGGTGTTCACGCGTGAAGAAACGCTTTTCGCAAAAACCAAACGTGTAAGCGTTCAGGAAACCATCAAGCGTATAGTGCTCATTTATCATATATATACCTGCAGACACGGCCAAAGAGAATAGGTGAGGCCAGGACGGGGGAGCTTATGGATATATCCTTAACTATTCGCAAAAGAACGCTTTTACGAATAAAACTGCCTATTTTGGGGGATACAGGGGAGACCTACTCAGATCCCGTAGATATCCTTGCACTTGTTTTCCAGATATTCAAGATACACCGCAGGATCAAAAGGCTCACCCAATGTATCGTTCAGAATCTGATCCGGTGTCTTTGTTCTTCCGTGCTGCCAGATGTGCTCCTTGTTCCACGCGTTGATCTTTGAGAAGTCTCCTTGGCTGATGGCAGCGTCCGTATCGATGGTTTCCTTCATCTTTTTCAGGAATTGTGCGCCGTAGGCGCTGCCCAGCGCGTATGACGGGAAATATCCGATGGCGCCAAAGGACCAATGACTGTCCTGCAATACGCCGTGTTTGTCGTCCGGCACATCGATGCCCAGGTACTCTTTGTACAGTCGGTTCCATTCCCCTGGAAGATCATGTATTTTCAGGCTGCCTTTCAGTACCGCTTTTTCAATTTCATAGCGGATCATCACGTGCAAGGAATACGTAACTTCGTCGGCTTCCGTGCGGATCAGGCTCGGTTCGACGCGATTAACTGCCTTGTATACATCCAACCAGGTGTATTCACGCAGGTGCTCCGGGAACAACTCCTGGAGTTTCGGGAAGATGAATTGGATAAATGCCTTGCTGCGACCGAGGATATTCTCATAAAAGCGGCTCTGGCTCTCATGAATGCCCATGGATGTGCCGCCGTCCAGCACGGTAAATGCCAGTTCCCGGTTGGAGCCGGTATCATAAAGAGCATGGCCGCCCTCGTGAATGACCGAGAACATGGAATAGGTATAATCTTCCTCATAATAATGGGTCGTGATGCGCTCATCCAGGTGGGATCCCAGGCTCGTGGTAAAGGGATGCTCCGTCGTGGAAAGGCCCACGTGCTCCGGATCAAGGCCGATGACGCCTATCAGATAATGGGAAAGCTTGTCCTGTGCCTGCACATCAAAATGACCTTTGATGCTGGCATTGTCGACCTGGGGCTGTTCGCTGACTTTTTTGATCAGCGGCACGAGGTGTTCGCGAAGCTGCGCGAAGAAACGGTCGCAGGTCGCCTGGCTGATCCCGGGCTCGTATTCATTGAGCCAGTAATCATAGGGATCCATATCAGGATCGGCATACTGGGCAAACTTCTTGGTGGTGGCGAACATTTTTTCCAGATAAGGCTCAAAGAGCGCAAAGTCCGACGTCGCCTTCGCCTTGTGCCACACCGCCTGGGATTCGACGATCAGCTGCTGGTAAGCGATGTATTCGTCCATCGGGATCTTCTGCTGGAAACGGATATCCTTCAGCATGAGCCAGACCATCCGCTGCTCGGCTTCGGTCAGCTGCTCCTTGTTCGCATCCAGGAATTCAAGCAGCTCGACTGTTTCCTTCGCGGTAGAAAGCTTGTAGGTCTCTTCGCTCAGCACTCCCAGGGTGTGCGCACGGTTTTCAGCGGTGCCGGCGGGCGCGGCGGTATCACCATCGTAGTTGAGAAGGCTCAGCGCATGGCCGTATGCGCTCATCTTTGCCTGCAGGGCCATCAGCTGTTCACGGGCTTGTTTCAGTTCCATAAAATACCAGCTTCCTTTCAGAGAATTGACTTGGGTTATTCTGAACATCATAATACTTTATTATTGATTGATTTGCAAGTTTGAATTACGGCAAGTGTAAGCATCATCAGAATCAAACGATCTTCCCGTATCAGTCTCCCCCGCTGTTTTGGTTATTACTTTTTTGTCAGAAAAAAGTAAAACTTGTGCAATGTACAAAGCAGGAAGAATCCTATATAATTATTGGGCCGGAAAATAGCCATCCGGTATAAAAGTTTATGGGGAAAGGATGCGTAAACGATGAAAAAACGCATGATTATCGCCATTATTTGCCTTGTTCTCAGTTTGGCTGTGATCGCCGTCCTGGCTGTCAGGCTAAACAATGAAACAAAGCTCAAGGAAGATGTGACTGCGCAGCTCTCCGACGCGAACAGCCGCAACGAAGAGCTGCAAAAGAATAAGGATGATCTGATGGGCCAGCTGGCCACGGCCCAGGCCGTCAACGAACAGCTGACGACAGATAACGGCACCCTGCAGGCCCAGCTCACGGAAACAAAAGAGCATCTCTCCCAGGAAACGGAGGCCAAAGAGAAATCTCTGGCCGAGAATGAACTATTGACCCAGGACCTGGCCGCCCGCACCACTGAGGCCGAAACTGAAAAAGCCCAGAAGGAGCAGGCGGAGGCCGATAAGGCGGAGCTCAGCACCCAGGTGGCGCAGCTCAGCAGCGAACGCGACGAGCTGAAACAGCAGGTCACCCTGCTCAATGAAGACCTGTCCGTACTGACGCTGGCCAAGGATGCCGCCCAGAAACAGTCTCAGGATCTGACGCAGCAGCTGACCAACGTGACCGCCCAGACCGAGACCCTGAAAAAGGATCTTTCAGAGATCAGAACGAGCAGCGACGCCCTGGCCGAGCAGGTGACTACGCTGCAGGAAACGCTGGCCAATACCGAAAGTGAAAAGGACACCGTTGCCGAAGAGAATCAGGCGCTCCAGAGCCAGCTCGCGCAGATCAGCGCTGATAACGTAGCGCTGCAGGAACGCATCGCCATCATCACGGAAGAAATGAACCGCCTGATTGCGGAAAACGCCGCCCTGACCGAAAAACTCGCGGCCACCTCTGAAGAGATCGAGCGGGTCAACGGCCGCATCGGAGAGCTGACCACTGAGCGCGAACGCCTGTTCAGCGAAGTCCAGGAGCTTGAAGCGACCCAGGCTGAGAACGAAACGCTGTCTGTGGAGCTGGAAAGCGTCAACGGAGAGATCCAGCGCCTGAACGGTCAGCTGACAGATGTGACGAATGCTCACGACAGCCTGAGCGGACAGATCGCTACTCTGAATACCCAGCTCACCACGGCGACCGAACAGCTGGAGCAGCTGAAGGCAGAGCGCGATGCGCTTTCTGAGACGCTGACCACAACTACCGCAGAGCGCGACGCGCTGAACCATGATCTGGGTGAGATCACCGAGCAGCTGACGGATATGAATGCCCGTATCGCAGGCGTCAGCGCTACTGAAGAAGAAGCAAATACAGAAGATTCGCAGACGGCGGAAGCCCAGATCCTCAACGAAAAGCTGGCCGCCCAGCTGGTGGGCTTGAATGAGCACCTGAATCAATTGACCGCCGAGCGCGACGAGCTGAACAAGCAGCTGGCAGAACTCAGCACGACGCTGAACGACAGCGATGCGGAGAAGGAAGCGGCCAAGGTCAAGAACGAAGAACTGACGTTGCAGCTGAACGATCTGAATACTCAGCTGAATGGTCTGTTTGAAGAACGCGAGCAGCTGACGGCCCAGATCACTGAACTCAACTCTACGCTGAGCAGCAGCGACGCGCAGAAGGAAGAAGCAGAGAAGAGCAACGTGCAGCTGAGCGCCCAGCTGGCCAGCCTGAATGAGCACGTGGATGCGCTGACCCAGGAACGCGATCAGCTCAACGCGCAGATCGCGGATCTCAATGGCGACCTGGCGGAAATGCAGGCGAAGAACACCGAGCTGGCATCCCGGGCTTCTGATATGGAAGCTCAGGTGGAGCTTGCGGCGCGCAGAAATCTGCCTAGGATCACACGGAATATTCCCGATGACAATCAGCCGACTCTCTGCTGGTTCCGGATGCGGATCGACGCCAAGGGCTATCCGCAAATGTGGGTCTCCATGAAGGACAAGAAAGCGTTGTTAAAGGTTATCTTCGTTCGCAGCTATATCGACGAGAACGGCGAGGATAAAGAAGAGATCTATGATATTTACAACCTCAAAGAGCTGAATGAAGCGATCCGCTATCGCACGCTGACCAGGGAAGGCACCTATGGGGTCGCGATCCTGAACAGCGACGAGATCTACTATCATTCCGGCACATTGATCACCCTGGAAGACTTTGACGGGAACGGTATCATCGATCATATGACCGATAACAGCGGCAAGGTCACCGCGCTTGATATCGAAGGCGCGTTTGCGGTCAATTGAACTAACGCCAATAAAAACGCCTTCCGAAGCTTCATTGCCTCGGGAGGCGCTTTTGTATATCGATATCAGACTGAGTAGATGAAGTATTGTGCATTCTCCGGAAAGAAGACCCTGTAGGATTCAGACGGGATCATCATGTATTCATCATTGATCTGGATCAGGCGCTTGTTGCTGCGGGACATTCCTTTCCCCTGCTGTATCGACGGATTGATGACATAGATCGTGCCGTTGCAGTACTGGTCGATCATGTAATACCGCATCTGCCCGTCCGGCTGATAGCGGTAGCGGACAATGGCCTTTGCCCCATCCCGGATCCACGCCATTGCGTTTTCTTCATCACATATCCTGTGCTTCAGTGAGAAGCGGCCGGCGATCGCGCCTGACAGCAGATAGAAGCCTGTATCGTCGGTCAATGCGCCGCTGCGTTCCGCAAAATAGGCACACAGTTCCGGCGGGAAACTCAGATCCAGCATCCGCTCCACCATCATGGAAACACAGCAGACGGCAGCGGTGCTCAATGTCTGTTTGTCTTTATTGATTCCTGTGACACGTTGGATTGCCTGTTCCGATTCCTCGGAGATATATAACCTGTATCCCATAATTTCCTCCTCATGAGCAGGTTGTATATGCATGTTTATAAACGTTCCTATTTGGCCATATATTACATTTATTCTTCATGGATCTTTATTTTCCTGCTGGTCAAACAAAAAAATATCGGATAAATTTGAATTTTAATATTTTTTTTCATATTGTGTTCATACTTTTATCAAAATTATGGGTTATTATATAGCTGTATCCGAAAGAAAGATACGCGCACAATGAGCAGAGGAGGTCTGACACTATGAAACAAATCAGTTTTAAACATTTACTGGCGATCACGCTGGCAGCCGTATTGCTGATCAGTGCTGTCGCTATTGCAGCTGATGATCAGAAGATCAGTCAGGAAGATATTGATGCGATCATCAATACCACAACGGATGCCAGCCAGATCAGCAGTCCCTTTACCGCGGTCGCCAACAAGGTGCGCGACAGTGTCGTGGGCATCAACAACTATCAGATGCAGCGCAACAACTACTATAACTATTACGGCTTCGGCTTTGGTTATGGCGGCTATGGCCGCGGAAACAATAACGCCAATGAAGAGGTCCTGTACGCGAAAGGCTCCGGCGTGGTCGTCACTTCCTATGGTCATGTGGTCACGAACTATCACGTGATCGAGGATGCGACGCGCATCACCGTTACGATCGCTGACAGCGACAAAGAGTATGACGCGCAGCTGATCTCCTACAGTGAAGATGAAGATATCGCGGTCCTGCTGGTCCCTGATCTGCCCGTGGAGCCTGTTCAGATGGGCGACAGTGATCAGCTGCAGGTCGGTGAATGGGCTATCGTGATCGGCAACCCGCTGTCCGACGTTTTCGCGCGTACAGTGACTGTCGGCGTCGTATCCGCCCTCAACCGCAACATCACGGATACTTCCTATGACCGTTATGGACGCCGCACCAATATCACCAACAGCATGATCCAGGTGGACGCTGCGATCAACTCCGGCAACTCCGGCGGCGGCATGTTCAACACGCTGGGTCAGCTGATGGGCATTCCTGCGCGCAAGTATTCCTCCAGCGGCACTTTCTCCAGCGCTTCTGTTGAAAACATCGGTATGTGCATCCCGATCAACGCCGCAAAGCCTTATATCCGCGAGGCGCTTGAGAAATACAACGGTTCTTCCGTGACCACCCTTAACGGCGCTCAGGACGCCGCCTCGACCGGCAATCGACCGATGCTGGGTGTCACTGTGTTCACGCAGACGAACGTCAATGATGTGCTCCCCAACGGCGCCATCGTCAGCAAGGTCAATGATGGCTCCAATGCCCAGCGCGCCGGCATCCAGGTGGGCGACGTGATCGTTGAGATCAACGGCACAACCATCGGCTCTTCTACGGAGCTCGTCAGCTTCATCCAGAACTGCGCCGAGAATGACACTCTCACCGTAAAAGTTTACCGCGCTCCCGGCATGGATCAGGCGATCACAGATAAGGGCGTCGACCTGACAAACGTCGAAAAAGAGTACAGCACTGATTATTACCTCACGCTGGAGGTCGTTCTGCTGAACGATAAAGCGGCCTGAGCGATAATCAAAGATACAAAGGACGTCCCTTCCGGATCCGGAGGGGACGTTTCATATATATCGGGAAGAATATGCAGCTTCTAAAGCAATTAGCCTTCCAAATTGGATTCCTGAAGCTCGCTCAGCACTGTTTGTATCTCATCGAAATCTGAAGCCTGATTGATGCGGGTGCGGCATTCCGCTGCCCCGCGCATGCCTTTGATATACCAGGCATAGAACTTCCTCATTTCCAGGAGCGCCCTGTGTTCCGGCAGCCAGGCCCTGAGCAGTCGGGCGTGCTTTTCCGCTTCTTTCAGGCGTTCGCTTCCTGTGGGAGGAGTGTATACTTCGCCGCGGATGGTGCTGTGTACCGCTCGGAAAACCCAGGGATTCCCCAAGGATGCTCTGCCGATGGCCAGGCCGTCGGCCTTTGTCGTTTTCAGGGCTTCAACAGCTGAAGCACCGTCAGCTATATCTCCGTTTGCGATGACCGGGATCTTTACGCTCTGCTTGACCTCTGCGATGGCCGCCCAGTTGGCATGACCGGAATATTGCTGGGCTGTTGTCCTGCCGTGTACGGTGATGAACGCTGCGCCTTCCGATTCGGCAATCTTTGCAAGATTGACCGCATTGATATGGTCCTGATCCCAGCCAAGGCGCATTTTTACGGAAACCGGGAGCAAGGAGCCCTTGACCACTGAAGCAATCACTTGTCCGGCCAGCACTTCATTGCGCATCAATGCGCTTCCCGAACCGCCGGAGGTGACCTTTCTGGCCGGACAGCCCATATTGATGTCAATGCACGAATAGCGCTGGAGGTTCGAAAGAAGATGAGCGGCCTCCCCCATGTACACCGGCTCATGACCAAAGAGCTGCACAGAGAGCGGCTTTTCATAAGGCGCTCGGGCAATGAGACGCTGATAGTTGCTCAGAGATCTCTTGGCATAGATATACCCTTGGGCACTGATCATTTCGGTCGTGGCTGCGTCACAGCCCTGGGCTTCCGCCGGGGTGCGGTATGCCCAGTCTGTAATCCCGGCCATGGGAGCCAACAGGACAGGAATGTCTGAATCCCCTTGCAGGGTATTGATCGAAAGTATCTCTGCCAGTCTATTCATCAATGGTTCCTAAATAGTTGATCGTATTGATCTTCCAGTGGCCGTTCTGCTGGATCAGCGTGACACGGTAGCGCCCGGCGTTCCATGCCGGCGGTGTACTGGAGAGGGACAGCGCGTTGGCCCAGTTTCGTCCTTCATTGTTCAGCTTTCCGTCAATGGCCGGGATCCGTTCATCTATCGTGCAGGTCGCTGTTACATCCCACGGCCAGCACCAGAAGGACCGCATATTGATCCGGTGGTCGAATCCGGTAATGGAGTAATACAGCTGATAGGCAGAAGCACCCTGCCTCGCGGTACGCAGATCGGCATCGGCTTCCAGACAGGCCGCGGTAAAATAGTCCTGCAGATCATCCTCGGGCGCGCCCATCATAATGGTCTGGGCTCGCTTGGCCATGCCGTCCTTAATAATGACATAGGTATTGCTGGCGTTCATGGCAAGGTAAAAAGCCATCAGCATCAGCCCCAACGCCAAAGTCAGGATCAGGATCCTGGTTGCAAAATACCAGATAAATCTTCTGAAGTACTTCAAGTCTTAAACCTCAGCTTATTTTGCATCCCCTGTGCTGTCTGTCAGGTAAACGATGTCGCCGACGCCTCGGCCGCCTTTGTACGGAGTCGAGATGACTTTGCCATTGAACCACATGAGGGCAGACTGTCCGCCGTCCAGATTGTAAGCGGCCTTGCAGCCGAGGCTTTCCATATAGGCGGCCAGTTCAGCCATTTTCATGCCCACGTTTTTACCGGAGATAGCGCTGGTGGTCCCGCGCCCGTCTATCTGGACCAGGCAGTAGTGGCCGGGCTCATAGTAACCGATCACAGCTCTCGGATTGGCCGGATTGACGCCGGTTGTGGAGAATTCAGTCAGCGCATGGCCTTCTTCATCGAGCAGTCCGGGTCCGAAGAGGAAACTCTGCCAGACCTTTCCGTCCAATTCCTTGATCTTATCAGCAGTCAGGGTGCGCCCCTTGAAGACTTCCATCCTGCCATCCATATAAATGACGCAGACGTCGCGCTTGTTGTTCGTTTTCTTTTGCAGCATCTTTCCGTTCGCGAATACGACGCCTTTGCCAAAGTTATGGCCGTTATCGCCGGTCAGCGCCAGGATCGCGCCTTCGTTTTTAGCGATCACGGGGATCTTTTGCATCTTGCCGCGATAGCGTCCACCGCCGAAGCCGCGGCGGAGCAGCCCTAAATCCTTGACCCAGATATCGGCGATATAGACATCGGAACGGTTTTCCCGGACAAGGCTGATCTCAATGGAGAGGGAGTCGCTCTTATAGCTCATATCTCCGATAACAGGAGTCTCCCCAACTGCCAGAAAACGCCCGGCGACATCCTCAAAAACGGCGGGAGTTGCAGATGTTTCGTCCGCAGCCGCCGCAAAGACAGGCAGCATCAGCAGTATGAGCAAAAAGATAATGATCCTGTTTTTCATTTCTGGTTCTCCATCGCTTTCTTGTGATCCAGTGTCAGCTGATCGCGCACGTATCCGGCCAGGATGTCCACGATCTTGGCATTTCTGCCGCCGCGGGCGACAATGACGTCCGCATCATTGACATAATTGCGGATGTACTTGTCATACATGGGCTTGACTGTGTTCAGGTACTGGGCTGAAATGCTGTCGATATCACGCCCGCGTTCCTTGATATCGCGAGTGATCCTCCTCAAAAGGCAGATATCGGGCTCCACGCTGATGTAGAGCTTCAGGTACATTTTCTCTAAGAGGCGCTTATCATAGAAGGCGTGGATCCCTTCGACGATGAGGACTTCGTTGGGCTCTATGAGCTCCTGCGTGTCCGCGCGGGCATGCCTCGTAAAGTCGTAGCTCTTGCGGGTAACGCACTTGCCCTCCAGCAGCGCGCAAATGTCTTCATACAGCAGATCGTGGTCGAAGATCTTTGGCTCGTCGTAATTCAGCTTGCAGCGTTCCTCAAATGTCATCTCCGAGTGGTCCAGATAATAACAATCCTGATGGATGACCGTCACCGGTACAGCGAGGTCCTTGATCAGCTGTTCGGCCAAAGTGGTTTTACCTGAACCGCTGGCGCCGCAGATTCCGATAAAAAGCATAAGCCCTCCTAAAAAACCGCGGCCTGAAAGCTGCCGCGGTTATGATTCGTCGACTTATTTGGTTGGATTACGCGAGCAGTTCGCCCTCGTTTTCCACAGAGACCTCTTCCACATTGCGGATGGCCCAGCGCGCAACGACCATTTCGGTGCGGTCGCCGCCGACGGCCAGGGTGATCGTGTCATCCTTGATCTTCGTGATGGTGCCGTAAATGCCGCCGATGGTGCAGATGCGGTCGCCGGATTTCAGCGCGGCAAGCATCTCCTTGACCTTTTTATCCTTCTTGCGCTGGGGACGGATCAGCAGGAAATAGAACACGGCGATCATCAGCACCATGCTGATCAGCATGGAGATCAACTGAGCTCCGCCGGCTCCAGCCATATCCGCTCCCGCTTCGCCGGTCGCGGCAGCAGCGCCCTCTGCATAGGCCGCAGTAATGCCAAAGATTTTTTCCAACATCAATTCTGACCTGCCTTTCAGTTATACGCATATTCCTGACAATGCGTTCGAAGAGCATTATAGCAAAAGAATCGGTTATTGTAAAGCAATTTGAACAAGATGTTTTTAAGGGGCCGATCTGATACTTAAGCCCGATGCGCACACAGCACGCGGAGCGAAGCGGCCAGATGCTGATGGTGAACTCTCGTAGCGTCAAAATGGACGCTCTGGAAGGCCAACTGCATGATCGGGCCGGACGCGAACGCGCAGATCAGTGTGCCGATCCCAACGGGCCCACCCAGCAGCCAGCCCACAAAGGTCGCGAAACTCAGCAGACAGATGCTGACCGCTCCAATCGGCATGAACCGGATACGTTTGGACAGCCCAACGAGCAGAGTGTCCCTGGGCCCGCAACCAAGGGATGCGATCATATATGCGTACTGCGTATAGGCGCTGATCACGAGACCGGCCAGCATCATCAGGATCCCGGACAGCATCGTATTTGCTTTGGGAAACAGATTCAGCATATTGAAAAAGTCCACCGATTTTCCTACGACGATGGAATCAATGATCATCGTGATCCCGATCGGTTCCCTTAACAGGATATCAATGACCAGGATGGTAAATGAGACCGTGATCGATGCGGTGCCGTACAGCATCCCGGTGCTTTTGGAGAGCCCCAGGTTCAGCACGTCCTATGGTCCTGCTCCAATGTTCGCATGGATCGTCAGATAGACGCCGAACCCGTTGATAAACAGACTGACAGCTGCCGTTAATGCGTTGAGAAGGATCGATACGGGGGTCCTGTTATCATGCAGTGTATGCATTGAGATCATAAGCGCCTCGTCTTGATTTCCAAATGTGATGAAAGAAGTAAAGCCCCTGTCAGCAGGGGCTTTGACGGGCTGATTTGCCCGAAAGAGCGGAGCGGGTGGGATTCGAACCCACGGACGGTTGCCCGTCACCTGATTTCGAGTCAGGGCCGTTATGACCACTTCGATACCGCTCCATTTTTGTCCGCTTCAGTTATTCCGAACCGAACGCGGAGATTATACGATGAAAACAGTTGCGTGTCAAGATTTTAAGAAATATGATCCTGCAGGCTTCCATGGATTCAGAAATGAGGGATGTTTTTCAGAATAAAAACTGTTTGACAACAGAATTTTACTATGCTATAATACGTCCGTTCTCGCGGCCATGGCGGAATTGGCATACGCGCACGTTTGAGGGGCGTGTCCTTAACCGGGTACGAGTTCAAGTCTCGTTGGCCGCACTAAAAACCTTGATTCCGTCACGGAACCAAGGTTTTTCTCATATTCAGAATAATTACTGCTTCTGTGACCGTATAAAAGGAGGATGCTATCGTGGAACGGCAGGATGGTCGTCGGAATGACGAACTCAGGACCCATGAGATCATTGTGGATTTTGTACCGACAGCCGCAGGCAGCTGCCTGATCAGGACGGGAAATACCCGCGTTATCTGCACTGCGTCGGTGGAGGAAAGCGTGCCTCCTTTTCTGAAAGGCAAGGGAGAAGGCTGGCTGACGGCTGAATACGCCATGCTGCCGGCATCCACAGGCCGCAGAAAGGCAAGGGACGGCATCAAGAAAGATGGTCGCGGCGTAGAGATCAGCAGACTGATCGGACGTGCCCTGCGCCAGGCGCTGGACAGGCGGTATCTGGGAGAGCGCACGCTCACCATCGACTGTGATGTACTGACGGCGGACGGCGGCACCCGAACCGCCGCCATTACCGGTGGCTTTATTGCCCTTTCGTTGGCGGTCGATAAGCTGTTGCGCGAGGGTAAGCTCAAGGAGTCCCCCATCATCCACCAGATCGCTGCCGTTAGCGCGGGCATCGTGGATGGGACTCCCTGCTTGGATCTCTGCTATACGGAGGATTCGACCGCAGGGACGGATATGAACTTTATCGTCAACGAAAACGGCGACTTTGTGGAGCTTCAGGGCACTGGAGAAGGCTGCGCCTTTTCGCTTGAGCAGCTGAATGAGCTGCTTTCTCTCGGCCTGAGTGGCTGCAGGCAGCTGATCGAACTGCAGAACGCGGCGCTGGAGGGGCGGGTGCTGCCCCTTGAAACCAAGCGCACCATCGTTATCGCCAGTAATAACGCGCATAAGGTCTCCGAGATCCGTACCATGCTGGGCGATCGTTTTCACGTGATGAGCATGAGTGAAGCCGGCTTCCATGATGAGATCGAGGAGAACGGGAAAACCTTTGAAGAGAATGCCCTGATCAAGGCCCGGCAGGTGGCGAAGGCCACCGGATATGCGGCCCTTGGCGATGACAGCGGATTGAGCGTGGCAGCCCTGAATGGTGCGCCCGGCGTCTACTCAGCACGATATGCCGGTGAGCACGGAAACGACGCCGCCAACAACGCACTCTTGATCCGCAACCTACAGGAGCATCCGAAGCCCTGGAATGCCGAATTTGTATGCGCGATGGCCCTGTGTCTGCCCGGCGGTTACAGCCGCGTGGTGCGGGGATCCTGCCCCGGCACGATCGTCGAGGACGCGCGCGGAAACGGCGGGTTCGGCTATGATCCTCATTTCCTTTATGAGACCGGGGAGACCTTTGCGCAGATGGCCCAGGAAGAAAAGAACCGCATCTCCCATCGGGCGCGCGCTATGAGTATGATGATGGAGGAGCTTGGCAAGCTATGCCGTCCGTCCTGAAAAAGATCCTCGTGATGTCTGACTCCCACGGCTATTCCGTCGAAAACATCCTGATGAAGGCGGAGAGCATGGGGCCCATCGACGCAGTATTCCATGCGGGCGACGGGTGCCGTGATCTTGACCGGTATGCGGGAGACCTGCCGATGATCTATCAGGTCTCCGGAAACTGCGACTTTTTTCCGGCAGCCCGGGAACTGACCTTTGATCTTTTCGGCAAAAGGTTTCTGCTCTGCCATGGGCATCATTACAGCGTCAAATCCACCATGTCCCTGCTCGAAGACCGCGCGAGGGATGTCAAGGCTGACTGCGTCGTTTTCGGGCACACGCACCGGGTGTACAATCAGGAGCGGAACGGTATCTTGTACCTGAACCCCGGCGCTGCCTGCGAGCGGCAGTTCATGCTGCTCTATGTGTACGATAACGGCAGTCTCTATGCCAGAGTGTTTTCTTAATAAGGAGATATCATGCCACTTGATGGAATAACGCTGCGCTTCGCCGTTCAGGAACTGCAGTGCCTGGTGGGCGGACGCATCGACCGTGCGACGCAGCCGGAAAAAGATATGGCTGTGCTGCTGATCCGCAATGAGAACAGGAACACGAAGCTGCTCCTAAGCGCAAGCCCTGCCATGGCCCGTTTCCATATTACGGACGAGAGCTTTACCAATCCGGATCAGGCGCCCATGTTTTGCATGCTGCTCAGGAAATACCTGATCGGCGGCAGGATCGTATCCATCGAGCAGCCCTATGGCGACCGTGCTGTATGTATCACTATCAATAACCGGGATGAATTGGGCGAAAGCGGCCCCTGTGAATTGTGGCTGGAGCTGATGGGCCGGCACAGCAATCTGACACTGGTCAAGAACGGAAAGATCATCGATTCGATCCGTCATGTGAGCTCGGATATGAGCCGGGTCAGGCATATGCTGCCAGGCCTGGAGTTCGTGCGTCCACCCCGGCAGGACAAGCTGACCCTTGAAGAACTCGAACCTGAAAAACTGCAAGATCGGCTTAAGAATGAGCACGGAAATCTGTCTTCCGCCCTGCTCAGGCATATCACCGGTCTTTCCCCCGTCAGCGCGCAGGAATGGGCGCTGAGAGTGACCGGACTCAAAGAGGCATCCGTCGACAGCGTCGATATTGGGACTGTATCGGAGAAGCTTTGTGATTTCAGCCGCAAGCTGATGGACCTGAAAGCGCCGCAGCTGCTGGTGGATGCGTCGGGCAGGAGGCTCGATTTCTTCCCGTTTACCTATCTGAGCTATCCGATGGAGATGCAGAAACCCTGCCCGTCCGTGCAGGAAGCCATGTCCCGCTTCTACAGCGTGCGCGACCGGAATGAACGCATGCAGCAGAAATCGGCATCGCTGAAACGCCTCGTAAAGACCATGATCGAACGGGACGAAAAGAAGCTCATGCTGCTGGAGGACGCGCTCAGGGACGCGGCGGATGCAGACCGCTACCGTCTGTACGGAGAGCTGCTGAGCGCGCAGATGCACCTGGTCAGCAAAGGCAGCCGGGAAGTGCGCCTCCAGAATTTCTATGATGCCGATAATCAGACCATCCTGATCCCGCTGGATGAAACCCTCTCCCCCGTCCAGAACGCCCAGAAATACTTCAAGCGCTACAGGAAGGCCATGGCCTCCCGAAAGACCTCTTCCGAACAAAAGGCGCTGTGCCTGCAGGAGCTTCAGATCCTTGAAGAAACGGCCTTCGAGCTGGAACGCTGCGAGATGCCGGAGGATCTGAATGATATCCGGAAGATCCTGGAGGCTCAGGGGATCCTGAAGCCAGACAAGGCGTCAAAGAAAAAGAAGCAGCCCGTCAGCACTCCTCTGCGCTTCAAAAGCCGTGACGGATTTTCGATCCTTGCAGGCAAGAACGGCCTGCAGAACGAACGCATCACAAAAGAAGCCGACGGAGACGATATGTGGCTGCATGCCAAGGATATGCCCGGTTCCCACGTGATCATCTGCCTCAATAAAAAACCGGTCACTCAGGATGCTCTGATGGATGCGGCCAGGATCGCGGCCTGGTACTCAAAATCGAGAGGCCTCAGTGTTCCGGTGGATTATACTTACCGCCGATATGTCAAAAAGCCAGGGGGCACACCGACCGGTTTTGTCACTTTTACACATAATAAAACGCTTCTGATCAGCACCACGGAAGCTGAAATACGGGAACTTGTTCTACAGTAATTTTCTGCTGCCCTGAAATTGCCACATTTTTATGCGACAAATGGCAAAATATTCCTTTATTTCGGCCGCAGCAGTACTGGTAATTCTTTTAGATCCATGGTATAATCGCATCAGGCAAACGCCAGTATTGGCGTATGTGTCGAAACATTCTAATACTCGTCACTCAAATTCAACATGAAAGCAGATATCTGTGCGCGAGTTTCTGAATAACTGTACCATGTCAGAAAGGATTATTGTATGGCAGCATCCCAGAAAGTTAGAATCATTCCCCTGGGCGGCGTTGAAGAGATCGGAAAGAACATTACAGCCATTGAATATGGCGATGATATCATCGTGATCGACTGCGGTTCCATTTTCCCGAAAGAGGATATGCTCGGAATCGACCTGGTCATTCCCGATATTACCTGGTTGGAAGAAAACCGTGACCGCGTTCGCGGCTATGTGATCACCCACGGTCACGAGGATCATATTGGCGCCACACCCTACGTACTGCCGCGGGTGCCGGCGCCTGTTTACGGAACAAGGCTCACCCTGGCGCTGATCGAGGCAAAACTGCGGGAGCACCGCATCCAGAATATCCAATTGAACACGGTCAAACCGCACGACGTCGTCAAGCTGGGTGCGTTTTCTGTGGAATTCATCCATGTCAATCACTCGATCCCCGGCGCGTGCGCGCTGGCCATCACTTGCCCGGCCGGCGTGATCGTGCACTCCGGCGACTTTAAGATCGACTTCACTCCGGTAGACGGACAGGTCACAGACCTGAGCACCCTGGCCCGCCTGGGCGACAAGGGCGTCCTCGCTCTGCTGTGCGAAAGCACGAACGTGGAGCGCAAGGGCTATACCATGTCTGAACGGAACATCGGTGATACCTTCAAAAAGCAGTTCCGCGACGCGGAAGGCCGCGTGATCATCGCCATGTTCGCGAGCAATATCAACCGCGTTCAGCAGGTCATCAACTGTGCCCTCAATTATGACCGCAAGATCTGCTTTGTGGGCCGGTCCATGGTCAACGTGAGCCAGGTGGCGTTGGAGCTGGGAGAATTGGTGATCCCGCCCGAAGCACTGATCGAAGTAGATGATATTGAGAATTACCGCGACGACCAGATCCTGATCCTGACGACGGGAAGCCAGGGCGAACCCATGAGCGGCCTCACGCGCATGGCCTACGCGGAGCACCGTAAGCTGCAGATCAAGCCCTCGGACCGCGTGATCATTTCCGCTACGCCGATCCCGGGCAACGAGAAATTTGTTTCCCGCGTGATCGACCAGATCTATCGCTGCGGCGCTACTGTGATCTACAGTGCCATGGCAGAGGTACACGTATCCGGCCATGCCTGCCAGGAAGAAATCAAGCTGATGCACACGCTGGTAAAGCCGCATTACTTTATCCCGGTGCACGGCGAATACCGCATGCTGTGGCAGCACGCGGAGCTGGCGGAATCCATGGGCATGGAACTGGAGAACATCATCGTGCCCACTCCCGGCTGTGTGATCGAACTGAGCGAAGACCAGCTGTCGATGGGTGAACCGGTGCCCGTCGGCGAGGTGCTGGTGGATGGCCTGGGCATCGGCGATGTTGGCAACGTGGTGCTTCGCGACCGCAAACACCTGAGCCAGGAAGGCCTGATCATCGTCGCCATGGCCTTCGATCGTACAAATGGCGTGCTGGTCTCCGGACCCGATGTGATCTCCCGCGGATTCGTGTATGTGCGCGAGAATGAAGACATCATCGAGCAGATCCAGGATGTCGTCCGCGCCATCATCCTGAGCTATGGCCGCATTGACGGCGCTGACTGGCCGATCATCAAGAACCGCATCAAAGACGAGCTTCATCGCTTCATTTATGACAAGATCAAGAGGAATCCCATGATCCTCCCGATCATCGTCGATTTGGGATAAAGACGGAGAGTACCGACCATGGATATTAGGAATGCTGAAGTGGCTCTGGCTGAGGCCGTCAAGGCAACGGATGAGTACAAAGAGTTCAGCCGCCTGAAAGAAATGGTATTCAGCGATCCCGTCAGCGCGGCGCTGCTGAAAGAATACGAGTCGCTGCAGACGAAGCTGCAGATGTATGCGCTGACTGGCAAGGAAGCGGCCCAGAGCGATATCGACCGGTTCACGCAGCTGAATGGCATCATGGGGCTGTCTCAGCAGACAGGCGCTTATCTGCTCAGCAAGGTCAGGATGCATAAGCTGTTGGCGGATGTGTTTGCGCATCTCTCCGAAGCGTGCCAGCTGCCTATCGAAATGCCGAACTTATGAATGAAGAACGTGACAATCTGAATTATACAAGGGAACAGCTGCACCGGGATCGTGCCTACGGCCCCTATTGGTACAGCGGAATCTGGTCTGTCGTACGGCAGGCCTTGGTTCTTTTTTGCGCTTTCGTCGCCGTTTTCGGCCTGATCACCGGGGCGATCAGAATGGTGCGGCACCAGTTTTTTGATCCTGTGGATCCGAAGAATGATACGCCCGTGTCATTCACTGTCGCATCGGGAAGCAGCCTGTCCCGTGTGGCCGCGAATTTGGAAAACGAATCGCTGATCCGCAACCGTTCCGCGTTCAGGTATTACGCGGATATCCTGGGCTACAGCCAGAAGATCCAGGCCGGAGACTATCAGCTGAACCGCACCATGAGCATGACGGAGATCATGGATAATCTGATCTCCGGAGACGGGAAGCCTCTGGTGCGCAATATCACTATCATTCCGGGCTGGACTGTGCCGGATATAGCTGCCTATCTGAAATCGCTGAACATCATCAGCAACGAGGAAGACTGGCTCACGATCTGCAGGAATGCGGCGCCCTACGACTCCTATTACTATATCCATGACATCATTACAGCCGGTACTGCCGCGGGCAGGAGATACCCGGTGGAGGGTTATCTTTCCCCCGATACCTACGAGAT
Source organism: uncultured Eubacteriales bacterium (assembly GCA_902789795.1). GTDB lineage: Bacteria > Bacillota > Clostridia > Christensenellales > Aristaeellaceae > UBA4246. The sequence goes on from CADAPM010000002.1 coordinate 70,367, forward strand.
CTACACTGATGCCTCGGCGGAGGATATCATCAGGAAGCTGCTGAGTCAGACCGGGGCGGTGTTCACGAGCGCTTATTTTGACCGCCTGGACGAGCTGAACACGCGCTGGAAAACCAAATATACGATGGATGATATCATCATTCTGGCGTCCATGATCGAAAAGGAAGCGAAAACTGGAGACTTTGCCCGCGTCGCAGCTGTGTTCTATAACCGCCTGAAGGCCGGAATGCGCCTGCAGAGCGACGCAACGGTCAAATATCTGACAGGCATCACAAGGCTTTCGCTGTCCAGTGCCGATACAAAAGTCAATTCTCCCTACAATACCTATTTGAAGTCGGGCCTCCCCGCCGGTCCCATCTGCAATCCCTCCTCCCAGGCGATCTATGCCGCCCTGTATCCCGATGAGGACTTCATGGTGAAGGGAAAGGAATACTACTATTTCTGCACCCGGGAACCGCAGAATGGATCGCTGTATTTCAGCAGGACCCTGGCGGAACATGAAGCGGCGGTAGCGCAGTATAAACCGCTGTGGGAAGCCTGGGACGCGGCACAAAACCGGGAGAAGGTGACAGAATGAGTAATCTGCGCCGTCCGGAATTATTAGCGCCTGCCGGAGGCATGAGCCAGTTAAAAGCGGCTGTCCGCTTCGGGGCAGACGCCGTATATGGCGGACTCCCCCGTTTCGGACTCCGCGCTTCGGCGGAGCTTTTCACCCTGGAGTCCCTGTCAGAGGCTGTTCAGTATCTTCACGGCCTGGGAAAGAAGTTTTACCTGACCCTGAACGTCCTTCCCTATGACGATGAATTGGACGCCCTGGCGGATACGGCTTATGAAGCGTGGAAGCTGGGTGTAGACGCGGCTCTGGTCTCAGATCCCGGAGCTTTCCTGACGATCCGGGAGCGGGTGCCGGAATTGCCCTTGCATGTCAGCACTCAGGCCAACGTCATGAATGCGCCGACCGCGCTCATGTACCAAAGGCTGGGCGCATCAAGGATCGTCCTGAGCCGGGAGCTCTCCCTGGAGAGGATCGCCGCCTTAAAAAGGCAGCTTCCGGATTCCCTGGAGCTGGAGGCCTTTGTTCACGGCGCGATGTGCATGGCCTATTCGGGCCGCTGCATGATGTCAGACCATCTCGCCTCGCGCGGCGGAAACCACGGGGAGTGTGCTCAGCCCTGCCGCTGGCAGTATCATCTCGTGGAAGAAAAGCGGCCTGGCGAGATCATCAATGTGGAAGAGGATGGACGCGGCACCAGCATCTTCTCGGCTTATGATCTTTGCATGCTTGAGCACTTGCCGGAAATGATCCGCGCCGGCATTGACTCCCTGAAGATCGAAGGGCGGATGAAAACGGCTTTCTATGTCAGCCATGTCGTGACGAGTTACCGGCAGGCGATCGACCTGCTGATGGGTCAGGGCGAGGAAGCCTATGCCGCCGCCCTCCCCCGTCTGATAAATGAGCTGGAGAAAGCCAGTCACCGTTCATGGAATACGGGTTTTTATTTCGGGAAGCCCCAGCCTTCGGGCGGCGCAGGCGGGGTGACTCAGAGCATGGAATATACCGCCGATGTGATCAGCTGGGATGGCAAGGACCTGACGCTGCAGGTCAAGAATCGCTTCTATGTCGGCGACCAGCTGGAGATCCTACAGCCGGACGGATTCCGCACCTTGACCATTGAAAGAATCGAGGATCCCCAAAGCGGCGAATCGCTGAATACGGTCTCGGTGGCTGGGCAGATCGTAAAAGTCCCCTGTCCCTTTGCGGCGGGGCCGGGCGATTACGTGAGAGGCCCAAACAGAAACCACCGACAAACTATTTAGTTGCTCGCACAAAGAAAATGAGGTATGATGTACTTGCTCTGAAACAGGATCTAAGCAGATCACGATTTGTGAGGAGGTAATCAGAGAATGTTTGATACGGCGATCATCGGTACGGGTCCTGCGGGGCTTTCTGCTGCCATCACGCTCAAGCTTCATGAGAAAAGCGTCATTTGGTTTGGCTCTCCTCAAATGAGCCTCAAGGTCGAAAAGAGCGAGAAGATTGCAAACTATCCCGGTGTCGGCCTGATCTCGGGCGCGGAGCTGAATAAGCGTTTCCAGGATCATGCCGCTGAAATGGGCCTCGAACCCGTTGACAAAATGGTCACGGCGATCATGTTCATGAACGATCATTATTCCATCCTGGCGGATAATGAGCTGTATGAGGCGAAAACAGTACTTCTGGCGACGGGTGTTGTCAGCGCCAAGGGCGTTCCGGGCGAAACGGAGTACCTCGGACGCGGCGTCAGCTATTGCGCAACCTGCGACGGCTTCCTGTACAAAGGCAAGAAGATCGCGGTCATCTGCGGGCCCCAGCGCTATGAGCATGAAGTGGCCTATCTGGCGGAGCTGGCGGAAAAAGTCTATTGCTTTGCCACATACAAGGATGTGGGCCCGCTGCCGGAAAATGTTGAAATGATCGGCCCGGTGCGCGAGATCACAGGCGGGATGAAGGTCGCTTCGATCAAGCTGAACGACGGGTCAGATTTGGCAGTCGACGGCGTTTTCTGTCTGAGGAACGCGGTCGCGCCGTCTACCCTGCTTCCCGGTCTGGAATTGAACGGCCCGCACATCGTGGTCGACCGCGAACAGAAAACAAATCTGGCGGGCTGCTTTGCGGCGGGTGATTGCACAGGCCGCCCGTACCAGCTGACGAAGTCTGTCGGCGAAGGCAACGTGGCTGCCCATACGATTATCGACTATCTGAGCGAGAGTCAGACAAAATAACAGCAAGGTGAAGTGTAATTATGATGTATGATGTGATCATTATCGGTGCGGGCCCTGGTGGGATCTATTCTGCTTACGAGCTGACACGGCTCAAGCCGGACCTTCGCGTCGCGGTCTTTGAAGCCGGCAAGCCGCTGGAAGAGCGCCGCTGCCCGATCGACGGGGTGCATGTCAAGACCTGCATTCACTGCGCGTCCTGCGCCATCATGAATGGTTTCGGCGGCGCTGGCGCGTTTTCCGACGGGAAGTACAATATCACCAACGACTTCGGCGGATCGCTGCACGAGTACATCGGCCGCAATCAAGCGATGGATCTGATGCGTTATGTGGATCAGATCAATGTGGAAAACGGCGGCGGCGCGAGCCCCCTGTTTTCTACTGCCGGCACGAAGTTCAAGAAGCTCTGCATGCAGAACAAGCTGACGCTTTTGGATGCGTCCGTGCGTCACCTCGGCACCGATAACAACTACATCGTGCTGTCCAACCTGTATAAGATCCTGAAAGAGAATGTGGAGTTCCACTTCATGACGCCGGTCCACAAAATTGAGCTGGCGGATGGCGGATACAGGCTGTATACCGATAACGGCGAATATGAATGCCGCCAGTGTATCGTATCCGTGGGCCGCAGCGGCAGCAAGTGGATGGAGCAGGTCTGCCACGACCTGAAGATCGGCACCCGTTCCAACCGCGTGGATCTGGGTGTGCGTGTGGAGCTGCCGGCGGTCATCTTCTCGCATATCACGGATGAACTGTATGAGAGCAAGATCGTCTATCATACTGAAAAGTATGAGGATCAGGTGCGCACATTCTGCATGAACCCCCGCGGCATCGTGGTCAACGAGAACACGAACGGCATCGTCACCGTCAACGGACACAGCTTTGAGGACGAGAGCAAAAAGACGGAGAACACCAACTTCGCGCTCCTGATGTCCAAGCACTTCTCCGAGCCCTTCCATGATTCCAACGGCTACGGCGAAAGCATCGTGCGCCTGTCCAACATGCTCGGCGGCGGCGCGATGGTGCAGCGCTTCGGCGATCTGGAGCGCGGGCGCAGGTCTACCGTCAAGCGCATTGAGGAAGGCACTGTCCGACCGACCCTGGCCGCGACACCTGGTGACCTGAGCCTGGTGCTACCGAAGCGCATCCTGGACGGGATCATTGAAATGATCTACGCCCTGGATAAGATCGCTCCCGGCACAGCCAACGACGACACGCTGCTGTACGGCGTCGAGGTGAAGTTCTATAATATGGAAGTCAAGCTGAACGAGCATCTCGAGACCTGCCATCCGGGGCTGTACGTGATTGGCGACGGCAGCGGTGTCACCCACTCCCTTTCCCATGCTTCCGCCAGCGGCATCTATGTGGCGCGGCGGATCGCCGGTCAGTAAAAAGATATAGACGTTAAGGAGGCTCAGCCCATGATCTGGTATGTGGACGATAATGCATTCCGCGACGGAGACGGCTCCCAGGCGCGGCCGTTCCGCCATATCAACGATGCTGCGCAGGTGGCGCAGCCGGGTGATGAGGTGTTCGTCGCGCCGGGCGTATACCGCGAGCATGTGATCCCTCGGCATGCGGGCACGGAGCAGGCACGCATCGCTTACCGTTCCGCGGTCCTGGGCGGGGCGGTCATCACCGGCTCAGAAGTGCTGTCCGGCTGGGTCAACCTGCGTGGGAACCTTTGGACGGCCCGTGTCTCCAACAGTGTATTCGGGGATTATAATCCTTATACGACCTACGTCTGCGGTGATTGGTATTTCGCGCCGACGATCCGGCACACCGGTTCTGTCTACCTGAACGACAGGACGCTGTTCGAGACGGAAACGCTGGAGGAGTGCGAAGCGGGTGAAGTTTCCCCCACCGCCTGGGTCCCGGAGGAGTCCAGATACAAGTGGTACTCGGAGCAGGAGAATGGCGAAACGGTCTTCTACGCCAATTTCCAGGGCTTTGATCCGAACAGGGAAAGAGTCGAGATCAACGTCCGCCGGAATGTTTTCATGCCGGAAGAGAACGGCATCGACTATATTACGGTAAGCGGCTTCAAGCTCTGCCGCGCCGCCACTACCTGGGCGCCGCCTGCGGCTTATCAGGACGGTTTGATCGGTCCCCATTGGTCCAAGGGCTGGATCATCGAGGACTGCGAGGTATTCGACAGCAAATGCTGCGGTATCTCCCTGGGTAAATACCGCGATCCAGAAAATGACATGTATTTCTATACAAAGCATGTCAAGAGCCCGACACAGATGGAACGCGACGCGGTATGCCGCGGGCAGTATCATGGCTGGCTGAAGGAGAACATCGGGCATCACATCATCCGCCGTTGCCACATCCATCACTGCCAGCAGACCGGTATCGTGGGCCGGATGGGCGGAGTATTCTCTACCATCGAGGATTGCCATATTCACGATATCTGCAATACGCAGCAGCTGGGCGGAGCGGAAACGGCAGGCATCAAGCTCCACGCGGCCATCGATGTCGTCATCCGCAGGAACCATATCCACAATTGTATCATCGGCATCTGGTGTGACTGGCAGGCCCAGGGCACGCGCATTTCCCAGAACCTGCTCCACGATAACTTCCGTCCCGAAGGTGTGCAGCACGGCCAGGGCTCCATGTTCTCCTCGGATGTATTCATTGAGGTCAGCCATGGGCCTACCATCATCGATAACAACATTCTTCTGTCAAAGCAGTCGATCACGATTCCCAGCGAAGGTCTAGCCATCGTCCACAATCTGGTCGCGGGCGGGTTCGGCCTCATCAACTCGGGCGTGGACAGCATCGTGAACGGGCAGCGGGAGCCCCGCTATACGCCCTATCACATCAGGCACCGCACGGAGGTGGCCGGGTTCATGACGATCCTGCACGGAGACGACCGGATCTACAACAATATGTTCATCCAGCTTCACCCGGTCACCGATCCTGCCAGGACTGCCGAGAGCAATGAGTACGAAGCCGTCGGCACAGCGCCTTTCGACATTTTCCCGGATTATGAGACCTGGTATGCCCCGTTCAAGCCGACCAGCGAACCGAATATGGGAGGCTTGGGCACTTACCATTTCGGTCATCTTCCGGTTTGGGTGTCCGGCAACGCTTATCTGAACGGTGCCAATGTGAGCAGGCATGAAAACAACGGCCTTGTGGCAGATGCTCCCGCGAGCATCGCGCTTGACCGCGACGGCAGCCGGATCGTTCTGAAAACGGACCTGTACCGGCAGTTGATGCAGTTCCGCGTTCCCGTGATCACGACAGAGACACTGGGTCAAGCGTTTGAGCCGGAGCAGGCGTTTGAAAACCGGGATGGCACGCCGATCGTATTCAACTCTGATTTCTTTGGCAGCCACCGCGGGCTGACCGCCCTGCCCGGTCCCTTTACCGATGGACAGGATACGATCACGCTGTTCGAGCGTGAGCCCGGTTGCTGAGTAAGTAATTTCATTATGCGGAGGGATCATGAAACCGCCGATTCTGTATATCGTTATTCCTTGTTATAATGAAGAAAAGGTCCTGCCGATCACCAGCAGCATGTTCCTGAACAAGCTGACGGATCTGATCGCACAGAACAAGATCCATCAGGACAGCCGCATCCTGTTTGTGAACGACGGCAGCAAGGATGATACCTGGAATATCATCACCGATTTATCCCGGCAGGACTGCCACTTCCAGGGCATCGCCCAGAGCCGCAACCGCGGGCACCAGAATGCAGTGCTGGCCGGCCTCATGGAGGCCATGGACCGCTGCGACATTACTATCAGTATTGACTGTGATGGACAGGACGACCTGAATGCCATGGATCAGATGGTGGACGCTTATCTGGATGGCTGCGAAATCGTCTACGGCGTGCGCGCCAGCCGGGATACAGATACCTTCTTCAAGCGCTTTACCGCGGAAGGCTACTACAAGTTCCTCAATCGCATGGGCGCTGAAGTGGTCTATAATCACGCGGATTACCGTCTGATGAGCGCCCGGGCCCTGCACGAGTTCGCCAAATTCAAGGAAGTCAACCTCTTCCTTCGCGGCATGGTCCCGCTGGTGGGCTTCAAATCGACGTCCGTCTATTACGATCGGCATGAGCGCCTGGCAGGCGAGAGCCATTATCCGCTCAAAAAAATGCTGATGCTCGCCTTCGACGGAATCACCAGTCTGTCCGTGAAGCCGATCCGGATGATCACCGCCACAGGGCTGATCATCAGCGTGCTGAGCTTTATCGGCATTATCTGGGCGCTGATCACGGCTATGACAGGGCAAGCAGTCGCCGGCTGGGCGTCTACGGCGTGCATCGTATGCTTTATCGGAGGCATGCAGGCGCTGTTCTTGGGGATCATTGGTGAATACATCGGAAAGATCTACCTGGAGACCAAGGCGCGGCCGAGATACATTATTTCCGAACGGACGAAAGAGATGCTTGAAACGGACAGACACGAAGGAGGAAACAACGATGAGTGAATTCGTGCAGATGCGCAATGAGAAGCTGGCTCAGTACGTCATAAAGGGCCTCAAGAGCAGAAACATGAGCGGCTATTATGCTGCCAATAAAGAAGAAGCACTGAAAATTGCCCTTTCGCTGATCCCGGAACACAGCTCCGTCACCATGGGCGGCTGCATGAGCGCGATCGAGATCGGTCTGGTGGATGCCCTCAAAACGGATACCTATAACTTTATCGACCGCAACCAGTATCAGGACAAGCGGGCGGCCATGCTGGACGCTTATGACGCGGACGTATTCCTGACGAGCGCCAATGCCATGACCAAAGACGGGATCATGGTCAATATCGATGGCAATTCCAACCGCGTGAGCGCCATCGCCCAGGGGCCGAAGAAGGTGATCGTGATCGCTGGCATGAACAAGGTCTGCGATGATCTGGACAGTGCCATGAAGCGCGCAAGGAACGTGGCCGCGCCAATGAACGCCCAGCGTTTCAACCTTTCGACCCCATGCTCCGTGAACGGAACCTGCTTTGACTGCAAGTCGCCGGACACCATTTGCTGTCAGTTCCTGATCACCAGATACTCCCGACATGAGGGCAGGATCCACGTGATCCTGGTCAATGATAATCTGGGTTTCTGACCGAAATATTAACCTGTCTTTCCCCCTTGACACCGCCTGAATTCGGCGATATACTCAACACAGAATAGCAACGAAAGGAGGCCGGATCGTGGACATACCTGTTATGCAGACAGGCGACGACGTACCGTTATCGTATCCGGCCTCTCAGAAGGCCTGATTCATAACGCCCGCGTCCTCGCGCTCTGCTTTTTGAAATACAGAAAGGAGAGAAGCCGATGGATTGGGAAATTGTTGAACAAAGGCTCATGAACCTGCTGAACGGCGGGAAACACAGTGAACTTCGCGGCGCGCTGATGATGCTCAATGAAGTGGATATCGCGCGCTTTATGGAGACCCTGGACAAAGAAAAACTCCTGCTGACATTCCGCATTCTTCCGAAGGATGTATCTGCGGATGTTTTTGCGTACATGTCTGCCGAGCAGAAGCAGACCCTCGTGGAATCGATCGGCGATAACGAGATCCGTTCCCTGATCGAAGACATGTTCCTGGATGATACGGTGGACTTCCTTGAAGAGCTGCCCGCCAACGTCGTCAAGCGTGTTTTGCAGAACACCAGCGAGAGCAAGCGCAATCTGATCAACCAGTTCCTGCGCTATCCGGAAAACTCCGCCGGTTCACTCATGACGATCGAGTACATGGAGCTCAAGCGCGGGCTTACCGTCCGGGAAGCCATGTCTGCGATCAAAAAGACCGGCCTCGACAAAGAAACGATCTATACCCTGTACATCATTGACCAGGCCCGCCACCTGATCGGCACGATCGCCCTCAGGACGCTGATCCTGGCGGATGACGAGGTCCTGATCGACTCACTGATGGACACGAATATCATCAGCGTGAATACGATGGACGATCAGGAAAAAGTCGCCGAGACCGTGCGCGAATACGACTTGATGACGATCCCCGTTGTCGATAATGAACACCGTCTGGTGGGTATCATCACCGCTGACGACGTCATGGACGTCATCGAAGATGAGAACACCGAAGACTTTGAAAAGATGGCCGCTCTGACCCCTGCCGAGGATGAGTACCTGAAAATGACGCCCTGGCAGCTGGCCAAGAACCGTCTCCCCTGGCTGCTGCTCCTGGCCACCGTGGCCATCGTGACCGGCATGATCATCACGAACTACGAGACCCTGCTGGAGGGCACGGGCATGGGCATCATCCTGACCGCGTGCATCCCCATGCTGATGGATACGGGCGGCAACTGCGGCGCGCAGGCCTCGACCCTGATGATCCGCGGTATCGCCCTGGGCGAGATCGAGTTTAAGGACATCGGCAAAGCACTGTGGAAAGAAGTACGCGTCGGACTGATCATCGGCACTGTCCTGTTTATATATACCTTCGTCCGCGTATACCTGATCAATCACGGCTCTTTGGCGGTATGTTTTGTCGTCTCCATCTCGCTGTTCTGTACGGTGCTGATGTCCAAATCCTTAGGGTGCGTCCTGCCCCTGACTGCGAAGCGGCTCGGCTTTGACCCGGCGCTGATGGCCAGTCCGCTGATTACCACGATCGTGGACATGGCGTCCCTGATCGTTTACTTCACGATTGCGACTTCCGTGCTGGGTGTATAATAAGGGAGAGCTTTATTGAGTTCGATACTTTGGCTTGTTTTATATCTTGTTTCGGGCAATCTGATCATATATTGCCTGCTGCCGCAGAAAAGGCCGGTGATCCGTTATTGGCTCGGTACCGCTCTTGGGGTACTGCTGATGATGTGGCTTCCGGCCCTCTGCGCTTTTGCGCTGCGCTTTTCTGCCGCGGCCCATTGGCTGTCTTTAGTACCCCTTGTGATTCTTCTCGGTCTGAGCTATGTATTTCGGGATAAGTTGCCTGCCAAAGCTTACACATCTGATGACAAAACAAGCATCCAGCTGCTCCTTTTCCTAGCGCTGCCGCTGACGGTCCTCTCCTTCTTCCTGATCTGGACGCACGACCTCCGTCCGGCGGAAGACGGCAGCCTTTATACCGGACAGGCCTGCTATGGAGATTTGAGCCTGCACCTGAGCATCATCACCAGCCTGAGGAATGCAGCTTTCCCGCCGGATTACGCGATCATGCCGGGGAATCTGCTTTCCTATCCTTTTCTGACAGACAGCTTTACCACTTCGTTTATGCTCGGTGGGCTCTCTCTTCGCGCTGCGCTGCTGATCTCCTCCCTGATCATGCTGGCGCTGGTGTTTGCGGGATACTCCCTGCTATGCCAGCGACTTTGCAAAACAAAACCCGGTATGTTTATAGCTGCTCTGCTGTTTTTTATCAATGGCGGCTTCGGGTTTGTCTATATCTTTGATATGCTCTATGTACCGCTGGGCACAGCGGACCAGAACAGTCTCCAGGCGGGGACCGGCCTTGCTGAAAGGCTCTGGAACATCCTTGAAGGCTACAGTTGGTACCAGACGCCCACGAACCATGCCGAGTTTGACACTTACAATCTGCGCTGGAGCAATGTCATCGCGGACATGCTGATCCCTCAACGCACGACGATGGGCGGTTGGAGCATGCTGCTGCCCTGCCTGTGGCTGCTGACCGACCTGATCCTTGATGAGGGTCAGAGGATCGAACAGGCAGATACGAAAATGTCGCTCCAGGAAAAGTATTCATGGCGGCAGATCTGCTTATTGGGACTGATGGCCGGCGCGTTGCCGATGATCCATACCCACTCTTTTGCCGCGCTGGCGTTTTGCTCCTTCGGCATGCTGCTTTACTCTTTGCCGCGGATGATCAAACACGGGGACAAGCGCCATTGGTATGGCTGGCTGCTGTACGCCGCCCTGGCGGCTGTCCTGTCGATCCCTCAGCTGTTCACCTGGACCTTCTCTCAGGCCTTCAAGACGTCGGAAGGGACAGGCTCCTTTATTACGTTCCATTTCAACTGGGTGAACCGCTATGGCGATGGTCTGAAAGACAGCTACCTCTGGTTCTACCTGAAAAACATCGGTCTCCCCTTCATTTTGCTGATCCTGGCGCTGTTTGAAAAGAATAAGCGTTTCAGGCTATTGTTCAGCGGAGCGACCGTGATCTTTGTCCTCGCCGAGTTCATCAGGTTCCAGCCGAACGAATACGATAATAATAAGCTGTTTTACGTGTGGTATATGCTCTGTGCTCCGATTGCGGCTGACTACGCGGTCCTCCTGTGGAATAAGCTCAAGGGGATACGTGCGCGGGGGCTGCTGGCGGTGCTGTGCGGATTTATGTGTTTCTGTTCGGGGACCATTTCGATCGCCCACGAATGCCTGTCCGACTGGCAGCTGTACAGCGCCGAAGATGTGGAAACGGCCCGGTATATTGAGGAAAATCTGCCCGAGCATGCTGTCTTCCTGACAGGCAGGCAGCATTTGAACCCTGTTTCCTCCCTGGCCGGACGCACCATCGTCTGTGGACCAGATCTCTGGCTGCATTATCACGGCCTTGATACCTCCCGCCGAAACACCGACATCGCCATGTTCTATCAGGATCCGGAAAAAAACGCGGACGTTCTGGAAGAATACGGGGTCGAATATATCCTTGTCTCCAACTGGGAACGAAATGACTATTATGTGGATGAGGCTGCCATCGAAAAGCTGTATCCTATCATCTTTGAAAGCGAGTATGGAAGCCTGACGATTTATGATGTGAGCGGAGGCACCGCGAATGAGCAATGAGTCCTGTGCCAGGATCGCAATGAAAAGGATCCTGAGCCTGCTGTGCGTATTGACGTTTGTATCTTTCTTTTTTCCCGGAGCTGAAGCTGCGGAACAGCTGAACGGGATGTATACTACGGATGCCGTGCTCTATATTCCTGATTTTCAGAGCGCTGAATTCCGGGAGCTCGTGCTGCCGGACGTGGAAGTCTCGACTCGTGCTCCGCTTGAAAAGACATTATTGACCCTCCTCCTGGAAGAGATCAGCGACACGGTGCCCGATGCGTTTTCAGGGCTGAGGGATCTGTCCCTCCTGTACCCGGGCTATGTGCAGTCTCGCGACACGGCCCTGATCCACCTCTCGCATGAGGTGCTTGATTTGGATCCTTTGAGCCGCTTTACCCTTTGCCAGGCGATCACCAACACCATCTGCACGCCGGGTCAGGTCAAGTCCTGCCTAATCATGGCGGATGGAAAAGCGCTCTCATTGGATGAAGCGCAGACGATCCCGACGGGCGTATTTGCACCCAACGAGTATTCGGATCCTCTGTCCGCCATGTCACAGCTGCTGTTCAGGCATACCGAATCGGAAACCACGAATCTCCATTATCGCGCCAATACGGCGCTGTTTTATCCCGTTTCGGCGGGCCATGGCGTGGTCTGTGAGGTCAAGTCCCTGGCTTACACCTCTGACGCCATTGGCGATGCCGTCAAGACGATCCTCGCAGCACTGTCCGAAAGCGAACTGTTTGACGTGCCTAAGCTGCCGGAACTGAATGATTATTTGGTCGGAGAGCCGGAACTGAAAAAGGTCGAAGATACGGAAAACGTGCTGGTCCTCAGCTTTAATTCCGAACTGTCCGACGTGCTATCTGAATACGGGATCCTCCGCTCGGTCCTGATGGCGGGCATCACGATGTCGCTGCAGGGCTATTTCCCGTGGATGAACGGCGTGCGCTGTGAGATGGATGGAGAAGCGATCCTGGCCATCGTTCCGGTGGGCCTGTACGACGGCGCGAACGAGGTCGTTTCCTTTGACCGTGGGTTCATGCACTGGCAGGACTTCTCCCATTTTGTCCTGACCGAGATCGCGCTGTATTATGGAAACGATTTGGGCGGGCTTTCCGAAACCCGCAGGTATATCCCTTCCAGCTGGGCAAACGAACCGCAGCAGCTCTTAACGCAGCTGTTCAATGGACCTTCGTATTATGATTCTGTAACGGATCTTCGTCCGCTGTTTACCGGCGCTGAAACCCTTGAGGAGACCCTCAAGAGGGTTGAAACGAAAGAAAACCAGCTGAACCTGGATTTCAATGTGTTCTTCTGGGATGGGAAAACGGACCTGAATAAAGAGCAGAATGCCGTATTTGCGATTGTCAACACACTGACAAAGCTGCAGTGGTGCAGAAGGGTGAAGCTGACTGTCAACGGCGAAGCGCCCCAGGGACTCCTCGCCTATGAAACGCCCTTCATGCGCAGCATGGATTATGAGCGATGAAGGCGGCGCTTGAGCACCTTATCAGAGGCCACTGAATATCCGAAAAAGCCCAGGGCTTCCGTGAGCCCGGAATATACTCCATGACTGTAGGCGATCAGCTGTGCGCGCTCCATATGGAACGCGCCTTTTTCGTCCAGCAGCGCTTCATCAATGCCCATGAAAACCGCTTCGCCGATGAACATCGTATGGCTTCCCAGCGGCAGGGTTTGACGCACGCGGCAGGACAGATACAGGGGGCTTTCCGCAACGGCAGGGGCAAACTGCATCCCGTCCGCCTTTATTGGGGTCAGATGAGCTTCGGCCCACTTATCATGATCTTTCCCGCTTACCACGCCGCAGTAGTCTGTCGCTTTCAGAATGGCGCGCGTCGTCAGGTTGATCGTGAATTCGCCGCTCTTTTGGATCAGCCCATAGCTGTACCGCTCGGGCCGTATGGATACGGAGAACATGGGCGGATGGGTGCACACCGTGCCAGCCCATGCGGCCGTCATGAGGTTTTGCTCGATCTTTCCGTCGCTTTCACAGCCGACGCCGATCAGGACTGCCGGTACCGGGGCAAGAAGAGCCCCGGGCTTCATTGTTATAAAGGCCATGGTCTTATCCCCCATCAAACCTGTCCGGTGATCTTCATGTAGTAGTACTTGATCCAGGATAGCGCTTCCTTGGTATGGTTTTTGAACCGCCACAGCCAGAAGGTGGGGCTGCCGGCTCCATAAGCTTCAAGACCCTTATCGCGGGCGATCTTGAGCGCCCGGTGGATGTGGTAGTCGCTGGTCACGATCAGCACGCTTTTCGTCGCCGGATCCAGCAGCTTTTTTGCGTTTTCAAGGTTCTCATAGGTATTGTAAGAATTTGTTTCGGCCTGTATATCCTTTTCAGGGATCCCGTGCTGGATCAGATAGTCACGCATGACGTTCCCTTCAGGCGCGGGTTCGTCGCTCCCCTGGGCTCCGCAGCAGATGATTGGGCGGGGATTGGCTGTATAAGCTTCGATGGTCATGTCCAGGCGGGTCTTCAGGATCCGATTGGGCTGGCCATTCGGCAGGACCTGCGCGCCGAGAACGATGATGGCATCTGTATCCTGCCTGGGATTCCCCCGGTTTTCCCAGAGACTGACTGCCCATACAGTGCCGATGGCCGCCAGCCAGAGCAGTATGATAATTCCTGCAATTATCAGCATTTTTATCATGACCTTCCTGACAGTTGCCCATAAATGCGTAAACGACAAGCTTGTATCCTCCTGGTTCTGTATCTGGGCTGTGGGAATTCTTAAAAAACTGCCCATGTTATCAGACGAAGGCGGTGCCTGGATTCATCCAACTTTTTCAAAAATAGAAATGTAAAATCCTTCGAACCGTTCGCTGGGTAAAACGGTCACAGTTCCAGGCAGGCTGGTTTTGAGCGCGGGAATATCCTCAAGGAGTTTCATATCTATGGACACTGCCCGCATTTTGCCGCCGCGGAGAGCTGCTGCTGTCTGCGCATCATTTTCCTGCCTCAGAAGCGAACAGGTCGAGTAGACCAGCCTTCCGCCCGGCTTCAGCATCTCGCAGGCCTTTTTCAGCAGCTCTCCCTGCAGGCGGGCCGAATTCATGACCAGCTTTTGCGAAAAATGAATCTTTTTGCTTTCAGAGAGGTCCAGGGTCCCGCTGCCGCTGCACGGGGCGTCCAGGAGGATCCGGTCAAACTTCAAAAAGCTGTCGAGCTTTCGGGAATCTTTATTCATGACGTTTACGCGCTCACAACCCAGCCTTTTCAGGTTGCTGCGCAGCCTGTCGCAGCGAATGCGGTCTGGCTCGCAGGCGGTGATCATGGCCTTGTTGTTCGTCAGCTGTACGATCTCGCTGGTTTTGCCGCCCGGAGCGGCGCACATATCCAGGATGTCCTCCCCCGGCTGCGGGTCAAGCAGCAAAGGCGGGATCATGGAAGAAAGGCTCTGCAGATAGATGCATCCATTCTTGTATATGTCTAACTCCCTCAGCGTTTTTTCTGAGGAATGCGGCAGCGTGAGCGCCTGATCAAAAAAGCCGACAGGTTCCGGGGTCAATCCGTTTTGATTAAGCTCCCGGATGATCGCATCCAGAGTCGTTTTCAATGTATTGACGCGCAGGGAAGTGATGCGTTTTTGGTGAAGACCATTCCAGACGGCATCACTATCAGCGCCGTATTGTTCTTTCAGCTGCTGCCTGAGCCAGGCGAGCGATTCAGGAGTTATGGACAAGTGCAACCTCTCCTTTTACAGTTGGTTGGATCAACAAGAAGGCTCAGTTTTTTTGCCTCCTGTTTCTAAAATGTTTTTTGGGAGGAATGTAAAAACTGTGTTTCACTTTGTGCGTAAAAGGTGACGAAAATAATGCGATATTTTCCGAACGAGGCGTCCCTGTGCACGGCGTCAACCTATCTGATCGGCTTCGGCACGCACGTCTCAATTATTTCTATGTTCGGGTTTGAATTCCTTCATTTGCTCAGCAAATCCTGTAATTTATTACGTTTCTGTGATTATTCTGCGGGTTTTCGGGCCTTGTTATAAATGGACTGTTTCGTTTCTATGAATACAAGATATTGACGTGTAACAAAAAGTTAATACTATATATTGACATATACGGAAATATG
The DNA here is from genome assembly GCA_902789795.1 of uncultured Eubacteriales bacterium. GTDB lineage: Bacteria > Bacillota > Clostridia > Christensenellales > Aristaeellaceae > UBA4246. The sequence continues at coordinate 85,929 of CADAPM010000002.1, forward strand.
TGTTAGTCTATGTCATGCTCTGAGTTGGGAAGAACAGCTCACTGAAAAAAATGAAAGCTCTGAAAGGAGTCCATACATGTACCAGGTTGTCAAACGTGATGGGAGTATTGTCGACTTTTCCATCAACAAAATTTCCGCCGCCATTACAAAAGCATTTGAGGCGATCAAAAAGCAGTATCATCCCAGCGTGATCGAGCTGATCGCGCTGCATGTCACCTCGGATTTTGAAAATAAGATCAAGGATGGAAAGATCGAAGTAGAACAGATCCAGGACAGCGTTGAAAAGGTCCTTTCCGAATCCGGCTATGCGGATGTGGCCAAGGCCTATATCCTGTACCGCAAGCAGCGTGAGAAGGTCCGCAACATCAACTCTACCCTCCTGAACTATAAAGATCTGGTGGATGGCTATCTGCAGATCAAGAATTGGCGTGTCAAGGAAAACTCTACCGTCTCCTATTCCGTGGGTGGTCTGATCCTTTCCAACTCCGGCGCCATCACCGCGAACTACTGGCTGAGCGAAGTCTATGATGAGGAAGTGACCAACGCTCACCGCAGCGCCGCGATCCATCTGCACGACCTGTCCATGCTGACGGGCTACTGCGCTGGCTGGAGCCTGAAGCAGCTGATCCAGGAAGGCCTGGGCGGCGTTCCCGGCAAGATCACCTCTTCCCCGGCGAACCACCTTTCCACGCTCTGCAACCAGATGGTCAACTTCCTGGGCATCATGCAGAATGAATGGGCCGGCGCGCAGGCTTTCTCTTCTTTCGATACTTACCTCGCTCCCTTCGTAAAGGTTGACAACCTGACTCAGAAAGAAGTCAAACAGTGCGTGCAGTCCTTCATTTACGGCGTGAACACCCCCAGCCGCTGGGGCACCCAGGCGCCCTTCTCCAACGTCACGCTGGACTGGGTGGTGCCGAACGACCTCAAAAACCTGCCTGCCATCATCGGCGGCAAGGAAATGGACTTCACCTATGGCGACTGCCAGCGTGAAATGGACATGGTCAACAAGGCGTTCATTGAGATCATGATCGAAGGCGACGCCAACGGCCGCGGCTTCCAGTACCCGATCCCGACCTATTCCATCACCAAGGATTTCGACTGGTCCGAGACGGAAAACAACAAGCTCCTGTTTGAAATGACCGCCAAGTACGGCACGCCGTATTTCTCCAACTACATCAATTCCGATATGGAGCCCAGCGACGTGCGCTCCATGTGCTGCCGTCTGCGTCTGGACCTCCGCGAGCTCAGGAAGAAGTCCGGCGGTTTCTTCGGCTCCGGCGAATCCACCGGTTCCGTGGGCGTGGTCACCATCAATATGCCACGCATCGCGTACCTGGCGGAAAACGAGGCGGACTTCTATCAGCGCCTTGATGCGCTCATGGATATTGCGGCTCGCAGCCTGAAGACCAAGCGTACCGTCATCACCAAGCTGCTGGAGCAGGGCCTGTATCCCTACACCAAGCGCTACCTCGGCAGCTTTGACAACCACTTCTCCACCATCGGCCTGGTGGGCATGAACGAAGCCTGCCTGAACGCCAAGTGGCTGCGCGCAGACTTGACGGATGCCAAGGCCCAGCGCTTCACCCGCGACGTGCTGAACCATATGCGCGAACGCCTGTCTGACTATCAGGAGCAGTACGGTGATCTCTACAACCTCGAGGCGACGCCCGCTGAGTCCACCACCTACCGCTTCGCGAAGCACGACAAGGAGCAGTATCCCGATATCATCACCGCGAACATGAACGGCACTCCCTACTACACCAACTCTTCCCATCTGCCGGTTGGTTATACGGAGGACGTCTTCTCCGCGCTGGATATTCAGGATGATCTGCAGGTACTGTACACCTCCGGTACGGTGTTCCATGCCTTCCTGGGCGAAAAGCTGCCCGACTGGAAGGCCGCGGCGACGCTGGTGCGCAAGATCGCCGAAAACTACAAGCTGCCCTACTACACCCTGTCTCCCACCTATTCTGTGTGCGCGGATCACGGCTACCTGACGGGCGAGCAGTACACCTGCCCCATCTGCGGCAAGAAGACCGAGGTTTATAGCCGCATCACCGGTTATTACCGTCCGGTCCAGAACTGGAATGACGGCAAGGTCCAGGAATTCAAGGATAGGAAGGTCTATAACATCGGACATTCCACCCTGTCCCACGTGGGGCCGCTCCCCGCGCCGATGGATTCTGACGCGGCGCTGGAAGCCGCGATGGAACCCGGCTGCTGCGCACCGGAGATGCCTTATATTCAGCCTGAAGAGGTGAAAAACGAGACGACCAAGCCGACGATGCCGGAAAAGACCTTCGCGGACCAGGCGGAAAAGATCCTGCTGTTCAAGACGCCCACCTGCCCGAACTGTAAAGCGGCGGCGGCGCTGCTGGATCGGGCCGGTGTCCCCTATCAGACGCTGAACGCCAATGAAGAGCCCGACCTCGTGCGTCAGTATGAAGTCAAACAGGCGCCCACGCTGGTACTGGTCGAAAACCAGGGCTATACCAAGTATCGCGGCGTATCTGATATCAAAGGCTGGCTCATGCACCGTTAAGAGGATCTATGATGGTATATGACTTGATTATTATCGGCGGCGGTCCATCTGGGATGACCGCCGCCCTCTATGCCCGCCGCAACGGGAGAAGCGTTCTCGTGATCGAGAAGAACGGCTTTGGCGGACAGATCACCCATGCGCCGCGGGTAGAGAATTACCCCGGTATCCCCTCCATGAGCGGAAATGACTTTGCGGACAAGCTGATGAGCCAGATCTTGGATCATGGCGCCGACATCGAGTTTGAAAACGCAACCTCCGTTCAGAAGAAAGACGGGATCTTTGCCGTGGCGACTGAAGAGGGTGGCGTACATGAGGGCTATTCCGTCATCCTGGCTACCGGTGTCAAGCACCGGCAGCTGAAGCTAGAGGGTGAAAACGAGCTTGTAGGGAACGGCGTCTCCTACTGCGCGGTCTGTGACGGTGACTTCTTTGCCGGTCAGGATGTATGCGTTGTGGGCGGCGGAAACAGCGCTCTGCAGGATGCTCTTCTCCTCTCGCAAAAGTGCAAGACCGTCACGATCCTGCAGGATATGCCGTATCTGACCGGAGATAAGATTCTCCAGGATCAGCTGGCGGCCAGGGAAAACGTGAAAGTGCTGACAGACAGTAAGATCACTGCCCTGGAGCAGGAAAACGGGCAGCTGACCGGCGTCACTGCCGCGGTCAAAGGCCAGCAAGCGAAAATCAGCTGCAACGGACTGTTTGTTGCGATCGGTCTTCTGCCGGACAATGAGGCATTCAAAGGGCTGGCAGCGCTGAACGACTGGGGTTACTTTGACTCGGACGAAACCTGCAGCACAAAAACACCCGGACTGTTTGTCGCGGGTGACTGCAGGAGCAAAAACATCCGCCAGCTCACCACAGCTGTCGGTGACGGCGCTGTGGCAAGCCTGGCGGCGTGCAGGTATCTGAATACTCTATCTATCAGCTGAAGGACGGAATGATGCTGATTTCTCCGGAAGACAGCGTTGTTTCCGAACCATCCTCCAATTCGACGATCAGGCGGCCCTGGTCGTCGATTTCTTTTCCCACCGCCTGATACTCATTCCCGTTCATAGAGAAGGAAAGCTTCTTGTGCAATACCAATGAACGTTCCTTATATGTTTTAAGCCAGCCGGATGTATCCGGCAGCTCTTTGAACAGCGCGAGAAAATGAGTGGTGATGCCCACTGCCAGACTGTTGCGGTCGAGAGCGCCGATCGAACCGGCCTTGTTCATGATGTCATCGGGAAACTGCAGCGTCGTCAGGTTCAGTCCGATCCCACAAACCACGGCAGTCGCTCTCATGGTCTCAAGGTCGGTGACCGCTTCCGTCAGGATCCCGGCTGTCTTTTTTTCGCCGAGGTACAAGTCGTTGACCCACTTGATCGATAACTCTGGGCCTCCTGACGCGGTCACAGCCCGATAGGCCGCGACTGCCATCGCCTGCGTGCAAAGGGCGATCGTCTCCAAAGGGAGAGAAGACGGCACCACGATGGTCATATAAAGCCCGGTGCTTGCCGGAGAGTAGAAAGAATGCCCCTGCCGGCCCCTCCCCATGGTCTGTTCCTCTGCAAGAAGCAGCAACGGCTTTTTCAAGTTATGGGCCAGTCTTTTCCCCTCGTTGTTGGTCGAATCAATAGTCTTATAGGCCTGTACGTCAACGTTGAAGCCCGAATGCATCAGCAGACCGCGGATGGTCTCCGCATTCAACTGATCCGGCGTGCGGTCCAGCTTATATCCAAGACGCCTTACGGAGGAGATGCAGTAGCCCTGGTTTCTGAGAGAATGCACCGCTTTCATTACAGCGGTGCGGGAAACCTCCAGCTCTCCGGCCAGCTGTTCGCCGGATATATAGCTTCCGTTTCTGTTTTCAAGCGCCTTCAGCACGCTGATCTGCAGTGGGGTCATCGCTCAGCCTTCCTTCTCATAGTTCCTGCAGCACGCTGTCCATCATATCTTCTTCTTCGACGCGACCGAGCACGCGACCGATGAGACGCACATCATCGTCATCTGTCAGCTTCATGATCCTGTAGTTCCGGTTGTGGGAATACAGACCGTTTTTCCGGTATTCTTTGATATAGGGCGTGCCGGAAACAATAAAAATACCGATCTCGCCGTACTTGAGATCCAGCGTGTTCTGCACGTATACGTGATCGCCGTTGTGATAGGTCGGTTCCATACTGTCGCCGCTGATCAGGTAGATCGCGTCGGCTTGCTTTGCAAGCTTATTATCCGTCACGAAGGTCTTGCCGGGGGCGGGCAGTTCATCCGCTGGCGTGCCCACGCCCGCAGCGGCAGATAAGGGCTGTACCGGAAGGATAAGGCAATCCTTCAGCTTCCTGACGGTCATTTTAACATGCGCCTCGGTCTTGGCCATCTGGCGCGTCAGCTGCAGGACCGTCTGCTGCTGATCTGCATTCAGAGCGCGATAATCCCGCAGCAGTTCGCTCTCATTCTCAGGAGCCGAAGGATCATGCTCGATATCAAAAAAGACAGGCAGAGGGATCTGCAGGAGCTTGCAGAGCTGAGGGACTGCGTCGATATCGGGGCGCGAGACTCCGTTTTCCCAATTCGAGATCGTATTGGCGCTGTAGCCGATCGCCGCGGCCACCGATCGCTGGTCCATTCCCGACTGTTCACGATAATGCCGGATGATATTGCCATAATGGGTCGTCTGCTTTTCGGCAATCGGAACAGAATGCGACTTCCGCGTACGCTCAAAAGACGGTATCGCCTGAACGGCGTCTTTGTTACGTGCTTTACGCATGCGGTACTCCCCTTCCTGAATGGACCTGATAGAATGTATTATAGCATATAATTCCCCATGGCATCAAGGTATATTGCAATTGACAAATCATGCCGAAAAGCTTAAGATATGGTAGTCTGGATAAGCAGGCGTATTATTTTGAAAGGCAAGGTACAGCGAATGCAATACGGTTATTTCGACGATCTGCATCGCGAATTTGTCATCACACGTCCTGACACTCCCTATCCGTGGATCAATTACCTGGGGAGCGAAGACTTCTTTTCCCTGTTCAGCAACACTTCGGGTGGATACAGCTTTTACAAGGATGCCCGGCTTTTGCGGTTGACCCGTTATCGCTATAACAACGTGCCAACGGATGCGGGCGGCAAGTATTTCTATATAAAGGACGGCGATACCGTCTGGAATCCCGGCTGGCAGCCCATCAAGGCGAAGCTTGACAGCTATGAGTGCCGCCATGGCCTGGGCTATTCGACGATCACAGGCGCAAAAAATGGCATCAAAGCGCAGCAGACGACGATGGTGCCCTTCGGCGCGCGTGCCGAAGTGACCCGGCTCACGCTGACGAACGAGACGGATCAGACAAAAAAGATCAGTCTGTACAGCTTCATAGAGTTCTGCCTGTGGAACGCCTGGGATGACTGCACCAACTTCCAGAGGAATTACGCTCTGGCGGAAATGGAATTCGAGAACGGCGGCTCCGTGATCTACCATAAGACCGAATATCGCGAGCGCCGCAACCACTATGCGGTATATGCCGTCAATGCCCCCGTAGACGGATACGATACTGACCGGGAGAGCTTCGTAGGCCTGTACAACGGTTTTGATCATCCGGACGCGGTATTCGAAGATCGCCCGCGCAACACGAACGCCCGCGGATGGGCGCCGATTGCGAGCCATTGCATCCGCTGTGAGCTCGCACCCGGCGAAACGGTATCCTATATCTTTGTGCTGGGCTACTGCGAGAGCCCCCGAGACAAGAAATTCGTTGCCCCGAATGTGATCAATAAAGAGGATGCGCATCAGCTGCTGGACCAGTTCAAGACGGATGAGCAGTTTGAAAGCCGCCTCAAGGACCTCAAGGATTACTGGAATCGTCTGCTTTCCCGCTTTACCGTGAAGACGGCGGATGAAAAGCTCGACCGGCAGGTCAATATCTGGAACCAGTATCAGTGCATGGTCACGTTCAACATGAGCCGTTCGGCCTCCTATTTCGAGTCCGGCATTGGCCGCGGCATGGGATTCCGTGACTGCAGCCAGGATCTGCTGGGCTTCGTGCACCTGATCCCGGACCGCGCGCGCTCCCGCATCCTCGACATCGCGGCAACGCAGTTCCCGGATGGCAGCGCCTATCACCAGTATCAGCCCCTGACCAAGCGCGGCAACCTGGGTGTCGGTTCCGGGTTCAATGACGATCCTCTCTGGCTCATCTTTGCCGTCAACGCGTACATCAAGGAGACCGGCGACTTCACGATCCTGAATGAACAGGTAGATTTTGACAACGATCCTGCCCAGGCGGCTCCCCTGCTTGAGCATCTTCGCCGCAGCTACCGCTATATCGTGGACCATAAAGGCCCCCATGGGCTGCCGTTGATCGGCAGAGCCGACTGGAACGACTGCCTGAACCTGAACTGCTTCTCCAGCGAACCGGGCGAGAGCTTCCAGACCGTGACCAATAACAATACGGGGATCGCGGAATCCGTTTTCATCGCGGGCATGTTCGTCTGCGTCGCCGACGATTATGCCGAGCTGCTCGACCTCTCCGGCGATAAGCAGGAAGCTGCGTTTGTCCGGGAAGAAAAAGCGAAGATGACGGAAGCCGTAGAAAAGTACGGCTGGGATGGTGAATGGTTCCTGCGCGCATACGACGCATACGGGCAAAAAGTCGGCTCGTCCGAGAACGACGAAGGCAAGATCTTTATCGAGCCCCAGGGAATGTGCGTCATGGCCGGCATCGGCAAGGAAAACGGCCTGGCCCAGAAGTCCATGGATTCGACCGAAAAGCTCCTGGAATACGAGCACGGCATCATGCTGAACTGGCCCAGCTACACCACCTACAGGCTCAACCTGGGCGAGATCTCCTCCTACCCGCCGGGATACAAGGAAAACGGATCGGTGTTCTGCCATAATAATCCCTGGGTCATGATCGCTGAAACGGTGCTTGGGCACGGCAACAGGGCGTTCGATCTTTACAAAAAGATCGCTCCGGCCTATATCCGGGATCAGAAGCTGCACCGCACCGAACCCTATGTATATGCCCAGACCATCAACGGCGCGGACAGCGCGTGCCCGGGCGAAGCGAAGAACAGCTGGCTGACCGGCACCTCTGCCTGGAACTTCTATGCAGTCAGTCAGTACATCCTCGGCGTACGGCCGACCTATACCGGTCTCAAGCTGGACCCGTGCCTGCCGGCTGATATCAAGAACGCTGATATCCAGCGCATTTACCGCGGAAACACCTACAATATCCATATCGAGAACCGTTCGAATGGCGAAAAGGGTAAGGTCAGTGTCTTCCTGGACAGCACAGAGCAGCAGGGACAGATCATCCCCGATCCCAAGGTCAGCGGAAAGAATTATCAGGTAACGGTCATTGTGGAATAAAGCAGAAAGGACAAGGACACCCTTTATGAATGATGATGAACTGAGAGAGCATTATATCAGCGGTGAAACGATCTTCGACGGGAAAGTCGTCCATCTCGAGCGTTGGCAGGTCTCCCTCCCCAACGGTCAAACGGCCACGAGAGAGGTCGTCAAGCACATCGGCGCAGCCGCTGTGGTGCCGGTCGACGATGAGGGCAATATCACGCTCGTGCGGCAGCACCGCGTTGCCATCGATGAGATGACCTGGGAGATCCCTGCGGGGAAGCTGGATGCCGCGGATGAAGATCCCCTCCTCTGCGCCCGCCGGGAGCTGGAAGAAGAGACCGGCCTGAACGCGGACAACTGGCAGCTGCTGAGCCGCGTGGTGACCACGCCAGGCTTCTGCACAGAGCGGATCTCGATCTATCTGGCCACCGGCTTGAGCCAGCATAAAGCGCATACAGATCCCGATGAATTCGTTCGGGTCAAGAAAATGCCGTTTGCTGATGCTGTACAGGAAGTGCTGCAGGGCAAACTGTATGACCAGAAGACGGCCCTGGGCATCCTGCTGGCAAAGGCCGCGCTGGAAAACAAAGATTGATGAACGGCCTCGTCCTATACCGGCATCACTTTCGTCACCTGCCGACCATCAGAACAGAGCGTTTAGTGCTCAGACCCATGCGGATGAGCGACGCAAGAGCGATGTACGAGTATTCCCGGGATGAGGAAGTCGCCCGCTATGTGCTGTGGGAGCCTCACAAGAGCCTGCTGGACACTTATGAGGTCATCTGGGATATGAAAAGGCAGTATCGCCGCGGGTGGCCTTCTTCATTCGCGATCGCTCTCAACGATACAGACCAAATGATCGGAACGATCGGGTTCATGTGGATCAATGCCGAAAACCGTTCGGCAGAAGTGGGTTACAGCCTGTCGCGTTCGTACTGGAACCAGGGCTATATGACGGAAGCCCTGAAAGCGGTGCTGGAATACGCCTTCGGCACGTTGAATCTGCACCGGATCGAAGCCCAGCACGATATCAGGAATCCCGCGTCAGGACAGGTCATGAAGAATGCCGGAATGGTGCAGGAAGGCGTTTTGAGAGACCGGATATATAATAAAGGACGATACTGCACCGTAGCCGTATACAGTATCATCAATCAACAGGAACCATAGGAGGATATAATGTTTACTTACAAAACGAGAGGGACTTGCTCCACGGCGATTGATCTGGATATCAACGCCGAAAACGTTATTACCGCTTGCACATTTCATCATGGCTGCAAGGGTAATACGGCCGGCCTGGCTAAAATGGTGATCGGCAGAGATGCAAACGAAGTAAAGGATCTGCTGAGGGGTATCCCCTGCCGTGGCAACACTTCGTGCCCCGATCAGCTTTCCAGAGCGATCGAAGCCTATCAGTCCCAGGGAGGCAGTCTATGACATCCAAGAAGAATAAGCATGAATCCACCAAGCTGATCGTGCGCATCCTTTGTATTGCGCTGGCCGCGCTGCTGATCCTTTCCAGCGTCGGCGTGATCTTTGGTTTATTTAACTGATTTGAGCCAGTTTGAAATGACGGTAACAGGCTGATCCATAAAGACGGCGATCTGTTCAACCGTCAGCTCCGCTTTCAGACAGCGCTCCAGCAAGTCCCGTTCGGATCCCGTCATGGGTCTGAGCGGGTCTTTTTGTTCTGGGAATGCATTTTCGTAGCTTTCTGTATTGATCGTTGCTTCCGGATGGACGCGGGACCACTCCTCGATCGCATCGATGAAGGCCTGCCCGTATTTTTGGACCTTGATCTCGCCAATACCTTTGATGCTGGAGAAAGCCTGCAGGCTTCTCGGACGCACGCGCGCGATCTCTCGCAGTGTTTTATCATCACACACGATATAGGCTGGCATGTGCTCCCGGCCTGCCAGCTTGATCCTGCACGCCTTCAGCCGGACAATCAAATCGTCAAAGCTGCTCTGATCGATGTCTTCGATCGGTTCAGGGAGCGGTGTGACCTCTTTTACCTTTGCTTTTAACGGTCTGTCCACGATTTCCGCCACCCGGGAGCCGGCGCAGCGCGAACAGCTGCCGCAGGGCTGATCGCTCGTCCTTTGGCCGAAGTATTTCAATAGACCTGCCCTGATGCATGTATTGTTCTCGCAAAGGTCGATCATGCAGTTCAGGCGATAATAGTCCTGTTTGCGTACCGTCTGGCGTTCCTCTTCACTGAGCGTTTCATTCGTGACCGTGTTTTCGATCAGATACCGTGAGATAATGATGTCCTGTCGATTGTACAGAAGGATGCATTCGGCAGGCGCGCCGTCGCGTCCCGCGCGTCCGGCTTCCTGATAATAGGCTTCGATGCTGCGGGGCATCTGCGCGTGGAAAACGAATCGGACATTGGATTTGTCGATCCCCATGCCAAAGGCGTTGGTTGCTACCATCACTCTGGCGCGGTCAAACTGGAAATCTTCCTGATTGATCTTTCTCTCTTCATCCGACAGTCCCGCATGATATCTCGTGGCAGGGATCCCATTCAGGCGAAGCTTGTTGGTCAGCTCCTCGACCTGCTTTCTGGAGCTGCAGTAAATGATCCCGCTGTCGTTCTCGCGTTCCTGCACCAGCTGGAGTATGGTATCGTTTCTTTTCTTCGCATTGACGATCTCATAAAACAGGTTCGGACGGTCAAAGCCCGTGGTGACCCTTTGAGGATCAGAGAGCTCAAGCAAGCGGATGATGTCTTCGCTGACACGTTCTGTGGCGGTAGCGGTAAAAGCGCCCACGGGCGGGCGCTTGGGCAGTAGGGCAACAAAATCATTGATCTTCAGGTAGCTGGGTCTGAAATCCTGTCCCCATTGGGAAACGCAATGGGCTTCATCCACCGCGATCAGGCTGATGTGAGCTTGCTGGCTGAAGCGAATGAAAGAGGGCGCATACAGGCGCTCCGGTGCTACATAGATAAACTTGTACTTTCCCTGCAGCGCGAACGCCGTCGCCCGCTCCAGCTGGGACTGGGACAGAGTGCTGTTCAGATAAGCGGCCGGGATTCCTGCAGCGTTCAGCGCGTTGACCTGGTCCTTCATCAGGGAGATCAGGGGCGATATGACAATGGTGATCCCGTCCAACAGCATCCCGGGCACCTGATAGCAGATGGATTTTCCCGCACCCGTTGGCATGACTGCCAGGACGTCCCGCTTATTCAGCAGGGCGTCGATGATCTCGGACTGGCCGGGCCGGAAGGTATCGTGCCCAAAGTACCGCTTCAGTATTTCAGTTTTATCCATTAAACGTTTTTACCGCAGCAATTCTTGTATTTCTTTCCGCTTCCGCAGGGGCAGGGATCGTTGCGGCCGATCTTCTTGCCCACTTTGACCGGATTCCGCGGGGCTTCCTGCTGCGCAGTATTGGAGCCTTTGGTCACCGTGACCCGTGCGACGGCCCTGCGCTGGGGCTCTGCTTTTTCGATCTTCGCCTGACAGATCCTGCGGACCGTGTCTTCGCGGATCAGGTGGACCATCTCTTCAAACATGTCGAAGCTTTCAAGCTTATACTCGTTGACTGGATCCTTCTGGCCGTAGGCGCGCAAGCCGATACCGTCGCGCAGCTGATCCATCGCGTCGATATGGTCCATCCAGCGGGAGTCAACGGAACGCAGCAGGATGGCGCGTTCCAGTTCGCGCATTTCGATGCCGACCTCGCTGATCTCCTGCTCGCGCTCCTCATAGAAGCGTTCTGCCTCGCGTTTGAGGAACTGGCTCAGGTCTTCCTTCTGATAAGAGGTGATCGTGTCCTCATTGGCAGACAGCGTGCCGCGCTTGATGCAGAGGCGTTCAAGGTAATCGGTCAGGTTATCGACATCCCAGTCGGCTGCGTGATCTGCCGCGCAGAAGCGGTTGACCGCTTCATCCACCAGCGCATCTTCCATGGAACGGATGACTTCGCGCATGTTTTCACCGCGCAGCACCTGCATGCGCTGGCCATAGATGATCTCGCGCTGCTGGTTCATGACGTCGTCGAACTGCAGCACGTTCTTTCTGATCTGGTAGTTCCGGGATTCGACGCGCTTCTGGGCGTTCTCGATCTGCTTGGTCAGCATGCCCGCTTCCAGCGGCGTATCTTCGTCCATCCCGAGGCGCTCGATCATGGGCGTGATCCTGTCGCCGCCGAACAGGCGCATCAGATCGTCTTCCAGCGCGATATAGAATTGCGAGGAGCCCGGGTCGCCCTGACGGCCGGCGCGGCCGCGCAGCTGGTTGTCGATACGGCGGGATTCATGGCGTTCGGTGCCGATGATGTGCAGGCCGCCCGCCTTGACGACCTGATCGTGCTCCTGATCCGTCGTCTTCTTGAAGGAGGCCTTCAGATCACGGTAGCGGGTGCGCACCTCCGCCACCTCTTCCGAGACTTCTTCCTGGAAACCGGTAGCGGCTTCGATCAGCTCTTCCTCCACGTTTTCTTGGCGCAGCGCGTTGCGGGCCATAAAATCCGGGTTGCCGCCAAGCAGGATGTCAGTACCGCGGCCCGCCATGTTGGTCGCGATCGTTACAGCGCCGAGACGACCGGCCTGGGCCACGATCTCGGCTTCACGGGCGTGATGCTTGGCGTTCAGGACATTGTGTTTGACGCCGCGCAGCTCCAGCATCCGGGAAAGCAGTTCGCTGACTTCAACAGATACCGTACCGACCAGGACCGGCTGTCCGGTGGCGTGGCGGCGGATGATTTCTTCGATCACGGCGTTATACTTGCCCTTTTTGCTCCGATAGACCACGTCGTTCAGGTCCTGACGGATCATAGGCATATTGGTGGGTATCTGCACTACGTCGAGGCGGTAAATACCCTGGAACTCCTCTTCTTCCGTCTTGGCGGTGCCCGTCATGCCGGACAGCTTGCCGTACATACGGAAGTAGTTCTGGAATGTGATCGTGGCCAGCGTCTTGCTCTCGTGCTCGACCTTGACGCCTTCCTTCGCCTCGATGGCCTGGTGCAGACCGTCGGAGTACCTACGGCCGATCATCAGACGGCCGGTGAATTCGTCGACGATGATCACCTGGCCGTTCTGGACCACGTAGTCGACGTCGCGCTTCATGAGCGCGTTGGCTTTGAGAGCCTGAATTAGATAGTGGTTCAGGTCGTTGTTGTCGGGGTCAGAGAGATTTTCAATGTTGAAGGCGTTCTCCGCCTTGCGCACACCTTCATCTGTGAAGGTCACAGCCTTGTCCTTTTCCTCGACGTGATAATCCGTCTCGGGCGTCAGGCGGCTCACGAAGCGGTGCGCGCGCTCGTACATATCGGTGGACTTTTCTCCCTGGCCGGAGATGATCAGCGGAGTGCGCGCTTCATCGATGAGGATGGAGTCGACTTCGTCCACGATGGCAAAGTTATGCCCGCGCTGGACCATGTCGCGCTCGTAAAGCACCATGTTGTCGCGCAGGTAGTCAAAGCCCATTTCGTTGTTCGTACCGTAAGTGATATCAGCCTGGTACGCAGCGCGGCGCTGCTCGTTGGTCAAGTCATGGACGATAATGCCGACGCTCATGCCCAGGAAACGGTAGAGCTTGCCCATTTCCTCGCCCTGGAAGCTGGCCAGGTAATCATTGACCGTGACGATATGCACGCCTTTGCCGGAGATCGCGTTCAGGTAAGCCGGGAGCGTAGCGGTCAGGGTCTTGCCTTCACCTGTTTTCATCTCAGCGATCCTGCCCTGGTGCAGCACGATGCCGCCGATCAGCTGGACCTTGAAGGGCCTGAGGCCCAGGGTGCGCTTCGCAGCTTCACGGACGGTGGCGAAGGCCTCCGGCAGGAGCTGATCCAGCGTTTCACCCTTGGAATAACGCTCCCTGAATTCCACTGTCTTATGCGCAAGCTCGGCATCACTGAGCTTCTCAAACTGCGGCTCCAGGTTTTCGATCTCTTCCGCCTGCTTGATGATCGGCTTCAGCTGCGCGTCATTGTTCATTCCAAACATTTTTTTCAGGAAATCGAGCATGTTTTTCTCCTTTATTCAATCAGTTTATTGCAAAAACTCCGTCAGCACCATGTTCTGCAGGTCAAGCCCGCGTTTTGTGCAGCGAAGGTATTCCTCATCCCAGGTGAGCAGTCCCTGACCGATCAGCCGTTCGATCACGGCACCGTACACTTGACAAATGTCCTTGTGATGCCGCTCATAAAAGTCGTTCTTTGAGAGCCCCCGCGTCAGGCGCAGGCCGAGCATCACAGATTCAAACATTTCGTCGCTCTCGGAAAGCTCAATGACTTCGGGCTCAACTTTGTTGCAGTAGTCAATGATCGACATCGCATTCCGGGTGCGCCTGTTGCCGATAAAGCCTGCGGCAGCTGCGCCGATGCCGAGATACTCTTTCCGATTCCAGCAGTCCAGATTATGCCGGCATTCAAATCCTTCTAAAGCATAATTGCTGATCTCATACTGATGATAGCCGGCCTTTTCAAGCGTGCTTCTGACGGTATCATACATGGCCCGTTCCAGGTCCTCATCCGGAAGGACTGCTTCTCCGGACTGGACACGATCAAACATGCGGGTCCCTTCCTCAACGATCAGGCTGTAACAGGAGATGTGAGTGGGTTTCAGCGCGAGAAAGCATTGCAAGGTATCTGTTACGTCATTCAGATCCTGATCCGGAAGCCCGATCATCATATCAAGATTGAAATTGTAAAAGCCTTGGGATCTGATCTTTGCAACTGTTTTGCAAATATCATCCGAAGAATGGATCCTGCCCAGCAGCTTCAGAAGGCGATCATCCGCGCTCTGAGCACCGATCGAGATCCGGTTAAAGCCTGAACGCTGAGCGGCATCCAGAAATTCATCGGTCACAGTTCCGGGATTCATCTCAATGGATATTTCCGCATCTTCTGCAAAAGGAAACTCGTTCCTCGCCGTCTGCATCAGATCATTCAGCAGATCCGGCGCAAGGGTACTGGGCGTCCCCCCGCCCATGTAGACCGTGGAGATCTTTCTGTGCCCGAGCTGAAAAGCTTTATCCCTCAGTTCTTCCTTCATTCGCTCGATGACACGTGACTGCCATTGATCCATTCCCGGGTAGGAGGGGAAATCGCAGTACACGCATTTGGAGCGGCAAAACGGGATATGCAGGTATAAGCCCAGGCGATCCTCGCTCATCATGGGATCGTCACTGCGTAGACGTCCAGCCCGCTGGCCAGTATCGCCGTTCCGTCTGACAGCATGCCGATGTATCCGGTCACTGCGCTCGGCAGCGGCAGGGAAACGGCGGTGAAGCGGCTGGCATTCAGGTCCGCCCGGTAGAGACTGTCTTCTGAGAAGGCATAGATCCTGCGGCTGTAAATGCCCGCGCCCACGCATTCACCCGGGAGCGTCAGCCGCTTGTCCTGATTGGCGTACAGGCAGCGCAACTCGGTGATATTGATGATATCATTGATTTGGCGGGTAGGCGCAAAGAGCATCATGGCCCGGTTATCGATGACCATGGAGTCGATCAGCTTCCAGCCATAAACCAGAACGGTCTGGGAGTTATCCAGCGTTCCATTGTAGTCATAGCGGCGAAGCTGACGCGTGCTGACCACGTTCAGCGTATTTCCCGCATAGATCACATCGTAGGTAATGGTCTCCCCCAGATCGGCGCTGCCGGTATTCATGGAATTGACGCGATAGGTGTTGAGCGTCGTGGAAGGTACCGTGCCATACAGGTCGAGCGCAGTGGTCCAGGCGTAGTCACCGTCCGCAAAGAAGCCCGCATCCAGCACCAGCATGTCCTGATAGGCGCTGGATTCCGTATCCTGCTTTTCTCCCTCGGGATTGTAGAAGGTCACGGTCGTCACGCCCTCGCTGGTCGAATCGT
This sequence comes from uncultured Eubacteriales bacterium, assembly GCA_902789795.1. Classification (GTDB taxonomy): domain Bacteria; phylum Bacillota; class Clostridia; order Christensenellales; family Aristaeellaceae; genus UBA4246. The sequence continues at coordinate 101,629 of CADAPM010000002.1, forward strand.
CGCCATGGACGACCGCGATGTATTTTTCTCCGGCACGGGCAAACTGTATCGTCTCGCCGATGTTGTTATCATAGGTCGAGCGCCCGTTTTTATTGAGGATGGACAGCTGGGATCCGCGCCAGATGACCACATAGCTGTTTCCGGCGTTAAAGGAAGCGCCGCTACCCACCATATAATTCCAGCGCTCATTGCCATTTGAACTCAGGCAGATCAGCGAATCGCCGTCATAATAAAGCAGACTGTCCCCAAACGGCTGGATGTTTTGAGTAGAGATGCAGCGCAGCTTGACAGCCCGCACATTCCTGACTACCCGGTTGAACAGCCCCATAAAATACATAACACCCATGGCCAATAGGGCCAGGATGACGATCACAATGATCAGTCCCCTGCGGGATGTGCCCTCTCCGGGCATTCCGCTTCGCCGCTGCATGGAATCCTCCTTGCGGTAAAAATGAACGTTCCTATTATACAGCAATTTGAACTGTGTTGCAACGATTCAGGCAAATATTGATACATATTGTCTTCTCGGACCAGTAATTTGGCGAAAATCTTTCAATTGTGATTGTTATTTTTTACATCTTGTGTTATACTTTGAACAAATCTTAAGGAGGTAATGATTTATGAAGAAGCTTCTCAAAGAGTTCAAAGAATTCGCGATGCGCGGCAACGTCATTGACATGGCGGTCGGCGTCATCATCGGTGCTGCCTTCGGTAAGGTCGTGACCGCGGTCATCGACATTTTCCTGACCCCCATTCTCGAAGCGCTGCCCAAGCTTGAAAACGGCGGGACCGGATTTGCCGGCAGCATCCTCACCTTCGTGGCCGTGCTTGTGGAGTTCATCCTCACCGCGCTGGTCCTGTTCCTGATCCTGAAGGCCGTCAACAAAGCGATGAGCCTGAAGAAGAAGGAAGAAGCGCCCGCTCCTGCCGCGCCCGCTCCGACCTGCCCCTACTGCAAGGAAGAGATCAAGGAAGGCGCTACCCGCTGCCCGCACTGCGCCGGCGATATCAAGCTGTATCAGCCCTGACGCATCCGTATGAAGTACCGTCATTGGTTTTGGGACTTTGACGGCACGCTCTTCAATACCTATCCCCGCATCTGCCGTGCTTTTCAAAAAAGCCTTGCGGATGCGGGGATTTTTGAAGATTGTGCTTCGATCGTGCCCTATCTGAAGCGCTCCCTCGCAGAAGCTGCGGAGCATTACAGCACCGAAAGTATTTCAGCTGATCAGCTGGTGGCTGGCTATCGTCTGCACAGCGATGAGGAAGACCTGACGACCATGTGTTCCTATGAGGGGGTACATGGCTTTTTGAGCGCGATCATCGAAATGGGCGGAAAGAATTACATCTACACCCATCGCGGCGAAAGCTTATTCAAAGCCCTGGAAAAAGAAAACCTTGAGGGCTTGTTTGCCGATATCGTGACCAGCCTGGACGGTTTTCCGGCCAAGCCGGCGCCGGACGCCTTGCTTTACCTGATGCAGAAGCACGGACTCAACCCGGAAGACTGCGTCATGGTCGGAGACCGGACCATTGATCTAATGGCGGGCATCAATGCAGGCATGAACGCCCTGTGCGTAGATCCGGACGGATACTGCGTACTCATGGACGGTGTTCCGGTATTTCATGACTATCAGACTTTGCTGCAATATATTCAGGAGCACTGAATATGCGAGTTGAAACTGACAAGCAGCGCTGGCCTGTTCGCAGATCGCTCTATCTTTTCCTTGTGGTCATCGTTATGGCAGCCATTTTCTTTTTCTCCTCGATGCAGGGGAATGAATCCTCCGCCATGTCGGGAAGAGTCGCGGAATGGCTGACCCGCGTCATCTATCCGGATTTCTCCGCCATGTCCGCAGAGCAAAAGAAAGGCGCGCTCCAGCTCATGGGATACGTCGTCAGAAAGTGCGCCCACTTTACGGAATACGCCCTGCTGGGCGCTTCTCTTGTGCTGTTGCTCAGCACATTTTCATTCAAATATCGTTCATGGATCGCGCTGCTGCTGACAGCACTCTATGCAGTCAGTGACGAGTGGCATCAGGGCTTCGTTGAGGGGCGTGCGCCGATGGCCCGAGACGTGCTGATCGATACGGCCGGCGCTGCGTTTGGGATCATGATTGTTGTACTGTTTATCCTATCAAGGCGTAAGGAGCGAAATAGTGAATGACAGCGGGACAGAATATCAGGTTCTGTGCCTTCTCATCATCAGCTCCTTGACATGCCTCCTCGCATAATTCTCATCTTCCGTCCGCTCTTGGCTACTCTGTTCCGTTTCTCCCATCAGGCCGGTAAACTGACTGACCTTGAGCCCCAAGGCATCCTGCATGACCGTATCGCTGCCCTGAGGAGCAACAAGATAGTAGCACAAAAGAGAATCCCGATGCCCGATGCGATGGGCACGGTCCTCCGCCTGGGAATGCACAGCGGGTGACCAATCCAACTCACCGAAAACCACACAGGTCGCGCGCTGCAGGTTCAGCCCGCTGGCCGCCCGAAGAGATACGCAGCACAGATTGGTTTTACCATCCATAAAACGTGCCGCGTTTTCTTCTTTTTGGGCGGTCGTTTCACGTCCTGTTATGAACACCGGATGGAGAGAACGCAAATCGCGCTTGTATGCATCCATCACTGAATGATGATGCGCAAACAAGAGCACGGTTTCACCGGCCTCCACCAGAGCACGGACAAACTGACAGACAAAGGGTGCTTTGGCCAGGCCAGTCGCCTGCCTTTCCCCCTGACTGACCTCGTTTTCAAGCAGCGCTCTCTCTGACGCTGACAAAGTGGGCTCGCCCAACTGCCTGAGCAACGCCCAGACGGGCTCCATTATTTGCTGGTATAGGCGGTCGTCATGGTCGATCTGCTGCACCAGCCTTCTCTTTTCCGGCAGCTCCGGCAGCACTTCCGCTTTGGTGCGGCGTAGCATCAGGCCTTCCGAACGCAAATAAGCGCCCAGCTCCTCTGGATGGCGGACGATCTGACTGTCATAGCCGGTGCACCACTCTCGGGTAAAACTGTCGTAGTCCCCCAGAAAATGGTATTCCAGGATGTTGACCACATTCCATATTTCAGCGCCGCGGTTATAGATCGGAGTGCCGGATAAGCCGACCACACGCTCACAGTTTTCTGACAGCAGGCTGGCTGCGGAGTATTTTTCAGATCCGGTGCGTCTCAATTCCTGGATCTCGTCAAATACGATCATCCTGAAATGGAGGCTGGCTAAAGCTTCTTTCCAGCCTCGAAGCAGCAGATAATGCACGATATACACATCTGCTGCCGGCAGCGGATAAGGCGTTAAGCCTTTGATGATGTGGATCCTGGGAAGCCTGCCGTCAATGCGAAGGAAGCGTTCCGTTTCCTTTGTCCAGTTCAGGACAAGATGCGGCGGAACGACCAGCAGCACCGGAAACGCCCGCAGCGTACCGATGGCCGCCAAAGCCTGCACCGTTTTTCCCAGGCCCATCTCGTCTGCCAAGAGAGCCCGGGGCGTCATGAGCAGGAAAGACAGGCCCACCTGCTGGAACTCACGAAGGTTTCCTTCAAAGGATGCTTGTGAGGGCTCTACGGCTTTGATATTCTGCTGTGCGAATACTCTTCTTTTATAGGAGTTCTGAGCCTCCCTGAGTGCGGAGGCCCAGTTTTCTACATCGCTTTCATGGATCAGCAGCGGCCATCTCTGCATGACCCAGTTCAGATCCTCGGTGGTCCTTCTACCTGCCGACTTATGGATCTCCCCTTTTCTGCCGGCTGATGAAGGCCACAAGCGCTTTAGTACGGAGATCACCTGTGGCTCAGCTTTGATCTGCCAAATGCGGGAGCGCTTGATATAATGCAGCGTACCGTAATACTTGACCGGCTTTTCGTTAGCGTTCTCCAGATACCGCGGCAGGGCGATCCCGGAAAGATCCTCGTCATCAATTGTCGGAATCTCGTCTTTAATCTTCGATTCGGGATCCATATCCGGGCCATCCCCACCAGTCAGCGCTCCCTCCGGAAGCTCCTGCCAGTTGAGTGAATCACTATATTCTGTCTGTGGTTCATCCTCTATCTGCTGCTCCTGGTACTGTTGCGTGACGTCGTTATCTGACGGGATCAATGCTTCATGTGTCCCTTCCGAGCTGCTGAGTGCGATCCCCCATAGCTGGTTCAAAGAGATCTGCAGGATGGGTTTGCCCTTCAGTTTGTCCGGAACAGGGATCATATGCTCTGTCAATAGGATCAAAGCATCAATACCGGACTGTTCGGCATACCTTTTCAGCTGCGACGTGATCCGCTTGGTATCCGTTTTCCCGCGCTTGCATTCGATCCCTATATTGCCGCACAAAAAATCGATTCGGCATCTAGGTGCGAGCTTTGCTTCGTGCACAAACTCTATATTGGCTGCCTGCAGCGCTTCTGCCGTCAATGCATGAAGATCATATTCGCTGTCCAGCTGAGGGCAACGAATATGCTTTAAAGCTTCCAAGACCTGGTCAAGCTGATGCTTTAACATAGAAGCCTCTTTTACCGGTGAAGAAAGCGCATCCTGGGTTTGATGCGATTAGCGTAAATCAAGAGCGCTGCAAACAGAAACCGGTCATACAGCAGCATACTGATATCGTATACGACCAGCAGACCGAGAAGCATCCACCTTCCTATCTCCTTGAACTCCTGCATAAAGGCTTCCATCGGAAACAGCAGATGCAGAAGCAGATACATGAGAATGACCGACAGAGAAAAAAGAGCAAGCTTCAGAATCAGGCGCAGAGGAGCCGAACGTATTCGATCGAACGACCACTTGATAATCGGATAGTAACCGATAAACAGATAGAAGAACGCGGCTTCCTTATCAAAATCCAGCATCAGAGCCAGCAGCGCCGTCGCCGCGAAGGTTGCCCAGGCTGTTGGTTTTCCGAATTCAATACTGACGGGCAAAAGCACAAGACCGCACAACAGCGGTACAGCGTAGACGGCCGCAGGAATCAATCCGCCCAAAAGCATGAAGACGATAGATAGCCCGACAGCTATACCGCAGAATGCGATCTTGATGCTCTGTTTTACTGCTTTTCCAGACATATCAGGACTCTTTTAGTCGATCAGCAGGCAGTTTGTTCAATAAAGAAACGACCGACCAGCCCATGCCGAACGCTGAAAGAGCCAAAAGGAGATACACGAGCCAGTCAGAAAACCATATCGTCTGACCAAACAGGGGCATCGGTTTATCGAACAGGAACTGCAGGCCCACGCAGGCGCCGACCGAAATGGCAAACACGGCGCAGTGCACCACCAGCGCAGAGACGCTTACCGTCTTGCTGCACTTGACCACCGCATAGATGAGGAAGATCCCCAGCAGGATCGCGGCGAAGAGCTGATTCAGGCGGATAAAGGTGATCAGGGAGGTCACGTTGATATATTCATCCTGCCTGAACACTTCAAAGAACATTTGACCCGCCAGATACAAAACGAAGTAGAGCTTGGTCTCTCGTCTCTTGCCCGATGCTTTCACCGCGTTGCGCGCGCTCAGGATCGCCAGCACCAGCGCATAAAGCCCCTCATAGAAGAAGACAGGGATGTACCGGTCGTCGGGATATTCCGCTTCCGGAGCGTAAGAAAACGGGAAGAATCCGCCCTCAGCCCAGGGCCCTTTGCCCTGATAATCCAACGGTTCGGCAAAGCGGACACAGGTGAGCAACAGAAGCAGCGCCGGCAGCAGCACAGCCATGAGCTCTTTGAATGAGCATTTTGCGAGTATGGCCGTAATCAAAGCTGCGATCGTTCCCGCGCCAAACACACCCAAATACATGAATCCGCCCAAGGAAGGATTCAGAATAAATGCGATCGGGTGTTCATAGTCCAGCGGATAGATCAATACTCTGGTAAGAGCGAACAGCCCATGCCCGCATAAGGGGCCTAAAAGCAGTGTCAAGACAAGTAGCAAGGGAGCATGCTGTTCAAGATGCCTTTTCTTTGAGAGCCACAGAAGCAGCAATGAGCTCAGCAGAGCCCCGGCAAATACAGTCACAGAAAACCGCGTCACTGCCAGGGAACCAATCAGAATAAACGGTTGAGCCATAGGGATTTCCTCATTCTTCTTTCCAGGCGCTGGCGAAAAAGATCATATCGCCATTGGCGCGCTTCTGGCTTTTTGTGTTTTTATAGGGTGAATCGACGGATTTGCCGTGGAACAGCACACGCACCGAAGAACCGCCATCCAGATTATAGGCGACCTTCACATCTCCGAAAGAGGCCACCAGTTCACAGAAGTCCTTGATCCACAGACCCGTGTGATCGGGGTCATCCGGACCGTCGGACTGAACGATCATATAAGAGAGGGGGCCGGTCTGGGCGATACAGATGCGCCTCGCTTCGATCTCGGCGCCGTACATCTTCTTGTAACGCTCATTATCTGTCAGATCTTCGACGATCTTACCGTCAATGATCAGGGCCGGCCCGAACGAGAAGCAATTGATCACATTCCCCTCGAAAGCTTCAAAATCCGCTTCCTGGGATTTTCTGATGATGTGGAAATCTCCCGCGTCATCAATGATCAGCGCGTCAAAGCCATCAAAACCGTCACTGTTGGCGGATGCGTTTTTCTTAATGACATTGCCCTGACGGACGATGTGCCTGCCTGCTCCGTTGAAGTTATCTCCAAATCCGTCTCCGTTGATTGCGAGTACAGGGGCCACGTGAGAGATCCACCAGTTATCGCGCTCCCTGGCTTTGCCGTTCCGCGACAATCCGGAGCGGATCTGGGAAGGATCCTTGATCTCGATGCGGATGACCCAATAATCTGTTCTGACGTTTTCTCCGAGCTTATGGTCATGGTACTTATTCGATTCCGAACGGAAAGGTGCGTACCATTCCCCTCTCTCCATTGTGATGTGAAGAGACGGGTCCAGGTACTCTGTATCGGAAATATAATATTCATCTTTGACCGGATCCATCTTGGTCTTGTCCAGTGGGATCGGGACGACCTCTGCCAGCGTCACCTCAGAGGGCACGAGCACGAGCAGCGAGAGCAGCAGGATCGCCGCAATAACGGTGAGCAGTGTACGTTTCATTGAGTTATCTCCTTGATTCATTCAGCATCCATCAGTTCTCCGGTTTCGGATACGAGCACCCGGCCGGTCTTTGCGAAGGATTGGGGCAGGTTGGTCATTTGGGGAACGTTCTTTTTGTGGATCAGGTATCCCCAGCAGGTCTGGCGCGCTTGTTCATCTGTGAGCTCAAAGGGCCTGTAATCGCCCCGGGCTCCCGTTTCGCAGGGGATGACGCTCATTTCGGTAAGGACCGGGTCAGATCCAGAAATGTCATAATGGAGCTGGAATATCCCGGTAGCCGGGTTTACCTGGCTCATGGTGCCGAAGATAAAGTTCCCGGTGCTGAACATCACGGGCTTGCCTTTATAGAAGAAAACCGGCTGCAGCACATGGGGATGATGCCCCCAGATCACATCGGCGCCCGCATCGATCAGCTTCCGGGCGAAGCTGAACTGCGTTTGACGGATCGTGGTCATGTGTTCTTCCCGTCCCCAGTGCATGCTGCAGATGACGATCTGGCAGCCCATTTCATCCTTCAGCTTCTTGATACGGCTCTCCAGGCGTTTAAAGTCGTTTTTTTCGTCCGGGTAGGTCATGCCGACCATGCCGATCTTGACGCCCTTCACTTCCGCGGTGCCAAGGATATCAGATTCTTTCGGAAGCCCCGGGTAAACGGTGCCGAAATGGTTCAGCCCTGCCTCATCGAGGATGTTCAGGGTGTCTTTATATCCCTTTTCCGTGAAGTCGAAGCAGTGATTATTGACCGTATTGACGACATCGATGCCGCCCTCCAGCAGGACATTCACAAAATCCGGCTGGCCAATAAGGTTATACTTCTTGGAGGATTTTAATCCGGCCTTTTCAGTTAATACGACTTCGAGGTTGCCGAAAGAATAGTCATCGTTTTTGAGGTAATCGGCCACCAGACTGAATGGCCAGGCGTACCCATTATTTTTGATCACATTCGTCAGGCTGGCTTTGGCGGTTCTTGATTGGGTTGCGTCCCCGATAGAAAGGTCGCCGACGAACGAGAGGACGATTTCGTTTTTATTCTCATTGAGTGCGCTGCCTTGTTCTTCAGCAACGGCCACATTAAAATTGATGATCAACATCAGTAAAACGAGCATAGAGCCGTATCGTCTGCACTTCACTCTGTACATCACATCCTTTCATATGATACCGTTATATTTTACACATTCATTTCCGGTACGTCAACGCAAAATTGTATATTTACAAGCCTCCCCCATTTTAAGCTTTTATCCCTTGCGAAGTTATTCGTGCAATGTTATAATGACGAAGAAATATTGAAGCTTGCATTCGATCTCATATCCTGAACGAGGGGGAACTATATGACAGTTGCAGATATGGTCAAAATAACCAGCGGGAAGATCCTGCTCGGCGAGGAACATCAGGACCTTGAGATCAGCAGCGCCTTTTGCTCTGACCTGATGAGCGACGTTTTGGCCTTTGTGAATGAAGAAACAGTCCTCATCACCGGGCTCATGAATCCGCACGTCATCAGGACCAGTGAAATGCTGGATCTGAAATGCATCCTCTTCGTCCGCGGCAAGCAGCCCTCGCAGGAGATCCTTGAAGCGGCGGAAGAAATGGGAATGGTCGTTCTCAGCACGGGACATTCGGCGTTTACGACTTGCGGGCTTTTATACGCGGCCGGTTTGCGCGGGATCGCGATTCGCACTCAGGAGGCTCAGTGATGGAAGGCTTGATCCATGAAGAGTATTATGTGAACAAGGGCGATTATGTCACGGCCGGCAGCGCCAGCGCGGACATGAAACGCAAGCTGCGGCAGCTCGGCGTTTCCGCTCTGATCCTGCGCAGGCTGGCGGTGGCGAGCTATGAAGTGGAGCTGAACCTGGTCATCCATTCCTTAGGCGGCAAACTGATCTTCGACGTCGATTCAGAAGGAGTCACGCTGATCTCCGAAGACAGGGGGCCCGGTATTCCGGACATCGAAATGGCGATGAAGGAAGGCTTTTCGACGGCCAATGACGAAGCCCGATCCCTGGGCTTTGGCGCAGGCATGGGTCTTCCCAATATGAAACGCAATGCCGATGAATTCGATATCCAGAGTAAGGTCGGCGTCGGTACGACCATCACCATGCGGTTCTTACTGAAATAGCGAGGCGGATCATGAAAGAAAGACGTTATCATTCTGTACGATTGGACAAAAGCCAGTGCAGAGCATGCACCAACTGTCTGAAGCATTGCCCGACCGAGGCGATCCGGGTGCGCGGCGGACGCGCGCATATCATTGACGAGCGCTGCATTGACTGCGGCGAATGCATCCGCATTTGCGAATACCACGCCAAATTCGCCGTCACCGACCCGCTGTCCGCTTTGGAGCAATACAAGTATACCATCGCCCTGCCCGCTCCGTCATTGTACAGTCAGTTCAAGCACGTGAAGAACCGGGCCGCCATCCTGGAAGCCCTCAAGAAAATCGGGTTTACGGATGTGTTTGAAGTGGCTCGCGGCGCCGATATCGCCACCAGAGCGATCCGCGACAGGCTGGAAAAGCCGGATGCCCCGCGGCCCCTGATCTCCTCCGCCTGCCCGACCGTCGTTCGCCTGATCCAGGTCAGATTCCCCTCTCTGATCGATAATATCGTGGATGTGCGCCAGCCCATGGAGATCGCCGGAATGGTCGCCAAGGACGAATTCTGCAAAAAGAACGGCTGCGATCCCGAGGACGTCGGCTGCTTCTTCATCACGCCCTGTCCGGCAAAGATGACCGCGATCCACAATCCGATCGGTCACAAGACTTCCGCGTTTGCCGGAGCGATCTCCATCCTGGATATCTATGGCAAGCTCAGATCCTACGTCAACGAACAGATGATGGAAGAACCGGACAACGATACGACTCCCTTGGGCGTCGGCTGGGGGACCTCGAGCGGTGAAGCCATGGCGGTATGCCCGGGCAACAGTCTCTGCGTGGACGGGATCCAGAATGTGTCGAGAGTACTGGAAGAGATCGAAAACGATAAACTCAGCGATCTGGTCTACTTTGAAGGCAACGCCTGTATGGGCGGCTGCGTCGGCGGGCCGCTGATGTTCGAAAACAACTATGTGGCCAAAACCAGCCTCAGAAAGCTGGTGGACGCGATGCCCAAGTCCGATCCTGCTGATCGCGTGTCCCGCAGCCTGATGCAGCGCTATCCGCTCTATACGGATCAGGAGATCGAACCCAACAGCGCTATGCAGCTGGACGAGAATATTGCGGTGGCTATCCAGAAGATGGACCACATGAACGAGATCCTCGACCGCCTGCCCGGGTATGACTGCGGCTCCTGCGGATCGCCGACCTGCCGCACATTTGCGGAGGACATTGTGCGAGGCTATTGCGGTGAACTGGACTGCATCCACATCCTGAAAGAGCGGATACGCACCATGGCGCAGCAGATGGTCGAGCTGGCGCAAACCAAGAGAGAATAAGGAGTATTTGAGACATGAAACTGAGTGAATTGATCCCGCTGATCGACGCCACCGTTTTAGCGGACAGCGGCGAGGATAAGGAAATCGAGTGCGGTTATACCTGTGATCTGTTGAGCTGGGTCATGGCCCACGGCGCGCCCGGCATGGCCTGGGTCACCGTGCAGACTCACCTGAACGTGATCGCCGTGGCGGTCTTGAGCGAAATGGCCTGCGTGATCCTGCCCGAAAACATCGAAATGGAAGAAGAGAGTCTCAACAAGGCGCGTTCAGAGGGCATGACGGTCTTAAAATCCCCGCTCACGGCCTATGAGATCTGCGGCCGCATTTACGCCCAGGGTATCCCTGCCCAGGCTTGAGCATCGCCGCTATGGCCACCGGATTCTATTCTGATCTTCATATTCATTCCTGCCTCTCCCCTTGCGCCGATAATGATATGACCCCCGCCGATATCTGCGCGATGGCAAAGCTGAAGGGGCTGGAGATCATCGCGGTCACGGACCATAACGCAGCTTTAAATCTGCCATACATTCAGACCGCGGCGGATTATTATGGCCTGCTGCTGATCCCGGGCATGGAGATCACCACGCGCGAAGAAGTGCACATGCTCGGATATTTCCCGGATGTAGACACGGCGCTCGCCTTCGGCGATTTCCTGAAGCCACATATGCCCAAGCTGAAGAACAAGCCCGATTACTTTGGCCACCAGTGGGTCATGAACGAAGACGGCGAGATCTTAAGAGAAGAAGACACGCTCCTGATGGGCGCCAGTGACCTGTCTCTGAAGGCTGCGGCCCAGGCCGTGCGCGAGTTTAACGGCGTTCCCGTTCCGGCGCATATCAATCGAGGGGCCCATGGTCTGTTTTCCAACCTCGGCTTTTTCCCGGAGGATATCGAGTTCACCGCGGTAGAAGTCTGGCGCGCCCTCCCCTGCTCTCATTCAGCACAAGCAGGACGTGTCGTGCTCCACTCCTCGGATGCGCATTATCTGGGAGATATCCTGGAAGCGGAAGTGACCCTGCCGCTGCCGGAGCGCTCAGTACAGGCGTTTCTGGAATACCTGAAACATCCTGTCAAAACTTAATCAGCATGAAAACACCTCCTGCCGAAACGACAGGAGGTGCTTGAGCTTTTGGGATTATTACGCCATCAGCGCCTGGGAGCTTTCAGCCAGCTTCTTGTTGAGTTCCGCGGAAGCTTCAGCCGTGGCAGCCTTGGTGTTGACATAGAGCTTGATCTTGGGCTCAGTGCCGCTGGGACGGATGCAGACCCAGTTGTTGTCCTCGAGCTCGAAATAGAGCACGTCGGAAGGCGGGGTCGTGAGCTTGGTCACGCCATCGGCGGCCGTGCGTTCGCCCTTCAGATAATCGCGGACAGCGATCACCTTGAGGCCGGCCAGCTCAGCGGGCGCATGCTCGCGAAGACCGGACATGATGCCCTTCATCTTCGCGACGCCGTCTTTGCCGGGCAGCGTGACGGAAATGACCTTTTCCGTGTAGTAGCCATATTTCTTGTACAGCTCCTGCAGCTCGTCATACAGGGTGGTATGGTTGGACATGGCCGTGCAGGCCGCTTCGGTCAGCAGCAGGGACGCGTTGACGCCATCCTTGTCGCGAACGGACGTGCCGGAAAGATAGCCGAAGCTCTCTTCAAAGCCGAACAGGAAAGTGTATTCACCTGTCTCGCTGAACTGCTGGATCTTTTCACCGATAAACTTGAAGCCCGTCAGCACGTCGAAGAAGGTCACACCGTAATCGGCAGCGATGGCGCGGGCCATTTCCGTGGACACGATGGATTTGACTGCAGCGCCGTTCTTCGGCAGCGTGCCGTTCAGCTTGCGGCTTTCCAGCACATGATGGAGCAGCAGGCAGCCGATCTGGTTGCCGGTCAGGGTATGGAACACGCCCTGCTGGTCGCGTACAGCCACGCCCATGCGGTCGCAGTCCGGGTCAGTGCCGAATACCACGGTCGCGCCCACTTCGTCCGCCAGCGGGATCGCCAGCTTGAAAGCGGCCGGATCTTCGGGGTTGGGAGCGGTAACGGTCGGGAATGAGCCATCGGGCATTTCCTGTTCCTTGACAACGGTCACGTGGCTCACGCCCAGTTCCTTGAGCATCCTTCTGACCGGGACATTGCCGGAGCCGTGCAGCGGCGTATAGACGATGCGGAGGTTGGGGCCTTCCTTCTTTAGCAGTTCGGGCCTAAGGGAGAGTTGCTTGATCATCGCAATGTAATCATCGTCGACTTCGGCGTTGCCGATGATCTTGAGCAGGCCCTTTTCGAGCGCTTCCGCTTCGTCCATGGGCTGGCACTCGGGATAGGTCAGGGAGCGGATATAGTTGGTCACAGCCGTGGCGGCTTCGGGCCCGAGCTGGGCGCCGTCTTCGGCATAGACTTTGTAGCCGTTGTACTGCGGCGGGTTATGGCTGGCGGTGATGACGATGCCAGCGGCGGCATTCAGGTGGCGCACCGCGTAGGAAAGCACGGGAACGGGGCGCAGGGCATCGAAAAGATACGCCTTTACGTCGTTGGCGGCCAGCGTCAGGGCGGCAGCCTTGGCGAACACATCGCTGAAGTGGCGGCTGTCGTAGGCGATGGCGACTCCGCGCTCGGAAATGCCCTCAGCCTTCAGATACAGCGCAAGACCTTTCGTGGCGCGCTGGACATTGTAGATATTCATCCTGTTCATGCCCATGCCGATGACGCCGCGCATGCCCGCAGTGCCGAAAGACAGTTCTGTATAGAACCGGTCTTCGATCTCCTTTTCGTTGCCGCGGATGCTTTCCAGCTCCTCTACGGTCGCTGCGTCATCCTTGAACATGCTCAACCATTTTTCGTATTCTTCACGATAGCCCATGTGCATTAACTCCTTTCCAGTATTAAGTTTGTTACAATTATAACAGATTTCCAGAAAAGCACAAGAAAAAAATAATGAAATCCGGTCTTTTATGGACATAAAAAGCGCCGTTGGATCGGCGCTATGGAAGTATGTGTCAGAATGATCACCGGATCGCTTCCCAGATGTCAGTAATGCTCTGGCAGGTGAATGTGGGCTTTACCTCACTGGCTTCCCAGACCTCGCGGGTCGTTTCCCCGCTGAAGACGAGGACTGTCGTGATACCGGCATTCACGCCGCAGGCGATATCCGTGTAGATACGGTCGCCCACTAACACTGTTTCATCCGCTTTGCGGCCCACCTTTGCCATCGCCAGCTGCGCGATGGCGGGTTCAGGCTTGCCGATGAAATAGGGCTTGCGCTTGGTGGCGTTAAATATCATCTGGCTCACAGAACCGCAGTCCGGGACATAACCGTAAGAGGTCGGACAGACCCAGTCCGGATTGGTGGCCACATACATGATCTCCGGTTTGGTCGTCAGCAGGCGGCACGCGTCATCCAGTTTCTGGAAGGTGAGCTCTGTATCAAAGCCCATGATGATGCCGTCGATCCCGTCCTCCAGATGATCGGTAATGGGAAATCCGGCTTTGCTGAGCTGCTGTCTGAAGGAGGCAGTGCCCAAAGCGTACAGCTTGTTTCCGTGATAGTTCTGCGCAAGATACACGCATGCGGCATCCGTCGAGGTGAAAAACTCGTCAGGCTCGGCGGGTATGCCGAGCCTGTTGAGTTTTTCCACATATTTGTCGACGGATTTCGAGGAATTGTTCGTCAGGTAAAGATACTGTCCGCCGTTGTGACGGATAGCGTCCAGAAAATCTATACAGTGCGGGAACAGATCGTCATCCAGGTAAAGGGTGCCGTCCATATCCAGCAGGTACAGCTTCTTTTCCCTGAGCGTCTCTTTGAAATCCATATAAACCTCAGAGATTCTTCGTCACGACCACGTTCGCGTCTGTGCCGCAGATGTTCGCCAGAACGACCTGGCCAGCCTCGACCGGAGCGTGCAGGGAAACATGATTCAGTTCCTGCATGATGTCCATCAGCAGCTTCTTGGGGACCGCCTTATCCGTCTTGACCGGGCAGCGAGGATACAGGCCGCCTTCGAGACGAACGGTGGAGGTCAGAACACGTGTCGGGTTTTTGATCTCGTTATGGCCGTAAACCGCGCCGCGGGGGCAGGAGTTGCCGGTGACCGCGTAGTCGTTTTCTTCATCCACATGCAGGCGGCAGCCCTTCGGGCATACGATGCAAACCAGTTCTTTCATAACAGTCACGCCTCCCTTGCAGATACTGTGATCTCATTGCCGGTCACTGTATCAAGCAGCTTTCTCGGCAGGATGATATGCTCCATTTCGCCGGGCGCCATATGCTCGCGCTTATAGCTGATCACAAGCCTGTCGCCGTCCTTGATCTCGATCACGCTGTCCTTGAAGACCCTGCGGACGCGGAAGAATATATCCGCCGCCTTGGGCACGTTGTCAACGCGGATCTTCTGCGGTACGGTATAGCCGACATCAGCGCCGTTGACGATGGTGATCGCGTTGCCCTGCTGTACGCCATTGAGCACATAGGCAGCCGCAGCCGCGCCTGCGCGCTCGCTCTCGGCGGATACATAGTCCACAAGGTCATGAACGTGAACAACGTTGCCGCAGGCAAAGATGCCGGGGACGCTCGTTTCCATATTCTCGTAAACGATCGCGCCGTTGGTCCTGGGATCCATGGCGATGCCCGCCGCGCGGGTCAGCTCGTTCTCCGGGATCAGGCCGACGGAAAGCAGCACGGTGTCGCAGTCGAACTCGAGGTTGGTGCCGGGGATGGGCTGGCGCTTGTCATCCAACTTATGCACCGTCACATGGCTGACGCGGCCGTTGGTCGCAACGATGTCCGTAATGGTGTGGGAGAGGTACAGCGGGATGCCCCAGTCTTCCAGGCACTGCACGATGTTGCGCATCAGGCCGCCGGAATAAGGCATCAACTCAACGCAGGCCAGGACCTTGGCGCCTTCCAGGGTCATACGGCGGGCCATAATGAGGCCGATATCGCCGGAGCCCAGGATCACGACGCGCTTGCCGACCATATAGCCTTCCATGTTCAGATAGCGCTGTGCGCTGCCTGCGGTAAAGACGCCGGCAGGACGGTCACCGGGGATGCCGATGGCGCCGCGGGTGCGCTCACGGCAGCCCATGGCCAGGATGATGGATTTGGCTTCCAGCACTTCATAGCCCTTGGCGGCGGAGATCACATGCACCTGATGCTGCGCGTTGATCTCGAGCACCATGGTATCCAGCATCACTTCGACGCCGGTATCATTGAGCATTTTGATGAAGCGTCCCGCGTACTCGGGGCCTGTCAGCTCTTCCTTGAAGCGGTGAAGGCCAAAGCCGTTGTGGATGCACTGGTTCAGAATACCGCCGAGCTCTTTGTCGCGCTCGACGATCAGGATATGCTTGAGTCCCTTTTCCCACGCGCTGCAAGCGGCAGCAAGACCGGCGGGGCCGCCGCCGACTACGATCAGATCATAAGTCATTTTGCGCTCACCTCCTGCTTAGTTTCAGCCAGCAAGAGCTGACTGCCTGCGCCATCCTGCGTGATCGTCATCGGGTCGAGATGCAGCTCACGAGCCAGGATATCAACCACACGCGGTCCGCAGAAACCACCCTGGCAGCGGCCCATGCCCGTGCCGGCGCGGCGCTTGATGCCGTCTACGCTGCACGGAGGGATCGGGCTGTGGATAGCGTCCAGGATCTCGCCTTCCGTCACTGTCTCGCAGCGGCAGATGACGCGGCCATACGCGGGATTCTCCTTGATCGCCTCGCGGCGTTCTTCGTCGTTCATGAAGCGGAAGCGCTTCTTTTCGCGCGTGGTGATGGGGTTCGCTTTCTTTTCAGGATTGAAGCCGCACTGGCTGAGCAGCTTTACCGCTTCCAGCGCGATGGCGGGAGCGGAGGACAGACCGGGAGATTTGATGCCCGCGAGGTCGATGAAGTTCTCAGCGGCGATGCCGATCTGGAACTCATCCTTATCCGTGTTCGCGCGGATACCGGCGAAATTGCGGATCGCGTTGCGGTAATTGATGGTCTGCATCGTCTTGTACGCCTTTTCGCGAACGAAGGCCATACCGGCAGCGGTGTTGTTGACGCGGTCACCGTCCTCGACGCCCTCGGCGTTGGGGCCGACCAGCAGGTTATGATCCATGGTCGGGGTGACCAGGACGCCCTTGCCGTCTTTGTTCGGGCACTGGAACAGGACGTGGTGAGCTCTGAAGCATTCTGACTTATCCATGACGTAATACTCGCCGCGGTTCGGGCAGACCGTGAAGGTCTTTTCCGCGACCATTTCGTGGATCTCGCCGCTGTGGACGCCGGCGGCGTTGATCACATATTTCGCCTCGAAAACTCCCTGGGGAGTCGTCAGACGGTAGCCGCCTTCCGGCAATTTTTCGATGTTGGTGACGCGGGCGTTGAGGGTCACCTTCACGCCGTTGCGCACCGCGGTCTCGGCAAAAGCGAGGGTGTAATCCCAGGGGGTAATGATACCCGCGCTGGGCGCGTACAGCGCGGACCGGACATCCTTGCTGACTTCGGGCTCCATTTCATGGATCTCGTCGGCATTGATGATCTTCAGGCCCGGAACGCCGTTCTGGACGCCGCGTTCATAGAGCATCTTGACCGTGGCTTCTTCCTCTTCCGTAAAGGCGAGGACCAGAGAGCCGATGCGGCTGAAGGGCACGCTCAGGTCTTTGCAGAGCTGTTCGGCCATGGCGTTGCCTTCTACGTTCAGTCTCGCCATGAGGGTGCCGGGTTTGGGGTCATAGCCCGCGTGGATGATCGCGCTGTTGGCACGGGAGGCGCCCATCGCGACATCGTTCTCTTTTTCCAGCACCAGCACGTCCGCCTGGTACTTGGACAGTTCGAAAGCCGTTGCTGCGCCGATTACACCGCAGCCGATAATACATACGTCATACATGGCAGCAGAATGCACTCCTTCTTGGTTATTTGTGGGTATTATACCATTCATCCGGTCAATTTTCAACCAGATTTTGGGCACTTTTTTGGCATATGATTCCAAAATTTATGCCGAGAAGCTGCTGTTCCTTCAACAACCGATCTTGACGAACACCCCCTCGCGCCTTGTTTTTGACATTATAACACTTTGGTTTGACTTGGACAATCTGAACATTGCTAATGTTATTACATTTTTGTAAATAAAAGTATACACTTGTATTGCAAAAATGTTAAGAGAATTATCGGAGCAAAAACGGGTCAGCCGATCATTGGAGCCGTCTTGCAAACCAACGCGCAAATGCCCTGTATCAACAAAAAAATACCCGGCTCATGCTGAAATTATCATTGAAAGGAAAGCTTTTTTCGTTTATAATAGGTTTCGCCGTTTTCCAACGGTTGGTTTATTATGCATTTGAACGGAGGAGTGCATGGGATACCGAAATGAGGATCCTATCTTTTACGTTAAAAAACATCACAGCTTCAGAGGCCTGATCATCATCCTGCTCATCGTTTTCATTTTCTCTGTCAGCACCGTTCTTGTGAACGCCTTTATCAACAGACAGGTACAGACTTCTCAGCTGTCAGTCACGATCCCACAGCTGCCGTCTTCCCTGCAGGGCTTCCGTATCCTTCACCTGTCCGATCTGCATGGAGCAGAATTTGGCGAAGGACAGGAGGGCATCAGCGCGGCGATCAAGAATCTGCGTTATGATATCGTGGTCCTGTCTGGGGATATGACCGGAACGGACGGCAATTTTGACGGCCTCACCGGTATCCTGAACATCATCGGCGGAAAAGTGCCGGTGTTTCTGATCGCGGGCGATGAAGACCCGTCGCCTATCCAATCAAAGGCCCGCCTGAACAACCAGGTCAAAGCGGAGTATGTGATGGCGGCTGAAAAGCGCGGAGCGATCTTCCTGGACGCGCCGTACCCGCTGACGGTCGGCAAATCGACGGTCTGGTTGTGTCCTGAAAGCGTGTATACAACGGATGTCACCTTAACGGAGCACAGCATACGCTACAATCTCGATCTGCTGGAGAAAGTGCCCGAGACAGAGGACACCGCTGCCGAAAAGCGAGCGCTCAATTACTTGCTTGAGCGCCTCTCCAGGACCTCCGAAGCCCTGGCGACTATGAAGAGCGGCGACATTAAGATCTGTATCACTCACGCCCCGTTTACCGCCGACAACATCAGCGATCTTTTGTATCGGGAAGGCAGTGACTTGAGGAACAATGCGACCCCGGTCTCCCTGGTCCTTGCCGGGCATTACAATGCAGGACAGTGCTGCATTCCGGGTCTCGGGCCGGTATATGTGCCGGAAGAACTGGGCCTCTATCCTGAAAGCAGATGGTTTCCCGGCAGCAAGGGGCTGAGCGGATTGGTCACCTCCCGCGGCATCACCCAGCACATCAGTCCCGGTTTGGGATCCGCCTCTGTCTATTCCCCCTTCTCCTGGCGTTTTTTCAATTCTCCCACCGTCACCCTGTTGACCCTCACATCAAAACTGGTTTCACAATAAGGACGGCTTTTTGCAATGAAGAAGCATTATTTCAACCGAGAGCTCAGCTGGATCCGCTTCAACCGCCGCGTGCTGGAAGAGGCCGTAAACCCTGACAACCCGCTGCTGGAGCAGGGGAAGTTCCTTTCCATCTGTGAAAGCAACCTGGACGAGTTTTTCATGGTCCGCGTCGGTTCTCTGGAGCGCGATCTGACAGCCGGAAGCAAGGACCGGGATATCGCCGGGATGACGCCCAACGAGCAGCTGACGCGCATCCACATGGCGGTCAGGAAACAGGTGGCGCGCCAGTACGAGATCTATAATCAGATATACACCCCCCATCTTCGGGCGGCGGGTATCTATCTGCTGAAAACGAAGGAACTGGACAATGCCCAGAGCGACTGGGCGGAGGAGTACTTTAACAAAGAGGTGGCTCCTCTCCTGACCCCCTATGCCATCGATCCGCGCAGGCCCTTTCCCCTGCTGGCGCCGCGCTGTCTGCACCTGGCGGCCCTTCTGCCGCCCCGCAACGCCGGACAGCCGCTCCGGTTCGCCCTGCTGCCGGTGCCCCAGAACCTGGACAGCGTGATCGCGCTGCCGGAAGGGGATGGGCGTTTCCGCGGGATACTGCTGGAAGACCTGATCATTGCCAACGCCCAGAAGGTGTTCGGCTGCCGTCCCGTGATCTGCCAGCCGTTCCGGATCACCAGGAATCAGGATTTCTACTACAATGACTCTAACGCCCAGGCTCTGATCATTGAAATGCGCAAAAACCTGAAGCGCAGGAAGTTCGGCCGTATCGTGCGTCTCGAAATCCCTGAAAAGTTCGACAACCGGCTGCTATTGCAGCTCAAGAAGTACCTGGGAGTGAACGCGAGGGCGATCTTCTACATCCCCGGCCCGATCAACCTGAACTTCTTCATGAAACAGATCTCGGGGCTCGAAGGCTTCGATGATCTCCGGTTCCCGCCCTATCAGCCCCGCGTTGACGAGTGCTTCAAGGAAGACAAGAGCATTTTCGAGGTCATCAAGGAAAAGCAGAATATCTTCCTGCATCATCCCTATGATTCTTTCGAGCCGGTTTTGAAGCTGCTGGACACCGCCGCGGAAGATCCGGACGTGCTGGCCATCAAGCAGACCCTGTACCGCGTGAGCGGCAAGAGCCCGGTGGTCGCCGCCCTGGAGCGCGCGGCGCGCAACGGCAAGCAGGTCACCGTGCTGATCGAGGTGCGCGCCCGCTTTGACGAAGAGAACAACATCAACTGGTGTACGACCCTCGAAAAGGCCGGCTGTCACGTGATCTACGGCGTGCCGAACTACAAGTGTCATTCCAAGATCACCCTGATCATCCGCCGCGAGGGCGGCACACTCTCCCGCTATGTGCACCTGGGCACCGGCAACTATAATGACGTGACCGCCCGGCTGTACACGGATATGGCGCTGTTGACAGCTGATCCGGTCATCGGACTGGACGCCAGCGCCTTCTTCAACAATGTGACCGGCTTCGGAGACGCGCAGCCCATGAACAAACTGGTGGCCTCCCCGGACGATATCCGCGACCGGCTGTTCGACCTCATGCACGACGAGGTCAAGGCCGCTGAGGACGAAGAGCCCTGCGGCATCATCATGAAAGCCAACGGCCTGACGGACAAGAAGATGATCAACGCGATCTACAGGACGGCTGATAAGGGCGTTCCCATTACCCTGATCGTGCGCGGCCCCTGTTGTCTGGACCTGAAAGGCCACCCCAACATCCATGTCCGTTCCATCGTCGGCCGTTTCCTGGAGCATGCCCGCGTATACTGCTTCACCCATCGGGGCGAGCCCGTGGTCTATCTCTCCAGCGCCGACCTGATGACCCGCAACCTGGACAAGCGCGTCGAACTGATGTTCCCGATCGAGGACCTTGAGATCAGCGCCCGCATCCAGCAGGAGCTCCGCTTTGAGTTAGAAGACAATATGAAGGCCTGGGAGCTCAGAAAAAACGGCAGCTACTACCGCGCGGAAAAGAAACCGCCTTACATGAACGCTCAGGAGCAGGACATCCGTCTTGCAGACCCGCTCTACAGCGGAACCCAGGAAGGAGATATCCAGTAAGCCCGTGTTTGACCAGCTGAGAGAAGAGATCAATACCGTACTCAGCCGTGACCCGGCTGTTCACAGGCGCTTGGAAGTCCTGCTTTGCTACCCGGGCTTCCGCGCCATCCTGCGCCACAGAAGGGCGCATAAAGCCTACAAGCATGGACATTATCTTTATGCCCGCCTCCTTTCCCAGCGCACCCGCAGGAAGACCGGCATAGAGATCCACCCCGGCGCTCAGATCGGCAAACGCCTGTTCATCGACCACGGCAGCGGCGTTGTGATCGGTGAGACCGCCATCATCGGGGACGACGTGACGCTTTACCAGGGCGTGACCCTGGGCGGTACCGGCAAGGATACTGGCAAGCGCCATCCGACCATCGGCAATCATGTCACGATCGGCGCGGGCGCCAAGGTGCTGGGGCCCATCACGATTGGCGACCATGTGAAGATCGGCGCGGGCGCGGTGGTCCTGAAGGACGTGCCGAGCCACTGTACCGTGGTCGGCAATCCGGGCCGGGTGGTCCGCAGGTATGGCCAGGTGCCGGATATCGACCTGGAGCACGGCAACCTGCCCGATCCCGTGCTCGACAGGATCACCTCGCTCCAGAAAGAACTGGACAATCTGCGTGAAAACATTGATACGACAGCAAAGCATAAAGAAACACACGGAGGAAACGATCGATGAAGTTATTCAACAGCGCAACCCGAAAAAAAGAAGAGCTCGTACCGGTGCACGAGGGCGAGATCCGCATGTATGCCTGCGGACCGACGGTCTATGACTATTTCCACATCGGCAACGCCCGTCCGTTCATCGTATTCGATGTCCTGCGCCGTTACCTGGAATTCCGCGGCTTCAAGGTGACCTTTGTGCAGAATTTCACGGATATCGACGATAAGATGATCCGCCGCGCGAACCAGGAAAACATCACCGTCAAGGAGCTCGGCGACCGCTTCATTGAAGAATACTACAAAGACGCATCAGCGCTGGGCATCCGTCCGGCCACAGTTCATCCCCGGGCCACCGAGCACATCGGCGATATCATCAAGCTGATCAAGCGCCTCGAAAAGAACGGCCTCACCTATTGCGTCAATGGCGACGTATACTTTGATACCAAGGCCTATCCGGGCTACGGCAAGCTTTCCGGACAGAATTTGGATGACCTCGAAGCTGGCGCGCGCATCGACGTGGACACTGACAAGAAGCACCCGGCTGACTTTGCCCTGTGGAAGGCCGCCAAGCCCGGCGAGCCCTCCTGGAACAGCCCCTGGGGCCAGGGCCGTCCCGGCTGGCACATCGAATGCTCCGCGATGAGCATGAAGTACCTCGGCGAGACCTTCGATATCCACGGCGGCGGAAAAGACCTGCTCTTCCCCCATCATGAAAACGAGGTCGCGCAGGCGGAAGGCGCTACCGGCAAGCCCCTCGCCCATTACTGGCTGCACAACGGCTTTATCAATATCGACAACGAGAAGATGTCCAAATCTGCCGGCAACTTCTTCACGGTCCGCGATATCCTGAAGGAGTACTCCCCCGAAGACGTGCGCTTCTTCATGCTGAGCGCGCACTACCGCAGCCCGCTGAATTTCAGCCGGGACATGATCTCCCAGGCCCACGCTTCCCTGGTGCGCCTATACAACGCCCGGGACCAGCTCTTATTCCTGCAAGGTCATGCACAAGACCATGCGCCGACTGAAAAGGATGCGGAATTCTCCGCGCGGCTGCCTGAATATACTGACCGCTTCGTCGCCGCGATGGACGACGACCTGAACACAGCGGATGCGCTGGGTGTGCTGTTCAGCCTGATCCAGGACATAAATCTGTCCCTCAATGCCGATTCCGCCCTTTCCGTGATCATCAAAGCTTATGAGACCCTGACCTCCATCACGGATGTCCTCGGCCTCCTGATGCAGAAGGCGGAGATCAAGCTCCCCGACGACATCCAGGCCTTAGTGGACGCCCGCGCCGAGGCGCGCAAGAATAAGGATTGGAAACAGTCCGACGAGCTGCGCGCCCAGCTTCAGCAGCGGGGATATATTGTGGAGGACACCGCCCAGGGACAGAGCGTCCGCCGTTCGATCCAGTAATGAAGACAGAGCTGACAGCCGCCGAGAGATTCGAGGCAGACAAACTGCAGCGTGACTTTGAGGCCTGTTCGGAAATGCTGGACAGGTATTTCGAGCCCTGGATCTCGGCAGCGTATCACAAACTCATACAATGGCTCAAGCGCTTGGGATTCCGCTGGGAACCCCTGCGCGTCGTCGGTCTGACTGTCAGCCTTATCGTACTGCTGGGCACAGCGCTGTTCCTCGTCACAGATACAGTGATCGCATCCCAGCGCAAAGCAGATGTTTATTCGATCGATCACAGCTCAGCGTTGATCGCTGTTGAGGACGCAGACGCTTCTGCGGTCACGCGTTCGATCCCGGACGCTCCCCTGATCAGCATCAACCATGCATCAGCCGACGAGCTGCGCACACTGCCCGGCATCGGCCCGGTCATCGCCCAGAGGATCATTGAGGAGCGGGAACATAACGGCCTCTTCCATTACCCTGAGGACCTGATGTGTGTGCCGGGTATCGGGAAAAAGACCTTGGCCAGGATTGCTCCCTACCTGTACTTTGAACCGGAGAATTTTGAGCACCCCTGAGAAGGAAATGAACCATGAACATACACGTGATCTGCAATCCCAAGTCCGGCAACGGCGAAGGAAAGACTGTACTTCAAAAGACGGTGGCGTATTTCAGGGATCATGAGATCGCAGCCGCTTTTCACGAGACCCAAGGCCCCAAGCACGCCGTTGAACTGGCCGCACAGGCCGTGAAAGACGGAGCTGAAACGGTCATTGCGATCGGCGGCGACGGGACCCTGCATGAGGTGATCCAGAGTGTCGCGGGCACGAATACAGCCCTCGGCATCCTCCCCGCCGGTACCGGCAACGACTTTATCAAGACGATCCGCGTTCCCGTGGATACCGAACAGGCCCTGAGACTGATCCTGGAGGGAACGCCGAAACCTGTGGACACGGTCCGGATCAACGACCGGCTGTTCCTGAACGAATGCGGCTGCGGCTTTGACGTGATGGTGCTTGACTACGCCGAGAAAGCCAAGAAGATGGTCAAAGGCATTCTGCCCTATCTGTACGGCGTGCTCCAGACGATCTTTCACTTCAAAGACATCCACGTTTCCCTGTCCGTTGATGATGAAGAACCCCGGGAACGGGATATCCTGGTCCTGGCGGTCGGCAACGGACGCTTTATTGGCGGAGGCATCCCTATCGCGCCCAGCGCGATCCCCGATGATGGATTATTGGACGTGCTTGTGGTCCGCGGGATGACCAAACCGAGGATGCTGAGCGTCTTACCCGGCTTATTGCAGGGCAAGATCGAATCCTTCCCCGAGACCACCCACCAGCTGGCGCGCAAAGTCTCTCTTAAAGCTCCCAGCATCCGTGTCAACATTGACGGCGAGATCATTACGATGGATCATGCCGATATCGAAGTGGTGCCGTCTTCATTACTGATCTACAGACCGTAAAACGGAGGATAAACTTGCGAATTCTCGGCATTGATCCGGGCCTGGCGACGATGGGCTATGGGATCATCGACATCATTGATCATAAGCCCGTACTTGTGAAGGCGGGCGCGGTCATCACGACCCCCAACATGAGGATGTTCGAAAGGCTGAAGAAGATCAATGATGACGTCCGCAATCTCCTGGCCCTTTACAAGCCCGATGATATTGCGTTTGAAGAACTGTTCTTTGCAAGAAACGTCACCACAGCGCTGAACGTCGGCGCGGCGAGAGGCAGTGCCCTCTGTGCCTGCGCCGCCTATACCGATCAGATCTATGAGTACACTCCCATGCAGATCAAGCAGGCAGTGACCAGCTATGGTCTGGCGGACAAGCACCAGGTGCAGCAGATGGTCAAGCTGATGCTGAAGCTGCCGGACATCATCCGTCCGGACGACGCCGCGGACGCCGTCGCAGCCGCCCTGACCCATTTCAACTCGGGCCACATGAAGTCACAGTTCTTAATGAAGTAAAAGGAAAAGAATGATGTTTGCGTATCTGGAAGGTAAAATCGATTCCAAGGGTCAGAACGAAGTCGTCCTGGATGTGCAGGGCGTCGGCTTCGAGCTCAACTGCAGCATGAATACGCTGTCATCGCTGCCGCCCTTGGGAGATAAGGCGCGGCTCTATACGGTCCTCAATGTCAAGGAGGATCTGATGGAGCTGTATGGTTTTTCTTCTCTGGAAGAAAAGCACATGTTTGAGCGGCTGACTTCGGTGAGCGGCATCGGGCCCAAGACCGCTGTTCAGATCCTGAGCAGCATGTCCCTGCGTGACCTGACCCTGGCTATCATGTCAGGCGACACCACCGCCCTATCCCGCGCCCAGGGCATCGGGAAAAAGACCGCCCAGCGCATCGCGCTCGAGCTGAAGGAAAAGGTCACGGAAGCCGATATCAGCAGTATGCAGCTGAGCGGCATCGCAACGACATCAGCGCCCGTCGCCACAGATGCCGTGAATGAGGCGGTTCAGGGCCTGATCTCCCTCGGCTACACAGCGCAGGAAGCCGCGCGCGCCGTGCGGGAGGTGTCCGGGCAGAGTGAAGACTCCGCGCAGCTGATCATGCTTGCGCTGCGCGGCATGAGCTCCGGGAGGTGAAATGAATGAGTGAATTTGACCGTTTGATGTCCGCGTCTGTGCGCTCCGAGGATGGAGATACGGAAGGCACGCTGCGCCCAAAACAATTAAAGGATTACGTGGGCCAGGAACAGATCAAGCATAACCTGAGCGTCTATATCGAGGCGGCACTGGGCCGTCATGACGCTTTGGATCACATCCTTCTGTACGGCCCGCCAGGCCTTGGCAAAACGACCCTGGCGTGTATCGTGGCCGCTGAAATGGGACAGAATATCCGCATCACCAGCGGTCCGGCCATCGACAGGCCGGGCGACCTGGCTTCGATCCTGACCAACCTGAGCCAGGGCGATATCCTGTTTATCGACGAGATCCACCGTCTTTCCCGCGCTGTGGAGGAAGTTCTCTACTCGGCCATGGAAGACTATGCCCTGGACATCATGATCGGCAAGGGCCCCACCGCGCGGTCCCTGAGGCTCGACTTGCCTAAATTCACCCTGATCGGCGCGACCACCCGCGCGGGCATGCTGTCCGCTCCTCTGCGTGACCGCTTCGGGATCACTTTCCGCCTGGAAATGTATAATACGGATGAGCTGGCAGCCATCGTCGCCCGTTCCGCCAAGATCCTGAATGTGGAGTGCGACAGAGACGGCCTTTATGAGATCGCCAGCCGCAGCCGCGGAACCCCGCGTATCGCGAACCGGATGCTCAAGCGCGTCCGGGACTTTGCCCAGGTAAAGGGCAATGGGAACATTAACCTGGCCATCGCTCAGGAGGCTTTGAATCAGCTGAATGTCGACGAGCTGGGGCTTGACCGGGTCGACCGCAACGTTTTGACCACCATGATGGATAAGTTCAGCGGCGGTCCCGTGGGTCTGGATACGCTGGCCGCATCCACAGGCGAAGACGCCGGGACGATCGAAGACGTATATGAGCCTTATCTGCTCCAGCTGGGCTTCATCATGCGCACGACCCGCGGCAGGGTGCTGACTCCGGCGGCTTACGCGCATCTGGGCCGCACTTATCCGGAAAACCGCCCGGACGTGCAGAACCAGCAAACCTCATTATTCTGACAGGACATACGAAATGAAAACTTCTGATTTCTATTATGATCTTCCCCCTGAACTGATCGCCCAGACACCGGCTCAGCCCCGGGACAGCGCGAGAATGCTCGTTTATGACCGTTCCACAGGCAAAACCGAGGACCGCATCTTCCGCGATTTTCCTTCCTTTCTGAAACCGAATGATATACTGGTCGTCAACGAGACCCGCGTCATCCCCGCCCGCCTGATCGGCGTCAAGGATGAGTCCGGCATACCGGTGGAAGTCCTGCTACTCAAGCGCATTGAAAAGGACAGCTGGGAAGCCCTGGTCAAACCGGGACGCCGGTTAAAGCAGGGCGTCACCGTGAGCTTCGGCGACGGGAAGCTGCGCGCGACGATCGGCGAAACCACCTCCGCGGGCGGCAGGATCGTCCATTTCACCTATGAAGGCGTGTTTGAAGCCGTCCTCGATGAGCTCGGCCAGATGCCTCTGCCCCCTTATATCCACCAGCGTCTTGAAGACCCTGAGCAATATCAGACGGTATACGCGAAGCAGGAAGGCAGCGCGGCGGCGCCGACCGCAGGCCTGCATTTTACGCCGGAACTTCTCAACAAGATCCGCGAAATGGGCATCGATATCGTCCCGATCCTCCTCCATGTGGGGCTCGGTACTTTCCGTCCCGTCAAGGCGGAAAATGTGGAAGACCATCTGATGCACGAAGAGTATTATATGGTCACTGAGGAAGCGGCGGAGCGCATCAATAAGGCGCGTAAAAACGGCGGCAGGATCGTGTGCATCGGCACGACCAGCGTCCGCACGCTGGAGACAGTGGCGGATGATCAGGGGGTCGTGCACGCCGGCTCCGGCACCACGAGCATTTTTATCAAGCCCGGCGTCAGATTTAAGGCGACGGACGTGCTGCTGACCAATTTTCACCTGCCGGAGAGCACGCTCCTGATGCTTGTGAGCGCTTTTATCGGAAGGGATGAAGCCCTCGCCCTTTATCAGGAGGCCGTGCAGAAGCGCTACCGCTTCTTCTCCTTCGGCGACTGCACGCTGCTGCTATGAGCAATCTGAAAATCGCGGTCGCGGGTGGCGTCAATCTCGATGTTCTCGGGGTACCGTCGGGCAAATTCAAAACGAGGGATTCAAACATCGGCATCGTCAGCTTTTCTTGCGGCGGGGTCGGCCACAACATCGCCGCCCAGACAGTGCGAACAGGGGCCGATGTGTCGCTGTACACCGTCTTTGGTAATGACAGCAACGGCGAATGGCTGAAGCAGCGCTGCCTGAGCGACGGTATCCGCATCGATCATTCTTTTACCGTCGATGCGCCTTCCTCCGTTTATCTGGCTATCCACGGCACGGACGGGGATATGCTGAGCGCGATCAATGATATGCGCTTGCTGGACGCTTTTATCCCTGACCTTCTCGATCAAGTTATGGACCGGATCAATCAGGCGGATATCTGCGTATTAGATGCGAACCTGCCGGAAGATACGCTGCTCCGTCTGGCGGAAAAGGCGGAGATCCCCATGATCTGCGATCCTGTCAGCACAGTCAAAGCACCCCGGATCACGCCCATTCTATCCCGCCTGACGGCCCTGAAGCCCAATCTGCTTGAGGCCCAGGCGCTGACCGGCTGCACGACGCCCGAAGACTGCGCGAACAGTCTGCTCAGAGCGGGAGTCAAAAACGTCTTTATTTCGCTCGGCAAAGACGGGCTGTATTATGCCGACCGGAAAGATCACGGGCACCTTTCCCCTGACGCTGTCACATCCAGACCCCAGACCGGAGCCGGGGACGCGCTGACCGCGGGTATCACAGCGGGCATCGCGCTTAAAGAATCGGTTCAGGACTGCGCTCTGCGCGGCATGGACATGGTCGCCAGATTCCTTCAGTTATGATCATTACTCTAACATCGAAAGGTCAACGCAAACACAATGGCTGCATTTGAACTGTCTTCTCTGTTCTCGGATCATGCGGTCCTGTGCCGCGGCAAGGAGATCCGCATCTTCGGCAGCGCCGCAGACGGGACTGCCGTCAAGGTCACACTGCTCAGCGCGTCGGGCAGCCTGATGGCTTCCGATACGGTCGAAGCCAGGAATGGCCGCTTTATCGCGCTTCTTCCTCCCCAGGAGGCCGCCGTTCATTGCACCCTGCGGGTCACCGACGGGCATACAGAAACCCTCGCCTGTGATATTGCGATCGGCGACGTATTTCTGGCCGGCGGACAAAGCAACATGGAGCTCGAGCTGCGGAATGCGGACGGCGGTCCCGCGGATATCCGATCCCACGAAAACATCCTCGTCCGTTACTATAACGTGCCGCGCTGCGCCGTGGAAGGGCCGGACACCGACGAAGAAAACCGGAAAGCCCATTGGCAGGAGATCCATCCCGGCGAAGGCAGGGACATGAGCGCCGTCGCCTACTATTTTGCGATGAAGCTGCAGCAGGAGATCAACGTGCCGATCGGGATCGTCGATTGTTATTGGGGTGGATCGTCCATCTCCTGCTGGATGACGGAAGAAACGATGCAAAGCATCGCCGAAGGTCAGCGTTACCTCCGGGATTACAGCCAGCGTGTCGGCGAAAAGACGATGGAGGAGTACCTGCTCGAAGAAAAGATCTTCCAGCACGGCACACAGACCTGGGACCGGAAGGCTGAAAAACTGAAAAAAAGCAACCCCGGCATCACGGCCCAGGAACTGAATGCGCTTTTAGGCCCCTACCCCTGGTTCCCACCGGACGGACCCGGTTCTCCCTATCGCCCCTGCGGCTTAAGCATGACCATGCTCAGCCGGGTCGAGCCCCTCTCTTTGACCGGTGTCCTTTTCTACCAGGGCGAGGCGGACGCGGACCGCACGGAGCACTATGATATCCTGCTCGCGGCCTTTATTACGCAGCTGCGCCGGCAGTTTAAGGATCCATTGCTTCCCTTCCTGAACATTCAGCTGCCAATGTGGAACGAGCTCGGGAAGTCGGACTCCGGGAACTGGCCGAAGCTCAGACAAGCACAGGACACAGTCGCCAAGCATACCCGCAATTCCGACCTCGTGATCCTGATCGACCAGGGCGAATACGACAACATCCATCCCACCAACAAGAAGGTCGTCGGCGAGCGGCTCTGCTATACGGCTCTTAAAACGATCTACCATATGGACGCCCCGGTAAGTCCGGTGCCGGCATGCAAATATCTGAAAGACGGCTGCCTCTATGTCGTAACAGATCAGCCGGTCATCGAGACGGGCGACGCGGAGCCCTTGTTTGAAATCGCCGGGGACGACGGAGTCTTTTATGAGGCGAATACAGAGCTCCAGCAGGGCACCGTATTCAAACTCAGCCACCTGCAGGTAGCAAGGCCCACCAAAGTCCGTTATGCCTGGCGGGACTATGCCAAGGTCCGGTACTTCGGTGAAAACGGGCTCCCGCTGGCGCCGTTTATCCTGGAGTAAAGGCCATGCTCTATCAGAGATTCCTCATCTATTCCATGAGGACAAACCGCCCGGTGCGGGTGCTGATGAACGACGAGCGGATGCGTTATGTGAACCTGACGGTGCTTTCCATGGACAAAGAGAGCTTTCTCGCCCTCAAGCCCGGCAGGAAGACCCCTGTCACCATCCCCTATGATCAGATCCTCGCTGTCTCCTATGCGCGCGGAGACAATGGAGATACAACGAAAGACTTGTTTCAGGAATGACTAACTCAATTAAAGGAGGAATTCCCATGACGAAAACGATCAATGTGAATGGTATTATGTGCGGCCACTGCGAAATGCGGGTCAAGAAGGCCCTCGAAGCCCTGCCTTTCATTGAAAGCGCCGAGGTTTCCCATGAGACCGGCAAAGCCGTGGCGGCGGTGAACGGCGATTTCAACGAAGAAGCCGTGAAAGCGGCGATCACCAATGCCGGTTATGAGTTTGTGAGCGTAGAATAATAGAGGCCGCGGCAATTTGCCGCGGTCTTTAATGGATCAGCTCCAACAGTTCTTCAGGCCTGTCAATGATGTGGCAGGCCTGATGCATTTCAAGCTCTGCCCTTGTGCGGAAGCCCCAGGTGACGCCAACCGTTTCCATGCCGGCGTTCTTGCCGCAGTCCATATCCGTTCCCGTATCGCCGACATACAGAAATTCCTGCGATGTCAAACCCAGCTCCTGCGCGATCAATAGCGCGCCGTCAGGGGCAGGCTTCAGCGGGACCGCCTCCATGCGGCCCCGGATCGCGTCAAATGTATGCTCGGGGAAATAATGCTTCAGGACAGAGACCACGTCTTCGTGGTCTTTATTGCTGAATACAGCTGTCAGGATCCCGTTATTCCTGAGCGATTTAAGCATCTCCGGGATCCCGTCATAGGGGTGCGAGCTGTCACAGGTATGGGCGGCGTATTCCTTGCGGTAGGCTTTATATACCGCATCGATCAGTTCCCGGTGCTCGCCCACCGCCCGTTCTGTGAGGATCCGCGCACCATTGCCCACCATTGTATAGTAGGCTTCGAGGGGGTGGGGCTGTAAGCCGAAACGCTGCAGGACGCGGTTCATGCTGCCGCCGATATCCGGAATACTCTGGATGAGCGTTCCGTCCAGGTCAAAGATCACCGCTTTGATCATGCTTTTGCCTCCCCGGAGAGTACATATTTTTCGATCGCATGGGCGATGCCGTTCTCGTCAAACCGGTCAGTCACATAGTTGCACTGTTTCTTGACGTGCTCCGGCGCGTTGCCCATGGCGACGCCGTATCCGACGGTCGTCAGCATTGGCAGGTCGTTTTCTTCATCGCCAAAGGCCATCACAGAACTCAGCGGGATATCGAGCCAGCGCGCCAGCTCCGCGATCCCGTGGCCTTTGTGGATGCCTTTGGGCATGAGCTCAATATTGAATTCATTGGAACGGGTGATCAGCAGCTCCGGGATCTTCCTGAGTTCAGGCCCGAGCAGGGTGAGGTTCGGCTGATCGGGGATAAAGAACTTGCAGGCTCCGATGCGCAGAGCTTCGTCAACGGCGTCGCGGCCGTGGCCGAAGCGCACCTTCCCCAGGCGTCCGATGCGGGGGCCGTCGCTGATCTCCGAACGGTGCGTCATGCCCACTTCGCTGGTCGCCACCAGCTTATAGCTGAAGATAATGTACCGGGCTTTCATCTGGTCCAGGCACAGCCTGGCCGCTTCGGCCGTTTCGCGGGCGATGGTGTGCAGGAACAGGGTTTGACCCATAGGCGAGTCCTGGATCACCGCACCGTTAGCGCCCATGACACAGCCCTGAAGGTCATGATCGATCAGGGTCAGTCCGGCGTTTTCCGCATATCGCCCTGAAGCCAGCGCGATGGAAACGCCTTTCTCTTTAGCGGCCCGAAGCGCCTCCAGCGTTTCGGGCAGGATAGTATTGTCCTTCTGCAGCAGGGTGCCGTCTAGGTCCATGGCGATCAAACGAATGTCGTTCATGCTTAACTCCAAATCATTTCTTTAAAATGGCGCGTCGATCCTGAATACACGATCGTCCAGATAGTTAAGGACGCCCCCGGCATTCAAAGTCAGTTCCGTAGAGCACAGCATCAGCCGTCTCACATTCTGCTTCTGGTTAAAGGCTCTGTCTCCATACACGTCATCCCCGAGGATCGGATGCTGCATCGCGGCCAGGTGTGCCCTGATCTGATGGGTGCGCCCGGTCAGCAAGGTCACTTTGAGCCTGCTGGTGTTCCCAGAAATGCTGATTGTTTCATACTCTGTGGCGATCGGTTTCGCTTCCGGGCTCGCGTGACTGACCACCCTCATGCGGCCCAGCTTCTCATCGCGGAAGATGTAGGCCTCGGCGCGCTGAGCCAGCGGCTTCATCGTTCCCTTGACCACGCACTCATAGCGCTTCGTCAGCAGCCTGTTTTTGAACGCGTTCAGCAGACATTTCTCTGCTTCTGCGTCCTTTGCGGCAATCAGGAGCCCGCAGGTCTGGTTGTCCAGGCGATGGCAGATCCGGGCTTTTCCGTTCAGGAGGGCCTGCACCGTCATTCCCCCGTAGCCGTCGTCTTCACAGCTGATGCCGGCGGGCTTGTTGATCAAGAGCACGTGCTCGTCTTCATACACACAGGGCAATTCGATTTCCCACCGCGTGTATACCTGCACCAGCGCGCCGCCTGTCAGCGGTTCTCCGGGTGAGACCCGCCTGCCCGCCATTTTTACGTCATGCTTTGCAAAGGCATCCCGGATCACGAATTGTGGCAGTAGCGGCATGGCGTGAGCCAGATAGGCTTCCACCGTGCTGTCGGAAGGCTTTTCCGGGATCTGGGCCGTATAGTCGCGCATCAGTTCAGCCTCCGGTCAGTGGTGCTCTGCCAGCGCACGGTATCCGTTTCCGCCCGGCGCAGTGCGTTTTCCAGACGGGGCGTCATCCTGACTGCCAGCTTGTCATTGACGTATTCCGACAGCTGCTCATGGGTCACGCCCTGCTTGATGAGGAACTTGATATCGTTGACCATGACGCCGGGGTTGTATCCGGGTTGCAGTGAGTATTCGAGCTCGGAGCGCAGAATATCTTCCGCCGCAGATTCTTCCTTCAGCAGCTCGCTCATCCCGCCGATGATCATCTCCCGGGTATAGTCCTTGGATTGGTACTGTGCGTTGGAGATCGAGTTCAGCATGGTCTCGGGATGGATCAGACCCGGATGCACCAGCACGAGATTGCCCTGGCTGTCCAGGCAGTAATCGAACTCGGCCTTGAGATACCGGTACAGCATTCGCATTTTGTCCTCTCCCCGTTCCGAGAACATATGCTCGCTCAGATGGGTGATGGCCGGCTCGGCATAGAGCATCCCGTGCAGGTAAACCATGCTGTGCAGCGTGGCGGACAGGGCGTAGATCTTTGCCCGCATCTCCTGATAGCCTTCCGAAGTCAAAGCAGTAACGATGGGCTTGAGCAGCGGTTCGGCGACCTTCAGGAACACCTGACCATTATCTTTCAAGACACAGCTGCACCAGAGTCGCTTGACCAGGGAGTCCGCGGATGGCACTTCCTCATCGCTGAACAGAGGCGACATCCCTCCAAAGAAGAGCAGACGCTTGAGCAGCGCTTCCTCTCGCTCGGTGATCAGGGCCGCCTCATACGGGAGGCGCTGCTTGACAGCCGCTTTAAGCGCAGGCAAAGTAGGCCATGCGCCGTCGGCGGACTCAGCATGATCATAAGAGTTCTGATAGGCGAGGGTCCAATACTGGGCTGATCCCCGCCCATAGATGCTGTGTCCACTCTGCTCGCTCAGCCTTGTCTTGATCCTCTCCAGCTCGTTCTCTCTGATCCGGCTCATGGTGCAGTCTTTCAGATCGTTCGAGCTGAGATCCCCGATAATGCGCTCCACGCTCAGTTTCCTTTCAGTCTACGTTCAAATTCTTCCTCTGTCAGCACCGGCACGCCGAGTTTTTGGGCCTTGTCAAGCTTGCTGCCCGCTTTTTCGCCGGCGACGACGAAGGAGGTCTTTTTGCTGACCGAGGACGCGGCGGTGCCGCCCTGATCCCGGATCAGCTGCTCGATCTCCTGCCGGCTGTATTTGACAAGTGTACCTGTCACCACGATCGTCTGCCCGGTCAACGTGCCTTCGTTCGGGCGCTCGACCGCCTGAGGAGTGACCCCGGCGTTCAGCAGGCGGCTGATCATTTCCTTGTTTTCCGGATAGTTAAAGAAGGTGATGATGCTGTCGGCGATCACCTCGCCGATGTCATCCACCTTGGCCAGCTCTTCCGCGCTCGCCGTTCGGAGCCCTTCCAGGGTGCCAAAGCGGATGGCGAGGTCCCGCGCCGTCCTTTTGCCGACATTCGGAATGCCAATAGCCAGCAGGAAACGGTCGAGGGGACAATTCTTGCTCTTTTCGATGGCGTCCATCAGGTTGCTGATCTTCTTGTCCCCAAAGCCTTTGAGGGATGCCAGCTGCAGCGGCACCAGACTGTACAGATCCGCGGGATCCCGCACGCCCAATTCATCATAGAACAGATCGGCGGTCTTTTCGGAAAAGGTATCGATATCCATCCCGTCGCGCGAGGCAAAATGCTTGAGCCTCATGACCGCCTGGGGTTTGCACCCGGCGCGGTTCAGGCAGAACAGGTTAGCGCCCCGTTCTACTAGTTCAGCGCCGCAGGCCGGGCAGACGGTGGGTTTGATGATCTCGGTCCCGGGCTCGTTCTCATCAACGCAGCCCGTGATCTCCGGGATCACGTCATTGGAGCGGCGGATCCAGACCTTCATCCCCAGCTTCAGTTTTTTCCGCAGGATATCTCCCCAGTTGTTCAGGGTCGCCTTTTGCACCGTGACGCCGGAAAAATCGACAGGCTCCACGTGGGCCAGGGGGGTCAGCTTGCCGCTCCGTCCCAGCTCCCAGGTCACTTCCCGGATGCGCGTCGTGGCTTCCTCCGCTTCGAATTTATAGGCGACTGCCCAACGGGGGAACTTATCCGTATACCCCAGCGCCTGGCGCGTAGGCTGTTCTCGGATCTTGATGACAGCGCCATCGATGAGGAAATCCAGGGAACTCCTCTTTGCTTCTATCTGCTGGATCGCATCTTCCACTTCTGTGCGGCTGTCGGCCGTCGCGAAATAGGGGCTCGTCGGGAAACCCTGCTCCCGCAGAAAGTCGATCATCCCCTCCTGGGTATTATAGGGCGGATCAGTGATCGTGCCCACCTGATAGAAATACGCGCTCAGATGGCGGGAGGCGGTGACGGCCGGGTCCAGGTTCCGCAGCGCGCCGGCAGCAGCGTTCCGCGCGTTCTTGAGCGGCTCATTGGCAGTCTGGTTATACTTTTCCAGGGCGGAAAGCCGCATGATGCACTCCCCCTGCACTTCGATCAGACCCTGCCACGGGATCCTCAAAGGAACACCTGCTACGGTCCGCGCCTGAGGCAGCACGGCTTCCCCTGTGACGCCGTCTCCGCGCGTCGCCGCTTCGATCAGCAGCCCGTTCTCATAGGTCAGGTTCAGTGTGAGCCCGTCAAATTTGTACTCGATCCCATAGGTCATGGGCGGCAGATGGTCTTCCGCGTCGTGCAGCCGCTGTACGCGGTCAAACCAGTCGTCCAGCGCTTCCATGGACTGGACCTTATCCATGCTCCAGAGGCGGCTGATATGCCGATGGGGCTGAAAGACAGAAAGCGGCGCACCGCCTACACGATGCGTCGGAGAATCGGGGAGCGTGATCCCCGTTTCCTTTTCCATGGCGATCAGCTTGTCATACAGCCTGTCGTACTCAACGTCTGCCATGATGGGCTGATCGAGCGTATAGTACGCGCGGGCGGCCTGATTCAGCTGATCCACCAGGGCCTGCATTTCGATTTCAGTGGTCATGACGGCTCCTTATTCTTCCAGCTTAAAGATGGGCGCGATGGCCAGGGAAAACTCTTTCCTGCCGTAGGCAATAAAATCAATGGTGATCCTCGCATCGGTTCCGGCCTTCTCAATGGATACGACCCTTCCCTCGCCGAATTTCCGGTGCATGACACGGTCGCCGGGGTCGTACATCCTCATCATGGCGCTGCCGGACAGTTTGGAGGCCTGAGAGGGCACAAAGCCTTTTGTGACGCCGGGGATATTGAGCTGACCCATGCCCGGCGTGCCAAAGTCGTTGTATCTCGGCTCGCGGTTATGGGGCTTGCGCAGAGGCGCCGGCTCTTCGCCGAAATGCTGCCTGGACAGGGCCCAGACATCTTCGATCAGGCGGTCGGGGATCTCGCTGACAAATCTCGACGGACGATTATAGCTGACCTGATTGAAGATCGTCCTGGATCTTGCCAGGGAAAGGTACAGCTGCTTTCTCGCGCGCGTGATGCCCACATAGGCCAGGCGGCGCTCCTCCTCCAGCCGGTCATCCTCATTGATGGCGCGGTAGCTCGGGAACACGTTTTCCTCCATGCCGGCCATGAACACCGCGTCATATTCCAGGCCCTTGGCGCTGTGAAGCGTCATCAGCGTCACGAACTGGGGCACATCCTCCTGGCGGTCCAGGTCTGTGATCAGCGCCACGTTCTCCAGGAAGGCCTGGAGGGTCTTGTCTTCGTCCTCGGCGCGGTCCAGATATTCCTTGGCGGCGCCGATGAACTCCATCATGTTCTCTTTTCGGGTGATATAGGCTTCTTCCGTTTCCTTCTCCATTTGGTTGATTAGTCCGGTCTCGTTGATCACTGTCTCTATGAACTCATCCATGGGTGTAGAGTCCCTGCGGCTCATCAGGTCAAAGAGCAGGCGGGCGAAATCGGAAACACACCTGCGGGCGCGGGAGGACAGCTCCTCCGGCGGATTCGTCAGGACGCTGAACATCGGCACGCCTTCTTCGAGCGCCTGTTCCTCAAGCTGGCTCACGGTCGTATCGCCGATGGAACGCCGCGGGGTATTGATGATGCGCTTGAGCGAGACAGTATCGGCGGGATTCACGAGCACCCGCAGATACGCCAGGATGTCCTTGATCTCCTTGCGCTCATAGAACCTCGTGCCGCCGTAAACGCGGTACGGAATGCCCGCCCGGACCAGCATTTCTTCCAGGATACGGCTCTGCGCATGCAGGCGGTACAGTATCGCCATTTCGGCGTAGGGCCAGCCTTGATTGTGCATCTGCTTGATCTGCCCGCTGATCCAGGCCGCTTCCTCGCGCTCGTCTCCCGCGGTGTAAAGCTTGATCTTTTCCCCGAGGCTATTCTCGGTCCACAGAGCTTTCTCCTTGCGTCCCTCGTTATGGGCGATCACCTGGTTGGCCGCGTCCAGAATGGTGGCGGTGGAGCGGTAGTTCTGCTCCAGCTTGATGACCGTGCAGTCCGGGAAGTCCTGCTCAAAGTTCAGGATGTTCCGAATATCCGCACCGCGCCAGCCGTAAATGGACTGATCGTCGTCACCGACGACGCACAGCTGGTGGCTTTTCGCCGTCAGAAGGCGCACGATCTCATACTGCGCCATATTGGTGTCCTGGTACTCGTCAACGTTCACATAGCGGAACCGCTGCTGATAATACTGCAGAACGGGCGGGTGGTCCATGAGGAGCTGCAGGGTCTTCATCAGCAGGTCGTCAAAATCCAGGGCGTTGTTGTCCTTAAGCGTCTGCTCATAGCGGACATAGACGTCGTGGATCTGCTGGTCCCTGTAGGCTTTCTCCGAGGAGCGGAACCATTCGTCCGCTGTCAGGAGCTTGTTTTTGCTGTCGCTGATCACGTTCCGGACATCCCGGGCGGAGAGGGTCTTGTCGTCGATCTTGAGCTGCTTCAGCCAGTCCTTGATCACCCTCAGCTGGTCATCGTCGTCATAGATCGTAAAGCTGCGCTGATAGCCGATCTTCTCGATGTCCCTGCGCAGGATGCGGACGCAGACGGAGTGGAACGTGCCGATCCACATGTCCTCCGCCTCGATCTCGCCGATCAGGGAGGCGATGCGGTCCTTCATCTGCCTGGCCGCCTTGTTGGTAAAGGTCAGCGCAAGGATCTGCCAGGCGGGCACCCCATGCTCCAGCAGGTTGGCGATCCTATAGGTCATGGTACGCGTTTTACCGCTGCCGGCTCCGGCCAGGATCAGCAGCGGTCCATTTAAGTTTTCAGCAGCTTTGCGCTGCTGCTCATTCAATACTGATAAGTCCATCCGTTCTCCCATCCGTTTCCTTAAAGCGGGTCTTCACTACAAACCGCATTATATCATTAAAATGCCTTTCCTGCAATTACGGCCATGTCAATTTTGCCGATTTTTGCTCATCGAATTGCGGCGCTGAAACAGTCTTGGCGAATACAGGATAAAAACAAAATTCGGATGATTTGCCTATTGACAAATATCTTTCGTTCGGCTATCCTATGCTCAATTAGAAACCGTTGAAGGAGAAGAGTAGCACCCCTGTAATGCGGCAAAGAGAGCCGACGTGAGTGGGAATGCGGTACGCATGGCGGGTGTGAATGGGCTCCTGAGGGCGCTCCGAAAGTCCTGTACTGTAGGCAGCGACGGGATACGCACCCGTTATCAAGGCGTCGCATATTCCAATGTATGCGGAGAATGAGAACCAAGCTGAGTGGCACCACGGGTATTCCGTCTCAGCGCACGCTATGTGCGCTGGGGCGTTTTTTATACCCTGTCCAGTATGTCACGGCCGTCACACTGGGCAGTAAAACAACGAAAACCATCAAAAAAGATTTGAAAGGCAGGTAAGAAAAATGAAGAAGTTGATCGCTCTCGTGCTCGCAGCTATGATGCTCCTTTCCGGTCTCGCTCTTGCGGAAGGCAGTTACAAGATCGGCATCTGCAACTTTGTGGATGACGCTTCGCTGAACCAGATCATCGCCAACATCCGTACCCGCCTCGGTGAAATAGAACAGGAGCGGGGAGTCACCATTGAGATCATGGAAGACAACTGTAACCTGGACGGCAGCGTCCTGGAGCAGATCATCGCCAACTTTATCGCCAGCGAAGTCGACCTGATGGTCGGCGTCGCTACCCCGGTGGCCATGGCCATGCAGAGCAAGACCGAAGACAGCGGCCTCCCGGTCGTGTTCGCGGCAGTTTCCGATCCTGTAGGCGCCGGCCTGGTCGAAAGCCTTGAGGCCCCCGGCTCCAACCTGACCGGCACCTCGGACTATCTGGATACCAATGCCGTGTTCAACCTGATCTTCGCGCTGAAGCCCGAAGCCAAGAAGATCGCGCTCCTCTACAATCCCTCCGAGGACGCTTCCACAGCCCCGATCGAAGCCGCCAAGGAGATCCTGACCGCCAAGGGCGTCAGCTTTAAGGAATACAGCGGCGCGAACGTCTCTGAAGTCATGCTGGCCGCGGACGCCATCGTGGCCGACGAGATGGATGCCGTCTTCACGCCCACCGATAACACGATCATGGCTTCCGAGCTCTCCATCTATGAGACCCTGGCCAATGCCGGCATCCCCCACTTCACCGGCGCTGACTCCTTCGCCCTGAACGGCGCTTTCCTGGGCTATGGCGTCGACTACGCGAATCTCGGCCGCGAGACTGCGGATACCGTCGCCGCGATCCTGCTGGACGGCGCGGAGCCCGCTTCCACCCCGGTCAAGACCTTCGACAACGGCACCGCCACCATCAATACGGAGACCTGCGAACTGCTGGGCATCAGCTATGACGAGGCCGCTCAGCTCTTTGCCCCCTACTGCACGAAGGTCCAGTCCATCGTGACCGGCGAAAGCTTCGAAGACGTTCAGTGATCCTTGAAAACGGGATGACCCGCGTAAATCATTTGCGATAAGGAGAGGTTGAACTTTGGATAAGATACTGACTCTGGGCCAGACTGCGCTGGAGCTCGGTTTGGTCAACTCGCTGACAGTTCTGGCATTGTTCCTGAGCTATTCGATGCTGAACGTCTGCGACCTCTCGACCGACGGCTGCTTTACTCTCGGCTCCGCCGTCGGGGCCATCGTGGCGATCGCGGGTCATCCCTGGCTCAGCCTGCCGGCAGCGATGCTGGCGGGCGCGCTCTCGGGCTTCGTCACCGCTACTCTGCAGACCAGGATGGGCGTCCAGAGCCTGCTGGCCGGCATCGTGGTGAACACGGGCCTCTACTCCGTCAATATGGCAATCACGGGCAACAAGCCGACCCTGACCATGAATAAGACGCCCACTGTCTTTGTATTCGCCAAGGACCTCCTCAAGGGCACGCCCCTTCAGGGCCAGCAGACCCTGCTGGTGCTCCTGATCGCCGTCGCCCTGGCTATCGTATTCCTGCGCCTGTTTCTTCGCACCAAGCTCGGCCTCGCGATCCGCGCCACCGGCAGCAACGCGGACATGGTGCGGTCCTCCTCCATCGACCCCACTTTCACCACCACTGTCGGCCTGTGCCTGTCCAACATGCTGACGGCCCTTTCGGGCTGCCTGATGGCTCAGCAGCAGAAGAGCTATGACATCAACAAGGGCTCCGGCATGCTGACCGTGGCCCTGGCCTCCCTGCTGATCGGCGGCGTGATCTTCAACAAGGACAAGCGGATGACCCTGCGGCTGATCGGCACCGTGATCGGCGCGTTCCTGTTCCGCCTGGTCTATACCCTGGCGCTGCGCTTCAATATGCCGGCCTTCATGCTCAAAGCCGTATCCTCGGTGATCGTGATCATCGCCCTGTCCGGCTCCTACTTCAAGGATCAGATCCCCTTCCTCATGAAACGGCTCGGACTTCGCGGGAAGGGAGGGACAAGCAATGCTCAGGCTCAATGACATCAGCAAGACCTTCTATCCCGGAACCGTCAATGCCAGCCTCGCGCTGGACGGGCTCACCCTGCACATCAAAAAGGGCGATTTCGTCAGCATCATCGGTGCGAACGGCGCGGGAAAATCGACGCTGTTCAACGCCATCTGCGGCAGCTTTTACCTGGATCGCGGCCAGGTCCTCCTGGATGGCCGGGACATCACCATGCTGCCGGAGCACCGGCGGGCTCACCAGATCGGCCGCCTGTTCCAGGATCCCATGCGCGGCACCGCTCCGGACATGAGCATCGAAGAAAACTTGGCTTTGGCAGCCGGCCTTGGCGGCTGGCTCTCCCATGTTTCCGCCCATGACCGCAAGGCCTTCCGCGACCGACTGGCCCTTCTGGATATGGGACTGGAAGACCGGATGTCCCAGCCGGTCGGGCTGCTCTCGGGCGGCCAACGCCAGGCATTGACGCTGCTGATGGCCACCTATCAGACGCCGAAGCTGCTGCTCTTGGATGAGCACACCGCAGCCCTGGATCCCGGCACCGCCGAAAAGGTGCTGAACCTGACAAAGGATATCGTTGAGAAAAACGATCTGACCTGTCTGATGATCACCCACAATATGCAGTCCGCCCTGGATCTGGGTAACCGGACCCTGATGATGGATCGCGGCAAGGTCATTTACGACGTGAGCGGCGAAGAACGGGCCAAGCTGACCGTCAGCGATCTGACTGAGAAATTCCATGAAAGATCCGGCCGCGCACTGAACAACGACCGGATGCTGCTGGGATAACAGTATTCGGCAAAACAACAGTTACGCCAAAGGGAGGCGCTTCGCAAGGAAGGCGCCTCCTTTTTGCGTTGATTTGCGGGCTCATTATTGTTTCTGTTGACAAAATGAAGAAACAGATATATTATAAGCTCCGTTATATAACTATTGTTATATTACAGAAGGGAGGAAATGTGCATGCCGCCCAAAACAAAGATCACGAAAGACATGATCATCAACGCGGCTATTGAGATCACAAAACAAAGCGGATATGAGAGCATTAATGCCAGAGCGGTCTCCGAGCGGCTGAACTGTTCCACGCAGCCGGTCATGTATCAGTTTTCGACAATCGACGCCATGAAACGGGCCGTTTACGCACAGGTGGATCAACTGCATACAGAATATCTGATGACGATCATACCGGAACAGGATCCGGTGCTTGGGATCGGCCTCAACTATATCCGTTTCGCCGTCGAGGAACCGCAGCTGTTCCGCTTTCTGTTTCAGTCCGGATACGCTAAGGAGCACAGCCTGCTGGAGATGATCGATTCGGAAGAGCTGATCCCGGTTCTGGCCGCCATGCAGGAAGGCAGCGGACTGAGCATGGAAAAAACCAAGCAGATATTTCTGACTGTGGCGCTGTTTGCACACGGCTATGCCAGCATCATCGCCAACAATGGTCTGGAATATAATGAAAAACTGGTCGCGGAGCACCTGGAACGGGCATGGAACGGCGCTTTTCTCGCGGCTGTGCAGGAGGAGAAAGAACATGAAAAAACTGTATGAAAAAAGCGAGATCACCTTTGCGATCCTATGGATCCTGATCTACACCGTGGGCATCGGGACACTGAAAAGCAACTTTGGGTTTGATTCGCTGTGGCAGATGCTTGGCCTGATTGCGATCTCAGTGGCTTTGTTCCTGTTCGTGAACGGGAATGGCCTCATGGAGAAGTACGGCCTCACCGGATGGGCGAAGAACAGCAAAGCCATGCTTTGGTTCATCCCACTGTGGATCATCTCCTGTCTGAATCTCTTCGGCGGGTTCCGCCCCGATTATCCGATGCCGGGATTGATCTATGCCGCCGTTTCCATGGCTCTGGTCGGATTTGTGGAGGAACTGATCTTCCGGGGCTTCCTGTTCAAAGCGATGCTGAAGGATGGAAACGTCAAAACGGCTGTCATTGTCTCCTCCGTCACCTTCGGGCTCGGACATATCATGAATCTGTTGACCGGGCAGGATCTGATCGAGACACTCAGCCAAGTGGTTTTCGCGGTGGCTGTCGGTTTTGTCTTTACGTATGTGTTTTATAAGAGCGGGAGCCTTTGGCCCGGGATCCTGGCGCACAGCCTCATCGACGTAACCTCTGTATTCGCGTCCAACGAAGGTTCTCAGCTTCTGAATGTGATCGTGCATATCGGGTTCATCGTCATAGCTGCAGCCTACTGCCTGTACCTGGCAAAGCGGGTAGAGACGCCTGCGATCAATCGGGAAGGCAAGGGGTCCTCACCTGATCCGCAGAAATAATGAATCAAATACACACGAATGGGGCGCCTTCCTTGCGGAGGGTGCCCCAATTTTTGACCATTTTTAGGATCATAGCGTGAGCTCGCGTTCCACATACGGCAGGATGGCGATCTCCAGGTTGCCGTTGCGGATGCGAAGGTCGTCGATGAGGGCCTTTTCCTGCGCCGGGTCCTTCATCATGATTCTGAAGGTGAGCAGGAACATCGCACCCATGCCGGTGGTCTTGACGCCGATGGCTTCCGCCTTGGACAGGTAGCGGTCAAAGATATCATCAAAGACTCGCGCATAATCCAGGGTCTCGGGGATCGTGATCTTCAGCATCTTTTCCTGCTGAACCACTTTGTGCTCAAAGAGATTAACGGAATTTAAAGCGACGAACAGGAGCCCCAGCACCAGCAAAGCCAGCACGCCATAGCCGATATAGCCCATACCGAAGGGCACGCCGGCCGCCATGGCGATCAGGACGCCCGCGATCTCATCGGCGGATCCCGGCGCGGAGCGGAAACGCGTCAGGCCGAAAACGCCTCCGAACGCAACGCCCGCCCCGATGCTCCCGCTGATGAAAGTGATGACCATGCCCACGATAAAGGGCATCAAAGAGATGACCGTGAAGTAGCGTTTGGAAGCTTTGACCCTAAAGGATATGAGCCAGCTGAAAACAACACCGGAGATCAGCGCGGCCACTGCCATCAGCAAAAACTGGCCGCCCGTTACATTGGCTGAATAGATCGTATTAAACATCGTATGTTCCCCCTCTTTATCTCTTCATTGCGCCGTACTTCAGCTGGCGCTTGTAGGCTTCTCCGTATTTGGAGAAGTTGTTTTTGTATACCCTGTACTCCGCCAGCGCCGCGCTCAGCCACAGGGGCAGGGCGTTCTGCACCTTCACTTCCAGGATGGTGTGCCCTTCGGGCAGCAGCAGCTGTCCCTCCATTGAGGTCGTCAGGTTCAACTCTTCCATCCTGTACCGCGGATTAAAGTCGATGGTGAGCCGCAGGTCTCCGTTCGGTTCATAATAGGCTTCGCGGTCATAGATGATCAGACAGGCCGGATCCAGTTCTGTATAGTAGTCGCGGAAGTACGTAATCTCGCGGTCGATCTGCCCGCCGGAAATGCTCGAGTGCTGGGCGAAGAACTGATCCACCTGACTGAGGGTCGTCTGCACCCGGCGCTTATACACCAGACCATAGGCTTTGCGCTTGAGCTCCAGGTAGACCGGGGAATCCTGGGTTGCGAGCCCGTAGGACCTGAGGCGCATTTTCTCCTTAAAGGGCGGCTTTTCCAGGGATTGGCGGATCAGGCGATGATCCGGTGTATCATAATACAATGAAGCGATACTGGTCCGACCGTACTGATCCAGCTGCATATGCCCATTAAGACGCCCGATCAGCAGTTCCGTCTGTTCGGCAGTCAACAGGTACTTCAGCTCGTACCGCTGCATGACAGTGATCAA
Organism: uncultured Eubacteriales bacterium; assembly: GCA_902789795.1. GTDB lineage: Bacteria > Bacillota > Clostridia > Christensenellales > Aristaeellaceae > UBA4246. The sequence continues at coordinate 146,149 of CADAPM010000002.1, forward strand.
TTCACTCATGGTCTTCCCTCCTTACATGCGATCCGGCGTACCGGGCCGGGCCCTTGCCGCCCGACAGCGATAATGTAAGGCGCTTTTCTTAAAGAAAACTTGAAACTTTCAATTTTCTTTTAAACTTTTATCCTTATGCTCTTCGTGTCGTTTCCACTTGCCTTTTTACCGGGTGGGTGTTAGTATGAAAGAACCTTCAACCTGAACGGAGGGAATGAACATGCGGGTATTACTGATCGAAGACGAGAAAGCCCTTTCAGCCGCGATCTGCAAGGTATTAAAGTCCGAACAGATCGTCGTGGACGCAGCCTTTGACGGAGAAGAGGGCCTGGATGACGCGCTCACGGGCATCTATGACGCCATCATACTGGATGTGATGCTCCCGAAGCTGGACGGTTTTTCGGTGCTCCGGGAACTCCGGGAGAACGGGTCGGCGGTGCCGATCCTGATGCTGACGGCCCGGGCCGAGCTGGAAGACCGCCTGCGCGGCCTGCGGGGCGGCGCGGACTATTACCTGCCCAAGCCCTTCCAGATGGAAGAGCTGATCGCCTGCCTGCGGGTCATCACCCGCAGGAAAGCGGAAACGCCGGTGATGGCGCTGCAGTTCGGGGATACCGAACTTTCGGAGAGCGGCGCATCCCTGATCAACAGCAAGACGGGCACTTCCATCAAGCTCGGCGCGAAGGAATACCAGCTGATGGAGCTGTTTATGCGCCATCCGCGCCAGATCCTCAAGCGGGAGCAGATCATCGAACACGTATGGGGCTTTGAGAGCGACGCGGAATACAATTCCATCGAGGTCTATATCAGCTTCCTCAGGAAAAAGCTGGCCTTCATTGAGTCCAGCTTGAAGATCCGCGCTACCCGCGGCATCGGGTATTCTCTGGAGGAAGAAGTATGCTGAAAAGCCTGCGTATCCGTCTGATCCTGCTGGTGATCCTGCTGTTGTTCACGATCTCTGTCGGGATCGTATTCGCCATCAACCTGATGAACGAGCGCCAGATCACTTCGGACGCCTATGACTCCCTGATGCTGCTGGCCCGGAACGACGGGAAGCGTCCGCCCTTCATGCGCTTTGACGGCAGTTCCTCTGATCCATCGAACCAATCCGCATCGGAAGAAAGCCGCAGGCATCAGAACGATGGCGAAAGGCCCTTCAGGTCATTCTGGTCCAATCGATCCGAACTGCAGGCCAATCTCGGCAACTATGCGATCATTTCCCTCGGCGAGGATGATTCCATCGCTTCCGTATCCACCGAGCGTGAGGACGTGTTTACCGAGGAGGAGCTGGATGGCCTGGTCAAAGATATCCTGCTGCAGGGCAATGAACGCGGCCAGGTCGGGCGGCAGTATTATACCCTCAACACAAAGCCGGATGGCACGCGGCAGCTGATCATCCTGGACAACCGCCTTGCCGGAGAGAACGCGAGGCAGGTCCTCATCGCTACGATCATCGTCGCCGCCTGCACCTGGATCCTTCTGAGTATCGGCGCAGTGGTGCTGATCACCCGGATGCTTAGGCCCGTGGAAGAGGCCTTCATCAAGCAGCGGCAGTTCGTCAGCGACGCGAGCCACGAGCTGAAAACCCCGCTGGCTGTTATTTCGGCCAACGCCCAGGCGATGATCCGCGAACAGGGTCACAACGAACAGACTGACTATATCCTGTCTGAGGTCAACCGCGCGGATTCCCTGGTCAAGAACCTGCTGTCCTTAGCCAGGCTCGATCAGTCCGCGCCCCAGACCGGCTTCACGGATTTTGACCTCAGCCAGGCGCTTTTGAGCGTTGCGCTGCCCTTTGAAAGCACGGTGTTTGAAGCAGGGCGCACCCTGGAAACGGATATCCCCGAGCACGTCATGTATCACGGGCAGGAGGAGATGATCAAGCAGCTCACGGTCATCCTGCTCAGCAACGCGCTCAAGTATTCCGACCAAAACGGACAGATCCGCCTGAGGCTGGAAGTCCATGCCAACAGGCGGATCCTGACGGTAGTCAATACAGGTGAGGGCATCGCGCCCGAAAACCGCGACCGCGTATTCGATCGGTTCTGGCGCGAGGACAGCTCGCACAGCAGCGCCATATCCGGCCACGGGCTCGGTCTGTCGATTGCCAAGAGCATCGTCGATCTGCACAAGGGCCGCATTACGGTCGGGGGCGAATGGCATAAGAACGCCGTATTCACCGTTACTCTGTAGTGGACCGCTCTTTTCTCAAAAGCTCCTGCTCCCGGGAACGGGAATAGGTCTTTGCACTCTTCACGACACGCGTGACAGGGCGTATCTCTCCCCAGTCCTTGCGGGACCGGAGATGATACGCCCTTTGCGCTTTCTTGGATTGTTTTTTCAGAGGTACGAATTTCATTTGATATCAGTCAGCGATGGCGTCCGCCGGCACGAAGCCGCGCACCCGCAGACCATCGGCTTTATATTCGACATAGGCGTAGCTGTGCGCGCTGTCCGACCAGGCGAGGAAATTGACTTCCGCATCCTTGGCAACGTTTACGAGCAGCTCCGCATCTTCATTTGGAGCGGTCCTTAGCTCCGCGGAACCTGAGAGCACGGAAGGCACGCAGTCAAAGGAAATATCCTTGATCCTCGACCGTTCCGGCACCACCACGGCGGGCATATAGCCGTAAAAGTCCCCCGACTCAGCCATGACGCGGACAAAGGCCCAGCCGTCTTCAAGCCCGAGCACCTGACATTTTTCCGTGGGCCGGATATGTGCGCCGCCCTCGTCCGCGCGCAGGTAGTTTTCACCGGGGCCGGAGAACACGCCGTAATTGCCGCCCGGCACCTTGGTCGCCTGGGACTTGAGCACCGTCTTGCGCTCTTTGCCCGTCGCTTTCAGCTCCGCGGCAGGCTTGACCAGGGGATCCTTGCTCACCATATCGGCGTACAGGAAGCCCCAGGCGAGCTTCTTTTCGATCTTGAACTCGCAGTAGGCCCACTTGTCATACCAGCACAGCACGTTGATAGTGGCGCCTTTCTTGACCTCGATATTGCGCATGCTGACCTTGACCGGATCGTAGGTCGCGGCGCATTCATCCACCGTCGTGCGCAGCACCATATCAAAGCGCAGCTCACCCACGGTGTCAGAGGTGCTCAGCACGGTCCGCTTGTCATCCTCAGGCGCAGGGATCGGTACCCAGCCCACGCGGAACTTGTCCGTAGAGTAGCCGTAGCCGATCATCAGGCAGCCGTCCAGCGTCCCGTACAGGCGGGCCTTGTTGGTGATGCCGATGGCCGCGCTGCCGTTCCGGTAATAATCCTCGCCGGGGCCCTGATAGACCAGCATGCGTTCACCGAAAGTGAACACCGAATAATCCTTCAGCGAGAACTCCGATGCCTGGGCGGTCATCCCGCCGAAAAGAACGATAAGCAGCAAAGCTGCGATCAAGCGTTTCATACCCGTCTCCTCTCTATCCATCCCGGGGCAGTCAATGGCTGACAGATGCCAATCTTCAGTCAACTGACCCCTTGCATCAATGTAGTATAACCGATTTTCTTCCTTTTATCAATACTCGAATGGGCTTTTACAAATGGGAGAACCGTCAGGCGCTCTCCAACAATTCCCTTGTGCGGGATGATAAAAGCTGGTATAATCATGGTCATAGAGCGATGACCATGCGCCCGAGTTCAAGGGAAAGGAGCCGGCCTGTGAGTACATTTGCCCAGAAAGAAGGAAAACGCTTCAGCTGCCCCCGCTGCGGAGGGGGCCTGCAATATGATATCCCCAGCGGCCAGATGAAATGCCTGCATTGCGACAATCTGACGCCGATCGATTCGCTGCCCGCCGCGGACGCTGCGGATACAACGATGGAAGTCACAGAATTCCGCTGTCCGCAGTGCGGCGCGGCTGTCTATTCCTCGGATACATCCATCACCAGCTTCTGCAGCTTTTGCGGCAGCGACGTGGTGCTGACTGCCAAGCTGACCCGCACCAAGCGGCCCGCTCGGATCGTGCCCTTTACCGTTACCAGGGATCAGTGCGAAAGCCGATACCGTGAACACCTGAAGAAGTATCACCTGGTACCCCGGGAGCTGAAGGCCACGGAGACCATCTCCCATTTCCGGGCGGTCTATGTGCCCTTCTGGTCCTATCACCTGACGACCCAGGGCCCCATCGAGCTTACCGCCACCAAATCCTATACCCGGGGCAACACGCGTTACGACGAGACGTACAAGCTGACCACCGACGCAGTGATCGACCAGAAGGACGTGCTGTACGACGCCTCCACCGCCTTCGAGGATGAGACGGCTGCCATGCTCAAGCATACCACCGAGCAGGCGCGGCCTTTCCATCCCGCCTATTTGAGCGGATTCTTCGCCCAGGCCGCCGACGTGGCGCCTGAGACTTATTATAAGGAGGCGGCCGCGACCGCCATCCGCATCTTCATCGAGCGCGTCAAAAAGGACAACAATTACAACTCTGTAAAATCCGAGGCCGCCAAGGAGCCCTATTTCGGCCTGCCGGACCCGCACTTTGAGCAGGAGCTGATCATGCTCCCGGTGTGGCTGCTGGCCCACCGCCAGAACGACCGCATCGTGTACACAGCCATCAACGGCTGCACCGGCGAGGTCGTGTGCGATGTTCCGGTAGGCGTCGGCAGGGTTTCGGGCGTGACCGGAGCGGTCACGGTGGGACTGTTTGTGCTTCTGTATCTCCTGCTCACCATCAAGCCGGACCTGCTGATGGCGCTGTGCGCCGTGCTGAGCCTGATCACCCAATATCGCTTCACGGCGATGCATGAGATGCTGTACAACCGGAAAACCAGGGCTTTCGAGCCTGATTTCAGCGATAAGACCTTCTCGTTCCCGGGGCCTGCGCAGCAGCTGCTGAATGGCGGCGCACCGAAGAGCGCCAAAGACGGCAAGAGCTTTGCCAGCATCGTCTCCTCCGTCATGCTCGTTTTCTTTGTCGTATTCGGCCTGCTGGGTGAGCGCATCTTCGATATCCTCGGCAGCTTGGCGGACAACGGGATCGGACAGATGTCGGAATCCCTGGCGCTCTTTATCCTGCTGCCGACCACGCTGCTGATGGTCATCCACACGGTCAAATGGGTCAGCAGGCCCGAAAGAGGCTCGATCGCACCCCGCATCCTCTCCTGCCTGGCCTGCGGCGCAGGGCTTTACCTGCTGCTGTCGCTCCAGGCGGAGGATGTGCTGTTCTATTCCTGCGCGTTCGTCATGCTGCTCGCCGCCATCTGGGAGCTGCTGCTGATCATCCGCGCCCACAACGAGTATGCCTCGAGACCCGTGCCCTATTTCGACGGAAAGGAGGACCGGCTGTGAAGACTGCTATTGGAAAGATCCTCATTATCCTGACCGTTCTGCTCCTGTCGGTCCCGGCCTATGCCGCCAACGAACCGATCATTGCCGACGACGCAAACCTGCTTACCGCCGAGGAGGAGCAGAGCCTGTACAGCGTCATGCAGCAGCTCAGCGAGTACGGCACGCCCATGTTCTGGACCACCCGGGAAAGCGGCAACGACCAGACCCTGGTCGAAAACTTCTATCGTTCCCAGATCGGCCGGGACAGCGGCACCCTGTTCGTCATCAATATGAATTCCCGGCTGCTGACCGTGTTCTCCGACGGCGAGATCTACCGCACCATCACCAGCAGCGAAGCCAGCACCATCACCGACAACGTCTACCGTTACGCCAGCGCGGGAGAGTATTACGAGTGCGCCAGAAATGTTTTTGCACAGATCGGCCGGCTGCTCCGGGGCGAAAGGATCGCCCGCCCCATGCGGCTGATCAGCAGCCTGCTGCTGGCGGTCACTCTGGCGCTCCTGATCGTCTATCTGTACATCAGCTGGCGCTATGAGCAGCACAGGAACACCGCTAAAATCAAGGCGGCCGTGCCGGTCTCCGTGCTTGCTGGCACAGCCTTTACTGCCAAAGTGATTGAATCCCGCAAAAAGATGACCCGCCAGGTGAAGACCAATCTGAGTGATTCCGGCTCCGGCGGACACGGAGGCCATGGCGGCTTTGGCGGCGGAGGCGGTTTCAGCGGCGGAGGCCATTCGGGCGGCGGAGGCAGCCACAGATTCTGATCTCTTTCTGAACAAACCAAGCGAACGGAGGTAACTGCATGTTTCCTTTTGAAATGAACGCTTCTATCCATACGGGTCGTTTCCTGTTGCCGGATGAGCAGCACACGAAGCCGATCTGGCCCGTGGTGGCCTGCGACCAATATACCTCGCAGCCGGAGTACTGGCAAAAGCGGGAGGCGGAGACAGGCTCCGAGCCTTCGACCCTGCGGCTGATCCTGCCCGAATGCTGGCTGGGCGACGCGCAGGCGCGGATCCCGGCGATCCATGAAGCCATGCGCAGCTATGAACAGCAGAATATCCTTTCCCGGCAGATCGAAGGGCTGATCCTGATCCGCCGCACCATCGCCACAGGCGACCGCTGGGGCCTGCTGGTCACGGTGGATCTGGAACGCTACGACTTTGCCCCGGACAGCACCTCCCTGATCAGGCCGACCGAAGGCACCATTACCGAGCGCATTCCCCCGCGGCTGGCGGTCCGCACCGAAGCGCCGCTGGAGCTTTCCCACGTGCTCCTACTGGCGGACGACCCGGACAAGACCCTGATCGAGCCCCTCGCCGCCTGCACTGAGGAGCTGCCGAAGCTCTATGACCTGGAACTGAACGGCGACGGCGGGCACCTGACGGGCTGGGCCGTCACAGACGAAAAGCTGCTCCAGCGCTTCTTCGGCGCTGTCGACGCTTTGGAGGCCCATTCCGGCGGTCTCTCCTTCGCTGTAGGCGACGGCAACCACTCCCTGGCCACCGCCCGGGCCCATTGGCTGAACGTGCGCGAGGTCCTCAGCGAGGACGAGCGCAGGACGCATCCCGCTCGCTACGCCATGGCCGAGCTCATCAATCTGCATGAGCCCGCCCTGGTCTTTGAGCCGATCCACCGCGCGGTATTCGGCGCGAGCGCGTCCGCTGTGCTGGAAGCGCTGAAGCCCTGCGAGCCCGTCATGGATCTCGATCATCCGGACTTCATCCTCGTCCACGACAAGGGCGATTACCCCATGCGCATCGGCAAGCCCCTGCATGAGCTGCCGGTAGGCACCCTGCAGAAGCTGCTGGATCAGGCCCACTTCCAGCTGGATTACATCCACGGAGAAAACGCGGTGCGCGGTCTGGTCCGGGACGAAGGCGCGGTGGGACTGCTGGTGTCCGGCATCGACAAGCACACGCTGTTCCCCGCGGTCCGCAAGAACGGCCCCCTGCCGCGCAAGTGCTTCTCCATGGGCGAAGCCCACGAAAAGCGCTACTATATGGAAGCCAGGAGCATCATCCGCTGAACCGATATGTTAAAGAAGAATCAGATCTTTCGTGGGACCGGCGAGCGCCTGGACGGGCAGATGAACGGCATCACCCACGCGGACGGGATCACCGTTTTCGTGCCCGGCCTTCTGCCCGGTGAAACTGCCGACATCCGCATCGTCAAGGCGGAAAAGCGCTACGCCTTCGGCCGCATTGAGGCGCTGCTTACAGAAAGCCCGGAGCGGCGGACACCGCCCTGCCCCTGCTATGCCAAATGCGGGGGCTGCGCCGGCATGCACATGAGCTATGAAGAAACCCTTCGTGCGAAGCAGCAGGCAGTCCGGGACGTGCTCCGGCGCATCGGCGGCATCGAGGCGGAAGTCCCGCTGCCCCTGGGCATGGAAGATCCTTATCACTACCGCAACAAGACCGCTATGCCGGTCGCCCTGGTCGATGGCAAGCCCCGGGCCGGATATTACCGCCCCCGCAGCCATGACCTGACCCCGGTGGACAGCTGCCTGCTGGCCATGCCTCCGGCGGACGAGATCGTGAAGACCGTTCTCGACTGGATGAATGAATACCGGATCCCCGCCTACGACGAATCGGATAAAACCGGTCTCATCCGCCATATCATCACCCGCACGAACCGGAACGGCCAGAGCATGGTCACCCTGGCGGCCTCGGAATCGTCCATCCCTCATCAGGATGAGCTGTGCTCCCGGCTCATGACGGTGCCGGGCGTCGTTTCTGTCTGCCTGACGGTGAACGCGCGCGGGGACAATGTGATCCTGGGCGACAGCTACACCGTACTGGCCGGAGCACCCAGGCTGGAAGATACCCTCTGCGGCCTCAGCTACCAGCTGTCTCCCCTCTCGTTTTTTCAGGTCAACCCTGTCCAGACCGAGCTCCTCTATCAGACAGCCATCCGTTTCGCCGCGCTGAAGCCCACGGACCGCGTCGCCGATGTCTACTGCGGTGCCGGGACCATCTCCCTGCTGGCGGCGCAGCAGGCGGGTCACGTGACCGGCATCGAGATCGTGCCCCAGGCCATCGTGGACGCCAAGGAGAACGCCTGCTGCAACGGTATCGCCAATGCCGACTTCCTCTGCGGCGCGGCGGAGCAGGTGCTGCCCGCGCTCGTGAAAGACGGCCTGCGTCCCGACGTCATCCTGCTGGATCCCCCGCGCAAAGGCGCTGATCCGGCTGTCCTCACCGCCATCGCTGAAGCCGCGCCGGACCGCATCGTCTATGTTTCCTGCGACCCCGCCACCCTCGCGCGGGATCTGAAGCAGCTGACCGCCAGCGGGTACCTTCTGAACGCCGTCCAGCCCGTCGATATGTTCTGCTGGACCGGGCATGTGGAGACGGTATGTCTTTTGTACCACCAAAAGAAGGACTTTATTTTTGTGCCGTATGAACCGAAAGATGCGGAGTATCTGAAAAAGTAAAATGAATTATTCAAATCGTCATTTGGAGAGAAAAAATGAAACTAATCAGGAAGTACTTACATCCGATCATCTTACTGATTGTTTTTGAAGCAGTTGCCGTGACCTTGTGGCTGACTAAAAACAATCTGTTTTATCTGTTCAATTTCAGCTATATCGGATTGTCCATATTTTTCGGACTCGTTCTGTTTATAAATAAAAACAAACATGCCCGACGCGTTGTTCAGCTGCTTGTCGGTCTGTACATGCTTGTCTATCTCGGATTGATCTGTAATGAAAACATGCAGATCGAGGGCTTCTGGTACTATCTCTTCACAGGAGTATTTGAGGCTGCAACCATCCATTATGCTGTGGCAAAGATTTTCGGGCCGCTGATATTCGGACGCGGATGGTGCGGATATGCATGCTGGACGGCAATGGTGCTTGATTTTCTCCCGTATAAGGTCCCCGCCCAGCCCAGAAAGAAAATAGGGTGGATAAGATATATCACATTTGCTCTGTCACTAATTTTCGTATCAGCGCTTTTCCTTGCAAAAGTCGGCAATATCGAAAGGATTATGTTTGGGGCATTTATAGCGGGGAACATCGTCTATTACGGGATCGGTATCATTCTTGCCTTCGTATTCAAAGACAACCGAGCATTCTGTAAGTATATCTGCCCGATCACTGTTTTCCTCAAGCCTATGAGTTACTTCTCATTGATCCGAGTCAAATGTGATACGGATAAATGTATTCATTGCGGAAAGTGCAGGCGGGTCTGTCCAATGAATGTTGACGTGACAGATAACTCAAGAAAAAGAGAAAACGGTACGGAGTGTATTCTCTGTATGGAGTGCGTGAACAATTGTCCCAAAAATGCACTTTGACAAATATCCGTTTGTTGATTTGTTTCTGGATCTGAATTCTATTGAGACCACGCTGACATATCACGAAATAGAGCAATATCAACCAGAAAAAACTGAATGGAGGTAATCATGGGCAAGAAGATCATCACGGTGAACGCCGGGCCGAGAATGGGCTGGAATACGGACACGCTGATCACAGAAGCCTCAAAGGCGCGGAATCGGCCGGAGCGGAGATCAAAAGATATGATCTGTTCCGTCTGGAAAAGTATACGGGCTGCATTTCCTGCTTTGGATGCAAAAAGGAGAGATTCAAGGGGCACTGCGTCTGCCGGGATGGCTTAACGCCGGTCCTGGATGACATCCGTACGGCAGACGGGCTGATCATCGGCTCGCCGAATGACCTTGGGGAGCTGACCGCTTCTTTCCGGGCGCTGTACGAAAGGCTCATTTTTCAGAACCTCACCTACAGCATGGACCCGATCTGCTGCAACGAACACCTGATCCCCGTTCTGCTCATCATGACGAGCAACGCGCCGGATCACAGCTATCTCGACCTGCCGCGCAATCATCAGCAGACGCTTACCCGCTTCGTGGGCCCGACCAGAGTGTTTGTGAGCGGTGATACGCTCCAGATCAGGGACTACACAAAAACCGACTGGCCCTGGTACTTTGACGGAGAGGCAAAGCACAGGCGTCACGAGACGGTTTTCCCCGAAGAATGCAAGAAAGTCTATCAAATGGGCATCGAGCTGGTGCAATAAAGTGCCGTTTCTTTCCATAAACAGATGGCACCATGATTTTCCGTGCAAAAACACAGAATTTTTCGAAAAAAAACACTTGCATTCAAGCACGGTTTTATGGTAATATTGCATTTGTGACAAACGGGCGGTCCGCTGCGGCAGCTTAACCGTCAAACGGTTTGCCGTAAGAACGTCTATGAGGGAAGGAGGAAACTGACATGAGTGAGATTATCCGTTCTATCGAACGACAGCAGCTCCGTACCGATCTGCCTGAGTTCCGCGTTGGCGACACCATCCGCGTGTTCGTCAAGGTTGTTGAAGGCAGCCGCGAACGTCTTCAGGCGTTTGAGGGTGTGGTGATCGCGAAGCGCAACGGTTCCAGCCGTGAGACTTTTACCGTTCGCCGCGTATCCTATGGTATCGGTGTTGAACGCACTTTCCCGATGCACAGCCCGCGCGTTGATTCCATCAAGATCATCCGCCGCGGCCATGTCCGTCGTGCGAAGCTTTATTATCTGCGCGGCCTGCAAGGCAAGGCTGCCAAGATCAAGGAAGCCGACCACCGCTGATAAGATGCGTTTCCGAAAAAGACTGCTCAAGCAGTCTTTTTCACTTTGTGGAGGTCAGTATGCTGAAAGTCACTTTGTTGGGCACGGGCGGGATGATGCCGCTGAAGGAGCGGGCGCTGGCCAGCCTGATCCTGTCCTGGAACGGACACAGCGCTCTCATCGACTGCGGTGAAGGCACCCAGGTGCAGATCCGGTCCGCCGGGCTCTCCTTCAAATCCATCGATCTGCTGCTGCTCACCCATTACCACGCCGATCATGTGAGCGGCCTGCCCGGGCTGCTCTTGTCCATCGGCAATCAGGGGCGGACGGAGCCGCTCACGGTCGCCGGACCTCCGGGCCTGGAGCGGGTGATCAATGGTTTGCGGGTCATCGCACCGGAACTTCCGTACGAGCTCATCTACATGCCGCTGGATGCAAAAGACCCGGCCGAGTTCGCTTTTGAAGGCCTGACGGTCACTCCCTTTCCCCTGCGCCACAACATCCCCTGCCTGGGCTATAAGTTCTACCTGCCCCGCTGCGGGAAGTTTGATATGGCCCGCGCCAAGGCAAACGGCGTGCCCCTGCCCTGCTGGTCCGTCCTGCAGAAAAGCCCCGAAGCGGTATTTGAGGGCCGCACCTACACCCAGGATATGGTCCTGGGCCCAGCCCGGAGAGGCCTAACCGTGGTCTATGCCACGGACACGCGCCCCACGCCGGTGATCTCGGATATGGCGCAGGACGCCGATCTGCTGGTGGCGGAAGCCATGTACGGCGACCCCGAAAAGCTAGCCTCGGCCAAAGAAAAGGGGCATATGCTCATGACCGAAGCGTCCGAACTGGCCCGTGTCGCCAAGCCCCGGCGCTGCTGGCTGACTCACTACAGCCCCGCCATGCCCGACCCGGAAAGCTGGATACCGCAGGCCCAGGCCATCTATCCCGCAATTGAGCTCGGACAGGACGGGATGGCCGTCGATCTGGCCTACATAAATGAGGGTCTGGCCCGGTAATCTCCGGTTCTTCTGACTTGAAATAGCACCTGAAATATGCTAATATATAATTCGTCTGTCGGTCTCTCAGATCGCAGTCAACCTTTGCAAGGAGGGCACCGAAATGTGCCATGTCTATCTGGACGCCATGGGCGGCGATAACGCACCGAACTGCACCGTCAACGGAGCGCTGGAAGCGCTGCGCGCGAACCCTGAACTGAAAGTCACTTTGGCGGGCACCGCCTCTCTGATCGAGCCCCTGCTCGCCGGAGCCGACGACGTCCGCGACCGTATCATCGTCGTTGATACGCCGGACATCATTACCAACCATGACGCGCCTGTGATGGCGGTCCGTCAGAAGAAGCAATCCGCTGTAGTCCAGGGGATGCTCGCCGTCAGGGAAGGCGCTGCGGATGCGTTCGTATCCGCCGGTTCCACCGGTGCGACGCTGGCTGGCGGCATGTTCCGCCTGGGCCGGATCCCCGGCATCGACCGTCCGGCGCTGGCTCCGCTTTTGCCCAACGGGAAGGGCTACTTCTGCCTGATCGACTGCGGCGCGAACGTGGACAGCCTGCCGGAGTACCTGCCCCAGTTCGGCATCATGGGCGAAGCTTATATGCGCACCGTGCGCGGCCTTGAAAAGCCGCGGGTGGGTCTCGTGAACATCGGCGCGGAGGCCGAAAAGGGCAACGCCTTGGTCAAGGCCGCTTATCCGCTGATGGAGAAATCCCCCTTCAACTTTATCGGGAACCTGGAAGGCCGCGACATCACGGCGGACATCGCCGACGTGGCGGTCACCGACGGCTTCTACGGCAACCTGATCCTGAAATTCATGGAGGGCGTGGCCGGCACGCTGATGGGCATCATCAAGGACGAGCTCATGCGCGACACCCGGGGCAAGATCGCCGGCCTGATCGCGAAGCCCGCTTTCCGCCGCGTCAAAAAGACCATGGATTACTCTGAGGTCGGCGGCGCGCCTCTCCTGGGCGTTCAGGGCCCGGTAGTCAAAGCCCACGGCTCCAGCAATGCCCACGCCATCGCCTGCGCCATCCGCCAGGCCACCAACATGGTCGACCATCATCTGGTCGCCGAGATCACCGCTCAGCTCAACAAACAATAAACATTGAGGAGGACACTGTAATGACTTTTGAAACCGTTGCCAATATGATCGCCAAGCAGCTCAAACTGAACGTGAGCGACATCACCCCCGACAAGCGCCTGGTGGAAGACCTGCACGCTGACAGCGCCAACGTGATGGTCATGATCATGGACATGGAAGACACCTTCAATATCACCGTGGAAGACGATGCCATCAACACGCTGAAGACAGTCGGCGACGTGGTCAACTATATCGACGCGCATCAGTGATCCCCTATTTCCGATCTCATGGTGCAATTACAACATTTGACTGAAGCCCTCGGCTATACTTTTCAGAATGAGCAGCTGCTCAGGCTGGCTTTGCGTCACCCTTCATTAGGCGCTCAGAACAATCAGCGCCTCGAATTCCTGGGCGACGCGGTGCTTCAGCTCCTGATCAGCCATAAGCTGTACCAGGAGTATCCCAACCTCCACGAAGGCGCGATGACCAGGCTGCGCCAGCGGCTCGTGTGCGAGCAGGCGCTGGCCGATATCGCCCAGAAGATCGATCTTGGCGCATATATGGCCATGGATCACGGCAGCGAGATGTCCGGTGTCAGGACCCAGAGTGGACCTCTCTCTGACGCGATGGAGGCTGTGCTGGCCGCCGTCTATTTAGACGGCGGTTTTGAGCGTGCCCGGGAGGTCGTTTCCCGCCTGTGGCCCGCCCAGCTGGAAGCCACGGAAGACGCCAAGAGCCGCCTGCAGGAGGTACTCCAGTCCCAGGGCGAGCAGATCCCGTCCTACGAGCTCGTGCGTGAGGACGGGCCTGATCACGACCGCGTATTTACCGTGCGCGTGGTGTTGGCGGATGGCCGCTTCAAGGAGGCTTCCGGCCACAGCAAAAAACGGGCGGAGCAGGCCGCGGCGGCGGCCATGCTGTCCTCCTTAGAGGAGAAGCCTGCCCGATGAAACTGAAAAAGCTTGAACTGAACGGCTTCAAATCCTTCGCAGACCGGACGGAGATCATTTTCGGAGAAGGCATCACCGGCATTGTTGGGCCCAACGGCTCCGGCAAGAGCAACATCGGTGATGCCGTACGTTGGGTTTTGGGCGAACAAAGCGCCAAGACCCTGCGCGGCTCGAAAATGGAGGACGTCATCTTTGGCGGCACCCAGAAGCGCCGCCGTTCTTCCTTCTGCGAGGTTTCCCTGCTGTTCGACAACGAGGACGGCAAGCTCAAGAGCGCCTTCTCCGAGGTCTGCGTCACGCGCCGCGTGTACCGCGACGGGGACAGCGAGTACCAGCTCAACCACGTGGCCTGCCGCCTCAAGGATATCCAGGAACTGTTCCGGGACACCGGCATCGGCCGCGAGGGCTATTCCCTGATCGGTCAGGGCCGCATCGACGAGATCCTTTCCCAGAAGAGCGAGGACAGGCGTCAGGTCTTTGAAGAGGCCGCCGGCATCATGACCTACCGCGTGCGCAAGGAAGAGGCCGAACGCAAGCTGGCCAAGACGGCGGAAAACCTGAGCCGCGTCTATGACATCATCGACGAGATCGAAAAGCAGCTGGACAGGCTCGGCACCGAGGCGGAGATCGCCAAAGAATACCGGAGTCTGTTTGACCGGATGCGTTTTCTTGAGGCAAACCTGTTCCTCGTGCGTTACGACCGCCTGACGGAGCGCGTGAGCCACTTGACCGCGAGCCTGGAAGGCCTGCGGGACGCCGCGCTGACCGACAGCGCCAGGATCACCGACCTGAACTCCCAGCGCGAATTACTGGATGCCGAGGTCTCCGCCATGGAGCAGGAGGTTTCCGCCGCTAGGCTCACCTACAGCGCCCAGCTGCAGGAGACCCACGAAGCGGAGATCGCCGCCGAGCGCGCCCAGCACGACCTGGAGCAGGCTTCCCGAGACCTGGAACAGACCAAAGTCACTTTGGAGAGCCTCAACGAAGAGCTGGCACAGCTGACCGCCCGTTCTGAACAAGACGAAAAAGAGAAGAACGACCTTACCAAGCGCTCCGCCGAAGCCGCCGTCACCCTGGATAACGCCAGGATCGCAGCGGATGCTACCCAGTCTATGGCGGAACAGGCCGAGGAGGCGCTGAACCGCCACAAAGCGGAGATCCTGAGCGCAGTGCGCCAGCAAATGGACGCCCGCGAAGCCCAGTCCCGCCAAACCGCCATCCGGGAGCAGATGTTAAGCCGCATTTCCGAGCTCGACAGCGCCATGGAATCCCTGAAAGACCAGCACGCAATGCTGGAAGAGCAGACCTCCCGCGACCGAGGCGAATACACAAGCACCAAGGAAAAGCTCGAGGAGCTCCGGAAAGAGCACGAGAGCATCCAGCAGCGGCTCACGAGCTTGACTGAAGCCTCCAGGACTGCAAACGCAGCGGCCCAGCAGGCGAATATCACCCTGCAGGGGGCCATCAGCAGGCTCAGGCTGATGGAAGAGATGGCACGGGATATGACGGGCTATCAGCAGTCCGTCAAGAAAGCCCTGGACTATGCCCATGGCCGTCCGGGGGTTTATGGCGTCCTCGCCCGGCTGATCGAAGTCCCCGAAAAGCTGGAAACTGCCATCGACATGGCGCTGGGCGGCGCGCTGCAGAACATCGTGACCGATAACGAGGACACCGCCAAGCGCATCATCGACTATCTGCGCGTCAACCGCCTGGGCCGCGCGACCTTTTTGCCCATTTCGAGCATCCGCAGCCGCGTCCTGAATCAGGAGGAGCGCAGGCTTTTGAACATGCCCGGCTGCCTCGGCGCAGCCAGCGAGCTGATCAGCTTTGATGCCCAGTTCCGCGGCATTGTGGAAAGCCTGCTGGGCCGCACCGTGATCGCGGACACGCTGGACCACGGCATCCCCATCATGCGGGCCGGGCATCACGCCTTCCGCCTGGTGACCCTGAACGGCGATGTGATGCACTCCGGAGGATCCATGACCGGCGGCACCACCCAGAGCCGCACCGTCTCCCTCCTGGGCCGGGAGCGCGAGGTCAAGGATCTGCGCGCCAGTATCGAGGCCCAGAAGAAGGATCTCGAGGAGCGGAACACCCAGCTGCTGGAGATCAACGAGAAGCGCAACCGCCTCAAGGCGGACGAAGCCGAGAGCATGTCCCGGCTGCAGGAACTGGAAGTGCTCTGCGCGCGCCTCAAGGAGCGTGTACAGTCCGACGAACAGGACAGCACGGAGTTCTACCAGCGCATCACGGATACGGAAGCCGCCCGGGAGCAGCTGCGCGCCTCCGTCGCGGAGATCGACCAGGATCTGGCGGCGGCGGAACAGGCAGCCACGGCGGAAGCCCACAGCAATCAGGAATTGGAGCAGCGCACCTCCGAGCTTCAGCAGACCATGCTGGACCTGCGCGAAAAGGCCGAAACGGCCCGGAACCGGGTCACGGAAGAACAGCTCGCCTTCAATACGCTCTCTAACCAGCTGAATATGCTGGACCACCGTCTCGCCGATACGGCCCACCGCATCGCGGACAACACCCGGAAGCTCACTGACACAGAAAAGAACCAGCAGGTCCTGAGCGGCCTGATCGAAAGCCAGCGCACTGCCGCCCAGGCAGCCAGCAAGCGCGCAAAGCAGCTCAAATCGGAGCACGAGAGCTCCCTCAATGTCGTGGAGGCCCTGGAGGAACAGCGCTCCGCCAAACTCAACGAGCAGCGTGAACTGATGAAGGCCCTGGAAGAGGCGCACCAGAAGTCCGAATCCGACAACCTGCAGATCCATAAGGCGGAGCTTTCCCTGAGCAAAGCCCAGAGTGACCTGACGCAGATGACGGATCACATGCTGAACGCCTACGACCTGAGCTATCTGGACGCCCAGCAGTACCGCTCCGAAACGCCGATTGAGATCGGCAAAGCGGATCAGGAAGTGCTTTCGCTGCGCAACCGCATCCGCGAGATGGGCTCCGTCAATACCACCGCTATCGAGACCTACGAGAGCGAAATGGCCCGCTACAAGGAGCTGACTGCCCAGCGCGACGACCTGCTGAAGGCCCAGGAGGACCTGGAAAGCCTGATCAAGCGCCTGCTTCGGCAGATGGAGGGCATCTTCACCGAGGAGTTCGACAAGCTCGGCAGCTATTTCAAGGAGACCTTCGTCCGCCTCTTCGGCGGCGGACAGGCGGAGCTCAAGCTCACCGACGACGGGGATCCGCTGAACTGCGGCATCGAGATCATCGCCCAGCCGCCCGGGAAAAAGCTGCAGCTCCTCTCCCTCCTGTCCGGCGGCGAAAGGGCGCTGACGGCCATCGCGATCCTGTTCGCGATGCTGAAGCTGAAGCCTACGCCCTTCTGCATCCTGGACGAGATCGAAGCGGCGCTGGACGATTCCAATATCTCCAATTTCGCGGACTACCTGGACGAATACGCAAAGACGACCCAGTTCGTCGTCATCACCCACCGCAAGGGCACCATGGAGAGCTGCGACACCCTGTACGGCGTCGCCATGGAAGAAAAGGGCGTATCCCGCATGGTGTCCGTCAACCTCGCGGATTATCCCAACTGATACGGAGGCACGATTATGGCAGGATTCTTTACCAGGCTGAAGGACGGCCTTAAAAAGACCCGGGAACGTTTTACCAAGGACGTGGATGTTCTGGTGGAAAACACCCGGGAGATCGACGACGACTTTTATGAGGAGCTGACGGACATCCTGATCCTCGCGGACGTGGGTCTGCCCGCCACCGAGGACGTGATCAGCCGCCTCAAGCAGCAGGTCAGCGAAAAGAACATCAAGGACGCCAACCAGGCCCGCGAGATCTTGAAGCAGCTCTTGATCGACGAGATGAACATCCCGCGCCCGGACCTGCACTGGCCCATGGTCATGTTTGTCGTGGGCGTGAACGGCGTGGGCAAGACCACCACCATCGGCAAGCTGGCCCTGCGCTTCCAGGAAGTGGGGCGTACGGTGATGCTGGCGGCGGCGGATACCTACCGCGCGGCGGCGGACGAGCAGCTGGCTATCTGGGCTGATCGGGCCAACGTGCCCATCATCCGCTCCACCGCGGGCGCGGACCCGGCCTCTGTCGTGTATGACGCCGTCCAGTCCGCCAAGGCGCGCAAGATCGACCTGCTGATCGTGGACACCGCGGGCCGCCTGCACAACAAGAAGAACCTGATGGACGAGCTGAGCAAGATGCGCAGGGTTATCGACCGCGAATACCCGGAGGCGACCATGCGCTGTATGCTGGTGCTGGACGCCACCACTGGCCAGAACGGCATCAGCCAGGCCAAGCAGTTCAAGGAGGCCACGGATATCGGCGGCATCATCCTGACCAAGCTGGACGGGACCGCCAAGGGCGGCATCGCCATCGCCATCCGCCGGGAGCTGAACATCCCGGTCTGGTACATCGGCGTCGGCGAGGGCATCGACGATCTGCAGGCCTTCGATGCGAAAGAATTCATCAACGCCCTCTTCTGAAAAGGAAACCATCATGTTCATCCTACTTGTCAATGACGACGGCATCGACAGCATCGGCCTCCGGGTCCTGCTGAAAGCTGCCGTGAAGCGCGGACACCGCGTCATGGTCTGTGCCCCGGCGGAGCAGCAGAGCGCCGCTTCCCAGCGCATCCATCTGAACGCGCCGATCATGGTGCACCGCCGGTCGGATATCGAAGGCTGTGAAGCCTGGGCCATCTCCGGCACGCCGGCAGACTGCGTGCGCCTGGCCTACGAGCTGACCGATAAAAAGCCCGACGTCTGCTTTTCGGGCATCAACGATGGTGAGAACGCGGGTTCCGCCGTCTTCTACAGCGGCACGGTATCCGCGGCCCGGGAGGCGGCCATGCACCTGACCCCGGCCTACGCGGTCTCCATCATGCCCGGCTGGACCGAAGAGATGCTGGAAGCCCTGGCAGAAAAGAGTCTCGACATCGCCGAGCGCAATGTGCTCACCAGCTATCCGCGCCTGTCCGTGGTCAACATCAACGCGCCGGCCCTACCGCCTGCGGAATGGAAAGGCCCTCGCTTCTGCCCCGTCTCCCAGGCCTTCTATCACGACAGCTACGTCCGCAGGATCAGCCCCCGGGGCCGGGAGTACTTCTGGATCGACGCCGGTCTGCCGATGGACGAGCCCGAGGCGGGCAGCGACTATGACCTCTTGCGCAAGGGATACCTGACCGTCAGCGTGATCGGCGGCTACGCTGACCTGAACGGGCAGGCGGAGAAATTCCTGAATATCGGAGTTTGAAAAATGCCAGCAGAAACTGTCGGTCTGATCAATGAACTCAATATCAAGCACAGTCGGCTCAGCAAGAGCTACCGCGCCATTGCGGCCTTCATTGAAGACCATTATGAGCGCGTGCCGGCCATGACCGCCACAGCCCTGGCCCGGGAGGTGGGCGTATCGGAAAGCACCGTGGTGCGCTTTGCCAACGCCCTGGGGTACGACGGCTATCCCGGCTTGCAGAAGGCCTTGCAGTACCAGGTCAGGAAGCGCCTGACCACGGATGAAAGGTTCTCCTTGGGCGCGGAGATCGCTCAGGAGGACGTGCTGAGCACCGTCCTGAAAGAGGATATGCGCAACATCCGCCAGACCATCGAGCATATCGACAGCGAGGCCTTCACACGCTCGGTGGACGCCATGACGAAGGCGCGGCACATCTACATCCTGGGGCTCCGCTCCGCCGCGCCGCTGGCCCAGTTCATGGCCTATTACCTGGACTTCATTTTCGACAACGTGATCCTGGTCTCCACCGGCCTGGCCGACGTTTTTGAGGGCCTCTTGCGCATCCAGCCCGGCGACGTGCTGGTGGGCATCAGCTTTCCCCGCTATTCCACCCGCACTTTGGAAGCCATGCGCTTTTCTCACGGCGCGGGCGCCATGGTGATCGCCATCACCGACAGCGAGCGCAGCCCGCTCAACAGCGCCGCCGACCTGTGCCTGACCGCCTCCACGGGAATGCCCTCCTTTGTGGATTCCCTGGCGGCGCCCCTTTCCCTGATCAACGCGCTGATCGTCGCGCTGGGGCTCAAAAAGCGGGAGGAGCTGCACGAGCATTTGACGAAGCTTGAGGATATCTGGTCCCAGAACGGGGTATATTTGAGGAAATGATGACCGTCACTTATGTGGATGTCGCCGTGATCGGCGGCGGCGCAGCCGGCATGGCTGCCGGATTGTTCAGCGCGAAGGTGGGTGCCGAGACCCTGATCCTCGAGAAAAACGAGAAGCTGGGCCGAAAAATGTACATCACCGGCAAGGGCCGCTGCAACCTGACCAACAACGCGACCCGCGAGGAGTTCCTGAACGAGGTGCCGCGCAATCCCAAGTTTCTGTACAGCGCCATTGCCAACCTCACGCCCCAGGACGTCATGCGCCTGGTGGAGGAAAACGGCTGCCCGGTCAAGACCGAGCGCGGGCGGCGCGTCTTCCCGGTGAGCGACAAGGCCTCGGACGTCACCAGGGCCTTCCAGCACGCGCTTACAGAAGCGGGCTGCCTGGTGCGCTTGAACAGCGCTGTCACCGGTGTTACCATTGATACCGACGGCTCCTTTGTGCTTCAGACCCAGACCGGGACCGTGCATGCAGGCGCTCTGGTCATCGCCACCGGAGGCCTGTCCTATCCCGCCACCGGTTCTACCGGAGACGGCTATGCTTTTGCCGAAAAGCTGGGCATCCCCCTCCAGCCCCGGCACCCTTCCCTGATCCCGCTGCTGACCTCCAACCGCTTTACCGGCGAGCTTCAGGGCCTGTCCCTGAAGAATGTCCGCCTGACCGCCGGCGCGGGAAAGAAGAGCCTCTATTCCGAGCTCGGGGAAATGCTCTTTACTGAGGATGGCGTCTCCGGCCCGCTGGTACTGGAATTGAGCTGCCATTTGCCCCATCCACTGCCTGAAAACCTGCAGGTGAGCATCGACCTGAAGCCCGGCCTGACTTTGGAACAGCTGCGAAACCGCCTCCAGCGCGAGATCACCGCTGCCGGTAAAAAGAGCGCCCGGACCGTGATGGAGACGCTCCTGCCCCAGCGCCTGGCTGTGACCCTGCTGGATCTTGCGCAGATCGACCCGATGCTCCAGGCAAACCAACTGAATGCCGCCCAGCGTGACAGCCTGTGTGACCTTCTGAAAGCCTTTCCCCTGCACATCTCCGGGACCAAGCCCATCGCCGAAGCGGTGGTGACCCGGGGCGGTGTGGACATCAAAGCCCTCGTGCCGGGCACCATGGCCGTCAGGAACATTGAAAACCTGTTCTTCTGCGGCGAGGTCATCGACGTGGATGCCCACACGGGCGGCTACAACCTGCAGATCGCCTTTTCAACCGGCGCCCTCGCGGGCAAAAATGCCGCAGAAACAGCCTTGCGGCGCAAAGATTATTGATCGGAACAATTAAACCACCTTAAGGAGCCAGACATGCAAGCGATCGTATTGGATCTTGAATGGAACCAGCCTATGACTTTCCGCAGCGGCGGCTACCGGCAATCCGGCGGCCAGCTGATCTTTGAAATGATCCAGATCGGCGCTGTAAAGCTGAATGAGGACCGTCAGATCGTGGACACCTTCAACCAGCTGATCCAGCCCACCTGCTATCATAAGCTGAATCCCCACATCCAGAAGATCACCCATATCACCCAGGAGCAGCTGGACACGGCCCCCCTGTTTGAGGAAGCCTACAGCGCCTTCATCAACTGGTGCGGAGAGAACTGCGTGCTCCTGACCTGGGGCTGCGACGATATCTCCGTGTTCGAGCAGAACGTGCGTTACTTCGACTGCGCGACGCCCCTGCCGCCCATCTGCGACATCCAGCGCCTTTTCAGTGACGAGCTGGAGACCCCGAACGAGCGCAAATCCTTAAAGCACGCCATGGAGGTCCTGAACATCGAGCCCTCGGAGGATAAGGAGTTCCACAACGCCCTGAACGACGCTTACTACACGGCCCTGGTCTACGGACAGATGAAATCCACCGACAAGGTCATGCAGTACCGGCTCAAGGCCAAGCAGCTGGTGCACCAGGACCGCCGTAAGCGCCAGACTGTGTCCGTGCACCGCATCAGCCGCGGCGTGCCCACGATCCTGAAATCCAAGTATGGCGCAAATGTGCCCTGCCCGGTGTGCAACCACCTGAATCCCCTGGCCGCCGGCTACTACCGCTACAGCGCTCAGCGCTATACGGCCCTCGCCGCCTGCGAGAACCATGGCCTCTACTATGTCAAAATGAACGTGATTACCCATCCGGACAAAAAGCGCTATCTGGAGCGCATGACCGTTTTGACCGAAGAACAGAGCCCCGCCTACGTGCACACGAAGCTGCTGCAATGGCAGCACAAACTGGAGAGCCAGGAGAAGGGAGGCACCTGATGATCACTGTCACCATCGACGGACGCACCGCCCAGTTCCAGGAGGGCACACTCTTAAAGGACGCGCTCAGTCAACTGGCCGACGCGCCTTCCAAGGTGCTCGGCTGCATGAGCGGCGGCGTGGTCTACGAGCTGAACGCGAAGCTTACCCGCCCGGTGGAGCTGAAGACGCTGACCTATGCCGATGACGAAGGCCGCCGCATCTACGAGCGCAGCCTGCGTTTCCTGATGCTGATGGCGGCCCGCCACGTCTGGCCCCAGAACAGGATCCGCATCGAGCACTCCCTGGGCCATGGGCTGTACATCAGCGTTCCGGGCCATGCGGTGACGGCGGAGGAGCTGCGCCAGCTCAACAAGGAGATGCGCCGTCTCTGCCGCGCGGACCTGCCCTATACGGTGGAGCGCTGGTCCCGCACCCGGGCTATCGAATACTTCAAATCCCAGGGCATGCAGGACAAGGTGGATCTGCTCAAGTACCGCCCGTACCAGCACATCTACATGTACTCCTGCGAGGACATGAGCGAGTACTTTTACGGCAAGATGCTGCCCGGCACCGGCTACACCCGGCTTTTCGGCCTGAAGCTGAACAAGCCCGGCTTCATCCTGCAGATGCCGGACCCCTTAAAGCCCGATCAGGTCTCGCCCGCGGCCAAATTGCCCAAGCACCTCGAGACCTTCAAGGAGTCCAACAACTGGCTGCGCATCCTGCACTGCACCAACGTGGCGGACCTCAATGATATGATCCTCCACAACGAGATGCGCACCTTCATCCGCGTGAACGAAGCCCTGCATGACAAGTCCATCGCCCGCATCGCGGACGGGGTCGTGCGCAGGCACAGCCGGGCCGTCTTTATCGCCGGGCCCTCCTCCAGCGGCAAGACCACCTTTGCCAACCGCCTGGGCATCCATCTGCGGGTGCTGGGGCTCACGCCGCTGCTGATCTCCCTGGATGATTTCTACCGCCCGCGCTCCGAGATCCCGCACCTGGAAAACGGGGACTATGACTTCGAGCACTTGGACGCCATCAATGTGGATCAATTCCAGGACTGCGTGCAGGCGCTCCTGAACGGCGAGACGGTACGCCTGCCCAAGTACTCCTTCAAGGAGCAGGCCGGCGGCGATCTCTTCTACCCGCCTGTCAAGATGGAAGACCAGCAGGTGCTGATCATCGAAGGCATCCATGCGCTGAATCCGGCGGTCTACGGCTCCTTCGATCAGTCCCTCATCTCCAAAGTCTATGTAAGCGAGCTGACCTGCATGAACCTGGACGACCACAACCGCATCCGCACCACCGACGCGCGGCTGCTCAGGCGCATCGTCCGGGACTACCACTTCCGCGGCACGCCGCCCAACGAGACTCTGAGCATGTGGCCCAATGTCCGGGCCGGCGAGAAGAAATGGATCTTCCCCTACCAGGAACAGGCCGATTTCGTGTTCAACACCGTCCTCCACTATGAGCTGCCGGTGCTGCGCAATATCGCCTACGACCTCCTGGACATGATCGAGCCGGAGAACCCCAATTACCTGGCAGCCCGGCGTCTGCTCAAGATCCTGCACTACCTGATCCCCGCCCCCAAAGAGGTGCTGGACGAGATCCCGCCGCTGTCCCTGCTCCGGGAGTTCATCGGCGGCTGCGCCTTCTACAGTTAAGTAAAAGCAAAACGGCTCCGGACAAAACCGGAGCCGCTGAGGCATTAGGGATCAGATCTTTTCTAGGATATGGTCGATCAGGGCGCGGAATTCGGCCTGAATGCGTTTGCCGGTCTCCAGCACCTCCTGGTGCGTGATGGGCTGGTCCAGGATGCCCGCCGCCATGTTGGTGATGCAGGACAGGCCCAGTACGTTCATGCCCGCGTGGCAGGCCGCCATGGCGTCCGGCACGGTAGACATGCCCACGGCGTCAGCGCCCAGGGTCCGGATCATACGGATCTCGGCTGGCGTCTCGTAGCAGGGGCCGGGCATCCAGCAGTAGACGCCTTCCTTTATGCTCAGACCCATCTGTTCAGCCGCCTCCCTGCAGGCCGCCTGTAGTGTGGGCGTGAACACATGGCTCACATCGGGGAAGCGCGGGCCGAACTCGGCCATGTTGGGGCCGGTCAGCGGGCTCTTGCCCGTGAGATTGATGTAATCGGTGATCATCATCAGGTCGCCGGGGCGGAAATCCATGTTCACGCCGCCCGCCGCGTTGGTCAGGATCAGATTCTTAACCCCCAGCAGCTTAAGCACGCGGATGGGCAGGACGATCTGGGACAGGTCGAACCCCTCGTACATGTGGAAGCGCCCGTTCATGATCAGCACGCGCTTGCCGTTCTTCTCTCCGGCGATGAACTCCCCGGCGTGTCCCGGCGCGGTGCTGGCCGGGAAGCCCGGCAGGTCCGTATACTTGATGCGCCGGACGTTCTCGAAGGTCTCGCCGTAGTCACCCAGGCCGCTGCCCAGCACGATGGCGGTCTCCGCTGTGCCGATGGCCGCTTCCGCCGCTTGGGCGGCGCGCAGGATCTCCTCATAGGTCATGGCTTACTCTCCTTTCAGTTCAGGCCAGAAGGACTGGGCGCCAAAGCGCTCGGGCAGCCCAAAGTAATCCGCAATGGTGGCCGCCATATCCGCATAGGTGTTCCGGGTGCCCAGATCCACCGGGCGGTTGAGCGCGCGGGACCAGCACAGGATGGGCACATACTCGCGGGTGTGGTCGGTGCCCGAATAGGTCGGGTCGCAGCCGTGGTCGGCGGTGATGATCAGCAGGTCCTCGTCCTTCATGAGCGAGGTCAGCTCCGGCAGGCGGTGATCGAAGTATTCGAGCCCGTCCGCGTAGCCCTTGACATCCCGGCGGTGGCCGTAGACGCTGTCAAAGTCCACCAGGTTCACGTAGCAGAGGCCGTCAAAGTCCTCGCGCATGTAGGTGACCGCCGCGTCGATGCAGGCCGGGTTGCCGGCGGTATGGTTGGACTCCGTGAGCCCCTTTTCGGCGAAGATGTCTTCGATCTTGCCCACGCCCTTTACGGATTTCCCGGCAGCTTTCAGCACATCCAGGATGGTATCCAGCGGCGGCACCATGGAAAAGTCCTTGCGCCGCGGCGTGCGGGTAAATGAACCGGCCTTTCTGCCGATGAAGGGGCGGGCGATGACGCGGCCCACGCCGTGCTGGCCCACCAGCTGCGCCCGGGCGATGCGGCACATCTCGTACAGGCGCTCGATGGGATAGATCTCCTCACTGGCGGCGATCTGGAACACGCTGTCCGCGGACGTGTAGACGATGGGATAACCGGTGCGCAGGTGCTCCTCGCCCAGCTCGTCCAGGATGGTCGTGCCCGACGCCGGCTTGTTGCCCAGGGTCCTGGTGCCGATGGCGTGCTCAAAGCGCTCGATCACGTCCTTGGGAAAGCCGTTCGGATAGGTCGGGAAAGCCTTGGTCAGCGTCACGCCGGCCATTTCCCAGTGGCCCGTGGTGGTATCCTTGCCCTTGGACTGCTCGCGGGCGCGGCCGTATGCGCCGGAGGGATGGGCAAGGCCCGGGATGCCGAGGCCCGGCAGGTTGCCCAGGCCCAGGGTACGCATGTTGGGGACACTGAGGCCGATCTTCTCCTGGATGTGGCCCAGCGTATTCGCGCCTGCATCGCCGTAATCCGCGGCATCAGGCAAAGCGCCCGCGCCGACACTGTCCAAAACGATCCATAGTACACGACGATTCATGTTTGCACCTCCTGTTTGCCTGACCGCAGGTCCCTGCGGCGGCATCTGCTACTATTGTACACGACAATTCCGATTTTGAAAAGGGGAACTCGAATGAATTATACCTTGATCGCCACTGCCGCTTTCGGCCTCGAAGGCATCGTCAAGCGCGAGCTGAGCCAGCTGGGCTACGAAGGGAAGACGGAAAACGGCTTCGTCCGCTTTGAGGGCAGCCTGGAGGACGCCTTCCGGGCCAATCTCTGGCTCAGGACGGCGGACCGCGTGCTGATCCTGATGGCAGAAGGTCCGGTCATGACCTTTGAAGACCTTTTTCGCCTGGTGCGCGGCGTTGCCTGGCAGGAGCTGATGCCCCGGGACGCGGCGGCGCCCGTCAGCTGCAAGTGTGCCCGGAGCCAGCTCATGAGCCCCTCGGACTGCCAGGCGATTGCCAAGAAGGCCCTGTCCGAAGAGCTGATGGCCTATTACCACATGACCTGGTGCTCTGAGAGCGGCCCCCGCTATCCCGTGCACATCTCCATCCACCAGAATCAGGCCCGGATCATGGTGGATACCAGCGGCGACGCGCTGAACAAGCGAGGCTACCGCACCTGGAACGGGGAAGCGCCCCTGCGCGAGACCCTGGCCGCGGCCATGGTGATGCTGTCAGGCTGGCGGAATACGACCCCGCTGCACGACCCCTGCTGCGGCACCGGCACTTTGCTGATCGAAAGCGCCTTCCTCGCTGCGGACCGCGCGCCCGGCCTGACCAGAAGCTTCCTGCTGGAGACCTGGCCCAAGGTGGATCAGAAGCTGCTGGAGCGCTACCGCAACGAAGCCAAGGCGGCCTACAAGCCCGATCAGCTGCCGCCCATCAGCGGCTCGGATATCGACCCCGAGGCGGTGGAACTGTGCAAGCGGCACATCCATCAGGCCGGTCTGGACGGGCGCATCGAGGTGAGCGTGGCGGATCTGCGCAATCTGCAGCTGCCCGACGGGAAGGTGCAGTTCCTGGCGAACCCGCCCTACGGCGAGCGCCTGAGCGACCAGAAGCAGTGCATGTCCATCTACAAGGGCATGCGCGGGCTGATGGACCGCCACCCCCAGGCCCACCTGGCCGTCCTGTGCGGCAACCCCTCCTTTGAGCGGGCGTTCGGCCGCAGGGCAAACAAAAAGCGGCGTTTCTACAACGGCCGCCTTGAGTGCGATTATATGCTGTTCTGAGGTTCTTCCTCGTCCTCATATGCCGTCTCCGCTTCCGTGAAATCCGGATCCGGGGGCGGCATTTTGTCGGTCACCATCACGTGGGCGTCGATCTGGCCCTCGTAATACTTCTTCCGGACGCCCACCTTGAAGAAGCCCAGGGACTTGTACAGGCTCTTGGCCGGCTCGTTGTTCTCGCGCACCTCCAGGGTCACGTAGGAGACGCCCAGGTTCGAGGCGTACTGCAAGAGCGCCGTCGCCAGCATCCGGCCGACGCCCTGGCCCCGCTCCTCCCGGGTGATGGCGATATTGGTGATATGCCCCTCATCCAGGATGATATGGATCCCGGCAAAGCCGATGATCTGATCTTCCTTCACCGCTACCAGATAGCGCGCGCAGGGGTTCTCCCGCATCTCGTGCTCGAAGTCGCGCAGGCTCCAGGGCGTCGGGAAGGTGGCGTTTTCAATCGTCCAGACTGCCTGGACGTCCTCTGCCGTCATGCGGCGGATCGTGATCTCACTCATAGCTGCGCGTGCTCCACCAGGTTGCGCTGGCGCACCGCCTGGGGCGCGCGGAGGTAATAGGGCTTGAGGGTGTCCGCATCCACGGCGCTGTCCAGGCGTTCTGACGCCAGCACCGCCGCCGCGGCCGGGTTCAGATAAGCATGGGCCGCATCCGCAAAATAGAGCTCCGGCCAGCGCAGGCCTTCCAGTTCCTTCCGGTAGGCGGTCATGCCGTCGCCGGTCAGCAGCACGGGGCGGCCATGGGCCACCTCCCGCGCCTGGGTCAGCAGGTCGCCGATCGCGATAGGCTGATCCTCCATCAGCTGCTGTCCAGTCATGCCGTTAAACAGCGCGGCATAGACCTGACCGCGGCGGGCATTCTGCATCGGACAGATGACGCCGTTGAACACGCCCTGGCTGCGGCTCATGGCCTCGAGGGCAGACACCGGCACGCAGGGTTTTCCGCATGCCTTGGCCAAGGCCTTGACCGTGGTGACGCCGATGCGCACGCCGGTAAAGGAGCCCGGGCCCGCTACAACGGCGAAATAATCCGTGTCCGCCGCCGTAAGCCCGGCCTTGTCATAGGCCTCTTCGGTCATGGAGAGGGCCGCTTCCGAATGGGTCATCAGGTTGTTGACCGCCGCCTCGTAGCGGATGACCCCATCCTGCCACAGGGCGACGCCGGCCGTCGGGCCGGAGGTATCCAGCAAATAGATCAGCATTACTCGTTTACTCCGTGAGCCATTGTTCTGCATTCCTGAAGCCGCCCCGGGGATTCAGGTGGATGATCCGCCGCTCGGGATCGAGGGGCATGATCGTGACTTCCAGCCGTTCCTCCGGCAGCAGCTCCGGGGCCTGCTCCGCCCACTCGACCAGGGTCACGCCGGGGCCGGGCAGGTGCTCCTCCGCGCCGATGGCGGTCAGCTCCTCCGGGTCCTCGATGCGGTACCAGTCGTAGTGATACAGGGCGATCTTCCCCGTCTCGTAGACATTCAGGATGGTAAAGGTGGGGCTGGGCAGCGCGCCGGTGATGCCGAGGCCCCGGGCGATGCCCCGGGCGAACTCGCTCTTGCCCGCGCCCAAAGGCCCGCTCAGGGTCAGCACATCGCCCGCGCGCAGGTGTTGGGAGAGTCTCGTCCCCGCCTGCCTCGTCTCTTCCGCGCTGCGTGTGAGGAGGTCCGAGGCCATGAAGGCCTTGGACACCTCCGCGCCGCTTGCAGCGTCGTGATCGATCTGCGCCTTCAGTTCGTGCATATCCTCAAAGGCGCGGATGCCCCGCAGGTACTTGAGCAGGATCACGGCGGCATGCCGGCCGTAGAGGTCGCCCTGATAGCCGGGCAGCCAGGTCTCCACGGTCGCGCGGGCGCTCTGATCGGCGGTGGGGCGGGTGCCCACGTTGGTGACGCCCGCAAGCATCTGCCCGTCGTCGGTCACCAGCACCGCGGCATAGACGCCGTAGGCAGGCAAGGTCTGATGCTCCACGCGCAGGTTCGCGGTGGGAAAGCCGTTCAAATGCCCTTTTCCCTGCCCGTGTTCGATCACGCCCTGCAGGATCACTGTTTCCATGGTTTACAAATCTCTTTCAAACGATTATTTTGTCTTGCCCTTCAGCAGCGGGGACAGGGGCTTGTAGATGAGCCCGGTCACCACGCTCAGGACGAAGCCCTTGAGCAGGTTGAAGGGGGCCGTGATGAGCAGCAGCAGCTTCCATTCGCTGTCCACGCCCGCCACGTTGGCGTACTTGATGATGCTGTCCATATCCATGTGGAACGCGCCCATGTAGAAGGGCAGCATGATCCACTTGTTGACGAACACCGACACCGCCACCATGCAGACCGTGCCCACGGCCAGGCCGATCAGCGCCGTCTTCTTGGTCTTGTTGCGCTGGTACATGAGCGAAGCCGGGATCACCAGGGCCGCGCCCATCAGGAAGTCGGCCAGCTCGCCCACCCCCGCCGAGGAGGAGTGCAAAAGGCCGATCACGCTCTTGAGCGCCAGGATGATGACGCCGGGCACCGTGCCCATGGAGAAGGCGCCCAGCAGCACCGGGATGTTGGAAAGGTCCAACTTGTAGAAGGCGACGATGGGGATCTCGATCACGAACAGGATGGACGCGATCGCCACCAGGATGGCCATGCGGGTCAGGTTCAGGGTGCTGAAGGTTTTGCTCTTTGGGGTGTTTGACATGTTGATACGCCTCTTTCCGTAAAAATTGCTCGCCTCTCAAGCGTTTCAGAGGCGAGCAAGATACGTTCAAGTCGTATCAAAGCTGTCTTCTTCCATCCAGACTGTACTGTCGGTCCCGGAGTTTCACCTGGGTCGGCCGCCCCATAAGGAGCAGTTCGCGGACTATACCGCCGGTCGGGAATCACACCCTGCCCTGAAAGACACTTTTTGGAGAGCTTGGTATTACGCGGTTCTTCACCGCGAGATGATACTACCACTGTTTAATGCCGCTGTCAATGCCCATTCTTGTACAAATCATGCTTCTTCCCGGCGCAGTCGGCGGTGGCGCTTGCGCTTGCGCGGCGGCTCCTGGAAGACCACGCGGGTGGTGTTGGTGCGGCTCTTGACCGCGTTCACCACCAGGGAGACGCCGACGATGTTGGTCATGAAGTTGCTGCCGCCGTAGCTGATGAAGGGCAGCGGGATGCCGGTGATGGGCATCAGGCCTATGCACATGCCGATGTTCTCAAAGAAATGGAAGAACAGCATGGCCATCACGCCGACGATGATCAACTGACCGAACCTGTCCTGGGTAAACCGCGCCAGGTAGAGCATGCGCACCAGCAGGTATACGAACAGCCCGATCACGATGCAGCAGCCGATGAAGCCGAAGGCCTCGCTCAGGCTGGCGAAGATGAAGTCCGTGTGGTCTTCGGGCACGAAGTCCAGCTGGCTGATGGACCCGACCACGAACATGCCGATGCCCCTCAGCTGCCCGGAGCCGATAGCCATCTGGGAGTACAGGATCTGGTAGCCGGCGGAGTTATAATACTTCTGCGGGTCCAGGAAGGACAGGATGCGCAGGATACGGTAATCGTTCGAGTTGGACAGGAGCGCGTAGCCAAACAGGGTAGCCACGGCCACCAGGACGATGGAGACCAGGAACAGGACGATGCGGATATCCGCGCCGGAAAAATAGATCATGACCAGGAACATGAAGCCCATGACAATGACCGTGCCGGTCTCGCCCTGGGCCAGGGTGATCAGCGCGGGGATGCCGAAAATGAAGCTGATGCGGAAGAACTCCCGGAAGGTGCCCATGGGCTTCTCGCTGGCGGCAAGCTCCCTTGCCAGCATCAGCAGTATCGCGAGCTTCGCGAATTCGCAGGGCTGCAGCGTGCGTCCCCAGCCCAGCTTCAGCCAGGCGTTGATGCCGGAGACAGCGGTAGCGGCGGCCAGCGTGACCAGAAGCAGGGCCAGCACCGCATAATAGAACAGTCGGGCGCGGGCCTTGTAAAAGTCCATCGGGATGGCGATGACCACGAAGACCACCACCAGGGAGGCCAGCGTGAAGATGGACTGCCAGGACGCCGAGTTGGAGTTGACCACGTAGTTGAGCAGGGAGAGGTTGGTCCCCTTGTCCGGGTCAAAGCTGGCGATGGCGATATTGATGATGCCGAACAGCGCCAGGGTATAGCTGACCAGCAGCAATTGCCAGTCCAGGTGCGCCCGTGTCCGGCGATGGGATACTGTATCCATTCCTTTCTCCTCAGAACTGATTTTGGGCCTTGTAGAAGTGCGGGAAGGGGATGTCCTTGCCATCCAGGCGCTTGGCTACGCGCCGGACCGCTCTTCGGACACTGCCGCAGTCGCACTCCAGGGCCGTCTTGTGCATCAGGATGCCGCGGTACACGTCGTAGCTTTCGGGGATGCCCCCTATCAAAGGCAGGTCCAGCTGGGCGGCGATGATGCCCGGGCGCTTTTCCTCCTTCACATGGATCAGGAAACGGTCGATGCGGTTGAGCAGCAGGCTCGCGTGCAGCTGCCGGCGCTCGAACAGGAGGCTCGATACCCGCTCCGCCGCGCGGAGGCTGGCGTCATCGGGTGTCGCCACCAATATGGCGTCGTCCGCGGCCTGCCACACGTTCTTGAGCCCCCGGCCCACGCCCGCGGGGCAGTCGATAAAGATATAGTCGTAGCTCGCCTTCGCCTCTTCAATGAGGCTGGAGACCGCCTTCTTGGACACGTCCCCCGGCGTCGCCATCTGCGGCGCGGAGAGCAGGCGGAGCCGGCCGCATTTCGGATGCGCGGTGGCGGCCTCCGTGAGGGTGCAGCGGCCCTCGAGCACGTCGCCTGCGTCGTAGACGATCAGGTCTTCCATGCCCATCAACAGGTCGCAGCACCTGAGGCCCACGTCGCCGTCGAAGATCAGCACGCTCCTGCCCATCTGCGCCAGCGCCAGGGCCAGCGAGGTGGACATGGTGGTCTTGCCTGTTCCGCCTTTACCGGATAAGATCAGTATTGCCCGTCCCATTTTCCCCTCCGTTAAGGCGTCAGTTCGTTGCCGGTGGTCAGAGAAATATCGGAGATGACCTTGTTGTTCTCATTCATCCACCAGCCGATCCATTCACGGGCGGCGATAGACGAGAAACCGCCCGAATAGCCGTTGGGGATGTAGGAGACCAGGGCCAGCTGGGGATCATTATAAGGCGTCAGGCAGACGAACCATGCGTTGTTCTCGATATCGATCTTGATCTTGCCGACGGTGATCTGGGAGGTGCCGGTCTTCGCCCAGATATCGTTTTTGTACTCCCAGTCTTTGAAGAATCGTTTTGCGGTACCGGTCTCGTCGACCACGCCCTGCATCCCTAATTTGATGAAGGGCAGGTATTCCTCCACCCCTTCCAGCTTGTTGAACAGCTGGGGCTGGCGCTTGGACAGGATCTCGCCCTCCGGCGAGGTGATGGAGTCGATCAGGGAGAGGTTCCAGACGTTGCCGTCCACCAGCGCCGCCGCGTAGCGCACTTCGGCCACGGGTGTGACCAGCGTGATGGACTGGCCGATAGCCATCTGGATCTCCAAGCTGCCACCCCATTTGATGGTGTTCAGGTAGTTCCACAAATCGCTCATCAGTGCGGACATGTAGACCATGTTGCGGGTCATGGCCAGCTCGTTCATGAAGATCTTCTGGGCTTCCAATACCCATAAGTCAGAACCGGTGTTGATGGCCATGTCCATCAGCTGCTTGATGCAGCGGTTCAGGCGCTCGTCGTCATAGCTGATGCCGTAGCTGGCCGCGAAGTTGCGGATGTGGGTCTTGATGGCGTTGGCCACGATGATGGGGGTGTCGGTGACCTGATCGGCCAGGGGCGCGCTGGTATCATACAGGTTGGTCTGGTTGCCGACGATGGAGCGCAGCTCGCCGTTCAGCTCCACGCCGGTCTTGGTGGTCAGGCCCATCTGGGCCGCGTACTTGTACAGGCGGTCGGTGCCTTCATCCCCGTACAGGTAGGAGCCCAGCGTATAGAAGAAGTAGTTGCAGGAGTGGGACAGCCCCTCCACGATGGTCTGGTCGCGGTGGTTTTCCGGGTGGTTGGTCCAGCAGGTGGGCGCTTCAGCCAGGTTTCGCGTATACTTCATGAACTTGCCGCCGTCGCTGATCTCCGTGAAGGGCGTGATCACGCCGTTGGTCAGGGCCGCCAAGCCGGTGACCATCTTGAAGGTGGAGCCGGGCTCAGCGCGGGTCTGAATGGCGTAGTTCATGAGCAGGCCGCGCTTGTCCGCAACGATGGCCTGGGCGGCCTCGCCGCCGGCCACCATGGCGTTCAGGTCGTAGGTCGGGTACTGGGCCATGGCCAGGATCTTGCCGTTGTGCACGTCCACGACGATCAGCACGCCCTTTTCGGCCAGGCGCACCGGGTCCAGCTCCCAGTCGCGGATGTTGATCTTTTCCTTGTTGGTCTCCAGCCAGTCGCCGTCCTGCATCTTGGCTTCCTGCTCGTTGCGGATATACTCCACGTTCTCCTGGATGGCGCGTTCGGCGCGCTGCTGGTAGGAGGCGATCAGGGTCAGTTTGACGTTGTTGCCGTCGGTGGGCTCGGTATAGCTGATCTGGCGGGTCAGCTTACCGTTGCTGTCGCGCTCCATGACGCGGCTGCCCTGGCGCTCGGTGATGCAGGCGGTCAGCCAGTTCTCCTGGCTCTTTTCGATGCCGTCCAGGCCGACCTCGTCATTCAGGGCGTAGCCGGAGGACTGGTAGTTTTCGTAATAGGAGTTGTAACTCTGGATCTTGCCCGTGTAGCCGATGATCTGGGAGGCCAGGGTGGAGCGCGGGTAAACGCGCTTTTCGCCCACCTCGATGGCGATGCCGGGCAATAGCACGCTGCGGCCCTCGATCTCGCCCACGGCGCTGAAGGCCACGTCCTTGGCGATGACCACGGGCAGGGAGTTGAAGATGTTCATCTGCATCTCCGAGTACACGGCCATGACCTTGAGCATGGTCTCCTCGTCCGTGCCCTCGGGGATCTGGTAGCGGGTCTTCAGCCGCTCCAGGCAGTCCTCCGCGGTCGGGTATCTGGAGGCGGTCAGGTAATGGTTGGACCGCCACTGGCTCATGCGGGTGGCCGTGGCCTCCTCGGAGATGCCCTTGCCGAAATCGAAGGCCCAGAGGCCCTCCTCGTCGCGCACGATGGGGAAGGTCACGGAGATATCGCTGTTATACTTTTTGAGGATCGAAATGGTGTCAAGGATGGCGTTGGTGAACGCCCTGTACTGGGAAGTGCTGGACTGGGAGTTGTCGCGCTGGAAGGTCACGTTGTAGATCTTCTCGCTCTTGGCCAGGATCACGCCCTCGGCGTCGGTGATCATGCCGCGGGTGCCCTTCAGGACGATGGTCTTGTTGGAGCGCGTGCCCGCGCGTTCGGCGTAGTATTCGCCGTTCACGATCTGCAGGCGGTACAGGCCCATGATCAGCAGCACCGCGCTGCCTAAAATGCCCAGCAGGAACACCAGGTAGCGGGCATTCATATTCGCCTTATGCTCGCGTTTTACATGCTTGCTCTTCATGCCTGCTCACCTTCATTCAGAAAGGAAGTCCTGTTCCGGCGGCCCAGCAGCTTCAGGAAAGCGCGGTAGGGCAGCATCAGGACCAGCGCCACGACCACCGTGTAGACGGAGGACGCCAGCGCGCGGAAAACGTGCCCGCTGTCCAGACCGAAGTCGGAAATGTAGCCGTACACCATCAGCACGGCGTTGAACAGCAGGGCCGAGGTAAAGGCGCACAGCGGGATGCGCAGATAGGGGTTCAGGTTCTCATCGCGGCGGAAAAACTGCACGACCTTCTTGCCCGCGTTGACGAGCTTGCTCATGTACAGCGCCCGGAAGCGCGTGACCTCGCCGTTCTGCCGGTCCATGGCCACGGCCAGCTTCCTGCGTTCGCGCTGGCGGTCGGACAGGTCCGAGAACCACTGGGCGCAGAGCATGGTGATGATGGGATAGCTGAGCAGATAGAGCACCGGCACGCTGGACATCATGGTCTCCATCAGGATGCCGATGATGCAGCCGGCGCAGAAGGCGGCCTTCTTGCCGTAGCTGACCGTGATAATGGCAATGCCCGCCAAGCAAGCGCTGGCGGTCACGGAGCCAATATACAGGTGCTTCATCACACAGACATCCAGGAGATAGCTGACCAGGGTCAGGACGAGCACCCGCATGGGCCGCACCAGGTGCTTCACTCTTCTTCCTCCTCAAAATGCTGGTCGTCCATATCAAACTCGGGCACCGGCGTCGGGGTCGGCAGCGGCGTCGGGCTGGGCGTGGGTCCCTCCGGGGTCGGGGTCGTGCGGATGTATTCCAGGTTCGGCTCCGGCGAGCGGGTCACGAACACGTAGGCCGGGCCTTCGGTCGCGTCGGGCGCGGGCGATGGCGTGGGCGTGAGTTCGGGTTCGGGCGTCTGCTCATCCACGGGGATCGGGGTCGTCACGCCGCCCTCTTCAAAGCTGGTGCCCACGTTGGTGGCAAACTCGGGCAGGGGCCGCGCCGTCGCCAGCGGCACCAGGGTGGCACTCACGCCGGAGGTCTCCTCGCTCAATTGCGCCGTTTCCGCGTAGGACGGGATATAGCGGTAGATGATCACATATTCCAGGTGCTGGAAGTCCACGATGGGCTGGATGACCACGAACTGCTTGTTGTCTTCCATGCCGCGGGTGCTCTCGCGCACCGTGCCGATGGGGATGCCCTTGGGGAAGGGCATGCCGACGCCGGAGGTCACCACCACGTCGCCCGTGCGGGGCAGGTGGTTTTCCGGAAGGTAGTACATGCGGCACAGGGCTTCGCCGGTCAGGCCGTAGGTGCCCTTGACCGAGCCCTGGTCCCGGGTGGATTCCATCAGCGCGGGGATGGTCGTATCGCTGTCGATGACGGTGGCCACCTTGCAGCTGGCGTCGCGCACGTCGTAGGTGTAGCCCACCAGACCGCCTTTGCTGACCACGGCCATGTAGTCCAGCACGCCGTCGTTCTTGCCCTTGTTCAGCTCCAGGGTGGAGAAATAGTTGCCCGTGTCATGGCCGATGACCGTGGCCGCCACGGGATGCATGGCCTCGTGGCCGAAGGTCTCGTTGGTCAGGTCCTGATAGGCGTTGAGCCGCGCGGCGTATTCCTCCGCCATCATGCCGATGTCCTGGTACTCCTCGAGCTTCAAAAGGGCCTGCTCGTACTCGTACTCCAGGTTGCTGCGGTATTTCATGGTGCGGAAATAGCCGGTCACCCAGCCCACGGCCTTGGAGACCGCGTTCTGCACCGGCGTCATGATGCTGGAGATGACCTCTCCGGGCTTTTCCAGGATGGGCTGATCAAAGAAGTTGCCCAGGAGCATGATCGCGATCAGGATGACCAGCAGCGACCCGCCGCCCACCATGATCAGGTTGCGGGCAAAGCTGCCGGACTCCTTCTTTTTTCTCTGTTTCCGTTCTTTCTTCGCCATTTCAGCTTACTCCTCGGCATCGTCCCGCAGGAAAGCGCTGCGGACGATACGGTGAAGCAGATCGTAGTTTTCGGTCAGCTGGCCCACGCCCACGGCAGAGCAGGACAGCGGGTCCTTTGCCAGGTAAACCTTGATGCCCAGCTCGGAAGCGATGTACTGGTCCAGGCC
Source organism: uncultured Eubacteriales bacterium (assembly GCA_902789795.1). Taxonomy (GTDB): domain Bacteria; phylum Bacillota; class Clostridia; order Christensenellales; family Aristaeellaceae; genus UBA4246. The sequence continues at coordinate 182,852 of CADAPM010000002.1, forward strand.
GAACAGGAGCGCGCCGCCGCCCGTCAAATGGATGCCGTCGCGCATGATGTCGCTGCACAGCTCCGGCGGCGTGCGCTCCAGTACGAACTGGATGGCCGCCAGGATAGCGTCGCAGGTGGGCTTCAGGGCCTCATAGATCTTGGTGCTTGAGATCTCCGCCGTCTGGGGCAGGTTGGTGATCAGGTCGCGCCCGCGGATCAGGGCCTTGCGCTCCTCCTTGAGGGGCAGGGCCGCGCCCAGGTCCATCTTGATCTCCTCGGCGGTGCGGTCGCTGATGAGCATGTTGAAGTCGCGCTTGATGTAGGCGGCCACGGCCTCGTCCATTTTCTCGCCGCCGATGCGCACCGAGCGCGAGACCACGATGCCGCCCAGGGAAATCACCGCAGCTTCGGTGGTGCCGCCGCCGATATCCACGACCATGCTGCCCACCGGCTCAAACACGGGCAGGCCGGAGCCCAGGGCTGCCGCGAAGGGCTTTTCCAGCAGGTTCAGGCCGTTCTTGCGCACGCCGGCGTACAGCGCCGCCTGGCGCACCGCGCGCCGCTCGATGGGCGACATGCGGCTGGGGATGGTGATGATGGCCCGGGGCTTCACCAGACGGGAAACGCCGATGGCCTTGCGCATAAAGTAGTGCAGCAGGTACTCCGCCATTTCAAAGTCGCGGATCATGCCGTCCGTCAGCGGGCGGACCGCGGAGACCTCGCCGGTAGTGCGGCCCAGCAGGGCGCGCGCGTCCTCGCCGATGGCCTTCACGGCGTGCTTGCCCGTGCTGTCCACCACCAGGATGGTCGGCTCGTTGATGACGATGCCCTTGCGGCGCACGTGCACAAGCGTGTTGGAGGTACCCAGATCTATTCCAATATCAGGCGCGATGATTGCCATATCTCGTGTCTTCCATTCTTCAGTTCAGTTGATGTATCAGCTCGCGGACCGTGGTGAGCGGCAGGCCGATCACGTTGGAAAAGCTGCCCTCAATCCTGTCGATGTAAGCGCCGGCCCGGCCCTGGATCGCATAGGCGCCGGCTTTGCCGAAGGGCTCCTTGGTGGCGATATAGGCGCTGATCTCCGCATCCGTCATTTCGACGAAATGCACGTCCGTCATAGTGCAGGCGGTGTGGGCCTGCCCCTGTTCGTCGATCAGCGCAACGCCGGTATACACCTGGTGCCAGCGCCCGTTGAGCGCGCTGAGCATGGCCCGGGCGTCCGCTTCATCCGCAGGCTTCCCGAACACGTGCCCGTCCAGGTAGACGATGGTGTCCGCGCCGAGCACAGGTTTGCCCGGGCAAAGCGCCGCCACCGCCGAGGCTTTCGCCACAGCGTTATGCAGGGCCACCTCTTCGGGTTCGCCCTCCTTGATCTCCGGCGCGTGGGCGCTCATCACCGTGAAGGCGATGCCCGCCTGGGTCAATAGTTCCCTGCGCCGCGGGGATTCCGAGGCCAGGATCAGTTCGTTGTTCATTCTTCCTCCCAACAGTTCCTTCGTCCCGCCGAGTATTCTGAACCGCCGGGTGAGATATTATAACACAAAAAATCTCTCCAGTACAGACAATTGGAGAGATTTAACATTTACAGCCCTACCTGATGATCCCGCCGCCCAGGCACACGTCGCCGTCGTATAAAACGGCGCTCTGGCCGGGGGTCACGGCGCGCTGGGGCTCGTCGAAATGGAGGCGCAGCAGGCCGTCCTTCCCGAGCGTTGCTGTGCAGGCCTGGTCCGGCTGGCGATAGCGTACCTTGGCCGTCAGGCGGCAGGGCGTCTCCTGGGGCAATTCCTCCCGGATAAAGGTCACCTGCTCGCACTCGCATTCATTCCTGTACAGGCGGCTGTCGTCCTCGCCCTGCACCACGATCAGGCGGTTGTGCTCCAGGTCCTTGTCGATCACGAAATACCTGCGCCCGTCTCCCCCGCCGCCGATGCCCAGGCCCCGGCGCTGGCCCAAGGTGTAATACATGAGCCCGTCGTGGCGGCCCACCTTGGTGCCGTCAGGCAGCACGATATCCCCGGGCTGGGCGGGCAGGTACTGGGCCAGGAACTGCTTGAACCGCCGCTCGCCGATAAAGCACACGCCGGTGGAATCCTTCTTGTCGCTGACAGGCAGCTGGGCCTCCCGGGCCAGGGCACGCACCTCGGCCTTGGTCATGCCGCCCACGGGGAACACGCTCTGCAAAAGCTGCTCCGCCTTCAGCATGTACAAAAAATAGCTCTGGTCCTTGTTCGGATCCACACCCTTGAGCAGGTCGCCCTGCTCGTTGGTGCGCACGAAGTGGCCCGTGGCCATTTTCACGGCCATCAGGCTGCGGGCGTAGTCCAGGAAGGCCTTGAACTTGATCTCCCGGTTGCACAGGACATCCGGGTTCGGCGTGCGGCCCGCTTTGTACTCGTTCAGGAACAGGGTGAATACGTTGTCCCAGTACTCCTTCGCGAAATTGACGGAGTAGTACGGGATGCCGATGTCCTCGCAGACGCGCTGCACGTCCTGCCAGTCGCTCTCCGCGGTGCAGACGCCGTTCTCGTCCTGCTCGTCCCAGTTGTTCATGAAGACGCCGATCACCTCGTGACCCTGCTGTTTGAGCAGCAGCGCCGCCACGGAGGAATCCACGCCCCCGGACATGCCGACCACGATCCTCATGCCAGGAAGCCTCCCCGCTTGAGCGCTTCGGGCAGCCGCCTGCTGATCTCGGCAAGCACGGCCTCCACGGGCTGGCTCGCGTCGATGGTCATATAGCGGCCCGGTTCTTCCTCAGCCAGGCGGTCAAAGCCCTGCATCGCGCGCTCGAAGAAATCCCGCTTCTCCTGCTCGATGCGGTCCGGCGCGGACTCGGAGAGCCTGCGGCCCAGGGAGGTCTCGGCATCCAGACGCAGGTAGACGGTGATGTCGGGCATGCACAGCTCCATGGCCTTCCGGTTATAGGCGCGGATCGCGTCCATGCCCAGCTGCCGCCCCTCGCCCTGGTAGGCCAGGGAGGAATCCACATACCGGTCACAGACCACGGCCTTGCCCTGTGTGAGAGCGGGCAATATCACGTCGTGGGCGTGCTGGTAGCGGGAGGCCGCATAGAGCAGCGCCTCCGCCGTGGCGGTCATCTCGCCGTGCTCGGTGGAAAGCAGCAGCGCCCGGATATCCTCGGAGATGGGGCAGCCGCCCGGCTCGCGGGTGTGCACGATCTCATAGCCGTACTGCGTAAGCAGCGTGTCCAGATGCCGGGACACGGTGGTCTTGCCGCAGCCGTCCAGGCCCTCCAGGCTGATAAATACTCCCCTGTTCATCGGTTTCTCCTCCATCAGCAGTTCTTGGAGCTCCTGGACGCTGCGCACCGAGGGCATCCCCTTGGGCCGCCAGTCGCCGCTGAAGCCGTACTGCACGTGGATAAAGTCGATCCCGGCCTCCACCGCGCCCCGCATGTCGTCGGCAGTGTCGCCGATCATGACGGCCTTGCCGGGGAACTCCGCGAGGATGCGGCCGATCAGCACGGACTTCTGGTTGCTGACGGCCATAGGCGCGGAGCCCTCCACCCGGTCGAAGAGTTCGAGGATGCCGAAATGCTCCAGGATCTTGCGGGTGATCACGGTGGGCTTGCCGGTGGCGATGCCTAAGTGCGCGCCCCGCTGTTTGAGGGCCGTGAGCAGCTCGCGGATGCCGGGATAGAGCTCATTTTCAAGATACCCCACCGTCTCGTGGCGCTCGCGGTACAGATCGGTGGCGCGGCTGCTCTGCTCATCGTCCATGCCGAAATACTGCTGGTAGGTCAGCTTGAGCGGCGGCCCGATGAACCGGCGGATGGTCGCGGCATCCGGCGTGGGGATGCCCATGCGCTCGAGGGCGTAGCTCACCGAGTTGATGATGCCCTCGCTGTTGTCGCTCAGGGTGCCGTCCAGGTCAAAGATGATCGTATCGTACAAGATACACCTCGTAAAAAAGCTCTGTGTTCGTCGCACAGAGCGTTAATGATGATTATGTTCAGATCACTCCACCGCGATCAGGTAATAATACAGGGGCTGGCCGCCGCGCTGGATATCCACGTCGCAGTCGGGGTACTTCTCGGCGAACTCCTCGGCCAGGGCCTCGGCGTCCTCCTTGCTGGTATCCGCGCCGTAGTACAGGGTGATCAGGCTGTCATCCTCGGTGGCGATGTGCTCGATGACGGACATGGCCACGTCGCGGATGTTGTCGCCCTTTTCGGAGACCTTGCCGTTGGCGAGGCCGATGATGTCGCCCTGCTTGATGTGCAGCGCTTCGAACTCGCTGTCGCGGACCGCGTAAGTGATGGTGGCGGTGCGCACGTTCTCGGAGGCTTCCTGCATCTTTTCGGTGTTCTCTTCGGGCTTCATGTCGGGCTGGAAGGCCACGGCCGCCGCGATGCCCATGGCCACGTTCTTGGTCGGGATCACGATGACCTGCTTATCCTCGCACAGCTCAGCCGCCTGCTGGGCCGCCAGGATCACGTTGCCGTTATCCGGGAACACGAACACCGTATCCGCGTTCACGGATTCGATGGCGCGGCCCAGATCCTCGATGGAGGGGTTCATGGTCTGGCCACCCTCCACGATGGCGTCGATGCCCAGGTCCTTGAAGATAGCGGAGAAGCCGTCGCCCAGGGACACGGCGATCATGCCGTAGGGCTTCTTCTCCTTCGGGGGTTCGGGCTCAGCGGGCTCCTCGCTCACAGCCACCTTCAGGTTGGTGACTTCCAGGTCCACCAGGTCGCCAAGGATCTGGCCGTACTGCAGGGCCTTGCCGGGGTCGTTGGTCTCGACCTTGACGCTCAGGCGCTTCAGGTCGCCGTCGATCACCAGGCAGTCGCCGATGCGGTTCAGCTGGCGCTTGAGCAGGTCGATATCGGACTGCACGGTCTTCTTGCCGATGTTCACGATGGTGTAGCGTACGCCGTACATATAGGCGCTCTCCGCCCAGCCGGTGTCCGCCGCGGCCTGGACCTCCTCGCCCGCGGGCTTTTCCTCGGTGACGATGTTATCCACCGATTCCCCGCGCAGCGCGGCGGCATAGCCGTTGTAGATGTGCAGCAGGCCGCGCCCGCCGGCGTCGACCACGCCCGCCTGCTTGAGCACGGGCAGCATGTCGGGCGTGCGCTCCAGGATCGCTTCGCCGCTCTGCAGGATCACGTCGAACAGCGCGTCGTAGTTATCCGGCTCCTTCTCGGCCTGCTTGATCGCCTCCTCCGCGATCACGCGGGCCACGGTCAGGATGGTGCCCTCCTTGGGGCGCATGACGGCTTTATAGGCGGTGTCCGCGCCGCGCTTGAGGGCCGCGGCGAACTGGGTGGGCGTGATCTGGTCCACACCCTCCAGGGCCTTGGCAAAGCCGCGGTACAGCTGGCTCGTGATGACGCCGCTGTTGCCGCGCGCGCCGCGCAGCGCGCCCTTGGCCAGGGCGGCGGCGGCCTCGCCCGCGGAGGTGTATTCCTTGGCGTTGATCTCGCGCACAGCGGAGTTCATGGTCAGCGTCATATTGGTACCCGTGTCGCCGTCGGGCACGGGGAAAACGTTCAGGGCATCCACCTTCTCGCGGTTCTTCTCCAAAAGGGCGCTGCCAGCCAGCACCATCTCCCGGAGCATCAGACCGTCGATCGTACTTACTTCAATCATTATACGCGAATTCCTTCCACAGAAATATTGACACCGCGCACCTTGACGCCGGTCATGCTCTCCAGCTTGTACTTGACGACCTCCACGATGGTCTTGCAGACCTCCGCCACGGAGACGCCGTACTCCACCACGATGTAAAGATCAACGCTCAGCTGATCATCTATCATCTTGATCTGCACGCCCTTGCTCAGGTTCTCACGGCCCAGCCACTCCACGATGCCGTCCTTGGCACGCTTGGAGGACATGGCTACGATGCCGTAGCATTCCAGGGCTGCATATCCCACGACCTTGAGCAGCACATCTTCAGAGATAAAAATGGTGCCAACATCCGTCTTGATCTTGCATTCCATACTTTCGACCCCTCCAATCGTCAGAAAGATACGCATACAGTATACACGCTTTTTTTCATTTATGCAACAGCGAAGTTCTTTTAAAGGCGGTAGATGTTCTTGCCTGGCTTCGTTGGCGTGAGGCGTAGTGATAAGGGATAAGAGTGTAGGGGCGGTTGTAACGCGCACGCACCGCCCCTACAAACCCTCCGGGTTCTTTCCCCACCAGCAAGGGGATTTTCCGGTTTACAAAAACGCCGAATTGCATTATACTTGACTGGAATCACAAAGGAGGTCATGCACCCATGAATGTTGCACCCTATGTACCGGCACAGATCGAGCCCAAGTGGCAGAAGATCTGGGATGAGCAGGGCGCTTTCCGTGCTGAAAACCGGACTGACAAGCCCAAGTATTACTGCCTGATCGAGTTCCCCTATCCCTCCGGACAGGGCCTGCACGTGGGCCATCCGCGCTCCAATACCGCGCTGGACATCATCGCCCGCAAGCGCCGCATGGAGGGCTATAACGTGCTGTATCCCATCGGCTGGGACGCCTTTGGCCTGCCGACGGAGAACTACGCTATCAAGAACCATGTGCACCCCGCCAAGGTGACCAAGGATAATATCGACCACTTCCGCAGCCAGCTCAAGAAGCTGGGCTTCTCCTTCGATTACAGCCGCGAGGTCAACACCACGGATCCGGAATACTACCGCTGGACCCAGTGGATCTTCCTGAAGCTGTATGAGAACGGCCTGGCCTACAAGTCCGAGATGCCCATCAACTGGTGCCCCTCCTGCAAGTGCGGCCTCGCCAACGAAGAGGTCGTGGACGGCAAGTGCGAGCGCTGCGGCACCGAGGTCACCCGCAGGGTCAAGTCCCAGTGGATGCTGCGCATCACCAATTACGCCCAGAAGCTGCTGGACGGCCTGGAGAACGTGGACTTCATCGACCGCGTGAAGGTGCAGCAGCGCAACTGGATCGGCCGCAGCGAAGGCGCTGAGGTCAACTTCCAGCTGACCCCCGTGGACGAGAAGCTCCGGGTCTTCACCACGCGCCCCGACACGCTGTTCGGCGCGACCTACATGGTCATCTCCCCCGAGCATCCGCTCATCGACAAGTATAAGGACCAGATCACCAACTACGCGGATATCATCGCCTACCGCGAGGCCGCGGCCAAGAAGAGCGACTTCGAGCGCACCGAGATGGCCAAGGACAAGACCGGCGTGCAGATCGAGGGCATCCGCGCCCTGAACCCGGTCAACGGCAAGGAGATCCCCGTCTGGGTGTCCGACTACGTACTGATGACCTACGGCACCGGCGCGATCATGGCCGTGCCCGCCCACGACGAGCGCGACTGGGAGTTTGCGAAGAAGTTCGGCCTCCCCATCATCGAGGTCGTGGCCGGCGGCAACGTGCAGGAGGCCTGCTTCAGCGATGTGGCCACCGGCACGCTGGTCAACTCCGGCTTCCTCGATGGACTGTCCGTGGCCGACGCCAAGAAGAAGATCATCGACTGGCTCGAAGAACAGGGCATCGGCACCCGCAAGATCAACTTCAAGCTGCGCGACTGGGTCTTCTCCCGCCAGCGCTACTGGGGGCTCCTGCCCGACGTGGAGGCCTATGAGCCCACCGACTCCGGCGAGAGCCCGCTTTCCCGCATGACCGACTGGGTCAACGTCAAGTGCCCCTGCTGCGGCGGCGACGCCAAGCGCGAGACCGACACCATGCCCCAGTGGGCCGGCAGCAGCTGGTACTTCCTGCGCTACTGCGACCCGCACAATAACGAAGCCTTTGCCAGCAAAGAAGCCCTGGACTACTGGATGCCCGTGGACTGGTACAACGGCGGCATGGAGCACACCACGCTGCACCTGCTCTACAGCCGGTTCTGGCACCTTTTCCTGCACGACCTCGGCCTGGTCAGCGCGCCCGAACCCTATCAGAAGCGCACCAGCCACGGTATGATCCTCGGCGAGAACGGCGAAAAGATGTCCAAGTCCCGCGGCAACGTGATCAACCCCGACGACATGGTGGATGAGATCGGCGCCGACGCCTTCCGCATGTACGAGATGTTCATGGGCGCCTTCGACCAGGCGATCCCGTGGTCCACCAACGGCGCGCGCGGCTGCAAGAAGTTCCTGGACCGCGTGTGGCGCCTGCAGGAGATCCTGACCGACAGCGAAGAGGTCTCCCAGGATATGCTGGTGCCCATCCACCAGACGGTGAAGAAGGTCAGCGAGGACTACGAGGCGATGAAGTTCAACACCGCCATCGCCCAGATGATGTCCCTGGTGAACGGCATTTACCAGAAGGGCAGCATCACCAAAGGCGAGCTGCGTTATCTGCTGCTGATCCTGTCCCCCGTCAGCCCCCACATCTGCGAGGAGATCTGGGAGCGCTGCGGCTTCGGCGCGCCGGTGCATCACCAGCCCTGGCCCAAGTGGGACGAGCGCTACCTGGTGGCCGACGAGGTCGAGATCGCCATCCAGATCAACGGCAAGGTGCGTGGCCGCATCATGACCCCCAGCGGCATGACCCGCGAACAGGGCATCGCCGAGCTCCCCACCCGTGAAGAAGTGCAGAAGCTCGTTAATGGCAAGCAGATCGTAAAGACCGTGTTCGTTCCCGGCAGACTGCTCAATATCGTTGTAAAATAAAATCATCTAAGAGCCCTCATCCGTCCCGCTGCGCGGGCCACCTTCCCCCTTTGCGAAGGGGGAAGGCTTCTGTTCCGGCCTTTTCCTGAGTTATGCATTCAATGATGCATCATGACATACAGCCGAGGATGCTCCATTCCAAAAGCCTTCGCCCATCTATGTGAGAAGGTGGCCGAACGCAGTGAGGTCGGATGAGGGAAACTGATTCATTTGTGAAACTACGACAAATCAGGTGATAACGTTGCCCAACAAAAGCTCTCTGATCGAAAAGACCAAGGAAGCAGTGGCGTCGGTCATGCCCATCGTGACCATCGTCGCCCTGCTGGCCTGCTTTCTGGTGCCGCTGCAGACGGACCTGATGCTGGCCTACCTGGTGGGCGCTGTGTTCCTGATCCTGGGCATGGCGCTGTTTACCGTGGGTTCCGAGCTCTCCATGACGCAGATCGGCAACCACATCGGCTCTGCCCTGACCCGCAGCCGCAATCCCGCGCTGATCCTGAGCGTCAGCTTCATCCTCGGCGTAGCCATCACCATGTCCGAGCCGGACCTGCAGGTGCTGGCCCAGAACGTGCCCTCCATCAACACCACGGTGCTCATCATCGTCGTGGCGGTGGGCGTGGGCTTCTTCCTGTCGCTGAGCATGGCGCGCATCCTGTACAACATCCCGCTGCGCTGGCTGCTGGTGGGCTTTTACGGGATCATCTTCCTGCTCTCGCTCCTGGCGGACAAGAACTTCATTCCCGTGTCCTTTGACTCCGGCGGCGTGACCACCGGGCCCATGACCGTGCCCTTCATCATGGCGCTGGGTCTGGGCGTGTCCTCGCTGCGCAGCGACGCCAAGGCCCAGGAGGACAGCTTCGGCCTCGTGGGCCTGTGCTCCGTCGGACCCATCCTGGTGGTGCTGATCCTGGGCTTCATTTACCCCGCCAGCACGACCGCGGATGTGGCCATGACCAACGTGACCTACGCGGATACGGTGGCCCTGGGCCACGGGTATCTGGAGGCCATCCCGCACCAGCTGCGGGAGGTCGCCATGGCCATGCTGCCCATCGCCGTGTTCTTTATCATCTTCCAGATCATCTCGCTCAAGCTCAAGCACCGGCCCTTCCTGCGCATCGTGATCGGCCTGATCCTGACCCTGGTGGGCCTGATGCTGTTCCTGACCGGCGTGAACGTGGGCTTCTCCCCGCTGGGCTTCATGCTGGGCCAGATGATCGCGCAGACCGAATACCGGTACATGCTGATCCCGCTGAGCGCGCTGATGGGCTGGTTCATCATCAACGCCGAGCCCGCGGTGCACGTGCTCAACAAGCAGGTCGAGGAGCTGAGCGCCGGCGCGATCTCGGCCCGGGCCATGGGCCTGAGCCTGTCCATCGGTGTGGCGGCCGCCATGGGACTGAGCCTGCTGCGCGCGCTGACCGGGATCTCCATCCTGTGGTTCATCGTGCCCGGCTACCTGCTGTCCCTGGCGCTGACCTTCCTGGTCCCGAGCCGGTTCACGGCCATCGCCTTCGACTCCGGCGGCGTCGCCAGCGGCCCTTTGACCGCGGCCTTCATGCTCCCCTTCGCCATAGGCGCGGTACAGGCGCTGCACGGCAACGTGATGACCGACGCCTTCGGCCTGGTCTCGCTGGTGGCCATGATGCCCCTGATCACCGTGCAGGTGATGGGCGTCATCGCTGTGATTTCTGCGCGCGTCGCCTCCGGGCCGCGCAAGGGCCATGTCGCGGGCGGCAGCACCGACGTGATCGAACTGTGGGAGGTCTGATATGCAACTGAACCTGGTCATCGCCATCCTGGACCGCGATAAGCGCGATCAGCTGCAGGCGATCCTGAAATCCCTGAAACTGAAGATATCCATCACCATGCTCGGTCATGGCACGGCGACCCCGCAGCACCTGCTGCTCTCCGGCCTCTCCCCCAAGGAAAAGGCCATCGTGGGCATGATCACGGACCCGGAAAACACTTATCGGCTGATGAAGGAGACCAAGCGGAGCATGTTCGTGGACATCCCCGGCAACGGCATCATCATGTCGATCCCCATCAAGTCTATCGGAGGTGCAAGGACCTTGGCTGAATTTACGGAACACCAGACCGCCGGCGAGGGCAAGCCCGACCTGACGTCTTACAAGAACGAGCTCATCTACGTGATCCTGAACGAGGGCCATTACGAAGAAGTGATGCAGGCCGCCTGGCCCGCAGGCGCCACCGGCGGCACCGTGATCCCCGCCAAGGGCACCGGCATCCACCTGACCAAGAAGTTCATGTCCATGACCCTGGCAAACGAGAAAGAGGTCATCCTGATCGTCGCCAGCACCGAAAAGAAAGCCGACATCATGCGCGCCATCGTCGAAAAAGCCGGCCCCGACACCCCCGCCGGCGCCATCTGCTTCTCCCTGCCGGTCACGCATATTGCCGGTCTGCGCAAGAACATCGAGGAGATGGACGAATAACTGCCAAGGGGCAGGAAAAAGAAGGGGCTTTTGCAGGATTGCAAAAGCCCCTTTTAGTTGGAGATAGAGAGCAGGGAGGAAGTAGGAGGTAGGAAGTAGGAAGTAATTATACTCTTGCGGTATTGTATCAGGTTGCTACGTGAGTTACGTGAAAAACCACATCGCCTGCCGCAGGCAGGCCGCAACGTTCAAACAAATGCCATAGCGAAGCGCCGGCATTTGCACCTGAACTCCTACTTCCTACTTCCTAACTCCTACTTCTGAACTCATTTCTGGATTTTAGTGTGCTTCTTAATCAGCGCCTCCGCCATCTCATACTCCTCGGGCGGGATGCGCAGGACGAAGGGGGCGAGGTGCGGGGCGCGGTAGAGGCGGATGGTGCCGGTGGAGGGCGAGTAGTTGATCTCGTTGATATCCCGCCACAGGAGGTGACGTTCCTCGGCCTTCAGGTACTTGGAGCCGTCCCGGGACTGGACCGCAGCGCCCATGTTGGCGTGCTGCAGGCGCGACCAGGCGTGCACGCGGGAGGCGCGGTACCAGGTCTGCATGTGCGCGCCTTCCATGTCCAGGATGTAGCGGATCTCCTCGCGCCCCTGGAGCGAGAACGCCGCCACCACGATCAAAAGGCCGATGACTCCGGCCACCGCCACGGCGGAGATCAGGCTGCCCGCCGACGCGGCGAAGTTCTGCGCCGAGGAGCCGAAGCGCTCGATCAGCAAGAGCGCCGCCAGGAGCACGATCACCGTAAAGGAAAGGATGCCCACCGCGCTGCGCCAGGCGCCGGTATCGGCCCCGGGCACGCGCACGGTGCGCCACACATCCCGGATACTGGAAGAGGGGGCGCGCTTGCCGCATTGCTGGCAAACCGCGCCCTCGCTTTCCATTTTACATTTTTTACAGTAGGATACGATCATTTGTCAAAGTTGACCACTTTGGAGAAGTCTTCCGCCTTCAGGGACGCGCCGCCGATGAGGCCGCCGTCGATCTCGGGCTGCGCCATGAGGCCCTTGACGTTCTTCGGGTTCATGCTGCCGCCGTACTGGATGCGGACCTTGTTGGCCGTGCCCTTGCCATACTTGCGGGCGAGGGCCTGGCGGATCACGCCGATGGTCTCGTTCGCCTGCTCGTCGGTGGCGGTCAGGCCGGTGCCGATGGCCCAGACGGGCTCATAGGCGATGACGACCTTCTCGACTTCTTTCTTGTCCAGGCCGGTCAGGGCGATCAGGGTCTGGTATTCCACCAGCGCGTCGGTATAGCCCGCTTCGCGCTCTTCCTTCTTCTCGCCCACGCACACGATCACCTTCAGGCCCGCGGCCACCGCGGCCTTCACCCGCTGATTGACCGTGGCGTCGGTCTCGCCGAAGTACTGACGGCGCTCGCTGTGGCCGATGATCACGTATTCCGCGCCGCTCTTTTTGAGCATGTCCGCGGAGAGCTCGCCGGTGTACGCGCCTTTTTCGGCGAAGTGCACGTTCTGAGCGCCCACGTGGATCTTGCTGCCCTTCACGGCGGCCTTCACCGCGTGCAGGTCAACGGCGGGCACGCACACGACCACGTCGCAGCAGGCGTCCTTCACGAGGGGCTTGAGTTCCTCGATCAGGGCCGCCGCTTCGTCGGGCGTCTTGTTCATTTTCCAGTTGCCGGCAATGATCGGTTTACGCATATTCGTTACCTCGCTTATTTCTCATCCAGAGCCGCAACGCCGGGCAGGGTCTTGCCTTCGAGATACTCGAGGGAAGCGCCGCCGCCGGTGGAGATGTGGGTCATCTTCGCGGCCAGGCCCATCTGCTCGACCGCCGCAGCGCTGTCGCCGCCGCCGATGATGGTCACAGCCTCGCTGTCCGCCATGGCCTGCGCCACAGCCAGGGTGCCCTTGGCCAGGGTCGGGTTCTCAAACACGCCCATGGGGCCGTTCCAGACCACGGTCTTGGCAGCCTTTACGGCGTTGCCGAACAGCTCGGCGCTCTTCGGGCCGATGTCGCAGCCTTCCATATCCGCGGGGATCTTATCGGAATCCACCACGCAGGTGTCGATGGGCGCGTCGATGGGGTTCGGGAACTCCTTCACGCACACGGTGTCGATGGGCAGGAGCAGCTTGACGCCCTTCTCCTCGGCTTTCTTCATCATGTCCTTGCAGTAGTCGATCTTGGTCTCATCCAGCAGGGACTTGCCGATCTCGTAGCCCTTGGCCTTGAGAAAGGTGAAAGCCATGCCGCCGCCGATAATCAGGGTGTCAACCTTCTCGAGCAGGTTGTTGATGACGTTCAGCTTGTCCTCGATCTTCGCGCCGCCCAGCACGGCCACGAAGGGACGGTCCGCGTTCTCCAGGGCCTTGCCCATGATGGAGAGCTCTTTGCCGATCAGGTAGCCGGCCACGTTGGGGCTCAGGAACTTGGTCACGCCCTCAGTGGAGCAGTGCGCGCGGTGGCAGGAGCCGAAAGCGTCGTCCACATAGCAGTCCGCCAGGGAAGCCAGCTCTTTGCTGAAGTCTTCGATGTTCTTGGTCTCTTCCTTGCGGAAGCGGGTGTTCTGCAGCAGCACCACGTCGCCGGGCTTCATAGCGGCCACAGCAGCCTTGGCGTTCTCGCCCACCACGTTATCGTCATTGGCGAATACCACATTCTGGCCCAGCAGCTCGGACAGGCGAACCGCCACGGGCGCCAGGGAGAACTTCTCTTCCGGGCCGTTCTTCGGCTTGCCCAGATGGCTGCACAGGATGACCTTGCCGCCGTCCGCGATCAGCTTCTTGATGGTGGGCAGGGCCGCCACGATGCGCTTGTCATTGGTGATCTTGCCGTCCTTCATGGGGACGTTGAAGTCGCAGCGGACCAGTACCCGCTTGCCGTTGACCTGAATGTCGTCGATCGTTTTCTTGGCCATGATCATACACTCCTTTTCATTAAAAAACAGTTCAAAATCGGTTGAACGCCGATGCGTATATATTACCATAACAGTGAGAAAATAACAAGTGCCGTTTCTTCCCGCCGATGAACGTTTTTTTGCATGCGGCCCAGAGCTGAGGCGTCAAAAACCTTCCATATTCTCCAAACAGCAAAAAAACCAAGAGAATGCCTGGTCCTGCTTGACAAAAAGCGCTTCCCGTGATACATTACGCCCATAGCGCGTTGACGAAGTTACGTTCACGCTCCACCGCTTCCAGAGAGCCGGCATTTGGTGCAAGCCGGCAGCAGGCGGCCTGAACGGTCTCGCTTCCGAGCAGGGCATCTGAAACATGAGTAAGACGCCCCGGCACGCCCCGTTATCATGGCGAAGGATTCATTGGGATCCGTAGAGTGGTCCGCTTTCATGGCGGGCAACTGGGGTGGTACCGCGGTTATTCCGTCCCCTGAGCACAGCTCAGAGGACGTTTTTTATTGCAGAAAGGACGGCAGCCATGAACAAGATCAGCATCACGGACATCACGCTCCGGCGCGCGACCGAGACCGGAGCCCTGGGCTTCAAGGAGAAGCTGGAGATCGCCAAGTGCCTGGACCGCGTGAATATCAGCGCCATCGAGCTGGCCCCGCTGACCGAAAGCAAGGCGGACAGCATCTTTGTGAAGACCCTGGCCTCCCTGATCCGGAACACGACCCTGGCGCTGCCCGCCGGGCGCACGCCCGAGAGCGCCGAGCGCGCCTGGGAGGCCCTGAAGACCGCCGCCCGCGCCCGCCTGATCGTGGACGTGCCGGTATCCAGCGTGCAGATGGAGTACATCGCTCGCAAAAAGCCCGAGAAGATGCTCGAGGAGATCGACAGCCAGGTGCGCCTGTGCGCGTCCCTCTGCCCCGACGTGGAGTTCTGCGCCACCGACGCCAGCCGCGCGGACCCTGAATATCTGTACCAGGCGGTGGACACGGCCCTCAGGGCCGGCGCGGGCAGCGTGTGCCTGTGCGACACCGCCGGCGTCTTCCTGCCGGAGGAATACAAGCAGTTCCTGTGCGACCTGTATGAACACGTGCCGGCTCTTAAAGACGTGTTCGTGAAGGTGGTCTGCGACGATTCCGCGGGCCTCGCGGCGGCCTCCGCCGTGAACGCCGTCACTGTGGGCGCGGCGGGCGTCAAGACCTGCCTCATCGGCACCTCTGCCCCGCACCTGCGCACCATCTGCGGCATCTTGAGCCGCAAGGGCGACGCCCTGGGCCTCTACACCGCCGTCAAGACCACGGAGCTGGACCGCACGCTGCAGCGCATCAGCGGCTTCCTGGGCAAGCCGGACACCGGCACAGTGAGCGTCAGCTACCAGGACGACACCGTCACCTGGGACGCCACCGACTCCATCAGCGCCATCGCCGACGGCGTGCACAGCCTGGGCTATGACCTGAGCGAGGAGGAGCTCGCCAAGGTCTACGAGGAGTTCCTGCGCCTGGCCCGCAAGAAGGCCGTGAGCCGCAAGGAGCTGGACGCCATCGTGGCCGCCAGCGCCATGCAGGTGCCCGCCACCTACACGCTGGAAAGCTACGTCATCAACTCCGGCAATATCATCACCGCCACCGCCAGTTTGAAACTCAGCCACAATGGTACTTCCATTGAAGGCATCTCCGCCGGCGACGGCCCCATCGATGCGGCCTTCAAGGCCATGGAGACCGTGACGGGCCGGCACTTCGAGCTCGAGAGCTTCCTGATCGACGCCATCACCGAGGGCAAGGAGGCCATCGGCCGCGCCATCGTCAAGCTGCGCAGCGACGGCAGGCTCTATTCCGGCAGCGGCGTTTCCACCGACATCATCGGCGCTTCCATCCGCGCCTACCTGGGCGCCCTCAACAAGATCGTCTATGAGGAGAATGAAGTATGAGGCTCAGTTTTTCGACCAAGGGCTGGCACGACGCCTCCTGGGAGGACTTTTTGACCGCGGCTCAGGACCTGGGCTTTGAGGGCATCGAGATCCATAACCTCAACGCCGCCGCCATGCAGAAGAAAGGCGCGCCCGCCGATAAGCAAGCCTCCGCCGCGGTGTACCGCGCGCTCTACGACCGGCACCTCTCCGTGCCCTGCATCAACGTGGCCGGCGACCTCTGCGACCGGGCCGGGCAGGAGTCCCTCTTTGAGGAGATCTCCGCCTGCATCGACGCGGCCAAGCGCCTGCACGCGCCTTTCGTGCGCCTGCACACCGTGCGCACCGGGGAGAACTTTGACGAAGCCCTGGTCCGCGAAGCCCTGGCCTACGCGCTGCCGAAGGCCGAGCAGGCCGACGTGGTGCTTTTGATCGAGACCATGGGCGCGTATGCCGATACCGCGCGCCTGCGCGAGCTCCTGGACGGCTACGCCGACGACCGGCTGGCCGCCCTCTGGGACTTCCATTTCCCCTATCGGATGCACGGCGAGACCGCGCAGGTGACGGTCACGAACCTGGGCGCGTACATCCGCCACGTGCACATCAAGGACTCCCTGGTCCAGGCTGACGGCGAGCTCAGCTATCAGCTGATCGGCGAGGGCGACCTGCCCGTGGATCCGCTGATGAAGGCCCTGGACTCGGTGGACTATGACGGCTTCGTCTCTCTCGAGTGGGACCCCGCCTGGCTGCCGGAGCTGACCGACATGACGGTGATCTTCGCCCATTTCAGCAGCTTCATGTCCCGCTTCGGCCAGGAGGAGGAGAAGAAGTCCCTCTACTACAACAAGCTGCACACGGGCAACTACGTCTGGCCCAAGGAAGCGCTGATCAACTGCACCTTCTCCCAGGTGCTGGACCGCATGGTCGAGGAGTTTCCGGACCAGTACGCCTTCAAGTACACGACCCTGGATTACACCCGCACCTACAGCCAGTTCCGCGACGACGTGGATGAGTGCGCCCGGGCGCTGATCTCCCTGGGTGTGCGCGCCGGGAGCAAGGTGGCTGTCTGGGCCACCAACATCCCGGCCTGGTACATCACCTTCTGGGCCACCACCAAGCTGGGCGCGGTACTGGTGACGGTGAACACCGCTTACAAGATCCATGAGATCGAATACCTGCTCCGGCAGAGTGACACCCATACCCTGGTGATGATCGAGCGCAGCCAGGATTCCGACTACGCCGCCAGCATCCGGGAGCTTTGCCCCGAGCTCGAGCATACGGCCCCGGGCGCGCAGCTGCACGCCAAGCGCCTGCCCTTCCTGCGCAACGTGGTCACCGTGGGCTTCAAGATGCCCGGCTGCATGACCTGGGAGCAGATGCTGACCCGTGCCAGTGCCGTGCCCGTGGAGCAGCTGCACCGCATGGCCGCCCGGGTGGACATCCACGACGTGTGCAACATGCAGTATACCAGCGGCACCACCGGCTTCCCCAAGGGCGTCATGCTGACCCACCACGCGGTGGTCAACAACGGCAAGTGCATCGGCGACCGCATGGATCTCTCCACCGCCGACCGCATGATGATCCAGGTGCCCATGTTCCACTGCTTCGGCATGGTGCTGGCCATGACCGCCTCCATGACCCATGGCGCGACCCTTTGCCCGCTGCCCTATTTCAGCGCGCGCAATGCCCTGGCCTGCATCAATCAGGAGCGCATTACCGCCTTCCACGGCGTGCCCACCATGTTTATTGCCATGTTCAACCACCCGGACTACCGCAAGACGGATTTCAGCCACATGCGCACAGGCATCATGGCCGGCGCGGGCTGCCCGCCCGAACTCATGAAGCGCGCCGCGCGGCCCGACGAGATGAACATGCGCGGCATCGTGTCCGTCTACGGCGAGACCGAGTCCGCCCCCGGCGATACCATGAGCGAGCTGGACGACCCGCTGGACGAGCGCTGCGAGACCGTGGGCCGCGCCTTCCCGCACGTGGAGTGCAAGATCATCGACCCCGAGACCGGCGAGGACTGCCCGGACAACGTGAACGGCGAGTTCGTGGCCCGGGGCTACAACCTGATGAAGGGCTATTACAAGATGCCCGAGGCCACCGCCGCCGCCATCGACAAGGACGGCTGGCTGCACACCGGCGACCTGGCCTGCCGCCTGCCCAACGGCACCTACAAGATCACCGGCCGCCTCAAGGACATGATCATCCGCGGCGGCGAGAACATCTACCCGAAAGAGATCGAGGAGTTCATCTACACCCATCCCGCCGTGCAGGACGTGCAGGTGATCGCCGTGCCGGACAAGCAGTACGGCGAGGAGATCTGCGCCTGCGTGATCCTGAAGGACGGCCAAACCCTCACCGAGGACGAGCTCAAAGACTACATGCGCAGCCACATGGCCCGCCACAAGGTCCCCCGCTACGTCTGGTTCATGCCCGCCTTCCCCATGAACGCTGCGGGAAAGATACTCAAGTACAAGATGAGGGAGGAAGCGGCGGCGAGGTTCACACAAGAGCGATGAGAAAATAGTGAGCAATGAGGAATGAGGAGTGAGGAGTTGTGGAAGAAACTCCTCCACTGCGTTACGGAGTATTCTTCAATTGTTGCGGTGCTACGCGCGATATGGTATATCGCGTGCCAAAGGCACGCCACAACAATTGAACAAATGCCAGAGCGAAGCGGCGGCATTTGCACCTGAACTCCTCACTCCTACCTCCTAACTCCTCACTTGCCAACACATTGTCTTTTCTTCAACACAACAAAATAAAGGCCCGCCACAATCCCGAATGGATCTCATTCGTTCTGTGGCGGGCCTTTTCAATCAAGCTTACTTGCCGTCCCTGCGCGGCGGGCGGGTGCGCTCGGAGCGCTCTCCGCTGTGCTGCTGGGGCTGACGCTCGTAGACCATGTCGTTGCGGATCAGGTTCACGCGGCCCTGAGAGTCGATCTCGCTGACCTTGACCTCGATCTCATCGCCGATGGAGAGCACGTCCTCCACCTTCTCCACGCGGTGATTGGCCAGCTTGGAGATGTGCAGCATGCCGTCCTTGCCGGGCAGCAGCTCCAGGAAGGCGCCGAAGTTCATGATGCGGACCACCTTGCCGGTGTACACATCGCCCACTTCGATGTCCTTCGCGATGCCCTCGATGATGCGGCGGGCCTTATCGGCAGCCGCCTGGTCGGGCGTGGAGATGAAGACGCGGCCGTCGTCCTCGATGTCGATCTTGACGCCGGTGTCATCAATGATCTTGTTGATCATCTTGCCGCGCGGGCCGATGACCTCGCTGATCTTCTCAGGATTGATGGTGAACTGGATGATCTTGGGCGCGTAGGGGCTGAGCTGCTCGCGCGGACGTGGCAGGGTGTCCAGCATGATGCCCAGGATGTGCAGGCGGCCACGCAGGGCCTGGCCCAGCGCCGCGGACAGGATCTCGCGGTTGATGCCCTTGATCTTGATGTCCATCTGGATTGCGGTGATGCCGTTCATGGTGCCCGCCACCTTGAAGTCCATATCACCCAGGAAGTCTTCCAGGCCCTGGATGTCGGTGAGGATTGCGATCTTGCCGCTCTCCGCATCCTGGATCAGGCCCATAGCCACACCGGCGACCGGCGCGTGGATCGGCACGCCCGCGTCCATCAGGGACAGGGTGCTGCCGCAAACGCTGGCCATGGAGGAAGAACCGTTGCTGCTCAGGATCTCGCTGACCAGACGCAGCGCGTACGGGAACTCCGCTTCGGTGGGGATCACGGGCAGCAGAGCGCGCTCTGCCAGGGCGCCGTGGCCGATCTCGCGGCGGTTGGCGGAACGGGAACGGCCCGCTTCACCGGTCGCAAAGGAAGGCATGTTGTAGTGATGGATATAGCGCTTGCTGGTCTCGCCCACCAGGCCGTCCAGCTGCTGCGCTTCGCTGATGGAGCCCAGGGTGGTCACGGTCAGGGCCTGGGTCTCGCCGCGGGTGAAGACCGCGCTGCCGTGGGTGCGCGGCAGGACGCCGACTTCGCACCAGATGGGGCGGATCTCCTCGACCTTGCGGCCATCGGGACGGATGCCCTCGTCCAGGATCTTGCGGCGCATGACTTCCTTGTTCAGGTAGTACAGGGCGTCCGCGATCTCGCTTTCACGGCCCGGGAAGGTCTCGGCCAGGTGGCTGACCACGTCTTCCTTGACCTCGGCTTCGCGCTCCTGGCGCTCCTTGCGCACATAGGTCTCATAGACCCACTTGCACTTGTCCAGCGCGTACTCGCGCACAGCCGCCTTCACATCGTCGCCGGTGGTCACGATCGGGAAATCAGACTTCGGTTTGCCGATCTCTTCCACGATCTTGTTCTGGAACTCGACGAGCTCCTTGATGCCCTGATGCGCGTACAGGATCGCGTCCATCATGGCGTCTTCGCTGACTTCGTTGGCGCCCGCTTCCACCATCATGATGGCGTCATGGGTGCCGGCCACGGTCACGTGCATATCGCTCTGGGCGCTCTGGGCCTCGGTGGGGTTCATCACCAGCTCGCCGTTCACACGGCCGATGACCACAGCGCCGGTGGGGCCGCCCCACGGGATGTTGCTGACAGCCAGCGCCACGGAGGAGCCGATCATGGCCGGGAATTCCGGAGGATTATCCGGCTCCACGGACAGGGTGGTCACCACGACCTGCACGTCGTTGCGCATGCCCTTGTTGAACAGGGGGCGCAGCGGGCGGTCGATCAGGCGGCAGGTCAGGGTCGCCTTTTCAGTGGGCCGGCCTTCGCGCTTGATGAAGCCGCCGGGGATCTTGCCCACGGAGTACTGCTTTTCTTCAAAGTCCACGCTCAGGGGGAAGAAATCCGTGCCCTCGCGGGGAGCGGCAGAGGCGGTCGCGGTGACCAGCACCACGGTCTCGCCATAGCGGACCACGACGGAGCCGCCGGCCTGCTGAGCATACTTGCCGAACTCGAGGCTCAGCTTCCTGCCAGCGAAATCCATTGAATAAACTTTGTAATCCATTCTTCTACCTTTCACCTTCCCTGGTCATCCGGTCAATCCCGGATACAACCAATAACAGGCTACCGGCAAAGCCGATAGCCTATTTCCATGACTCTTATTTACGCAGGTTCAGCTGCGCGATCAGGGTACGATAGCGCTCGATGTCCGTCTTCTTCAGGTATTCCAGCAGGCCGCGGCGCTGACCGACCATCAGCAGCAGACCACGGCGGCTGTGGTGGTCCTTCTTGTTGAGCTTCAGGTGCTCGTTCAGGTGGTTGATGCGTTCGGTCAGAATCGCGACCTGAACTTCGGGGGAACCGGTGTCACCCTCGTGACGGGCATAAGTGTTGATGATTTCCTGTTTGAGAGCCTTGTCCATAATAATGAACCTCCTTTAATTTCTGGCAATCGCCATTCACTGAGCATTCGGCGGAGGACCGCAAAACCAAGCGAATGGTTCATGAGCCACAAAAAATATATTAACATAACCGAATAATTTTGTAAACTGTTTTTCGTCTGTTTTTTTCACATTTTTCCGGGGAAAATAACATTCGATCTGAATCGCGACGCAATCCCCCGCCCGCACGAGAAAAGCCGCCGGGATCCGGGATGGATCTCAGCGGCTCGTAATAGCTTATTTGAAGTTATTCCGCAGCCGATCAGCCGCCGAACATGCTCATCAGGAAGCCCGCGGCGATCGCGGAGCCGATAACGCCGGCCACGTTGGGACCCATGGCGTGCATCAGCAGGAAGTTGGAGGGGTTCTCCTTCTGTCCTACTTTCTGGGACACGCGGGCCGCCATCGGCACGGCGGATACGCCGGCGGAGCCGATCAGCGGATTGATCTTGCCGCCGGAGAGCTTGTACATCAGCTTGCCCACCAGCAGACCGCCGATCGTACTGCATCCGAAGGCGACCAGGCCCAGTACTACGATCCAGATAGTTTCCCAATTGAGGAAATTGGAGCCCACCATGGTGGCGCCCACGCTGATGCCCAGGAACAGAGTCACGATGTTCATGAGCGCGTTCTGGGCCACATCGGACAGGCGCTCCGTCACGCCGGTCTCCTTCAGCAGGTTGCCGAACATCAGGCAGCCGATGAGGGGCGCGGTGGAGGGCAGGAGCAGGATGACAAAGATGGCGACCACGATGGGGAACAGGATCTTCTCCGTCTTGCTGACCTGGCGCAGCTGCTCCATCTTGACGGCGCGCTCCTTCTTGGTGGTCAGCGCCATCATGAGGGGCGGCTGGATCATGGGGATCAGGGCCATGTAGCTGTAGGCGGCCACCGCGATGGGTCCCAGCAGATGGGGCGCCAGCTTGGTGGTGGTCAGGATGGCCGTGGGGCCGTCCGCGCCGCCGATGATGCCGATGGACGCGGCTTCGTTGCCGTTGAAGCCCAGGAAGGTGGCGCCGAAGAAGGCCAAGAACACACCGAACTGAGCGGCCGCGCCCAAGAGCAGGGAGGTCGGGTTGGAGATCAGGGGGCCGAAGTCCGTCATGGCGCCGATGCCGATAAAGATCAGGCAGGGGTATACGCCCGCTTTGACGCCGATATACAGGATATCGATCAGGCCGCCCTGGGCCAGGATGTGCCCGTAATCGTGATAGTACTCGCTGCTCTCATTGAGGAAGCTGTCCCACAGCTCCTGATGGTACAGCGCGTTGCTGAAGCCGCCCAGGGCGCTGGCGTTGGCCAGCAGGCAGCCCATGGCGATGCCCACCATCAACAGCGGCTCATACTGCTTTTTGATGCCCAGGTACAAAAGCACGCAGGCGATCAGGATCATGACCAGGTTTTTCCATCCGTCGCCGGTCATCATCATGGCGAAGCCGGATTCATTGACCAGCTTGCCAAGGGATTCAAATATGTTCATGCCGTCCTCCCATCAGCCCAGAACGATGATCGGGGTACCGGTATCCACCTTGTCGCCAGTCTTTACCAGCACCTGGAGCACCGCCGCGTCGTGGGGCGCTATGATCTCGTTTTCCATCTTCATGGCCTCGAGCACCGCCAGTACCTGGCCGGCCTTGACCGGCTTGCCGGCGGTCACGTTCACCTTGACAATGGTGCCGGGCATCGGAGAGAGCACTTTCTCGCCGTCCACAGCCACGGGCGCAGCCGCGGCAGCCGGGGCGGGAGCGGCAGCAGGCGCCGCCGGAGCAGCGGGGGCCTGGGGAGCGGCGGCAGGAGCCGGCGCATAGGCCTCATACTCGTCCAGGATCATCGCTTCGCCCTGTTCCACTTCCACTTCGTAAGTCTTGCCCTTCAGCGTTACCTTGTATTTCATGCTTATTTGACCTCCCTGATCGAGATGAATCTCAGTTCATTCAGCGGCTTCCCCAGCTTGTTGGCGACGATGGCCATGATCATGGCTGCATCCCGGGGATCGGTGTCATACAGCTTGATGTCGCCGGCGCTGCCGGGCGCGAGCTCTTTCTTGACAGCCGGAGCTGCAGGATGAGCGGGTACCGCGGGCACAGCCGTTTCCACGACCTTGGTGACCTTCTTCTTGGCGCTGGCCACCATGATCTTGCCGACCAGCATGATCACCAGCATCAGCAGCGTCAGGCCGATAAAGACCACCAGATACCCCAGCAGCGAATCCACGAATGCGGTGCCGGCTGAAAGCATCTCGCCCTTTTTGACGACGGTCTGGGCCGCCTGCGCAGCGCCCTCAGCGGCGGCAGGAGTGATAAATAACATGCTCCTTCCTCCTTACGCTTCCACGATCGTATACTTGACGACCTTTTCACGGTCCGCCTTGCGGTCTTTGAGGAATTTCTCCGCCTGGGCCGGGAAGCAGATATAGCTCATGATATCTTCTTCAGTCTCGGCCAGGTCGCCCAGGGCTTCCTTGGCTTTCGCGAAATCCTCGCCCGTGCGCTTGCTGTCCTCGATGCGGCAGTCAACCGGCTTGCCGCCTTCGCCCAGGATCTTCTCTTCCAGGGCCTTATCCACGGGCGCGGGCGCGATGCCGTACTCGCCGCGGAAATAGTTCTTGACCTCGTTGGAGATGTTCTTGTAGCGCTCGCCCACCAGCACGTTGGTGACGGCCTGGTTGCCCACCATCTGGCTCAAGGGAGTGACCAGGGGCGGATAGCCCAGGTCCTTGCGGACCGCCGGGATCTCCAGGAGGGCGGCGTCAAACTTGTCCATGGCGTTCATGTCCTTCAGGTTGGCGATCATGTTGCTCAGCATGCCGCCGGGCACCTTGTAGACCAGCGCCTGGGAGTCCGTGGCCATGGACTTCGGATTGATGAGGCCGCTGTCCACATACTTCTGCTTCACGGGCTTGAAGAAATCGTTGACCTGGTTGATCACCTTTTCGTTGAGGCCGGTCTCGATGCCGTACTGCTGGCAGGCATAGAAGAGGGTCTCGGTGGCGGCCTGGCTGGTGCCGTTGGAGAAGCAGCTGGTGGCGGTGTCGATCACGTCCACGCCGCTCTCGATGGCCTTGGTCAGGGTCATGTAGGCCATACCGGTGGTGCAGTGGGTGTGCAGGATCACGGGCACGTCGCCCACGGCGTCCTTGATGCCCTTGATCAGATGCTCGGCTTCATAGGGGCTCATGGTGCCGGCCATGTCCTTGAGGCACAGGGTGTCAAAGCCCATTTTGACCAGCTGCTTGCACATTTCGACATACTTGTCCACGGTGTGCACGGGGCTCTGGGTGTAGCTGATGCAGCCGGAGGCCACGGTGCGGTCGGTCGCGTACTTCTTGGTGGCGGCCAGGGCCGTATCCAGGTTTCTGAAATCGTTCAGAGCATCGAAGATGCGGATGATGTCGATGCCGTTCTTGATGCTCAGCTCCACGAACTTCTCGACCACGTCGTCATGATAATGCTTGTAGCCCAGCAGGTTCTGGCCCCTCAACAGCATCTGCAGCCGGGTGTTGGGCATCCCCTTGCGGATCTTGCGCAGTCGTTCCCAGGGGTC
Organism: uncultured Eubacteriales bacterium; assembly: GCA_902789795.1. Classification (GTDB taxonomy): domain Bacteria; phylum Bacillota; class Clostridia; order Christensenellales; family Aristaeellaceae; genus UBA4246. Next base: position 207,568 of record CADAPM010000002.1, read on the forward strand.
TTCCCCCAGATAGCGAAGGCAGGAGTCAAAGGTAGCTCCGCCCCAGCATTCCACAGAATAATATCCGGCCTTGTCCATCACGGGCAGGATCTCTTCAAAATCCTTGAAGGGCAGGCGTGTAGCCATCAGCGACTGGTTCGCGTCGCGCATGACGGTTTCGGTAAACTGTACTTTCCTCACGATTCCATACTCCTATCCTTAAAATTTCGCTGGTTTCCTGAGTACATCACTGTAGAAATCCCACAGTCCCTCAAGATAATATTATAGCCTAATTTCCACGGAAATCAAGGGCAATTTTCCCCTTCGGACGATTCCCTGAGCCTCAAAGCCGGAAGTCTTTGCGCCGCAATAATAAAAGGCCCTCGCCCGTATCCGGGGAGGGTCTGTATCATGGTCAGATCATTTCTTTTCCGGCTTCGGAGCCGCCTTTTTGATGACCGCCACATCCAGCTCGTTGCAGCCGTTCTCTTCTTCCTCATGCTCCTCCTTGACTTCCCAGTGGAGCAGGAAGGTCAGCGCGGCGCGCAGGGCGATGACGCAGGCGATCATGCCGATCTCCTTGAAGTCCCGGGCCAGGATGGTGCGCAGCACCTCGCCGCCCAGCTTGAACTCCAGCGCGAAGGCGATGCCGTGAGCCAAAAGCAGGCGCAGGTTCCGATGCTTCTTGGTGATCACCGTGTGCAGGATCTGGACCAGCGTCCACAGGATGATCAGCACCCCGATCAGCTCCATCAGCAGGATCGAGAACTGGACGACGATCACAAAGCCTTCTTCCATCGACTCGTAAAGCTTGGTCAGGAATTCCATGGGGATTCTCCTTTCTGCAGTTGAGTAAACGGGGTCGCTTTTATCCGACAGTTACAACATCAAAGCCGAGGGCGCGGGCAGAGGCTTCGGCATTCGCGCCGTTCAGGTGCATCATGCTGACCTTTCCCCTCTGCCCTTCCGGGATCAGCTCGGCGAGCACATGCAGCGGCAGGTGGACGGGGTGCGACGGCGCGTCGATGGTCTCCGCATAGATGCGTTCATAGTCCGGATGCGACGCGATGAAGGCCGCGATGCCGTCCGCCACGGCAGAGTCCGCCGTGTAGTAGACGCCGCCCTCGGGCGTATCGAAGGCAAAGGAATAGCAGACCATTTGGGGCGCGTGCTTGGTCCGGCAGAAGCGGAAATTACTGAAGGCGCTGAAGCCGGTCAGGGCCGTCTCCGGCACGTAGTCCACCAGGCTGTCGCTGACACCGAACAGGTTGAGCAGCTGGCGAAGCTCATTGGCATAGCGCTCATCACCAGTGGGCAGCAGCAGCTTTGCCTTGAACTTCAGGATCTCCGCGCAGTATAGAGTCACCGAGCCCAGGGAGCCGCTGTGATCCGAATGCAGGTGTGAGACCGCGATCCAGACCTCCTTCGCGCTCTGTAAAAGCCCGCGCCGGATCAGCTCGGCGAACACGCTCTCGCCGCAGTCCAGCAGCAGCAGCCTGTCCCCCTCTTTCACATAGGCAGAGGTGCTCTTTTCCAGGGGGTTGAAGGCAGCACCGCGGCCCAGAAAATGCAGTTCCATCCCGTTAATTCCTCGCTTTCTTCCAGACTCCGGGCACGAACAGGATCAGCATGGGGAAGATCTCGAGCCTGCCCAGCAGCATGTTTAAAATCAGCACGATCTTGCTGAAGACGGAGAAATCCGCGTACCCGCCCATGGGGCCGACCATGTCGAGGCCGGGGCCGATGTTGTTGAGGCAGGAGATGACCGCGGTCACGTTCGTTTCAAAGGACGTGCGGTCGAAGGCCAGCAGGACCGTGGAGAAAACGATGATCAGGCAGTAGGCCACCAGGTAGGCGTAGGTGTTGTTGATGGTATCGTTGGAGACGGTGTCTCCGTCGATGTGCACCCGGCCCACGGTGTTGGGGTGCAACGAGCGCCTAAGCTCCCGCTGCAGGGATTTGAACAGCATGATGACGCGGGACACCTTGAAGCCGCCGCCGGTGGAACCGGCGCACGCGCCCATCAGCATCAGCGCCACCAGCAGATGCCTGGCAAACTGCGGCCACAGGTTGAAGTCCACCGTGGCGAAGCCCGTGCTTGTCATGATGGCGCTGACCTGGAAGAAGCTGTGGCGCAGGCCGTCCTCGGTGCCGTATTCCGGCCGCACGCAGAAGAAGACCGCCGCCGTGGCTGCCAGCATCACGATCAGGTACATCCAGAGCTCGCTGTTGCGGAAGGCCTTTTTGAACTGACGCTGCAGGATCAGGTAGTAGACGCCAAAGTTCACGCCGAACAGCATCATGAACACGGCTACCACCCACTGGATGTAGGGGCTGAAGCCGCCGATGGATGACGGGCTGTTGGCGAAGCCGCCGGTGCCCGCGGTGCCGAAGGCCGTGGTCAGCGCGTCAAACCAGTTCATGCCGCCCGCCATCAGGAAGCCGAACAGCACCACCGTCAGGAAAATGTAGATCACATACAGGATGCGCGCGCTGCCCAGCGTATGGGGCACCAGCTTGCTGACCTGGGGACCCGGGGACTCGGCGCGCATGATGTGGATGGAATCGCCGCTGCCGTTGCCGCTGGTGATGGGCTCGATGGACAGCAGGAACACCAGCACGCCCATGCCGCCCAGCCAGTGGGTAAAGCTGCGCCAGTACTTGGCGCCCATGGTCAAGGTCCCGTAGTCGGTGACGATGCTGGAACCGGTGGTGGTAAAGCCCGAGGTAGTCTCGAACAGCGCGTCGATGAAGCGCGGGATGGTGCCGCTCAGCACAAAGGGCAGAGCGCCCAGCACCGAGACCATGAGCCAGGTGATGCTGGCCAGGACGAAGGCTTCACGGGCGTAAAAGGTCTTTTTCCGCGCCGGGAAGATGAAGGACGTCAGGCTCAGCAGCAGCATCAGCCCCATGGTGATGATGAAGCCCCAGAAGCTGGGCATCTCATGGTAGCACAGGCTGATGACCGCCGCCGGGATCATGAACGCCGCGACGATGCGCAATACGCTGCACAAAAGGCGCAGGATCATCCGGTAATTCATGCACGGACCCCCTTGGGCGCGCTATCAAAGATATCGTTCAGCGTATTGAACTCACCCGCCGAGGTGGTCACGATCACGCAGCTGTCCCCCGTCTTCAGGCAGTCTTCGCCGGAGGGAACGATCGTGTTGCCCCGGCGCGTGATGATGGCGATGCGCAGGTCTTCCTTGATGGGGATGCTCTTGAGCGGCGTATTCAGGTACCAGGTGGAGGCGTTGACCTCGAACTCCAGGGCCTCGACCCGCTCGTCCACCAGCTTGTGCAGGGTGATGACGCCCTCGCCCGGGCGGTTCTCCATGGCGCGCACATAGCGCAGGATGTCGTTGGCCGTCAGGATGCGGGGCGTGATCACGCACTCCTTGATGTCGTCCGACAGGATGGCGGCGTACTCGGTGCGGTTCATCTTGCACACGATCTTCGGCACGTTGATGCTGTGGGCGAACATCGAGGTGATGATGTTCTGCTCGTCGATGTTCATCAGGCAGATGACCGCGTCCATCTCCTCGATGCCCTCCTGCCGCAGCACGGCGAAGGAGGTGCCGTCCGCGTGGATGACCTCCGCCTTGTGCAGCATCTCGCTCAGCAGGTTGCAGCGCTCCAGGTTGGAATCGATGATCTTCACATCGACGCCGGTCTGGGCCAGGAACTGGGACAGGTAGACCGCGATGCGGCTGCCGCCGATCATCAGCACGGAGCGGACGCGGGGCGTTTCATACCCGGTGGATTTGAGCAGGCTCAACAGGTCGCCGGTGGCGGCGGTCACGTAGATGTGGTCCCCCGCCTCCAGCACGAAGCGGCCGTCGGGGATGGTCACCTCGTTGTCCCTGACCACGGCGCACACCAGCACGTGCACCTTCAGGGATTTGTACAGGTCCGACAGGATCATGCCGTCCAGCTTGCCGCCTTCCGGGATCAGCATTTCCACGATCTCGGCGCGGCCCTTGGCGAACTTTTCACGCTTGAGGAAGGACGGGTACTGCAGCAGGCTGCTGATCTGCTTGGCGGTGGAGCGCTCAGGGTTCACCACCATGCTGAGGCCCAGGCCCTCCTTGAGCAGATACACGTCCTCATTGTATTCAGGGCTGCGGATACGCGCGATGGTGTTCGGGCAGCCCAGCTGCCTGGCGATCATGCAGCACAACAGGTTAGTCTCGTCCGCCTCGGTCACCGCGATCATCAGGTCCGCCGCCGCGACATCCGCCTGCTTCTGCACGGATACCGAAGCGCCGTTGCCCTCGATCACCTGCACATCCAGGCTGTCTTCCGTCTGTTTGAGAGCGGCGGCCTGGTTGTCGATGACCACCAAATCGTGGCCCTCGCGCACCAGCGCCTGGGTCACGGTGAAGCCGATCTTACCGTCGCCGATCACTACGATTCTCATCTTTTGTCTCCTTTACCCCACCGGGCACACAAATTTCGGCGGGGCGTGCATAATATAGCACGTTTTGGGCAGATTGGCAATTATTTATAAAACGCTCTGCCACAACTGGGCTTTTCGGCCGCACATCTCGTCCACGCGCCCAATGTATTCCTCGATATTGCCCACGTTCGGGGCGCGCACGATCTTCCCGCCGGTGGGCGCGACGCGCTTGGAGATCCCTCCGGCGCCCAGGGCCAGCACATGCCCCGTCTCCTCCATCATCCGCACGTTGTACAGGCACTCCGCGCCGGGGCGCGCGTAGGCCACGTTCTCCAGCGCTCCCGCCATGTACTTCTGGCGGTACATGTAGTAGGGCCGCAGGCCCAGCTGATGGGCGCGGGCGTTCGCCTCGTCCAGCATGCGCGCCGTCATGGCTCCGTCGGGCAGGGGCGCGCCGTACAGGTGCATGGTGCTCGAGTGCTTGATGGCCAGGGAGTGCACCGTCACGCTGTCCGGCCTGAGGGCGGAAACGTGGTCCAGGCTTTCCCGGAACATCTGTTCGTCCTCCCCCGGCAGCCCGGCGATCAGGTCCATGTTGATGTCGTCAAAGCCCATGGACCGGGCCAGGAGGTAGGCCTCCTCCGTCTGCTGTCCGGTATGCCTGCGGCCGATGCGCTCAAGGGTCTCGTCGTGGAAGGTCTGGGGGTTGATGGAGATGCGCGTCACGCCGTTTTCCAGGAACAGGCTGAGCTTCTCCCGGTCGATGGTATCGGGCCGCCCGGCCTCCACGGTGAACTCCTTCCCCGCGGCCAGGGGGCGCAGGGCCTCCAGCACCCGCTTAAGCTGCGGGGCCGGCAGCGAGGTGGGCGTTCCCCCGCCCATGTACACGGTGGATACTGACATGCCAAGATTCATAAGCAGCTGCTTTACGGCGCTGATCTCCCGGAGTAAGGCGTCCACGTAAGGGACCACCAGCTTCCCGCTGCCGATCTCGCCGCTGGAAAAGCTGCAATAGGTGCAGCGCGTGACGCAGAAGGGGATGCCCACATACAATTCGACCTGTTCGGGCCGGACGGCGGGCAGCTCCTGCTGGACCGTGACGATCTCCCGGAGCAATTGCACCTTCGCGGGTGTGACGTCAAAGTCTTGCCGCAGCCAGTTGAGCGCCTCCTCCAGGCTCTTCCCCCGCTCCATCTGCTGGTAGACCAGCCGCGTGGGCCGGATGCCCGTCAGAGCGCCCCAGGGAGGCTGGCGACCGGTCACAGATCTGAAAACGTCATACAGGGCCAGCTTGGCCGCCCGCTTGCGCACGCGCTTGTGCTCCAGCGCATCCGGGCTAGTGTCAAAGTCGCGGCTGCCTTCGCCGCTGACAGAGCCTGAGACCGTCACCCTTACACGGGTCTTATCTTCCCGGGGCTCCTCCGCCATGCGGACGGTGATGTCGGTATCTCCTTGTCCCTCCTCATCGGGGGCAAGGACCGTATACTCCAGCTGTCCGAAAAAGATCCTCGCCACGTCCGCCAGGTCATTGGCCAGTTCCGGGGCTTTCGTGATGATGGTGAGCTTCAACTTCTCTCTCCGTTATTTCGCGGTACGGTAGGCTTCGATCACATCAGAGCGGTTCTGCAGCTTCTTGAGGACGTCGTCCAGCTGGGTGCGTCCGTGCACCTTGACGGTCATCATGATGGAGCAGGTCTTGTTCTTGTTGACCTTGACCGCCACCGCGGTGATGGGCAGGTTCAGCGCATCCACGAAGGCCGTGATCTCACCCAGGAGGCTCGGATGGTCATAGCAGATGATTTGGAAGCTGGCGCTGTAATTGCCGGACTCCTCATCCGCCCAGGTCACCGAGACCGTGCGCTCCGGCTCCACATGCAGGGCGTTCACGCAGTCCGCCTTGTGCACCGTGACCCCGCGGCCGCGGGTGATATAGCCCACGATGTCGTCGCCGGGCACCGGGTTGCAGCAGCGCGCAAAGCGCACCAGCATGTTCGGATCGCCCTCCACATAGATGCCCTGGGTGGGCTTGCCCACGTTCTTGGGCGGCAGCGCCTCCGGGGTCACCAGCGGGATGCGCTTCTGCTGGGGAGCTTCCTGCTTGTTCTTTTCCTCCATCAGGCGGCTCAGCACGTAGACGGAAGCCACGCCGCCGTAGCCGATGGCGCCGTACAGGTCGTCCAGGGAGCCGAACATGTACTTGCGCAGGATGGGCTCATAGAATTCCGGTTTCACATAGTCCGGCAGCTTGACTCCGCGGCGCTTCGCCTCGTGCTCCAGCATTTCCTTGCCGCGGGTCACGTTCTCCCCGTGCAGCTCGTGCTTGAAGAACTGGCGGATCTTGGCCTTGGCCTGCTGGGTCTTGACGATCTTGAGCCAGTCCATGCTGGGACCCTTGGAGTTGGGCGAGGTCATGACCTCCACCCGGTCGCCGGTCTGGAGCTCCGTATCCAGCGGCACCATTTTGCCGTTGACGCGGGCGCCCACGCACTGGTTGCCCACGTGACTGTGGATGCGGTAGGCGAAGTCCAGAGGCGTCGCCCCGCGCTGCATGTTGATGATATCACCCTTCGGGGTGAAGATGAAGACCTCTTCGGAGAACAGGTCGGTCTTCAAGCCGTCGATGAACTCATGGCTGTCCCGGGTCTCCGACTGCCAGTCCAGGATCTGCCTTAGCCAGAACAGCTTCTGGTCCAGGGCCTTGTCCCCGCCGCCTTCCTTGTAGCGCCAGTGAGCGGCGATGCCGTATTCCGCGATGCGGTGCATCTCCCGGGTGCGGATCTGCACCTCGAAGGGGAACGGGATCTTGCGCCCGCCCATGACCGTGGTGTGCAGGGACTGGTACATGTTTGCCTTCGGCACCGAGATATAATCCTTGAAGCGCCCCGGCACCTGGGTCCACAGCGTGTGCACGATGCCCAGCACCGTATAGCACTCGGGGATCGTATCCACGATGACGCGGATGGCGATCAGGTCATAGATCTGGTCGAAGGGCTTGTTATGGATGACCATCTTGTTGTAGACGGAATACAGGTGCTTGGGCCGCCCGTCGATGGTGAAGTGCATGTGCGCTTCGTTGAGCTTCTCGGACAGCTCCTTCTTGATGAGCTCGATGTTTTCCTCCCGCTCGGCGCGCTTCATGCCGATACGCTTGGCCACCTCCTGGTAGCCCTCGGGGTCGATATAGCGCAGGGACAGGTCCTCCAGCTCCTGCTTGATGGCGTACACGCCCAGGCGGTGGGCCAGGGGCGCGTAGATATCCAGGGTCTCCCGGGCGATGGCGATCTGCCTGTCCGGGGGCTGGAAGCGCAGCGTCAGCATGTTGTGCAGCCGATCCGCCAGCTTGATCAGCACCACGCGGATATCCTTGCTCATGGCCAGGATCATTTTGCGCAGGGATTCGGCCTGCTGCTCCTCCCGGTCGCTGAAATTGAGGCGGCCCAATTTGGTCACGCCGTCCACCAGCTGCGCGATCTCGTCCCCGAAGGCTTCCCTTAGGGTGTCCAGGTTCACATTCTCGCAGTCCTCCACCGTGTCGTGCAGGAAGCCCGCGGCAATGGTCGGCGGATCGATCATGATCTCCGTCAGGATGCTCGCCACATAGACCGGATGGATGATGTAGGGCTCGCCGCTCTTGCGCATCTGGCCCGCGTGGGCCGTGCACGCAAAGTCATAGGCGCGCTTGCACAGCTCCGCGCCCTCCCGGTCATAGGTCTTTTCCACCCGGTTCATGATCTCTTCAATTGTCAGGGGCTCATAGGCGGAATACGCCACTCAGGCTCCCTCCTTTCGCGCTTGAATCAGCTGGTAGAGCTGCGAGTCCTCGGGACCGCGCTTCACCATCGGCCGCATGGACCATTCAAGGGTTTTGAGATCAAACCGGACCAGCCCGATCTGATCAAAGATGCATCCGCCCGCCATAATAGCGGCCTGGGTAAATCCCGTCTCCCGGGACAGGCCTGTGAGGCCCGCGGACGCCGGTGTCTTTCTGAAAGCGGTATACAGGTTCCTCAGCTGGGCCTTGTCCAGGGCCATCCCGTTGAGCAACTCTTTCAGCGACTTGCTCACGGGGCAGCAGAGGATCTCCGCCGCGGGGAAGGCGCCGCGGGCGGCTTCCGTATCTGCAGCGGTCGGATCCCCGTCCGCCAGCACGACCTGCCTGTAAGGGGAATGGATCCCACTGAGGTCCGCCCCGTATACGATGGCGGTATAGGCACAGGGATCCGTATAGCCCGCCTGCCGGACCTCCGCCAGCGGCAGGCGCTCCTGCCAATGCCGGGCCGTCTCCGCGCAGCGGCACCAGACGAGGACGCCCTGGGCGGGGAGTTCCGCAGCCTCGTCCATCGCAATGGACGGCTGCACGCCTTTCCCGTCTGACTGATGCATCTGCATCAGGGCATTCAGCAGCAGCGCCGCTTCCGCCGTCTCATCCTTGGCAACGCTCGTACGCTTGGGGATCATCCGGCTGATCTGGCACTCATAGGTCACATTCCCCCGGAATTCGTTTCGGGTCGGCGAGAACAGCACGTCCACGAACCGGGGCTGCTGCTTTAGGAGCTGGCCGTGCCGGAAGGCGATGCCCGCCCGGCGCGCACCGTCCTGCATGAGCTCGCACTTCAGGTGCTCGCCGTTCTGGCCCACGGCCCGGGCGGACCAGAGCTCCGCATCCTCCCGGTAGAACACGGGGGCCGGATTGCCCATGCCGAAGGGCTCCATGCTTTCCAGCACGCGCACTGTTTCCGCGTTGACCTCCTCCAGGTCCAGGACGTCGTCGTAAAACAGTGTGGGCATCAGCACCGTTTCCGGGCCGATCTGGTCCCTAACTGCCGCGCTCAGCCGCTCCCGGAGGGCCGGGACGTCCTCTTTGCGCAGGGTCATGCCCGCCGCCTGGGGGTGTCCCCCAAAGCGGGTAAACAGGTCCGAGCAGGTTTTGAGCGCCTGGTAGATATCCACCCCAGCAACGCTGCGGGCCGAGCCCACCGCCAGGTCGTCCTTCTCGGCCAGGACCACCGTCGGATAACCGTACTTTTCCGCGATGCGCCCCGCCGCGAGGCCCACGACGCCGCTGTCATAGCCGGCGCCGCAGACCACGATTGCGCTGAGGCGGCACAGGTCCATCTGCCTGATCTGCGCTTCCGCGTCCTCGATGACGGCGCGCTCCTCGTCCTTGCGCTCGCTGTTCAGGCGGTTCATCTCGAAGGCCAGCTGATCCGCCCGCTCCTCGTTTTCTTCAAAGAGGAGGCTGACGGCCATCAGCGCGCTTTTGAGCCTGCCGCAGGCGTTCATGCGCGGGGCCAGGCCGAAGGCAATGTGCTCGCTGCGCATGGGCGGCTTGTAGCCCGCCGCGCGGATCAGCGCCCTCAGGCCCGGGCGCCTGGTGTGCTCGATGGCGGGAAGGCCGCAGGCCACGATGGCCCGGTTTTCATCCCGCAGCGGGACCATGTCCGCCACCGTCGCCAGCGCCGCCAGGTCCAGGCAGTCCTGGGCGGCGTCTTCCCCCAGGAGCGCCCGGCATAGCTGGTAGGCCACGCCCGCGCCGCACAGGCCGGGGAAAGGATAGGGCGCCATCAGCGGGTCGATGACCGCGTCCGCCGCCGGCAGTACATCCGGCAGGGCATGGTGGTCGGTCACGATCACCTGCATCCCAGCTTTCCTGGCCAGCGCCACCTCCTGCACAGAGGTGATGCCGCAGTCCACGGTCACCAGGATATCAGTCTTTCCGGCCAGCTCCCGTATCGCCTCCGCGTTCAGGCCGTAGCCCTCCTCGTGGCGGTCCGGGATGCGGTACAGGGTCGGATAGTCCGGCGCTTTCAGGCCGAACTGGAAAAGCGCCTGCACCATGATGGCCGTGGCGCAGATGCCGTCCACGTCGTAGTCGCCGTAGACGATAAAGCGTTTGCTCTGATCCCGGGCTTCTGTGAGCAGGGCGAGGGCCTTGTCCATGTCGTGAAGGAGCATGGGATCGTGCCGCTGGTCCAAAGAAGGGTGCAGGTAGGCCTGGGCTTCCGCATCCGTGCGGATCCCCCTGGACTTAAGCAGCGCGCTCATGCGCGGCGAAAGACCCCTGAACGTCTCCTGGACCTCCGGGCCTTCCTGCGGGGCATCGCGCTTTACGATCCTCTGCATCCTTCCTCCTTAACAATAGATAAGGGAGACCGCCGGAACGCAGGCGGTCTCCCGTGAGTCTGACGATTAAGCCTTGGCGACCTTGGCCTTCGCGGCGCGCTCGCTGCGCCATTCGGTCAGGGCGGCCCAGATGTAGCCGTTGATCAGGTTCGCGCTGTACACGCCGGCGATGATGCCCACGATGATCGGCAGAGCGAATTCCTTGATGCTGGTGACGCCCAGGATGTACAGGGCCAGGATGGTGACCAGGGTGGTCAGGGTCGTATTGATGGTGCGGCCCAGGCTCTCCTTGACGGAGATGGTCACGATCTCTTCGCGCGGCAGCGCGGCATAGGCGGCCTTGCGGTGATTCTCACGGATACGGTCGAAGATGATGATCGTATTGTTGATGGAATAACCGACGATGGTCAGCATGGCCGCGATGAAGGTGGAGTTCATCTGCAGGAAGCTGCGGGCGAACACCATGAAGGACAGCATGATCAGCACGTCGTGCAGGATGCCGAACACGGCCGCGACGCCCATGTTCAGGTCGAAGCGCAGCGCGATGTAGATCAGCATGGCAGCGGCAGCCGCGACCACGGACCAGATGGCGTTCCTGAGCAGGGTGCCGGAGGCGACGCCGCCCACGTAGGACACGGTGGCATCATGGGTCTTCATCTCGGGATACTTGGCGGAAAGCTCGGTCTCCAGGGACTTGCGCAGGTCCTCAACACCGGACTCGGAGTCGATGGCCTTGATCCTGAGCTGCAGCTCGGTCTGGCCTGCGCCGGCCTTGGCGATCTGGTACTCGTTGATGCCGGCGTTCTTGAGCGCGGTCTCAACGTCCGCGTTATCGAAGGCAGAGCCCATCTGATACACGATGGAGAGTCCGCCTTCAAAGTCGATGCCGCGGTTGATGCCCAGGCCGAAAATGGACAGCACGAGGGCAATCAGCATCAGGGCGACGGAGATACATAAGCAGGTCTGGGCGCGTTTCTGCATTTTCATAATTACTGCGCCTCCTTCTTCATAGCTTTCGAGCTGAACAGTTCAGGCTTGTTGGGGATCACGTTGATCATGCTCATGAGCAGGATCCGGCTGATGACGATGGCCGTGAACATACTGCACACGACGGACAGGGCCAGCATGTTGGCGAAGCCGCGGACGGAGCCGGTGCCGAAGACCATCAGCACGATGGCCGCGATCAGCGTAGTCACGTTGGCGTCCAGGATGGCGCTGAAGGCGTTCTTGAAGCCCATGCGCGCGGCGGCCTTGGTGTAGCGGCCCAGGGCCAGCTCTTCTCCGAAGCGCTCGAAGATAACGACGTTGGCGTCGACGGCCATACCGATACCCAGGATAACGCCGGCGATACCGGGCAGGGTCAGCTGGAAGCCGGGCAGCATGGCCACGAACCAGAACAGAATGATGATGTACAGCACCAGCGCCCAGGAGGCGACGACACCGGACAGGCGGTAGCGGATGATCATGATCAGCATGACCAGCAGGATGCCGATGGCGGCAGCCGTCAGAGAGGTCTGCAGCGCGTCGACGCCCAGGGTCGCGGAGATGGTGTCCACCTTCTGCTGGGTCAGGGTCAGGGGCAGAGCGCCGGACTGGATCTGGATGGCCAGGGCGTTGGCGCTCTCCGCGTCAAAGCCGCCGGTGATGATGCCGTTGCCTTGGGTGATGGCGTTGTTGACCGTCGGGTTCATAATCATCTGGTCATCCAGGTAGATGCCGATCTGCTGGCCGATGGCGTTAGAGGTCATATCGCTGAAGATGCGGGTGCCCTCGGCGTCCAGCTCGAAGGCGACCACATATTCCTGGCCCAGGGTGTTGCCCTGGTTCTCGGTGGTCGGATAGGCGCGCTTGATGTTGGCGCCGGTCAGGACGGTGCCGTCGGGAGCGCGGAACTCCAGCTTCGCCGGGGTGCCGATCAGCTCGAGCACGGCGTTGGGGTCGGTCACATCCGGGATCTCCACGCGGATGCCATCAGCGCCCAGCTGCGTCACGTTGGCTTCGGTGAAGCCCTGCTCGGTCAGACGGTTGCGCATGATATCCATGGTGGAGGTGATCAGATAGTTGAACATGCCGTCATCCGTGTCCTCGGGACGGGCGGCAGAGTATTCAACGAACACACCGCCGCGCAGGTCCAGACCCAGGGAGATGGACTCCGGCCAGTTAGCGGCATTGGTGGGCACCCAGGGCAGCATCTTGTACAGCCCGTCCTGGCCGATGCGGTCGATGCCGACCGTGGACAGAACGCCCAGGGCGATGGTCAGGACGCACATCACGCACAGGGTGATGAGGCCCTTCGTTTTCGCGGTCGTTTGCTTCCGCGTTTTCACTTTCTTGCTCATAGAAGATTACATCCTCTCTGTATTATTGAATAGTTTCGTCAAAATACCGTTTCAGTGTTACGGATTCGTAACCGGCGTTTTCCGGTTCTCTGCCAAAGAGCGTATCCACGATCGTCGGGGTCAGATAGACGCCGTCTCGTTTGGTCTCCAGAGGCAGATGACAGGATAGGAGCCAGCAGCTCATCGCTTTCGCTTCTTCCATATCACGTAAACCAGTCACATTGATCCTGCCATCCTCAATGGCAGAAAGAACTGTCGGATTCAGGATCAGCTGATCTTCCACATACATCTTCATTTCATTTCCGATGTTGCGGGCGGTGCTTTCCCTGAACAGAGTCGTACCCTCATCGTCCAGCTCTATCACCATGGCATACCCGATCGTCCATTTTCCATCAGCGGCATCGCCGGATTCCGGATCTTCGGTCACATCGGTTGTCGGATAAACCTGCTTTAAGTGTTTGCCGGTGATCACTGTACTCATGTCAGGCTCTTCGATCCTAAAACGCCAGGGTGTTTCGATCGCTTCCAACAAGGCCTCTATATCGCATCCGTCAGGCACTGCAACGCGGACACTGTCTTTCCTATCATCCTTGACCGTGATATCCTCAAACCCGGCCGTCGCGGCCCGGTATTCAAAGATCTCAGCCGTCGTTTTCAAATAGTAGTCTCGCAGCGCTTCATCGCAGTCTTCCGGATATATGACGGTATAGCGGATAAACATCCTGGTTGGCTTGATCGCGATAGCATCGAACAGGTTTTCTGACAGAGCCTGATCAGCTGTACCGATCGTGCAAAGGAGCAATACTGCAATGCATGAGAAAAGCATTGCAACTACTTTCATGCGTCTTTTCTTCATTGCCATTTCCTCCTCGCCCGTTCGTACGATCCCGCCCGGTCTATCCTCCGTTCCCCGTCAGGCAGAAGGCCTGATAATTGGAACGCAGATAGGAAATTCTCAGGATCGGCAGGCCGTTGGCGTCCGAAACGGGACATACCTGCGCCGCTTCAACGGCCTCGGGCTTTACGCTCACAGGCCGATCCGTATCCCCCTTTTTGATGTCCGGGATCCTGCTCGTATGAGTGGTCCCGGTCATCACCGCCTGCTCCCGTGCAAAGGCGCGCGGCGGCTCCGGCGGCAGCTCAGACGCTTCGCTGCTGACGATGAAGGGCAGGCACATGAGACAGCAAACAGCTAGCGCAAACAGAAGCACAGCGATCCTGCCTTTCATATGCTTTCCCTCCTTTCATCAAAAACAGACTTCGGTCTGATTTACAGCTTTACGCCCTGATCTCGGCCCCGAATTTCTCGGAGACCGTCTTCAGCACCTTGTTCATGACCCGGACGATCTCGTCGTCGGTCAGGGTATGGTCTTCCGCGCGCAGGCGCAGGGAGAAGGCCACGGACTTGCGGTCCAGACCCACTTGGGGACCGCGGAAGATATCGAACATGGAGATGTCCTCCAGCAGCTTGCCGCCCGCTTCGCGCATGGCCTCCATCATGGGGCCGACGGGCTGGGCTTCCGCCACCACCAGCGCCAGGTCGCGGCTGACTGCCGGGAAGCGCGCCAGGCTGCTGACATAGCCCATGGAGTGGGCAGCGGCAAACATCTTGGGCAGGTTGATCTCCGCGATATAGACGCGGCCGGTCAGCTCATAAGCTTCCGCCACTTCGGGATGGATCTCGCCCAGCACGGCGATGGTCTCATCACCGGCCTTGATCGCCGCGGCCCGGCCGGGATGCAGCCAGGTCTCCGAGGCGGGGACGATGGTGTAGCTGACGCCGGTCTGACGCAGCAGCACCTCGACTGAGCCGCGCAGGGAGTAGAAGTCCTCACCCGCGCCGTAAGCGCAGAGGCACAGGCTGTTGTACTCGCTCGGCAGGTCCTCCGCGGTGCGGTGCACGTTGTCGAACACCTTGCCCAGCTCGTAGATGCGGGCATGGTCGTTGCCGTGGGCCTGGTTCAGCTGAGCGGTGGTCATCACGCCGCAGAGCAGGGTCGTGCGCATGTAAGCGCTGTCCTCGCCCAGCGGGTTGCGCAGCGCCAGAGCGTTCATCCGGTCGTCATCCTCGCTCAGGCCCAGCTGTTCGAGCTTCTTGTGGGCGATGAAGGAGAAGGTCATGGTTTCATAGTAGCCCATGCCGGACAGCAGCTTGCGCATCAGGTCGTTCTGCAGCATGGTGGTGCTGCGCTTGCCGTCGGCGGCGCCTTTGAGCGGCGTCGAGGGGATCAGGTCATAGCCCGCGTAGCGCAGGACTTCTTCGCACAGGTCCGCTTCGCCTTCCACATCCTGACGGAAGCAGGGCGCGGTGGCGGTCAAGGTGTCCCCCTCGGCCTTCGCTTCAAAGCAGAGCTTTTTCAGGATCTTCACCATCTGCTCTCCGGAAAGCTCCACGCCGCTCAGGCGATTGATCCGCTCGATGGAGGCTGTGATGGGCTTGTTGACGATGGGTTCCGGATACAGGTCGATCACGCCGCTGACCACGTCGCCGGCGTCCAGCTCGTTGACCAGCTGCGCCGCGCGGTTCAGGCCGTCCAGCACCGTCTGCGGGGATACGCCGCGCTCGAAGTGGCCGGAGGCTTCGGTCCGAAAGCCCAGGGAACGGGCCGTCAGGCGGATGCTGGTGCGGTCAAAGGCCGCCGCCTCGAAGAGCACGGTGTGGGTGCCTTCGGTGATCTCGCTCTCTTCGCCGCCCATGACGCCCGCGAGGCCGGTGGGGCCGTTCTCGTCGCAGATCAGCAGCTCGCCGCCCTTGAGCACGTGCTCCTTGCCGTCCAGGGTCTTCAGGATCTCGTCCGGCTTCGCCCGCCGCACGATGATGTGCTTGCCCGCCACCTTGTCCAGGTCGAAGGCGTGCATCGGGTGCCCGGTTTCCATCATCACGAAGTTGGTGATGTCGACGATATTGTTGATGGAACGCATACCCGCGGCATAGAGCGCCTGGCGCAGCCACGCGGGGCTTTCGCCGATGCGGACATTCTTGATCACGCGCGCCGCATAGCGCGGGCACAGGTCGCTGTCCTGCACCTCGACCTTGGCGAAATCATGGATCGACGCAGAAGCGTCTTCCCTGACCGTCACTTCGGGCAGCTTGAGCGCGGTGCCCATGGCGGCCGCGGTCTCCCGCGCCACGCCCCACACGCACAGGGTGTCGGGACGGTTGGCCAGGATCTCATAGTCGATCACATGGTCGTTGAGGCCGAAGATCTCGCGCACGTCGGTGCCCAGAGGATGATCCTCCCGGAAGACCAGGATGCCCTCGTCGCCGACGCTGGGATACAGCTCCACCGGCACGCCCATTTCGGGGCCGGAGCACAGCATGCCGTAGCTGTCCACGCCGCGCATTTTGCTCTTCTTGATGGTACCGCTGGGCAGCTTGGCGCCGATCATGGCCACCGCCACCAGCTGGCCCGCCGCCACGTTGGGCGCGCCGCAGACGATCTGCAGGGGCTCGGCCTGGCCCACATCCACCGTGCAGACGTGCAGGTGGTCGCTGTTTTCATGGGGCACGCAGGTCAGTACCTTGCCCACCACCACGTTTTCCAGCTGCTGGCTCAGGTCTTCGATGCCCTCGACGCCGGTGCCGGTCATGATCATGCGCTCCTCATACTCCGCCGGAGAGACGGGGATCGGGGCGTACTGCTTGAGCAGGTTCATGGAAACTTTCATTCTTTCAGCCCTCCTTGACGTCCTCGCGGAATTGCCGCAGGAAGCGCAGGTCGCCTTCGTACATCAGGCGCATATCCTTGATGCCGTAACGCAGCATCGTGATGCGCTCCAGGCCGATGCCGAACGCGAAGCCGGAATACTTGTGCGGGTCGATGCCGCACATTTCGAGCACGTGCGGGTTGACCATGCCGCAGCCCAGCACCTCGATCCAGCCGGTGCCCTTGCAGATGCGGCAGCCCTTGCCGCGGCAGCTGACGCAGGTCAGGTCCGCAAGGCTCCGTGAAGGGGAAGAAGGAGGGACGGAAGCGCACCTGGATGTCCGAGCCGTACAAGCGGCGGGCAAAGGCCGCCAGGGTCGCCTTCAAATCGCCCATGGAGACGCCCTCGTCGATGACCAAGCCTTCGATCTGATGAAAGACCGGGCTGTGGGTGGCATCCACCTCGTCCGCGCGGTACACGCGGCCCGGGCAGATGATGCGGATGGGCGGCTTGCGGGTGGTCATGGTCCTGGCCTGCACCGGAGAGGTGTGGGTGCGCAGCACCACGTTGTCATCGATATAGAAGGTATCCTGCGCGTCGCGGGCAGGATGGTTCTTCGGGATATTGAGCAGCTCAAAGTTGAAGTGATCCAGCTCGACCTCCGGGCCTTCCACCACTTCAAAGCCCAGGCCGGTAAAGCAATCCACCACTTCGTTCAGGACCAGCGTGTTCGGATGTACGCTTCCGGTCTCAGGCAGGGGCCGGGGCTCGGTCACGTCCAGGCGCTCCCGCTGCAGGCGGAGCTCCCGCTCCTTCTTCTGCATCGCCTTCTGGCGCTCGTCCAGGAGCTTAGTGAAGCGCTCGCGGCGCTCGTTGATCAGCTGGCCGATCTGCGGGCGCTCTTCGGCGCTCAGCTGGCCCATCATGCGCAGAAGCGCGGTCAGCTGGCCCTTTTTGCCCAGCATGTGTACGCGCAGCGCTTCCAGGGCGTTCAGGTTTTCCAGATCGCCCAGCGATTTTTCCATCTCTTCATCAAGACGGTTCAATTCGTCCCTGATGCTCATTGTCTCCTCCTTGACTGCCCGTTCTTCAATATCCCTCTGCTTTCGCAGCGGGCATATACGGACAGAATTTTAACACTACAAGGTTTGAAAGTCAATTGCTCATTTGCCTCAAACGCCGGAACGGCCAACAAAAGAGGCAGAACCGGCCCTTGGGACCCGGTTCCGGGGGCATCCTCACCTGTTTATGGGCCCTGGAACCGCGCAGGCGGAGCCCCCGCTTAACAAAATGTCTGCAGCATTAGGGTCCCCCGCAGAACGCCGAAGCCGTCAGGATTTTCGCGGAAACGGCGCTCTCGAACCGCCCATTTTTCTACAGTTTTTCTGTGATTTTCATCCTTCGATCCCAGATCAAAAATACAAAAAGACTTGACATTGCAGGAATTCGATGTATACTGTGCATGTAGCTTGCGCAACAGATTTTAGCTGAGCGCTGCACACATCATGATGGAGGTATTCCTATGAATAAGTCTGAACTCATCGAATCCGTCGCCAAGAAGGCTGGTCTCACGAAAGACGCCGCCGCCAAGGCCGTGAACGCCTACACCGAGACCGTTGTTGAAGCGCTCAAAGCTGGCGACAAGCTGATGCTGGCTGGCTTCGGCACCTATGAAGTGAAGGAACGCGCTGCCCGCGTTGCCCACAACCCGCGCACCCGCGAGGAGATCACCATCCCCGCCACCAAGGTCCCCGTTTTCAAGGCCGGCAAGACCCTGAAGGAGAACATCAAGTAATCCATCGGACCTCTGGCATCAGGCGCTGAGTACAGCCCGCAAACGCGCGTTGACTCAGCGCTTCTTTTTATGCTATATTATAGGCACACCGATCCATATCAAAGAGAGGAATACCATGAGACTGGACAAGTACCTGAAAGTTTCCCGCATCATCAAGCGCCGCACCGTGGCCAAGGAGGCCTGTGACGGAGGCCGCGTGACCGTCAACAGCCGCGTCGCCAAGGCCGGCACCGAGGTCAAGATCGGGGACGAATTGACCATCCGCTTCGGCAACCGCCTGGGGAAGTACGAGATCACCGACGTGAGCGAGGTCGTGCGCAAGGAGAACGCCTCCCAGATGTACCGCGTGCTCGAAGAGGACGAAGCGACCCGCGCCGAACGGGAATGACACCGCCGGACGAGGAGAAGCCTGATGCCTAAAGCAAAAACGAGTTATGTATGCTCCGTATGCGGGAGTCTGACCGCCAAGTGGTACGGCCAGTGCCCCGACTGCGGCAGCTGGAACACCATTGAGGAAGCCGCCCCCGAGCTGCTGCCTAAGCAGACCGCCCCCGGCGGCGAGAAGGTCCAGAAGCAGCGGGGCGGCACCGGAGCGGAGCCCCTCCCCTTTTCGAGCATCGAATCCGGGCAGCAGATTTACCAGCCCACGGGCTTGAGCGAGCTGGACCGTGTGCTGGGCGGCGGCCTGGTGGAAGGCGGGCTGCTCCTGTTCGGCGGCGAGCCGGGCATCGGCAAATCCACCCTGCTGTTGCAGGTGTGCGCCAACTTAAGCAAGCTGGGCAAGCGCGTCCTGTATATCACCGGTGAGGAGAGCGCCCGCCAGGTCAAGCTGCGGGCGGAGCGTCTGGGCGCGGACAGCTCCGATATGCTGGTGCTGGCCGAGAACGCCATGGACGCCATCGAAAAGCAGCTCAGCAAGATCCAGCCGGACTACTGCGTGGTGGACTCCATCCAAACCATGTACCGGCCTGAGATGGCCAGCGCCCCCGGCTCCGTGAGCCAGATCCGCGAGAGCGCCTCCCTTCTGATGCGCTATGCCAAGACCAGCGGCTGCGCGGTCATGCTGGTGGGCCATGTGACCAAGGAGGGCACCATCGCCGGGCCCCGGGTGCTCGAGCACATGGTGGACGTGGTCCTCTCCTTCGAGGGCGACAACCAGCACGAATACCGCCTGCTGCGCGCCAACAAGAACCGCTTCGGCTCTGTGAACGAGCTGGGCGTGTTCGAGATGACGGCGGAGGGCATGATGCCGGTGGAGAACGCCTCCGAGACCCTCTTGAGCCAGCGGGCCAAGAACGTTTCCGGCTCCTGCGTGCTCTGCACCATGGAGGGCTCCCGGCCGATGCTCGTGGATCTGCAGGCCCTGGTCACCCCTTCCTATTATAATTCGCCCCGCCGCACGGTCAACGGCATGGATGCCTCCCGCATCATGCTGCTCCTGGCGGTCATGGAAAAGCGGGCCGGCCTCAGGCTGTATAACCAGGACGTGTACATCAACGTCGCCGGCGGCATGAGCCTGAGCGAGCCTGCCGCGGACCTGGCCGTCTGCATGGCGGTCGCCTCCTCCGCCCGGGATATCATCCTGCCCCAGGACGTGAGCGTCATGGGCGAAGTGGGCCTGGCCGGGGAGATCCGCGCCATCTCCCATTTGGACCGGCGCATCGCCGAGGCCCAGCGTCTGGGCTTCACCCGCCTGGTCTGCCCCAGGGACAGCGTGCGCAAGCTCCGCCCCGTGAGCGGCGTGGAGCTTATGCCTGTGGACACTGTGGCTCAGGCCATGGCCGTGCTGGGCATCCGCTCCCTTTCATGATTGCGAAAATGTGACTGGATCAGGCAAATTTCACTCTCTTGTTTGATATTTCGTTTTACATTTTTCGCTTGAAATTAACGTTTCAAACATGAACTTGTAACACATTAGCAAACATTTGATGCTATACTTTCTGCACAACCCTGAATGGAGGTAATTTAGCAATGAAGAAATTTACCTGGATTCTCCTGGTAATGGTCCTGGTGCTCGCTTGCACCGTCGTCGCGGGGGCGGAAACCTATGATCACGTGCTCAAAAAGGGCATGAAGGATGCTACCGATCCCTTCCCGGACAGCGAGGACGATATCCAGTATATGCAGACCCGTCTGGCTTATTATGAATACTACACGGGCAAGATCGACGGCAATTTCGGCTCCGGCACCCAGAAGGCTGTTTCCGCTTTCCAGAAGCGCAACGGCCTGAAGGTGGACGGCCGCATCGGCGGCAACACCTGGGCCAAGCTGGTGGCCGGCGATTCCATCAAGAAGAGCGATTTCAAGGTCGACGACGTTGAGATCAAGGACGAGTCTGACACGGTCATCGCGACGGTCGGCTTCAACACCCTGCGTCCCGGCGACAAGGGTCCCGCTGTCGGCGAGGTTCAGAAGATGCTGCAGAAGATCTACTTTCTGAACCCCAACACCGTGTACGAGACCACCTATGACGCCGCCACCAAGGAAGGCGTCAAGGCCTTCCAAGCTGCGACCGGTCTGAGCGCTGACGGCATCGTGGGCGAAAAGACCTGGAACACCCTGAAAAAGGCGGAGTCCGCTCCCGGCAACTATTGGAGCAAGGCCAAGAAGATCCGCCGCAACCTGAGCAGCGGCATGCGCGGCTACGACGTGTACATCCTGCAGCAGATGCTGAAGGATGACAACTATCTGGCCTCCATCACCAATCCCGGCTACTTCGATGACGCGACCTACAAGGCCCTGTACTCCTTCCAGAAGAAGAACAAGCTCGCCCTGACCGGCCGTCTTGATGCCAACACCAAGGCCTGCCTGAACGGCGAGTCCTATGAGGAAGCCATCATCGAAGCGGATGCCTCCTCCACCTCCCCCTATGACCGCCCGAAGCTCAAGTACGGCAGCCACGGCTACTATGTCCGCAGCGCGCAGGATTACCTGATCGCCGCCGGTTACCTGACCGGTGCCGCGGACGGCGTGTTCGGCGCCAAGACCCTGACGGCTGTGAAGAACTTCCAGGCCGCCAAGTCCCTGAAAGCGGACGGCATCATCGGCGCTCAGACCTGGGCCAAGCTGATGAACGTGGATATCTCCCAGAGCGGCCAGAACTCCGACTTCATCGATCCTTCCACAGGTGCTACCTATAAGACGCTGAAGCGCGGCGATTCCGGCTATGCGGTCACCCACCTGCAGAACCTGCTGTACCAGCTGAACATGTTCGATATCGGCGATATCGACGGCAAGTTCGGCGCCAAGACTGAAACGGCTGTCAAGCAGTTCCAGAAGGAAGCGGGCCTGAAGCAGGACGGCAAGGTTGGCAACAACACCTTCTCCGCCATCTACCACAAGCTGGGCCTTGACTGATCCCAGTCGTCCCAATTACATACGAAAGAGGCTGCCCTGAGCAGCCTCTTTCCATGAGTCAGGAGTCTTACCAATGGCTAAACTGTATTTCCGCTACGGCGCGATGGGTTCCAGCAAGACCGCCAATGCGATCATGGTCCAGTACAACTACCAGGAGCGCGGGCAGAAGGCGCTGATCCTGAAGCCCCGCCTCGACACCCGGGACGGCGAGCGGCTGGTCGGCTCCCGCTGCGGCCTTTCGGCCCCCTGCATGTACATCGAGGAGCTGGATCAGATCGACCCCAAGGATTACGCCTGCCTGATCGTGGATGAAGCCCAGTTTCTGACCAAGGAGCAGGTGGAAAAGCTGGTCCATATCGTGGACCATGACAATGTGCCCGTGGTCGCCTACGGCCTCCGGGCGGACTTCAAGGGCAACTTCTTCGAGGGTAGTCAGTGGCTGATGGCCTGGGCGGACTCCATTGAGGAAGTCAAGACCATCTGCTGGTGCGGCCGCAAGGCCACCTTCAACGCCCGCCTGATCAATGGAAAGGTCACCAAGACCGGCGAACAGGTGGTCCTGGGCGGCAACGAGAGCTACACCAGCCTCTGCCGTCTGCACTGGGAGCTGGGCCAGCCGTCCAGAGAATCGGCCGAAACGCAGAAAGACGAATAATCAAAAGGGCTGTTGCACAACCAAGTGAGCAGCCCTCATCCGCTTCGCATTCGCTCAGCACCTTCCCCCGAGATCGGGGGAAGGCATTTGGCAGAAAGCATCCTAAAATCATCGGATTACTTTGCAGTTTCAGGTGATTCGGCATGCAGCGAAGCGAGAGCCTTCCTCCGATCTCGGGGGAAGGTGTCACGCCACAGGCGTGACGGATGAGGGCGTTCATCTTATTGTGCAACAGCCCCGTTCATTCACAATCAAATATGATCAGCTGTCATCCGCGGTTCCGGAGTTCTTCCGGGGCCGCCATTTTCTTTGCCCGTCCGTACAAGAGCCACATGATGGCGAGACCGATCCCCATCAGCGCGCCCAGCCAGGCCCAGCAGCTGAGCGGCATGGTGCGCACCGTCAGGAAGAAGACCTTCCCGAGCCAATTTACCGCTGCCGCGAACGCCAGCGACACGCCCGTGAGCACGCAGGCCCGCAGGAGGTCCAGCGGCTTGGAAACGATGTAGAGCTCTATGAGGCCGATGATCCCGGCCAGTATCAGCGCCATGGAGGAGCAGTCCTCCGGCGCGACGCCTGCAAACTGCAAAGCCGAGGCTGCCGCTGCCGTCACCGCCACAGCGATGCCGCCCGGGGCCGCCAGCGTCAGCACGCTGCGCAGGAAGCTGCCGCCAACCCGCTCCTTATTGGGCTGCAGCGCCAGGAAGAAGCCGGGGATGCCGATAGTAAGCGAGCTGATCAAAGTCAGCTGGATCGGCTGGAAGGGGTAGCGGATCGGCAGGATCAGGGTGAACAGGCTCAGCAGCACCGAGTAGATGGTCTTGACCAGAAACAAGGAGGAGGTGCGCCGGATATTGCCGATGACCCGGCGTCCCTCTGCCACGGCCTCCGGCAGCACCGCAAAGTCGCCGTCCAGCAGGGTCAGCTGCGCCACATGCCGGGCGGCGCTGGCCTCGGAGCCGATGGCGATGGAGCAGTCCGCCGCCTTCAGGGCGGGGATGTCGTTGACGCCGTCGCCGGTCATGCCCACGGAATGTCCGGCCTCCTTGAGGGCCTGCACCAGAAGCCGCTTCTGCTGCGGGGTGACGCGGCCGAACACGGTGTATTCCAGGGCAGCCTTCCTGATCTCCGCCTCCGTTTTCAGGTCGTGCAGGTCAACGAGCCTGTCCGCGTGCGGGACCCCTGCCTGGGCGGCGATCCGCGTGACGGTCTCGGGGTCGTCGCCGCTGATGATCTTGATCTCAACTTTCTGAGAAGCGAAGTATTGGAGCGTCTCCCGGGCGTTGTCCCGGATCTCGTCCCGCAGGCAGAGGAAGCCCATCACCCGGCCCGCCTCGGGACATTCCGCGCCCTTGATCGGCCCCGCCGCCTCGCACAGCGCGAGCACGCGCAGGCCCTTGGCGGCCTGGGCCCGGATCAGCTCCTGATAGGGTCCCATGTCCGGCAGTACGAAGCTCGGCGCACCCAGGATCAGCGTCAGTCCGTCCTCGAAGCCGGCGGCGGATTTCTTGCGCTGGGAGGAGAAGGGCAGCAGCACCGCCTCCTCGATCCGCTTGGCCGGCGCGAAGGCGCGGATGGCCCGAAGGGTGGGCGATTCATCGTCGAAGGCCCCGGCATACCGGCTCAGGGCAGCAGTGATCTCGGCCTCGTCGGCGTCCACCGGGATGATCCCTTCCACATTCATATTGCCGGTAGTCAGGGTGCCTGTCTTGTCGAGGCACAGGGTATCCACCCGTGCCAAGGTTTCGATGCCGTACATCTCGGAGCACAGCATCTGCCGCCGGCCGAGCCTGACCACGCCCACTGCCAGCGCGGTGGAGCACAGCAGGATCAGTCCCTCGGGGATCATACCCACCAGCGCGGCCACCACCCGCGGCACCGCCTGGTTCACCGGCATTTTCAGGATAAAGTACTGCTTGGCCATCAGCAGCATGCCCAGGGGCACCAGGACCATGGTGATCAGGTGCACCAGCTTGTTCAGGTCCGTCATCAGGGCGGACTTGGGCCGCTTGATGCGCTTGGCGGCCTGGGTCAGCTGATTCAGGTAGGAGCTGTCGCCCACCTTCACCAGCTGGGCCACCAGGCGTCCTTCCGTGACATAGCTGCCGGAGAGCAGCCAGTCGTTTTCCTGCTTGGAGACCGCGTCGCTCTCGCCGGTCAGCAGGGACTCATCCGCGGCGCCGACGCCGTCCAGCACCACCGCATCCGCGGGGATCTGATCTCCGGCGCGCAGGATGACGACATCGCCTTCCACCAGCTCTTCCGGGGGCAGCTTTACCTCCCGCCCGTCCCTGACTACGCGGCACTGCACCGCGTGCAGCAGCTCGAGCCTGCGCACCGTGTTGCGGGCCCGGAGCTCCTGCACCGTGCCGATGACGGTGTTGCAAATGACCACGCCCAGGAACAGCATGTTCCGGTAGGAACCCACCAGCACCAGACAAAGACCCAGAAAGAGGTTCAGCAGGTTAAAAAAGGTCAAGATATTTTCAGCCAGGATGCGGGCGACCGATTTCCCCTGGTCACGGGTCGTCCTGTTCCCTCGGCCTTCCTTCGCGAGCTTTTCCGCCTCGGCCGTGCTCAGCCCTTCCGGGGCGGTGCGCCGGAAGTCCTTCGGCAGCTCGGACGGTAAACTCAGCTTCTCCTGATCGTTCATGGCATTCTCCCATTCGGTTGCACTGATCAAAACCGACGTAACGATGGTCACATTCTAACAGAAAATAAAAAAAATGTATACGTTTTTTTTAAACTGTGTTATGATGGTACGTGTTTTGGCTCGCGATGGAGGTGATGCTGCTTGCGAAAGGCCAGAATCCTGCTGGGGATGCTCCTGACGGCGCTCCTGCTGTGCTCCTGCGCGTTCGCGCTGGAAAGCTTTGAAAATGCCGCCTGCGCGGCGGAGCTCCTGCTGTCCGGCCGCGGCCTGACCAGCACCGTCACCCTGCGGTTTGAAAACCGCACGGATAAGCCCGTGAAGCTGGTCATTCGCGACGTGGCCTTCAACGGCGAATGCACCGGGACCACGTTGGAGCAAACCGCGGAACCGGGCCAGATAGTGCGGTCCTTCTCCTTCCGCCGCAGCACACTGACACCCGTCACGGTCTGTGACCTGGGCTTCGCGGTATTCAGTGCGGAGGATAATCTACTGGCCGAGGAGACCCTCAGTCTCTATCCCTATGGCGAGGCCGCCGCAAAGCGGCCGGTGCTGACGGACTATCCGGATGCGGCGGTAGCTCTGGACAGCAAGGACGCGAGCCTGCTGTTTCTTTCCCCCACCCAGGCCCAGGACGGCAAACGCGTCCTGTGGCTGTACAACAAGACGGATGGGCTGCTCCGCCTCAGGATCGACCGGATCCTGGCCGACGGCCAATTGACGGAGCTGAGCCTCGTTTTGCAGGTCCTTCCGCACACCGGGCAGTTTGCGGAGCTCACCTTGCCGGATCCGCTGCCCGACAGTATCTCCGTGACACTGACCGGCTATCCCTCCGGGCAGGAGCTGCCCCTTTTCCGGGAGAACTATGAGTACCGGCTGAACGCCCCGGTCTCCGTGCCCACGATGGTCCCCGCCGTGACGCCGAGGCCCCAGATCGGCACCGTGACCATCCGCAAGTCCGGGCCGGTGAACGTGCGGGACGGCGACTCCACCAGCGACAATAAGATCGGCTCCGCCAAGGCGGGACAGACCTATCCGTGCTTCGGCATTTCCCCCAACGGCTGGTATCTGATCCGCCTCGACGACGGGACCGAAGGCTACGTGATCAACACCCTCACAACACTCAAGAAAGAATAAAGCGAGGTTACCATGGACTTCATCGAACGACGCAGCTCAGCGCTCAGAGCAGAACCCACCCTGAAGCGGCTCTGGGAGATCCTGTTCGAGGACGAAAACGCCCTGCAGGCGCTGTACCTGGATACCGCCGATACTCGGCAGTCTGTGACCTGGGGCGAATGCCGGCGCAAGGCGCTGGCCGCGGCCCAGGCGCTTGAGCGCGACAACGGCAGCGGGCACTGGATCGCCCTCTCGCTGGACACCTGTCCCGAATGGCTGACGCTGTTTTTCGGGATCATCCTGTCCGGCAACAACGCGCTGCTGCTGGACCCCAACGCGACGGACGAGCTGACGGAATACCTGATGCGCCAGGCGGGAGCCACCGCGCTCATCACGGGCCGGGAACGCAAGGCGCTGTATACTGTTCGCCAGTACACAGCGGAAGCGCTGTGCTCCCTGAAAGCGGAAGGTGTCTATCAGCCGGAGCATTTCGGCACCAAGGTCGCGCTGTGCACCTCGGGCACCACCCAGACCAGCCGCGTCTTCGTGTACGATGAATATGCGCTGTGCCAGCAGCTGTTAAACTCCGAATTGTTGCACCGGCTGAACCGGCGCATCATCGACGGCGAGAATCCGACCCGCAACCTGGTCTTCCTGCCCTGCCACCACGTATTCGGCTTCCTGGTCTGCATGCTGTGGATGAGCTTTATCGGCGGCGAGAACGTCTACCTGCGCGACCGCAGCCCCCAGTCCATCCTGCACACGGCCCAGGTCTTTGAGGTCACGATGCTCATCACCGTGCCGCTGCTGCTCAACAACCTGTGCGGTGCACTCCGGCGCAAAATGGGCGCCCTCGATGAAAAGACGCGTCAGATGTTCCTGCAGGGCCTGAACGCCTCCGAAGCGCAGCAGAAGCTCGATCCCGAGCAGGGCCTCGCCCTCGCATCCGGCAAGCTGTTCAGCGATACGCTCAAGCAGCTCCTGGGCGATAAGGTCCGCTGCGTGATCATCGGCGGCAGCTTTGCGCCGGAAGAAAACCTGCGCCTGTTCAACCAGCTGGGATATTATACCGTAGTCGGTTTTGGCATGACCGAAACGGGCGTCACCTCCGTGGAAAGCGGCATGGACTATGACGTGCGCCTGTCCGGCTCCGTTGGCAAGCCCTTTGACAGCGCCGAATACCGCGTGCTGGATCCCGGCGCCAACGGCATCGGCGAGCTCGCCATCCGCGGCGGCACGCTGCACACCGCGCGCCTCGAAGAAGGCCAGGAGCTCGCGCCGGAACTGGATCAGGACGGCTGGTTCCATACCGGCGACCTGGTCAGGATCGGCGAGGACGGGCGGCTGTATATCATCGGCCGCAGCAAGGACCTGATCATCAACGAATCCGGCGAAAACGTATACCCGGACGAACTGGAAGCCGCCTTCGCGCCGCCGCCCTATGTGGACGAGTTCAGCGTGGTGGGCATCCGCCGCCAGCCGAACGAGAAGTATGAAGATATCACCCTGATCGCCCATTGCCAGCCTGGAGCGGCTCCGGCGGACTACAGGGACTTGATTGAGACCGTCAGCGACCTGAACGACCGCCTGCCAGTGATGAAGCAGGTCACGCGCCTGGTCATCTCCGAAGCGCCGCTGCCCCTCTCCGCCAGTATGAAGGTGCAGCGCTTCCGCCTGCGCCGCGCGGTCACGGACGGCGAAGCCGGATTCACGGACATCCCCTTGAACCGCAATACTCCCGCCCCCGTCCAGAAGCCCGCGGCGCCCGCGCAGTTCGCGGACGACCGGGAGATCATGGACTGGGTGCGATCCCTGTACGCCGAGGTGCTGAACATCCCCGCCGATACCATCAGCGACGACGCGCGCTTCAGCGAGGATCTGCAGGGCGACAGCCTGGGCCTGGTCTCCCTGGCGGTCAAGGCGGAAGAGACCTTCCACGTGGTGATCGAGCCGCGGGACTACGGCGAATGCACCACGGTTCGCGGCGCGGCGCGGCTGATCCAGCGCCTGAAAAACGGCGACCGGGAGGAAGAGCACAAAAAGCCCGACCACGTCCAGCCCATTACACGCTTTGAGGACAGTCCGGAATACCAGGCCTTCGCCGAGCGCCAGCGCAAGCTGATGCAGGACGAAGCGGACAACCCCTATTTCGTCTGCCACGAATCCCCGCTCACCGACCGCAGCCTGATGGACGGACAGTGGGTGCTGAACTTCGGCTCCTACAACTACGCCGGCATGTCCGGCCGGAAGGAGACGATGGAGGCCGCCAAGGAAGCCATCGACAAGTACGGCACCTCCGCCTCCGGCAGCCGCCTGCTGGCCGGCGAAAAGGAGCTGCACGGACAGCTGGAGCGCGCCATCGCGGAATGGAAGCACGCCGAGAGCGCCCTGGTGCTGGTGGGCGGCCACTCCACCAACGTGACGATCGTGGGCAATTTCTGCGGCAAGAACGACCTGATCCTGTACGACGCCATCGACCACAACTCCATCATGGAAGGCCTGCGCATGTCCGACGCGGAATCCCTGCCCTTCCCCCACAACGACGTGCGCGCCCTGGAGGCATTGCTGAAACTGAACCGCCACGAATACGAGAAGGTGCTGATCGTCGTGGAGGGCGTCTACTCCATGGACGGCGATATCGCACCCATCCCGGAATACGTGCGCCTGAAGAAGGAGTACGGCTGCTTCCTGATGGTGGACGAGGCGCACTCTGCCTGCGTGATCGGCGAGACAGGCGGCGGCGTGGATGAATACTTCCACCTGGCGTCGGACGATATCGACATCAAGATGGGCACCCTGTCCAAGGGCCTGGGCACCTGCGGCGGCTACCTGGCGGGCAAGAAGACGCTGATCGACTACCTGCGCTACAACCTGCCCGGCTTCGTATTTTCCGTGGGCATGTCCCCGCCCCTGGCGGCGGCCACGCTGCGCGCGGTGCAGCTGCTGAAGGAGGATCCCTCCATCATGGCGGACCTCCGGCGAAATATCGCCTGCTTCGCGGAAGAAGCCCAGGCCCGGGGCTTCGATATCGGCCTGGCGGGACGCACCGCCATCATCCCCATCATGATCGGCAAGGACGAGGACGCCTTCCTGCTCAGCAATATGATGCGCAAAAAGGGCGTGTTTGTGCCCCCCGCTGTGTTCCCGGCCGTCCCCCGTGGGAAAGCCCGCCTGCGCTTCGGTGTGACCTCCTGCCATAAGCCTGAGCAGATCCGGGAAGCCCTGGATAAGCTTGTGGAGTGCGTAAAAGAAGCCGGCATCACGCTGCCGAAATGACAGCTATTGTTCCCCTTCCCAACTGAACGGGAAGGGGATTATTTCATCATCATTGGCAGCATTACATTGGACTGGTATGGAAATGGAATAAGTGATACTGTCAGAGTATTTGACATCTCTATAATAAACGGATTCGCTGTCGTTTATGATGATAACATAACATTTACATATACGCGGCTGCTTTAGCGCGCGATCCCGCGCAGCATCATCGGTCAAACCACGGTTTGTCAATTTGACATTTCCCGGTATTTCTGGTACACTCTGATTACAGAATATCAATGGAAGAAGGGTGTTTCCGTGATCACCACAGTCACCATGAATCCTTGTATTGACCGTTCCGTGCATTTGGGCGCCTTCCGGAAGGGAGGCACCAACCGCGTGCTGCGCAGCCGCACCGATATCGGCGGCAAGGGCATCAACGTGAGCGTACAGCTGCGCTCTTTCCGGCAGGAGACGCGGGCGCTGTGCCTGGACCCCATGGACAGCGGCACCTACCTGACGGATACGCTGGCGACCCTGGGCGTCCCGGTGATCATGGTGCCCGTCAACGGCCGCCTGCGCGAAAACCTGAAGATCTACGACGACGAAGCCGGCGACATGACCGAAGTCAACGAAGCCGGGAATCCGGTGGACTTCAGCTCCTATAAACGCTTTATGCAGCGCTTTGAATCCGTGCTCGCCAATACCCGGATCCTGGTGCTCAGCGGCAGCATCCCGCCCGGCATCCCGACGGATATCTACCGGCAGATGATCGAAAAAGCGAAAGCGGCGGGCGTCCTGACCGTGCTGGATGCGGACGGCGAGCCGCTGCGCCTGGGCCTGGAGGCCGGTCCCGACATGATCAAGCCCAATCGCAATGAAATGGAGCGCCTGACCGGGCATGAGATCCCGGACCTGGACACCGCCTGCGCGGAGGCCATGACGCTGGTGGACCGCGGCGTCAAAAATGTGTGCCTTTCCCTGGGCGCGGACGGAGCCATCCTTGCCAATCGGCAAGGGATATGGTATTCTGAGGGTGTGCCCATCAAGATCCGGGGCAAGCAGGGCGCCGGGGACGCGCTGGTGGCCGGCTTGTGCATGGGCAAGCTCAAGGGCATGGACTACGGCGAGATGCTGCGCACCGGCATGGTCATGGCCCAGGGCTCCCTCACCCGCGAAGGCACTCTCTTGTGCACCCAGCGCATCTATGATGAGCTGAGGCCCAAGATGCCGGTCGTCCAGTACCGCATCTTCGCGTAAACTATCAAAACAATCGAGGTAACTGATGAAAAAACTTTCCGTATTGGCGATGGTGATCCTCCTGGTCAGCATCGCCTGTTCCACTCTGGCCGCGACGCCCGATGAACTCCAGGGCTACAACACGAAAAAGCGGACCTGGCATTACGTCGAGTTCGGCAGCTATCCCACCGAAGCCGACGGCACCCTGCGCCCGATCCTGTGGCGCGTCCTGTCCGTCAAGGACCAGCAGGCCACCCTGCTGAGCCAGTACATCCTGTTCGCCCACCGGGTGGACCCGAACTGCTACCCGATCAACAAAAACTCTGAGCCCTACGCCGGGTGGGAGACTTCTGAGCTGTTCCAATACCTGAACCAAGAATTCCTGGGAGCCGCGTTTACGCCGGGAGAGCAGTCCGCCCTCGTTGCGAATGCGGACGGCGGGCTCGTGAGCCTGCCCGCCTCCAACGATCTCAAGAACGAAAAGCTCGGCTTTGGCAGCCAGAAGCTGCGCCAGGCCCAGAGCACGGAATACGCCAAGGCCAACGGCCTGTACGTGTACCAAGGCGCCAAAAAGTATTCGCCCTACTGGCTGAGCACCCGCAGTGAAAGCAAGAAGTACGCCCAGCGCAAGGTCCAGGACAACGGCGCGATCGGCTACATCTGCGTGGAGGTCGCGGACGTGGGCGTCCGTCCCCTCATCACGCTGGATCTCGGCAAGGTCCTCAGCCTGGAAGGCGCGGGAACCCTTGAGGATCCCTACAAAGCCATCCTGCCCGAAGCCCTGGAAGAACAGACGGTGACCGACGAGACGGAAGCGCCGGTGGTTGAAGAAGCCGCGCCCGCCGCTGAACCGGAACCCGAAGCGGAAGAAGTACAGCCGGAAGAACCGGCGGAAGGATCTGCCGAAGAAGCCGCTGAAACCGAACCGGTCTCCAGCGCCTACGCGGAATTCTTCCCCGCCCTGACTGCAGAAGGCTTCCTGCCCGCCGGTGAACCGGAATTCGTCCTTGAAGACGAGGAAAAGGGCCTGTGGCTGTACGCCAGCCAGGACCTGCGCGTCGAGATCGTCCGGAAGGAGAGCCTGCCCAAGAAGAACCGCCCCTGGCGCTGGTATGAGGCGGATATCTTTGTCCGCAAGCAGTCCGGCGAATCCATGAAAGTCTATTACGCGGGCGGCCAGCCCGGTACCAAGCAGCAGGTGGAGATCCGTAAGATCGCCCAGGAAAACAAGCTGGTGTTCTCCATGAACTCCGACTGGTACTATTACCGCGTCAAGCGCAACGCCAAGAAAAAGAATGTACCTGTTGGTATTATTATCCGCGAGGGTGGGATCTTGTATGATGACCCCAGTAAGAGGCTGTTGTCTACGATCCCCAACCGGGATATCCTCGCCCTGTATGAAGACGGGAACATGGAAGTCTACGATTACAACGCCATCACCACCGAAGAGCTCGTGGCGAAGGGCGCAAGGGATGTGCTTTCCTTCGGGCCGGTGCTCCTGAGTAACGGCGAGATCACCGCCCAGACCCTGGACATCAGTTCCAGGCAATCAGACAATCCTCGCAGTGGCATTGGCATGGTGGCCCCCGGCCACTATGTATCCATCGTCATGGAGGGCCGCCGCAAGGGCATCAGCGTGGGCTGCACCGTCAAGGAATTTGCGGAGCTGTTCCAGTTGAAGGGCTGCACCGTGGCCTACAACCTGGACGGCGGCGGCACCGCCAGCATGATATTCATGGGCAAGTACGTGAACCAGATGGGTAAATATACAGCAGAAGCTCGAAAACAGACCGAAGTCTTGGGCGTTGGGGTCTCTGATCAGGTCGAATAACTGAATACAGGCATCAAAAAAGTGCGGTTGAGCGGCCGCACTTTTTTCTGTGGATCAATAACTCTAATCAGGTTCCCCAGCGGAAAATGAAACGCGGTGTCTCAGTTTCCTGCGGGATCTCCTCCGCTGTTGTCTCCTCAGGCGTCTCGGGCGGCTGTTCCGGTTCCGGGAGCTCGCCGTTGACCGCCTCTTCCGCCTCATCTGACATCTTCATTTCAGCGAAGCGCCGCACTTCCATTTCCTTCTCAAAATCGTCCTCGCGCCACATGCTCATGTACAGCGCGCCGTCCTGGGCGGAGGCGTCCACCCGGACCGGGAAATCGTAATCGTTACGGTAGATCAGGTTCAGAGCGCTGTTCCCCACCGCTGCATCCACGCCGTGCGGCAGGTAGGAAGCGCCGTTATCCCCGTGGGCGCGGCGTTTGAGCACCGTGATGCCCGGGAGCTGCAGCAGCACATTGTACAGGGTCGAGGAGACCTGGCAGGTGCCGCCGCCGTAATTGAGCGCCATCTTGCCTTCGGTCAGGATCGGAGCGACAAAGTAGCCGTTTTTCAGCGTATAGGGGCCGATCTGCGCATTGAAGTCCAGCTTGTCTCCCGGCTGGAGCACGATGTTGGAGAGCTTCTCGCACGCGACCTTGATGTTCATCATCCTGCCCTGGTTGGCTTCCGTATCGTCCGTTTTGTAATAGGAGGTATAGACCGCCAGCGGGGCCTTCAGCGTCCCTTCCTCCGGCGCGGCCTTGACCGCCGTGATGTCCCGCAGGAGCGACGTGTTCAGATAACCGTACTGCCGCTTAAAGATGACCTTGGCCCAGCCGTTCTCAAAGCCGATGATGCCCAGCCGTGCGCCGTCGTGCAGCGTGATCAGGAGCTTCGAGCGCGCGTCCGGCTCAGCCATGACCGGCGCGTCGCCCTGCGCACAGGCCATATAGCCGAAGGGGACGACGCCGTAGGGCGGCGTATTCACCGGGTCGACCCTGCGCACGTTCTTGACCCTGGAGCGGTAGATCCAGCCCTCGAATTCCCCTGAGCGAACATATAGGAAATTGGGCTCGACCGTCAGGATCTCCACCCCGCGGTTCTTCTTGAGGTATGTCACCGTCTCGCCCCAGTCGCCGGGTTCCGTCATCATCCTGCTCTCGCCCACCGTCACGGCGCGGTACAGCGCCGGCTGCCTTTCGGCGGAAGCGGCGGCGCACAGGCACATCAAAACAAGGGCTGCCGCAACAGCCCTTATGATCAGAGTTTTCATCGTCTTATACATCCGCGCGGTAGATGGCCATATACAGGCACAGGTCGTGGCAGCTGGCTTCGATCCGGATCGGGAAGTCATAGCTGTTGCGCATGCGGAAGTTCAGTGCGCCGCTGGAAGCGTCCACGCCATGGGGCAGATAGGCCGCGCCGCTGGCGCCGTGGGGATGGCGCTCCACGATCGTGATGCCCGGCAGCTGCAGCACCGTATTGTACAGCGTGGAGCTGATCTGGCAGGAACCGCCGCCGTAGCCCAGCTTGGTCACGCCGTCAGTCAGCACCGGCGCGGGATAGTAACCGTTGCCCTTGGTGAAGGGGCCCACCGTCTCGTTGAAGAGCAGCACCTCTCCCGGCTCCATGACGCGCATCAGGCGCTGGCAGGCCAGTTCCAGGTTTTTGAT
The DNA here is from genome assembly GCA_902789795.1 of uncultured Eubacteriales bacterium. GTDB lineage: Bacteria > Bacillota > Clostridia > Christensenellales > Aristaeellaceae > UBA4246. Next base: position 241,609 of record CADAPM010000002.1, read on the forward strand.
GCGGTCGGGGTTATCACTATAGAAAGAGCAGAACACGGAGATGGGCGTGTCCGCGTCGCCGAGCTCCACGCTGGGCGCGACGGGTGTGATCTCCTTCAGAAGCCGGGTGTCGATATAGCCGTATTCCCGCTTGTGGACCAGCTTGGCATAGCCGTTTTCCACGCCCAGGAGCGCCACCTTGGCGCCGGCCGTCAGCACGTTCAGGATCTCCGCGTCCGGTTCCGGCTGGAACAGCACCGGCGTTTCCTGGGTGATTTCAGCGTAATAGGTATAGACCTCGACGCCGTAGGGCGGCGTGTTGACCGGATCCACCGGGGTCACCTGGTCGACGCGGTTGCGGAGCACATAGCCCAGCTTGTCGCCCAGCTTGATCTCGATCCAGTTGGGATAGACCGCGGTCACCTGCAGCCTTTTTCCGGCGCGGTAAGTGTCCAGGATCTTGCTCAGGCGGTCCATCTGGGCATAGACCGAAGTGGTGGACTTAGGATAATTCATGGTGATGATGGCGTTATAGAGCACCGGTTTATCCGCCGCGGCCAGCGCCGTGACAGGCACCAGGCCCGCCAGGAGCGTCACGATCATCAGGAGTAAAAAGAGTTTGCGCATGCATTGCCTCCGTGTATCATTCTGTATCATTGATTGCTGATCTGCATGTTCAATAAGCCGGGGCATCCCCGACAACGGCATTATAGCACATTCCCCCGCTCAAAAGCAATCGTTTCACCTATTTTTACAGTTGGCAATCGGCCGCTTCCCGCGGTGAAATCTTCGCCTCTCAAGGAAAGTCACAAAAAGAAAACAAAAATTTTAAGTTTATGGAACAAACTCAAGGACAATTACGTATATAATAGTGAGACCGTGAGATGCGGTCGATGAAAGAAAGGAAGGTAGACTGAAATGAAGAAGATCATAGCGTTGATGCTGGCGCTCCTGATGTTTATTGGCACTGGTGCGATCGCGGATGGCCTGCTCGGCGGCTGGACGGTCGCGGAAAACACCGCAATTACCGAAGAGCAGAAAGCCGTTTTTGACAAGGCGCTCGAAAAACTGGTGGGTGTCGGCTATGAGCCCATCGCGTACCTCGGCTCCCAGACGGTGGCCGGCGTAAACCACTGCTTCCTGTGCAAGGCGACCGTTATCTATCCCGACGCGCAGCCGTCCTTCAAGCTCGTCTATATCCATGAAGACCTGGAAGGAAACGCGGAGATCCTGAACATCGCGGATCTGGACATCGCAGAGCTGTCCACCCCCGCCCAGCAGGAATGATCCCTCAATCAACACCCTCGCTGCCCGGACCTCCGGGCAGCTTTTTTGATGCCTTTTCGTCCATGCTCCGCGCTGTTTGCAACAATCTTTGAAAATTACCATTTATCAAGGACATTTTCCGCTTTTTGACTGATTTTTCGCGTGACAAGATGAATGAAATAGCGTATAATAGGAGGCGTGCTTTTTTATGGCACGAGGAGGCGAGTGGATGAAAAGGGCGGCGCACTGGACGGTCATCCATATGACCCGCGGGCAACAGCGGGCAGAAGAGATCCTGCAGGTGCTCCAGGCAGAAGGTTTCATGGCGCGAATGCAGCAAATGAGCCGAGCCATGTCCGGAGAAGAGAACGACTTTGAAATCCTTTGTCTGCAGTCCGAAGCAGAGGAAGCACATCAAATACTCATTGAACGCGGATTACTGATGTGATCCGGTACAAAAAAGGAGATTCTACATGCCAAAGATCGCAGTATTGACCAGCGGCGGCGACAGCCCCGGAATGAACGCAGCAGTTACCAGCGTAGCGCGCAACGCGGCCTATTACGGCCTTGAGCTGATCGGCATCAAGCGCGGCTACAACGGCCTTCTGGGCCTCCAGGACGGAGCGGAGGACGACATCTTCACCATGAACCTGGACACCGTGCTGGACCTGGCCGACCTGCCCGGCACCTACCTGCGCACGGCCCGCTGCGAGCAGTTCCACGACCCGAAGGTCCGCGAAGAAGCGGCCCGCAACCTGAAAAAGCTGGACGTGGTCGGCCTGGTGGTCATCGGCGGCGACGGCTCTTTCCGCGGTGCTCAGTCCCTTTGCCAGCTGGGCATCCCCTGCATCGGCATTCCCGGCACTATCGATAACGACCTTCCCTACACCGAAATGACGCTGGGTTATGACACCGCCGTCAACTGCGACGTGGAAGCCGTGCGCGCCATCCGTGCCACCTCCCGTTCCCACGACCGCCCGGCCGTGGTGGAGGTCATGGGCCGCAACTGCGGCGATATCGCGCTGTCCACCGCGGAAGCCACCGGCTCCGAGATCGTGCTGGTTCCGGAAATGCCCTGGTCCGTGGAAGAAGTGGCCGTGCGGCTCAAGAAGCTGGTGGATTCGGGCAATACCCGCGCCACCATCGTGGTCGCCGAAGGCGCCTACGCTTCCATGAAGCCCTTTGACGCATACTCCTATCTCAGCCCCTTCGGCAAGCAGGTCTTCCAGGGCCAGAGCATGAATGCCAACCTGCTGGCCAGCACGCTCAAGCATATGACTCATGCGGAAGCCCGCGCCACCGTGATCGGCTATACCCAGCGCGGCTGCCAGCCCACGGCCCGTGACTGCACCTTTGCTTTCGAAGCCGGCAACATGGCTGTGGTCCTGCTGAAGAACGGCATCGGCAACCAGGTGATCGGCACCCGCAACAACCGTACCTTCCACACCTCCATCGACACCGCTCTGTGCGAGACCCGCAACTTTAAAGAGAGCCTGTACAACCTGATCAATTCCCTGTAATAGTTCTTCGCGGCGCGGAATGGACGATACTGCCCCCGCGCCGTGCATCTTTCCAACGAGACCAACCAAGGAGTACAACTGACCATGCAATGGTTCCTCGATATCCTCCGCGGCGCGGTGATCGGTATTTCCAATATCATCCCCGGCGTCTCCGGCGGCACCATGGCCGTATCCATGGGCATCTATGACCGCCTGATCAACGACATCACCCACCTGTTCAAGAGCTTCAAGCGTTCCGTGACCGATGTGCTGCCCATTGCCATCGGCGTGCTGGTGGGCATCTTCGCGTTTTCCGCGCTGATCGGCGGTCTCTTGGGCGTGTCCGTGCCGTGGGAGGCGGACCTCTCCCAGGCCAAGGCGCCCTTCACCCAGAACCGCCTGACCGCGTCCGACGTGGTGAATGAAGGCGTCACGGAGATCAGCCTCAAACACGGCGACGAAACTGCCACCCTGAAGCAAACCGGCGCCAACAGCTGGACCTTTGTGGACCAGAACGGCAACGAAAAGACGATGACCGGCTCCGCGCTCAAGTTCAAGCGCGTGAACGACGTTTACGAGCTGGAGCTTTCTCCGGTCAAGCCTCCCCTGACCAAGATGCCGACCATCTTCGCCTTCATCGGCCTGATCCTGGGCGGCCTGAACGTGATCTTCCAGCGGGTCAAGCCCAAGGAGTTCACAGGCACCAACTGGGTGCTGTTCGCCTTGTTCTTCGCCCTGGTGGTGGTCCTGCCCCTGCTGTCCATCCCCCGCGCTCAGACCGCGAATGTCTCCTTCGGGACGATGCTCCTGATGGTGGTGCTGGGCATGATCGCCTCCGCCACCATGGTCATTCCTGGCGTGTCCGGCTCCATGATCCTGATGCTCCTGGGATATTATGAAGCGGTCATCGGCAGCCTGAACAGCCTGCGCGGCGGCGATTTCAGCGCGCTCCTGGTCATCGGGCCCTTTGGCGTGGGCGTGGTGCTGGGCATCTTCCTGATCGCCAAGCTCATCAGCACCCTGCTGGAAAAAGCGCCCAAGCCCACCTTTGCCGCGATCCTCGGCCTGGTACTGGCCTCCCCTGTGGCTCTGCTCATCCAGAACAGCGAATGCTTCGGTGTGGCTACGGTCGGCAACTGGCTGATCAGCCTGGTCTGCCTGGCCGCTGGCTTTGTGGTGTCCTGGCTGCTCAGCAAGCTCGGCACGGAAAACAAATAATAACGATCATTTCAGAGGAGTAGCAATATGGATATCCATTCCAAGATCTATCAGGATCTGACCCGCGTGCTGGTGACCCGTGAGGAGATCGCCGCTTCCATCAAAAAGCTCGGCCAGCAGATCACCAATGACTACCAGGGCAAGGACCTGGTGGTGGTGTGCATCCTGAAGGGCGCCTGCATCTTTTTCACCGACCTGATCCGCGAGATCGACCTCCCCCTGACCACTGAGTTCATGTCTGTCTCCAGCTACGGCAGCGGCACCAGCTCCACCGGCGTCGTCCGCATCGTCAAGGACCTGGACCGGAACATCGAAAAGAAGAACGTGCTGATCGTCGAGGACATCGTGGACAGCGGACGCACCCTCAGCTACCTGGTGAGCGTGCTGAATCAGCGCCATCCCAGCAGCATCCGGATCGCGACCCTGCTGGACAAGCCCGCGCGCCGCGTGGTGGACCTGCAGGTGCAGTATTCCTGCTTCAACATCCCGGACGCCTTCGTGGTGGGCTACGGCCTGGACTATGACGAGAAATACCGCAACCTGCCGGACATCGGCATCCTCAGCCCCAAGATTTACGAGTCCGCCGACTGATATTTCTTGCGTGCGCTGAAGGATCTATGGTATAATCTTAGGTTGAATGCACTATGCATTCTGCCGTCAGGCGGGAAGCCCTTTCCGGCCTGACCTGTGTGTTAAGTAAACGATCAGCGGCGCTGTGGCGGCGCTGAGGAGTGGAGGCAGCATTTGAACAAATCTTCCCGCACCCTGCTGTTATATGTGGCGGCGCTGGCATTGCTGATCATGTTCGGCGTCATGCTCTCATCCCCCACCAATACGGGGACCAAGCTGAAATACTACGAGCTGCTGGAGCTGATCAACAAGGACATCGCTGCCGGCGGCAACGGCGGCGAGGGTATCGACGTCGTGTCCATCCGCGGCAACACGCTGATCGGGCGCTATGAGAGCAAGCTCAGCCGCGTATCCCAGACCGATTATCCGAACCGCTATGATTTCGAGACCACGATCGACGCCGATTTCATCGACACGGTCAAGACGATGGTGGCCAACGCTGCCGAAGGCAAGACGGTGGACGAGATCTCTGTCTCCGATTTCCCCTTCAAGGTAGAATACCTGGCGCCCGTGTCCACACCCTGGTACATCCAGATCCTGCCCGAGATCCTGATCATGGGCGTGTTCATCTTCTTCATGTGGTGGATGTTCCGCCAGCAGATGGGCGGCGGACGGATCAACAACTTCGCCAAGTCCCACGCGAACCTGGTGGACACAAAAAAGAACAAGACCACCTTCGCCGATGTGGCGGGCGCGGAAGAGGAGAAGGAAGAGCTGCAGGAGATCGTGGATTTCCTGAAGAGCCCAAAGACCTATCTGGACGTCGGCGCGCGCATCCCCAAGGGCGTGCTACTGGTGGGCCCACCCGGCACCGGCAAGACACTGCTGGCCCGCGCTGTGGCCGGTGAAGCGGGCGTGCCCTTCTTTACCATCAGCGGCTCCGACTTTGTGGAAATGTTCGTCGGCGTCGGCGCGAGCCGCGTGCGCGACCTGTTCGACCAGGCCAAGCGCTCCGCCCCCGCCATCGTGTTCATCGACGAGATCGACGCTGTCGGCCGTCACCGCGGCGCGGGCCTGGGCGGCGGACACGACGAGCGCGAGCAGACCCTGAACCAGCTGCTGGTGGAAATGGACGGCTTCTCCACCAATGAAGGCGTCATCGTGATGGCCGCGACCAACCGCCGCGACATCCTGGATCCCGCCCTGCTGCGCCCCGGCCGTTTCGACCGGCAGATCACCGTCAATTATCCCGACCTCAAGGGCCGTGAGGACATCATCCGTGTGCACGCGAAGGGCAAGCCCTTTGCGGACGATGTGGACTTTGCCTACATCGCCAAGCGCACACCCTTCTCCACCGGCGCTGAACTCGAAAATATCATGAACGAGGCCGCCATCCTGGCCGCCCGCGCGCGCCAGACCAAGATCACCCAGGAGATGCTCTCCCAGGCGGTCGAACGCATTCAGATGGGCCCTGAAAAGCGCAGCCATAAGGTGCTGGAGCAGGAAAAGCGCATGGTCGCCTATCATGAGACCGGCCACGCCCTGGTGGCCCACTACCTGCCCTACTGTGACGACGTCCAGCTAGTCACCATCGTGCCCCGCGGCAACGGCGCGGGCGGCTACACCCTGGTGCTGCCCGAGCAGGAGACGGACTTCTCCACCCGCCGCCAGCTGACCCAGGACATCTGCATGATGCTGGGCGGCCACGCGGCTGAAAAGCTGATGCTCAATGACAACTCCAACGGCGCCACCAGCGACCTGCAGCGCGCCACACAGCTGGCCCACAACATGGTCACCAAGTTCGGCATGAGCGACGAGATCGGCACCGTCTACCTGGGCAATGACGAGCAGGTGTTCGTCGGCATGGAGTTCGGCCAGTCCAGGGCCTACAGCGAGGAGACCGCGGCCCGTATCGACCAGGCCGTGTCCAGTCTGCTGGCCCACTGCTATGAGCAGGCCTACAACATCCTCAAGGAGCACAAGGACGTGCTCGAAAAGGTGGCCGACCTGCTGTTCGAGCGCGAGACCATCACCCGCGCCGAGTTCCTGTCCGTGGTGGACGCGACCCCGGTGCTCACGGCCTCTGCAGAGGAGGAACCGGTCACCGCCGCTCCCGTCGAGACCGAAGGTTCTGAAACCGCCCCGGCGGATGACGAAACCTCAGGATCTGAGATCTGAATACATCTTATTGATTAAAAGGAATCCATGAACAACCAGTTTACCCCTACACAGAAAAACAGCGCCCCTACAGGCGCTCAGACCTTTATCCCCGGCGCGCGCCGGCCGGATAAACGGGTGCGACTGCGCCGCAGGCGGAAATGGCCTGCGGTGGTTGCGCTTGTTTGCGTACTGGCTGCAGCGGGCGGGTTTGGGATCAACTCTCTGCTCCAGCAGAAGCAGATCAATCTGCAAAACGAGACCTTGGCGCCCTATGCCGAAGTCTATCTGCCCAATATCACGATGGACGGCATCCCGCTGTCGGGCATGACCCGCTCCGAAGCCGAACAGGCCGTGATGCAGCAGATCAGCGCCCGGCAGGGCGGGTGGAGCCTGGCCCTCACCTATAACGGCCACACCTTCACCACCCTGGATTACGCCCTGATGGGCATGACCACGGATACTTCCCAGGTGCGGCAGATGCTGGACCAGGCCTACAGCTATGGCCACAGCGGCACCGTGGAAGAGCGGCTGGCCGCCCTTTCCTCCCTGCAGGAAACGCCCATGCACCTCTTTTCCACCCAGTCCGATCTCTCCGACGCGACCCTGAACGGCATCCTCGCCCAGATCGCGGCCTATTTCAACCAGGCGCCCAAGAACGCTTACCTGGCGAGCTTCGATCCGGACCAGAAGGATCCGTTTACCATCGTCAGCGAGGTGCCGGGGTCTACCCTGGACGTGGTGGCCGCCCATGACGAGATCATGCGCCGGGCCAGCGCGGGCGAAGGCGGGACCTACGAGCTCACGCCCACCCCCATCCCGGCGGGCATCACCACGGCGGACATCCGCAGCCAGGTGCAGCTGATCTCCACCGGCACCACCCTGATCGCGACCACCAGTCCCGAGGGCCGCAACGCCAATATCGGCATCGCCATGCAGAAGATCAACGGCAAGGTGCTGAACCCCGGCGAGACCTTCAGCTTCAACTCCGTGGTCGGGAATCGCACGCGGGACAACGGCTTCGTGGAAGCCATCGAGTACGTTTACGGCGTGGAGCAGCCCGGTATCGGCGGTGGCGTGTGCCAGGTCAGCACCACGGTCTACCTGGCCGCGGTCACCGCGAACATGGATATCTTGCAGCGCAGCCCCCACTCCATGAAGGTCAGCTATACGGAGCTGGGCCAGGACGCCACGGTCTCCAACAACCGCCTGGACCTGTCCTTCCGCAATACCTCCGGCGGGCGCATCTATATCACCGCCCATGTGGAAAACCAGCCCAAGACCACCAAGCGCTGGCAGTGCACTGTGAATATTTACGGCCCCTCCCTCGGCGAAAACGTGAAGTACCAGATGCGCTCCGAGGTGGACGACGTGCTGCTGCCCGGCGACCCCATCCTGCGCAAGGATACGGAGGGCACCTACGTGGAATACGAGGACGAGATGTACCAGTTCCAGACCGGCCGCGAGGGCTATGTGATCACCACTTACCTCGACCAGTACGTGAACGGCCAGCTCTACTCCTCCAAGAAGCTCTCCACCGACACCTACAAGGCCGCCAGCGACGGCTACTATGTGGGCGTCAAGAAGCGCGATGAATTCTATTACTGACCGGAGGACCCTGTAATGGCATACAAGATCGCATCCGTCCGGCCAGGCGGCCTTGCCGCGCGCCACGGCCTGCACGCCGGCGACGCTATCGAGCTGATCAACGGCGAACCCCTCCTTGATCAAGTGGATTATGAAGCCCTGACGGCCCGCTCCCGCGTGCGCCTGAGCCTGCTGAAACCCGACGGGGAACGGCGGGAAGTGACCATCATCAAGCCAAGGGACGCCTCCCTGGGCCTTGAAATGGAGAGCGCTTTCACAGACATGCGGCCCATGCAGTGCAGAAACCACTGCATGTTCTGCTTTATCGACCAGATGCCGCCCCACATGCGCGAAACGCTGTACGTCAAGGACGACGACTGGCGCTTTTCCCTGATGATGGGCAACTACATCACCCTGACCAACCTGGACGATCAGGAGTTCGACCGCCTGCTCAGGCGAAAGCCCTCTCCCCTGTACATTTCGGTCCACGCCATGGATCCGGAGGTGCGCGTCAGGCTGATGCGCAATCCCCGGGCGGCGCAGCTCAAGGAGCGCCTGGACCAGCTCCGGGACGCGGGGATCAGCTTCCACTGCCAGATCGTGCTCTGCCCCGGCATCAACGACGGCGCAGTGCTGGACGATACGCTGGAGCACCTGTTCAACTACCTGCCCTATGCCCAGTCCACCGCTATCGTGCCCGTGGGACTGACCAAATTCCGCGACAAGCTGCCCCAGCTGGGCAATTTTGACCAGGCGGGCGCGCGGGCCCTCATCGCCCAGGCGGAGCGCTGGCAGCAGCGTTTTCTGGAAGCCGCAGGCACGCGCTTTGTATTCCCCTCCGACGAGTTCTTCTGCCGCGCCGGTCTTCCCCTGCCCGAGGAAGATTGGTACGAGGGCTACCCGCAGATCGAAAACGGTGTCGGCCTGCTTAGGCAGTATGAGGAAGCGCTGGCCGCCCGTTCCCGCCAGGGACAGGCCGCCCATGAGCGGGGCTCTGAACGCAAAGTGACGATCTTCTGCGGCACCTCCGCGGAAGCCCCCATGAAAAGGATGCTCGAGCGCTACGCGCCGCCGGGCCCGACCGTCACCGTCCAGCCGGTCGTCAACCGCTTCTTCGGCGAGACCATTACCGTGACCGGCCTGCTGACCGGTCAAGACCTGATGGAGGCCATGGAGAAGAGCGACGCGGATGAGTTCATGATCTCCCACTACTGCCTGCGCAGTGAGGGCGACCTCTTCCTGGACGATATGCCCTTGGCCGCGCTCCAGGAGCGGTTCCACGTCACCGTCACCCACGGCGGCGCTTCGCTGTACGAGTGCCTGGCCCGATAAAATACCAACCATTTTTCAGGAGTACACTATGTCAAGCATCAAGCCTCTGGTCGCCGTCGTAGGCCGCCCCAACGTCGGCAAGTCTACGCTGTTCAACCGCATTGTCGGGCAGCGCATCGCCATCGTCGAGGATGTGCCCGGCGTCACCCGCGACCGCATCTATGCCGATGCGGAATGGCTCACCCATGAATTTACCCTGATCGACACCGGCGGCATCGACCCCAAGAGCGACGACGTACTGCTCGGCCAAATGCGCAAGCAGGCCGAGATCGCCATGGACCTAGCGCAGGTGATCTGCTTCCTGGTGGACGGCAAAACCGGCGTCACCCCGGACGATATGGAGATCGCCAACCTCCTGCGCCGCACCGGCAAGCCTGTGGTGCTGGCGGTCAACAAGATCGACAGCGCCAAGCAGACGGACAGCATCTATGAGTTCTATCAGCTGGGCCTGGGCGATCCGCACCCCGTCTCTGCGGCCAACATGATGGGCCTGGGCGACCTGCTGGATGAGCTTGTCAAGCATTTCCCGGCCAAGGACGACGCGGCGGAAGACGAAGAAGCGGAGCACGTGATCCAGCTGGCCGTCGTGGGCCGCCCCAACGTGGGCAAAAGCTCCCTGGTCAACCGCCTGCTGGGTCAAGAGCGCACCATGGTCAGCGACATCCCCGGCACCACCCGTGACGCCATCGATACCTCGCTGGTCGCGCCGGACGGCACCGCCTTCAACGTCATCGACACCGCAGGCATGCGCAAGAAGAAGGCCATCGAGGACGCCTCCCTGGAGCGCTATTCCGTCCTGCGTTCCATCGCCGCCATCCGCCGCTGTGACGTGGCGCTGCTCTTGATCGACGCCCAGGACGGCGTCACCGAGCAGGATACCCACATCGCAGGCATGATCCACGACGAAGGTAAGGCCGCCATCGTGATCATGAACAAGTGGGACAGCATCGAGAAGGACACCAACACCCTGGAGCAGAAGCGCAAGGAGATCCTGAACGACCTTAAATTCATGGATTATGCGCCCGTGCTGTTCATCAGCGCGCTCACGGGCCAGCGCGTGCACACCGTGCTGGACATGGTGAAAAAGGTCTGGGAGCAGACCAGCCGCCGGGTGACCACCGGTACCCTGAACGACGTGCTGGCGGATGCGCAGCTGACCATGCAGCCCCCCGCTGTGAACGGCCGCCGGCTCAAGATCTACTACGCGACCCAGCAGAGCGTCTGTCCCCCGCACTTCGTCTTCTTCGTCAACAGCGAAGAGCTGATGCATTTCTCCTACCAGCGCTATCTCGAGAACCAGCTGCGCAAGGCCTTCGGCTTCGAGGGCACGCCGATCAAGTTCACCCTGAGGGAGAAGAAACGGGAGGATGCGCGATGACTTTCCGCTATATCATCTGCGCTGTCCTGGCTTACCTGCTGGGCAGCATCTCCTCCGGCATCCTGCTCACCCGCGGCACCGGTACCGACATCCGCAAGGAAGGCAGCGGGAACACGGGCGCCAGCAACGCCCTGCGCGTCTTCGGCATGCGCGTGGGCCTGATCACCTTTATCTGCGACGTGCTGAAGGCGGTCGCCGCCGTGCTGATCGGCATGGCGCTGGCCGGCGAGTACGGCGGCATGATCGGCGGCCTCTTCGTGATCATCGGCCATAACTGGCCCGTGTTTTTCGGGTTTAAGGGCGGCAAAGGCATCGCCTGCTCCTGCGCGGTGGTGCTCTTCAACTTCCCCATCCCCGGCGCCATCGCCATCCTGATCTGCATCGCGGCCATCGCCCTGACCCGCTACATATCCGTCGGCAGCATGCTGCTGCTCATCAGCTACGCGATCATCCTCTGCGCCACAAAGACCTTCTGGCCCTACGGCGCGTGGGCGGTGCTCCTGGCCGTCATGGCCATCGCCCGGCATCACGGCAACATCAAACGCCTGATCAACGGCACGGAGAACAAGCTGAGCTTTAAGAAGAAGTAATTCGGAATTCGGAGTTCGGAATGCGGAATTAGGTTTTGTACCTGACTTCCCGAATATGAAAAGCGGCTGCTGCATAATTGCAACAGCCGTTTTTGCTTGGTTCCGGAGATCCGGATAATTGCTTCACACTACTTAATTCCGCATTCCGAATTCCGAACTCCGCGTTTACTTGACGATCTTCAGCAGGTCCTTATAGATGAAGCCCGTCTTTCCGTTATACCTGACCTTGTACCAGCCGCCGGACTTGCCGATGATCTTGACGACCCGGCCCTTCTTGACGGTCAGGAGGCGGTTGTAGTTGGTGCTCGGGCCGCGGCGCATGTAGGAATTCTTCAGGGTGACCGCTTCACCGCTGGCGGACTCCTTCGCCTTCACGACGGAACCGGTGGTCCGGGTGAGGAAGTTCTTGCTCATCCAGCCCTTGGTGCCGTCCTTGGTCTTGACGTAGTACCAGCCCTTGGAATACTTGAGCACCGTCACGACCGTGCCCTTCTTATAGCGGGCCTTGACGTTGTAGGCATCGCCCGGGCCGGTGCGCATGCGCAGCATATTGGTCTTCGTGACCTTCATCAGTGTTTCGGCTGAAACCGTCGTCGCAGGCACCATGGCCGTAAACAGCGCGATCAGCAGAGCAACCGCTAAAACTGAACGAAAGCGTTTCATGGTATTTCTCCCTTCGTCATTAGTTCAAATAAGATGATAGCATAACTGCCTAAAAATGCAACAGAGCAAGTATGACAAAGATATTACAATTCTATTAACTGTATTATCTGGGATGTTTTCGTCCGATATTGTTGAAACGTAATAAAAGTGTTGCAAATCCAGGCGTTTTGTGCTAATATACGGTTCGTGCGGAACAGCCGCATCTATGATCATGCAGGGTTCACCCCCTGCGCAAAAAAGAGAGGTCTTGAATTATGAAGAAAATCATCTGCAAGGTTGAGTACGATACCGACACCGCCGAGTTCATCAACAAGAAGGTGATCGGTGCCTACGGCGATCCTGAAGGCTACGAAGAGTGCCTGTTCAAGACGCCCGACGGCAAGTTCTTCCTGTACGGCAACGGCGGCGAGAACTCTGTCTACCCGACCGAGACCATCAAGCGCATGAGCGCCGCCAACGCTGAAAAGTGGCTGGCTGAGTAACACTCGCGCCTGAAAACACCAGGGTTTCCGATATGGAGACCCTGGTGTTTTTTTATTGCATTCAAATCAATACACCCGCCTTTAATTGCCACCACAAAAACCATGCCGATTTCTAAATTTATCAAATGATATGTATTATTTGATAAATTTTCATTAATTTGTTGACAAATGATACTGACTGTGTTATATTTCCAACAACAAGGCGGAGCAGTTGGGTCTCCGTCACACTGCACCGGGCTATGGCCCTACATACAAAGGAGGTTTTCTTGTATGAAGAAGATCCTTTCCCTCATCCTGACAGCTGTGTTCCTTCTCAGCTTAGTGCCGATGGCGTTGGCTGACGATGTGATCGAGCTGAACATGTACTTCCCCGTATCGGTCGGCGGCGGCCCTGACCAGCTGATCAGCGCGCTGTGCGATGAGTTCCACGCAGAGAACCCTGACATCAAGATCAACCCGATCTATGCCGGCTCCTACGCGGACACCACCACCAAGGTCATGGCCGACATCAAGGCGCACAACACCCCCGCGATCGCCCTG
>CADAPM010000003.1 GCA_902789795.1 uncultured Eubacteriales bacterium
TAGGTTTATATAATTCCTATCGGTCAGGCATTAGCACCTTGCATTTGTAGGTTGCTGTACGGTCATCGAGCCTGTCTCTCGCGTACTCTTCATAGGTGGATTATTCGATTTCGGTGCATCAGCACCAATAATAGATTACCAAAACTATAGTGTTTTGTCAACTGTGGGAGCATTTTATACTTTCCATATAAAATTTTGTATCCCAGAAGAAAAAACCGATACTTTGCCGCTGCCATATCACCTATCATTCGAGGAGGTGATTTTCGTATGGAAAATTACAACACATTTGCAGAAACAGAAGCATTACTGCAAACCGCCATAGGTCTCCGCGGGCGCACTATTAAAGAGATTTCGGAGTCAACGGGCATCAAAACCAGCACCCTATACAAATGGAACACGGGCAAAGTTCATTTGTCGCCACAGAAAGCAGACAAACTGCTGATTTACTTTATCCAAAATGAACCAGAAAGACTGGAAATTGCAAATCTACTGAACAGCGGTACTTATGTACCATCCCTATCTTGATTATTATTTCATATACAGATGTACTATTACGAGGTGATATTTATGGCAAATTTTGATTATTTCAAGAATTATGTAGACCATATCGAAAGATACAACAAATTGGAAACTCATGAGCAACATATATTAGAATTTAAGGCTATGTGCGCATATGATTTGAAACTATCAGACACAGCACAAAGACTATACGATAGAGTTGCTTGCCATTGTAAGAGAATTCAATCTCATGAATATCATAGCAATTTGTAGCACCAAAACATGAATATCCCTTGAAAGGCATTTCGGGGAGAGCTTTGGCAACCGCTTTGAGCATCGCGGGAATGATGTCTTCATATTCATAAGACCGCAGACTGCTGTCAAAATCAAAACCGTTGTCAGTGCAATTATCACCAAGGTCCTGAATGAAGAGGGGAGAAAATGCTGGCAGATAAGGTTCTTCGTATTTGTTGAGATCTATTACTTCCAGCATTGCTTCAAGAGCTTTTTTCGTATCAGCCTTACCTTCAAATCTCATTTCGAAGTGAGTGTTCGTATTGCACATCCTGAAGCTTTCAGACACATTGATTCTTTCCATTTTCGTTTCCTTTCTGGTTTTTTAGTGTGTCCTTCACTTTCTTCTTCCAGGTCTCAGGTGCTTCCCTCAACCTTGTGACTTTATTATATATAATGTATTGTCCAATAATCGGGACTTGTAGCTGCTTATCCAAAGTTGTAGCTTCATAGCCGATAGTTATAATTGAAAACGTAAATCTTATTAGATGATGCCCAGATTCCTTTTCACGATAGCCGAATGGATCAGCGCAACGGGCAGCGGCATAACTGGTGTTTCCTCAGCTTTGATGACAAATCCGCTTATGCAGAGCATGGAGAGCAGCTTTTCGACAGTCATATTGGGGTCAACAGTCGTTACCAGTTCCAGCGTGTGCATTTTGTTCAGAGCAATCTTTATCGTGATAACCTTTGCCATCTTCATAATCTTCCTTTCCGCGGTTGTTGGCTTATCCGCTGGCCTTTCAAGGTTTCGGTTGCTTCCCTCATCCTTGTGACCTAATGATACCATTAGCATTGTCCAATAATCAGGACTTATAATTTCAAAAGTTAATGACATAAATGAGCGGAAATACAAGTGAAATCAAATGCATTTGAAGATTCTGAATGTATATAATAATGTGAAAGTATAACATCTAAAAAACCATGCTTGACATTTGGCTTGATTTTCAGAGCAGCGCAGCAAAATTCAGCGACCTTTGCAAAAAAATAAAGGCGCTGTCCGTGATTGGCAAGCGCCTTACCCAAAAGTTGTATATTGTTAGCCCAAAGTTGTAGAGTGCTGACCTGAAGTTCTGAATCATTAGCCAAAACTTGTTGCGAATTATCCGATGCCAAACACATAAAACCCTTATATCTTGTGGCTTACCTGACAGTAATATGCTATAATTGAAGTGCCGCAAAACGGCAGCGGAACTTGACAAGTTCATATTGATGATAAATGCTGGAAAGGAATCATAATGTCTCAAAAGAAGCGATACAAAGTTTCCTTACCCAGCGGTGATACTCTATGGCTTCAAGGCAATACAATCAGTGAAGCGTTTTGGGATGGATGGGAAAAATATTCCAGTTTGTCTGATGAAAGCGGCCAAACCACAAAATGCTTGACCGTTCGTGAGTTTATCATTCAGAAATATAAGCCAGCATTTTTCGACACTTTGAAAGATACCACAAGGATAACATATGAGCAGTACCTAAACTTGAATATTCTGCCGTTCTTGGGCGACTATCCAATGAATCAAGTAAAAGTCGACACTATCCAAAAGTTTTATAACTGGATGGCAACAGCATCACAGAGAGGACGGAAAGCAGACCTCAATAAGAATACGATAGAGCGGGTGCGCGGCTTGACCAGCCGCATTTTCAAAGTGGCTCAAGAAATGGGAATAATCAGTGATACGCCGTTCAAAAACACCATACTTCGCATCCGCGCTGCGTCAGGGACTCATCACAATGCGCTCGATGATGATACGGTTACCAGAATCAAAAGAGAAATTCCCCTTCTGGAAGACGAAGAGGAAAAACTCTATATGACATTGTCAGTCTTTATGGGTATGAGGCCCGAAGAGGTAATGGGGCTATGTTGGGAGGATTTGAATCTTGAGCACAGCTTTGGGTATGTACGTCGCGCAGTTACTTATCCAGATAACAGCAAGCCTTGCATTGATACTCCAAAGACAGAAAAATCCGTAAGAACGATTCTGATCACCAGTATTCCCAAGCGAGTTTTGACCTCCACGTTGCAAGTGTCAGGCTTCATTTTGGGCGGTGAGCAACCATGGTGCTACTCACATAAAGAGCGTGTCAGAAGAAGAGCTTTTGACCATTTGGACTTAAAAGGTGTCACCCCTTATGATTTCCGTGCCACATTTGCAACCCAAGCAAAAGAGAGCGGTTTGACCTCTGCACAAGTTGCTGACCTCCTTGGTCATGCCGATACGCGCATGGTTGAGACTGTATACGCCAGAACCAGACACAACAGCGTCATGAAGCAGCTTGATGCTATTGAGCGTCTGAATCGGTAAAATTGCAAAACAGTTGCAGAAATTTCAAACAAAAGTCATTGTAAAAACAGCACTTTTAGCAAGTGCCAGTTGCACGTTTTGTTGCAAAACCTCTGATTTTCGCACGTAGTGCGCAACATCCCAGTATGAACAAAAAAGAAAAACCCCTGATAATTCAGGAGTTTTTCTGTGGTGGGATTAGTAGGGCTCGAACCTATGACCTCCACGATGTCAACGTGGCGCTCTAGCCAACTGAGCTATAATCCCACGAGCACGATAGATTATAGCATAAGAATCGGCTTTTAGCAAGTAGTTTGTCGAAATTTCTTTTCCCTGGCAGGGAATCGGTGGATGGACCGTCAATTCTCTTATACTACCAGACGAATTTGCATGACAGAGTATCGTTGTCTCTGACGCAGGAGCATCTGATGCTTGCCTCGTGCATTGATCCTCTTTTGCTCCTCATTTCAGATCCTTGTTAGGGGGCAATCCTCTCCACCGCCCTGAGCAGGGCGGAATGGGCGCGGCTGTTTTCAGCGATCTCCTCGGCGGAGGGCTTGACCGCGCCGCCGTACAGCACCCTGGCGATGGGCTTGCGGCCGCAGGTGCAGACGGGCGCTTTGGGCGGACAGACGCAGGGGTTCTGCATGCGCCGGAAAGCGGTTTTGACCAGCCGGTCCTCGATGGAATGGAAAGTCAGCACGCACAGGCGGCCGCCAGGCTTCAGGCGCAGGACCCAGTCAGTGAGCGCCTGGGAGAGGGGCGCGAGCTCGTCGTTGACGGCGATGCGCACGGCCTGGAAGGTGCGGCGGGCGGGATGCCCGTCATCCTTGCGGCGCACGGCCTTGGGGATGGCCGCATCCACGCAGGCCACCAGATCCATGGTGGAGCTGAGCGGGGCTTCCTTCCGGCGCTCGATGATCTTCTGCGCGATGCGCGCGGCCCAGCGCTCGTCGCCGTAGTCGTACAGCGCCTGGCGGATGTCCGCTTCGGGGGTGGTGTTCAGCCAGTCCGCGGCGGTCATTGCCTGGCGTTGGTCCATGCGCATATCCAGGGGTGCCTCCTCATGGTAGGAGAAGCCGCGCTCCGGCGTGTCCAGCTGATAGGACGAGACCCCCAGGTCCAATAGCCCGCCGTCCAGCAGGACACCTTCGGGCAGCAGCTGATCCACATCGTGGAAGTTGCCCCGGAGCGCGCAAAAGCCGGGGAAGGCGCTCAGGCGCTTTCCCGCGGCTTCAATGGCGGCCTGGTCCCGGTCGATGCCGTAGAGCCTGCCGCTCTCGCCAAGGCGGCTCAGCACCGCCTCAGCATGCCCGCCGCCGCCCAGGGTGCCGTCCGCGAACACCTGACCCGGCTGGGGGTCGAGGCATTCGAGGACTTCCCTGAGCAGGACCGGCTGATGATAATATCCTTCCGCCATGGCTCAGCCCAGCTCAGCGATGCGCTTCTTCAGCGTTTCGAGCATCTGGCGGTTCTTCTCCAGCTTGGCGCGCTCGGCGTCCACCAGGGCGGCAGGCGCTTTGCCCGTGAAGCCCGGGTTGTTGAGCTTGCCCTCGGAGCGGGCGATCTCGCCCTCCAGATTCTTTTCTTCCTTGGCCAGGCGCTTCTTTTCCTGCTCCAGGTCGACCAGGTCGCCCAGCGGGATGAAGAGCTCGCCGGCTTCGCACACGGCGCTCACGAGCTTGCCCTCAGGGGTCTCGCCCGCCGCCAGGGTCTCCATGGCGGATACGCTGGCCAGGCGCTGGAAGTAGGGCTCCGCGCCGGCGAGGGCTTCCGCCCAGCCCGCGGCGGGGCGCACCATCAGGCGGGCGCGGTGGCCGGCCTGCACGTTCAGCTCAGCACGCTGGTTGCGGATCACGCGCACCATGTCCATGATGCCTTCCATCCGCGCAGCCTCAGCGGCAAAGCCATAGTCTTCCACTTCGGGCCAGTCGGCCAGCATGCAGGAAGCGCCCTCCAGGCCCGGCAGACGGCCGTAGATCTCTTCCGTCAGGAAGGGCATGAAGGGATGCAGCAGCCTGAGCAGACCGGACAGCACCTTCAAAAGCACCGCCTGGGTGGCCGCTTTGCGATCGGCGTCGTCGCCCATCAGGCCGGACTTGGCCAGCTCAATGTACCAGTCGCAGAACTCGCTCCATATGAAGTCGTACAGCTTCTGGGTGGCGAGGCCGTATTCGGCGTTCTCCATGGCGTCGGTCACCTCGCGCACGGCGAGGGCGTACCGGGTCAGGATCCACTGGTCCGGCAGCGTCAGGCGCTTGCCCTCCAGGGTCTCGGCCTTGTCCATGTTCATCAGCACGAAGCGGGAGGCGTTCCACACCTTGTTGGCGAAGTTGCGCGCCATCTCCACCTTCTCGTCAGAGTAGCGGGTGTCGTTGCCGGCGGAGATGCCCATGCACAGGGAGAAGCGCAGCGCGTCCGCGCCGTACTTTTCGATGACCTCCAGCGGATCGACGCCGTTGCCCAGGGATTTGGACATCTTGCGTCCCAGCGCGTCGCGCACCAGGCCGTGGATGACCACCTTGCGGAAGGGGATCTCCCCCATCTGCTCAAGGCCGCTGAAGATCATGCGCGCGACCCAGAAGAAGATGATGTCGTAGCCCGTCACCATGACGTCGGTGGGATAGAAATACTTAAGGTCCTCGGTCTGGTCCGGCCAGCCCAGCGTGGAGAAGGGCCAGAGGGCGGAGGAGAACCAGGTGTCCAGCACGTCCTCGTCCTGGGTGAGGGCCTTGCAGCCGCACTTCGGGCAGACGGTCGGATCTTCCCGGCTGACGATGGTCTCGCCGCAGTCCGGGCAGTACCAGGCCGGGATGCGGTGGCCCCACCACAGGTGACGGGAGATGCACCAGTCGCGGATGTTTTCCATCCAGTTCATGTAGATCTTGCTGAAGCGCTCGGGCACGAACACCGTCTCGCCGTTCTTCACGCAGTCGATGGCGGGCTTGGCCAGGGGGGCCATCTTCACGAACCACTGCTTGGAGACCATGGGCTCCACCACAGTGTGGCAGCGGTAGCAGGTGCCCACCTCGTGGCTCAGGGGCTCGATCTTTTTGAGCAGGCCCAGGGCGGTCAGGTCCTCCACGATGGCCTTGCGGGCCTCCAGGGTGGTCATGCCGGCATACTTGCCGCAGTCCAGCACCTCGGGCTCGTTCACGGTATTCAGGCCCTTGGCGAAGAGCTCGTCCGCCTCCGCCTTGTCCTTCGCGCCGGTCATATGGCCATCGTAGGTGAACACACGCACGATGGGCAGGTTGTGGCGCTGGCCCACCTCAAAGTCGTTGGGGTCATGGGCGGGCGTGATCTTGACCACGCCGGTACCCTTCTCCATGTCCGCGTGCTCATCTAGGACGATGGGGATCTCCTTGTTGATGAGCGGCAGGATCACGTGGCAGCCGTGCAGGTGCTTGTAGCGCGGATCCTCCGGGTTGATGGCCACGGCGGTATCGCCCAGCATGGTCTCCGGACGGGTAGTAGCCAGCTCCAGCTTTTCGCCGGTCTCCTTGACCGGGTACAGCAGGTGCCAGAAGTTGCCGTCCTTGGATTCGTACTCCACCTCGGCGTCGGACAGAGAGGTGCCGCAGCAGGGGCACCAGTTGATGAGCCTGTTGCCGCGGTAGATCAGGTCTTTTTCATACAGGCGCACGAACACCTCGCGCACGGCGCGGGAGCAGCCCTCGTCCATGGTGAAGCGCTCGCGGCTCCAGTCGCAGGACGCGCCCATGCGTCTGAGCTGGCGGGTGATGCGTCCGCCGTACTCTTCCTTCCAGGCCCAGGCGCGCTCGAGGAACTTCTCGCGGCCCAGCTGTTCCTTGCTGGTGCCCTCGCTGCGCAGCTTATCCACGATCTTCACTTCGGTGGCGATGGACGCGTGGTCCGTGCCCGGCAGCCACAGGGCGGCGTCGCCCTTCATGCGGTGGTAGCGGATCAGACTGTCCTGCAGCGTGCCGTCCATGGCGTGGCCCATGTGCAATTGGCCCGTGATGTTGGGCGGCGGCATGACGATGGTGAAGGGCTTCTTGTTCGGATCCCGGTGCGCGATGAACGCGCCGCTCTTCTCCCAGCGCTCGTAGGTCTCCTTCTCGATCGCCTGGGGATTGAAGGTTTTTTCCATGGTGAATTCCTTGTCAGGCATAAGTGAAACTCCTTATATATGTATGATCAGAGCATAAAAACGATGATGTAAATGACCAGCGCGATCAGCGCCGTAGCCAGTTTGATGCCCAAGCTCAGGCGCGTGCGCTTTTCCATTTCAGCCGGATAGACCTTTTTCGCGATCACGCCGGAAGAAAAGCATCCGGCGACCAGCAGCGCCAGCACCGCCAACAGGGCGATATTCTGTCCGCTCATGATCCGCCTCCAATCTGTTAAAAAAACACCCGTCCTTCGTAATGAAGGACGGATGACCGTGGTACCACCTTGATTCACAGCCGGATGATCCCGGCTGCCTCTGAGCGCGATAACGGGCGCGACCGAACGATTTTGTCGTTCCCTCGGCGGACGACCCTTCCCGGCTCCTTCCCTGCTCCGCTCTCAGCCGACGGCGGGGCTTTCTGTCAAAGGGAACTGCGAGCCGGTACTTCCTTCCGCGCTCAAACGGGTGTGTGTGGCTGATCAGGCTTTCTTTTCTTCAGCGTTGATCTCGATGACCTGCTTGCCATCATAGTAGCCGCAATGCTTGCAAACGCGATGCGCCAGGCGATACTTGTGGCACTGCTTGCACACTACGATCGCGGGCTGAGAGAGCTTCCAGTTAGCGCGACGGCTGCGGCCGCGAGCCTTTGATACTTTTCCCTTCGGGACTGCCATGTTTACACCTCCTGATCCTTAGTCAGCAATTGCTGCAATGCCGAAAAAGGATGCTCCATGGGCGTTTCCTTCTGGCAAGCGCGCGATTCATCACCGACGTCTTCCTCGTCGGATCCTTCTGAGCAGCTTTCACATTCGAAGCGCATCGGCAGTTCCAGCACCGTCAGCGTCAGCGCCAGCTGTGCCAGATCGATCTCCTTGCCTTCGAAGGTCATCCGCTCATCGTCATCCACCGCCTGCTGGGTCTGGCGGGTCATGCGGTCCAGATGAAGAAAGACTTCGGAGAATTCCTTCGTCACCGGATACCTGACCTCGTTCAGGCAGAACGCGCAGTTGCCCTGCGCCGTCACCTCCAGCGTGCCCGTCAGGTACAGGGTGCTCCCCTCAAGCAGGAAGTCCCCCGTCATCACGGCAGGCTGCGGAAAAGTGACCGTCTCCCCGAAGATCAGCTGGGGCGGGATCGGCTCCTCATGGCGGAAAGCGATACGCTCACCTGGCTGTAAAAACGCCTGGGATACATCCAGTACCATAACTTCCCTCCAATCGTGACCGTTCTTTATTATACGACAAGGCAATTTTCTTGTCAATCAGTATTTTTTTGACTTTTCGCTGTCAAAATGACCTGCAAAACCGATCAAACGAAATGGATCAGTACCCCGCCATTGCCCTCTGCACCGTGTTCATGGCCTCGGTCAACATTTCGGTGGTCGTGCCGCTGCCGATCAGGGCGCTCAGCTGGCCGCAGGCGGCGGCCAGGTTCTCGTAGGAGGCGGAGCCGGGCTCCATCCAGCCGAGCTGCTGGTAGCCCTCGTTCAGCACCTGCTGAGCGGAATCCACCAGGGCCTGGGGAGCGAGATACTCATTCCATATGCTCTGATCGGGGCCGTCCGTCTGGCTGTCCTGCCAGGGGTCCGTATAGGCGGGATCGGTATAGCCTTGGCCGCCCTGGTCGGGAGTGGCGTAGGGATCGCTCCAGCTGTTCCAGTCCGCATAGGGGTCCGTATAGTCCGCCGGAGAAGTATGCCAGGTGCAGACCGCGCCGTTCAGGATCGAGGTGCCCAGATAGCGGGTCAGCACTTCCTGGTATTCGGTATTCAGGAACCGGGTCAGCGGATGCCCCACCGGCAGGGAGACGACGCCCCGGGTCTCGGTGTTCGCGCAGTAGGGGCCGGCCACCATGCCGGAATCGGCGCAGACCGTCTGCTGGATGTGCATATCGCAGTACTGGGTCGGCACGGCATGGGAGGGCCACCAGCCCGTCTCCACGCCGTCGTCCTGGCAGGCCTCGGTGGCCAGTTTGCCGGAATACTTGCAGGTGGTCACCTGGGTGAGGCCGTACTCCCGGGCGCTGCCGCTCAGGATGTCGCGGTTGGAGAGGCCCTTCTGCTTGTGGATGCGGCTCATGAAGGTCTGCCACAGGGCCGCGGCGCTGTTGCCGCCCGTGGTCTTGCTGGACAGGGATTTGTAATTGTCGTGCCCGATCCAGACGGTGCCGCAGTACCAGCCGGTCATGCCGGCGAAGAACACGCCCTTCTGGTCCGAGTTGGTGCCCGTCTTGCCCGCCACCGTCTGGCCCGAGATCTTAGCCGCCGTGCCGGTGCCGCGGGAGACCACGTCCTTCATCATGTCCACAGTCAGCCAGGCAGTGGACGGGGAGAACACCTGGCGCTCCACCTGGTTGAGGCCGCCGTCGTACAGGGAATGCTTTTCGGAGTCGAAGATCCCCTTGAAGGTGATGGGCGATTTGTAGACGCCGCCGTTGCCCAGGGTGCCGTAGGCCATGGCCATTTCGATGGGCGTGATACCGCTGGAACCCAGGGCCAGGCCGAAGGGCGTCTTGTTGATGTGATCCGGCGAAACGCCCAGCCGGAGCAGGAAGTCATAGGACCGCTCCACGCCCACGAAGTTCATGAGCGCGTAGGCCGCCGCCGTGTTGTGGCTGTGGGTCATGGCGGCGCGGATGGTCTCAAAGCCGTTATAGGTGTTGGAGGAGTAATTTCGGGGCCAGGTGTCTTCACCCTTATTCCCCTTCCATCCGGTGATGGGCAGGGGCATGTTGTATACGATCTCCTTGTCCCCGTGCCCCATTTCGATGGCCGGGGCGTAGACGGACAAGGGCTTGATGGCCGAGCCCACCGGCATGTTCATGTCCGCCGCCCGGTTCAAAGTCAGGCGCTGGGTCGGCTTGGTGCGGCTGCCCACGATGGCCTTGACCTCGCCGGTGCGGTAGTCCGTCACCACCGCCGCCACCTGGGGCTGGATGATCTCCTCATAGGTGCCGTCCGAGTTCCGGGCGCGGTAGACACTGTCCGCCGTGTCGTTCAGGGCGGGGTACTTCGTGTAATTGTAGACCGTATCCTCCAGGATCTCCTGGATCTCCGTGTCCAGCGCCAGGAACACCTGATAGCCGCCGGTCCGGAGCTCGTTGTCCATGCGGATGCGGTTCTGGGCGGTGTTCTCCAGCTTGTTGAGCCTGAGCAGGGCCTGGATCACGTCGCGCAGGGCGTACTCCACATAGTGGGTATAGGGGTAGATCTCGTTGGATTCGGGCGAGGTCTCCAGGATGCGCGCCGTCTGCGGGTCCAGGGCCTCCTCATACTCCCGGCGGGTGATCAGCTGGCCTTCGTACATGCAGCGCAGCACATAGTCCGTACGGTTGTTGGTGATGGCGCGGTAGTCCGTCACGTCGCTCTGCCGCAGGTAGTAATTCCGCCGCGGATTGTAATAGTACGGGTTCGTGGTCAGGCCGGCCAGGATGGCACATTCGCGAAGGGTCAGGCTGCTTAAGTCTTCCTTTCCGAAATAGCCGTAGGCCGCCGTCTTTACGCCGTAATAGTTTTCGCCCAGGTAGATGGTGTTCAAATAGCTTTCCAGGATCTGGTCCTTGGTGTAGCGCGCCTCCAGCTGCATGGCCAGGTAGGCCTCCTGGATCTTGCGCTTGTAGCTCTGCTCGCTGGACAAGAGGGTGTTTTTGATCAGCTGCTGGGTGATGGTGGAGCCGCCCTGCTGGCTGCCGGAGGTGAAATTGCGCAAAAACGCGCCGGCGATGCGCTTCAGGTCCACGCCGTTATGGGTATAAAAGCGCGAATCCTCCACGGCGATAAAGGCGTTGCGCAGCTGCTGGGGCATGGTGTCGATGGAGACCATGACCCGGTTTTCCGTGCCCTTGTAGTCCGTGATCAGGTTGCCCTGGGCGTCGTAGATGAAGGAGGTCTGGGCCTGCTCGTCGATCAGCGTCAGGTCCAGCTCCGGCGCGGTATCCATATACGCCCGGGCGATGCCCACCACCGCGCCGACGCCCGCCAGCCCGGCCAGGATGACCGCCAGCATGAGCATCCGGCAGGCGGCCACCACTACCGCGAGGATGAAAGAAGGCTTGCGGTCCCGGGGCTTGAAGATGGTGCGCCCCGCCGGGAGCGCAGACCCGTCCGCGGCGGCCCCATCCTCCGCGTCTGCCGCGTCCATGGTCCCGTCGTCGTATTCCTCGAGGTATTCCTCGTAATATTCGTTGATCGGCAGCTCTTCCACAGACTGCCGGGGCGTTTTGTCCGTACTGCTCTGTTTCAAAGGAGCCCCCTTGCTGTCAGTTTGCGTAGGCCCAGCGGCAGGATACCGCGTAATCCATCAGCAGCATCGCAATGTCGCCGCCTTCGGCCTTCACCTTGTCCAGCCGCCTCTGGCCGATGATCGACGCCGGCAGGCTCGACTCGCTCATGCGGATGCAGACACCTTCCGGGGCAGGCACCGAGGAATCGTTGATCAGCAGGTCCGTGATCTGCCCGTCCCGCTCGATGTAGCCCACCATGACCACCGCGTGGCGGTGGGTGCCGCTGCCGTTCAGGCGGCCGCTGGAATTAAAGTGGATCATCAGGCCGCCGTCGGCGGACCGGGTGCGGAACACCTCGGTGATATGCTCCATTTTCCGCGCGCGCCGCTCCTCGGCCCCGATGCCCTTGTTTTTCAGGTTGTTCCCGTACTGCGCCAGGTTTTCGGTCTGCACGCTGACGCCGAAGGCGGAGGCCACCTTGCCCCAGGAGACGAAAGGCGTCCAGCGCCGGGCATCCTTGATATCCCGGTTGTTGGCCTTTGCCACCTGCTGCCCGGTCACGATCTCGCCGCGCAGGTTGCTGATGAGCACCGCCCCGCAGTGCAGGGCGCAGGACCCGTTCAGCGGGCGGCCCGTGGTGCCCTTATAGATGGTCTCCCCGGAATAATAGGTGCGGTCCAGCAGCAGCACGGCCGTCTCCCCCTCCCGCTCGCCGATCAGGGGTTTCAGGTCGTAAAACCCGTCCATTTTCGCCTCTTCGGCCATGGCGGCGGGGGTAAGCAGCGTAACCAGCATCAGCGCCGCCAAAACCCGCGCAAAAAGCACTTTCAGTCTATCCAATCCGTTATCCTCACACTTCATCCCGCCAGGCCTTGCACACATCCACCCAGCCCAGGGCCTGGGATGCGCGCTCCAGTTCCTCCAGGGTCAGCTCGATGGCGCTGTTGCTGCTGCCGCAGGCCGGGAACACCGTATCGAAGCGCCTGAGCGATTCATCCAGGTACACCCGCACCCCGTCGCGGACCGCAAAGGGGCAGACGCCGCCCACCGCGTGGCCGATCAGCGCCAGGGTATCCTCCGGTGAGAGCATTTTCGCCTTGGTATTGAACTGGGCCTTGTAGCGCGGGTTGTCGATCTTCGCGTCCCCGGCCGCCACCACCAGCACCGGCCCGTCAGGGGTCAGGAGCGCCAGGGATTTCGCGATCCTGCATGGCTCGCAGTTAAGGGCCTGGGCCGCCAGCTCTACCGTCGCGCTGGAGACGTCAAATTCCTGAACCTTTTGCGAAAGCCCGTAGGCCGCAAGGTATTCCTTCACTTCGGCAACAGACATGTTCATCCTCCAAGCTCAGCGGATTCCAGATGATTCTATTACAAAACGGAGTCTCTGTCAAACCGCCTGTCTGCGCAGGACGTCCTCCAGCAGGTCGATCACCTCGCCGATGAGCGCAGACCGATCTCCATACCGCGCCTGGGCATCCTCCCCCGCCAGACCCAGCAAGAGCGAAGCGAGGGCCGTCCGGCACAGCAGGCGTTCCGGCTCCGGACGCTCCGGGCAAACCCAGGGGTCCGCGCACAGCGCTGCCAGGATGCCCGTGAGCGCGTCACCGCTGCCGCCCTTGGCCAGCACGGGCGCGCCGTGGCGCTGGAAGATCAGCCGCTCCCCGTCGGAGATCAGGCTGACCCGCCCCTTCAGCAGCGTTACAGCGCCGTACTGCCGGGCGAGCTTCCTGACCGCGTCCGCGGGGTCTTTGAGGATCTGCTCGGTGGTCGTATGCAAGAGCCGTGCTGCTTCGCCCGGGTGGGGCGTCAGCACCGTCCGCTCCGGCAGCGGGAACCCGGCTTCGGCCAGCAGGTTCAGCGCGTCGGCGTCCAGCACCGTGACGCCCTTTTCCCGCTCGAGCAAGGATGTGAGCCGCTTCAGCGTCCCGGGCTCTGTCCCCAGCCCGCAGCCGGCCGCCAGCACATCGTGGGCGGGGATCCGGTCGTCGAGGGTCTCGGCGGGCACGCACATGGCGTTGGGCACCAGGCTCTGCAATATCGGGATGATCTCCCGGGGGCAGGCCACCGTGACCAGCCCCGCCCCGGCCCGGAGGGCGGCCTTGGCGGCCATCGCCGCCGCGCCCGCCATGCCCAGGGAGCCCATGTACAGGAGCACCCGGCCCGCGCTGCCCTTGTGGGCATTCAGCGGGCGCTTGCCGATCCAGGAGAGCGCGCCGGGGGTGATGAGCTTCATGCCGGTCTCCGGCACAGTCAGGGGCAGCGCGATGGGGGCGAGGGACACTTCTCCCACGCACTCCGGCGCAGGGGTCAGCAAAAGCCCCGACTTCCAGCTCCCCAGCGTCACCGTGTGGGTAGCCCGGATGCACGCCGGCGCGTCCCCGACATAAGCCACGGAGCCGTCCAGGCTGTTCATGCCCGAGGGCACATCCACGGACAGCACGACCCGGGCATCCAGGCGGTTGATCAGCCCGATCACCCGCTGGTACAGGGCTGTCGGCGTCCCGCGGTAGCCCGTGCCGAACAAGGCGTCCACCACGCAGTCAGGGGCGAAGGCAATGATCCTGTTTTCCCAGGCTGCCGCGTCGTCCTCCGGCAGCCAGGTGAAGGCCTGACCGCCCAGGGCCTCATAGTATGCGCGCATGGTCTTGGCGCTGTCGGTGGCCGGCTCCTTGACGCTTATCAGCAGCGTTTCAAACCCGTCCCGAAGCAGCAGCCGCGCCAGCGCGGCCCCGTCTCCCCCGTTGTTTCCCGCACCGCAGAGCACCAGCACCTTCCGGCAATGCCGCTCCCCGAGCAGCGGGCACAGGCGGGCATAGACGGCCCTGGCCGCGTCCTCCATCAGCAAGAGCGGGTCCACACCGGACCCAAAGGCCGACTGCTCCCAGGCCCGCATCTGTTCGGGCGTCAATACCGCTTCAAAGGCTTCCATATCCGCTCATTCCTTTCCCTGTCCGGGTTCGCCCTCCAGGATGCACACCGCCGCCGCTACGCCGCCGTCGTGGGAGATGCTCAGGTGCGCCGTGACCGAGAGCTCCCCATAGGCCCCGCTCAGGCGGTAGCAGGGCTGGCCGCCGGGGGTGTGGAGCACTTCGATCCGATCGAGGCCCAGGCTGTCGATGCCTGTGCCTCGGGCCTTCAGGAAGGCCTCCTTCGCGGCGTACATGCCCGCGGCGCTCTGGGCGGCCGTGCCGCCCTTGCTCTCAAGGTAGGCCCGCTCCTCCTCGGAAAAGACGCGCTCCAAAAAACGCGGATGGCGGATCGCCTCCGCCATCCGTGATATCTGACAGATATCCAGCCCCACGCCCAGGATCATCGTTTCCCCGCCTCAATGGCGTTGGCGATGGCCCGCGCCGTCACTTCCGCTGCCGCCGCGCAGAGCTTCACAAAGTTGACCTCCCGGTCCACCTGGCCGGTGGCCAGGGCGAACAGGGTGTCGCCGTCCATCTGGGTATGCACCGGACGGATGGTCCGAGCCAGGCCGTCGTGGGCCACGTCCGCCAGGCGGTTCGCCTGCGCCTTGTCCAGGCGGCAGTCCACCGCCACCACGCCGATGGTGGTATTCGAGCCCGGCGCGGGGATGCGGATCTGCTGCGGCGCGGGCGCGTGCCCCCACAAGAGCCCCTCCGCGGGGATCGCCGTGCCGTCCGGCATGTGCGCGCAGCCGATGAGCTCGCCCGAGCGGGGCTCGAACACATCGCCCACCGCATTGACCGCCACGATAGCGCCTACTGTTACGCCCTCCTGCAGGGTGATGGAGGCGCTGCCGATGCCGCTGTCCTGGGGCACAGCGCCGGGCACCAGCTTGCCCACCGTCGCGCCGCAGCCCGCGCCGTGACGGCCCTGCAGCATCTGCTTCTGGGCCGACATGCAGGCTGTGCGGCCCATGGCCGCGTCCGGGCGCACCGAGCCGTCGCCCACGCCCAGGTCATACAGCACCGCCGCCGGTACGATGGGCACCCGCTGGTCGCCCATCTCCAGGCCGATACCGGCCTGCTCCAGATAGCGCATAACGCCGTCCGCCGCCGCCAGGCCGTAGGCCGAGCCTCCGGCCAGCACCACCGCGTGCACACGCTCCACCAGGTTGCCGGGCCTCAGCAGGTCCGTCTCCCGGGTGCCCGGCGCGGCGCCGCGCACGGAGCAGCCGCCCACCGCGCCGTCCTTGCGGCACAGCACCACGGTCACACCGGTGCGCGCAGATTCATTTTCCGCCTGCCCCACCCGGATGCCGTGCACCCGGGTAATATCTCCAGAATACAGCATATTCCGCTCCTGTCAGTAAAGTTTGCGCATCGTCTGTTCCAGCCATGCGGCGAGATCCGCGATGACCTCGTCCCGGTTCATCTCGTTGAACAGCTCGTGCCGCGCGTTGTGATACAGCTTCACGGTCACGTCCTTGAGCCCGGCCTTTTTGAACTGGTCCGCCACGGTCAGCACACCCTTGCTCATGCTCCCCACCGGATCGCTGTCGCCGGAGATGAAGCAGATGGGCATATCCACGTTCACGTGCTCCAGGCCCTCCAGCCTGGTGAGGCCCAGGAGGCCCGTGAACAGGTCGTGGAAGGCGCGGCCCGTGAACACAAAGCCGCACAGGGGGTCCGCGACGTACTTATCCACTTCCGCCTTGTCCCGGCTCAGCCAGTCAAAGGGCGTCCGGGCAGGCTGGAAGGGCTTGTTATTGCCGGAGAAGGCGATCTTGTCGATCTGCGGGGCCGGCTTATCGGGCTTCGCAAACCGCGCCATGGCGAGACCCGCCAGGCACAGGGCCTTGGGGTGCCAGCCCGTGCCGGAAATGATCAGCGCGTCCGGCTCGCCTGGATAGCGCATGATGTAGTCCCGGGCCAGGAACGAGCCCATGGAATGACCCAACAGTACCAGCGGGATGCCCGGGAAGCGCTTCCTCAGGTACTCGCTGACCGCGTGCCCGTCCTCCACGATCTTGCGCCAGCCGTCGGTCGGGTAGAAGTAGCCCAGCTGGTCCTTCGGCGTGTCGGGGCCGTGGCCCTTGTGGTTGTGCCCGGCCACCGCGTAGCCGCGGCGGGCCAGCTCCCGGGCGGTGCGGTCATAGCGCTCAATGTGCTCGGCCATGCCGTGGAAGATCTGGATGACCGCCCGCGGCGCCGTTTCCGGCAGCCAGACGGACACCTGCGCATCGGGGCGGTTCGGGGTCGCCACCGTGACCCATTCTCTGTCAGCCATGATTCTGCCTCCTGACTGTTTTACCCCAAGGATCAAAGCTGATACAGCCCGACCTTCTTGTAGACCTTGCGCAGGGTCTTCTGCGCCAGATAATGGGCGCGCTCCGCGCCGGACTTCAGGGTGTTCGCGATATGCTCCTTGTCGCCCATCAGCGCCTGATAGCGCTCCTGGATCGGGGCCAGGGTGCTGATGACGGCCTCGGAAGCCGCCTCTTTGAGCGCGCCGTAATTGCAGCCCTTCAGTTTCGCCTCTTCTTCCTCGGGGGTCACGTTTTCCATGGCCGCCAGGATGCTCAGCAGGTTGGAGACGCCGGGCTTGTTTTCCGGATCGTAGCGGATCTCCGTCTCGGAGTCCGTGACCGCCCGGCGGAACTTGCGGCGGATCACATCCGGCGCGTCCAGGAGAGCGATATAGCTGTCCTCAGCGTCGGATTTGCTCATCTTCCGGGTCGGATCGCTCAGGCTGCGGATGCGGGCGCTGGTCTTGGGGATATAGGCCTCCGGCACGGTGAACAGGTTGGGATACAGGCTGTTCACGCGGGTGGCGATGTCCCGGGTCAGCTCCAGGTGCTGCTTCTGGTCCGCGCCCACGGGCACCAGGTTGGTCTGGTACAGCAGGATGTCCGCCGCCATCAGGGAGGGATAGGCAAACAGGCCCGCATTGATATTGTCCGCGTGCTTGGCGCTCTTGTCCTTGAACTGGGTCATGCGGCTCAGCTCGCCCATATAGGTGAAGCAGTTGAGGATCCAGGCCAGCTCCGCGTGCTCCGGCACGTGGCTCTGGCAGTAGATGATGCTCTTTTCGGGGTCCAGCCCGCAGGCCATGTACAGCGCCGCCAGGGAGGCCGTGTTGCGGCGCAGGGCCGCCGGATCCTGGCGCACGGTCAGGGCGTGCAAGTCCGCCATGCAGAACAGGCAGTCAAAGTCATCCGCCAGCAGCACGAAATTCCTGAGCGCGCCGATGTAATTGCCCAGGGTGATGCTGCCGGTGGGCTGGATGGCGGAATACAGCGTCTTTTTCGGGGCCGTCTGAGTGGTTTCCATATGTATTACTCTCCTATCTGTGAGATCCATCGGCCAATGGCATCCGCCACAGGCGTGAGGCCGGTCAGATCCTCTTCATCAAAATGGTTGGTCACCGGGCTGTCCATGTCCAGGAGCGCGAATAGCTCACCGTTCACACGGATGGGCAGGACGAGCTCGGACGCCGAGGCCAGGTCGCAGGCGATATGGTTGCAATGCTTGTGCACATCCGGCACCAGCTGGGCTTCCCCGGTCACGACCGCGGTGCCGCAGACACCCGCGCCCGGGGCGATGCGGCTGACAGCGGGCTTGCCCTGGAAGGAACCCAGCACCAGCACGTCCCCGCGCCACATGTAAAAGCCCACCCAGTTGAGGTCCGGCAAAAGCAGCTTGAGCACCGCGGAGGCGTTGGCCAGGCCGGCTGTCAGGTCCGTTTCTTCATTGAGCAGCTTTTCGATCTGGCTGAGCGCGTAGGCGCAGCGCTCCGGTTTCTTCTCAAAATGCCGTACAGCGATATCCATAGGTCACTCCTTCTCGAACAGGAGCAGCTCGAAGCGCGGATACTCCGCGGCGTTGCCTTCCACCGTCTCCACATAGGTGTTCTCGCTCAGGGAGCCGTACAGTCGCACGTGATCGTACGGGGAAAGGCCGGGATCCGCCTTGCAGATGATGAACACAAAGTCCTTATAGGTGTTCACCGACTTGTTCACCGCCAGCTTGACCACGTATTCGTCCCCGTTCTGGTTCACTTCCATCACATAACCGCTGACGGTGACGATCTTGCCCGCATACTTGCTGATGCTCTTTTTCAGCACGCTGTACTTGAGGGCGATCGCTGTCTTCTTGACCCGCTCGGTCTTTTCGGTTTCGGTCAGGGTGCGGGTGGCGGTAAAGGAGAGCATCCGGGGGCTCATGCCCTTCTTGCTGGCGGTCAGGAGGATCTGGTAGGTGCCTTCCTGGCGCGTATCCACCGTGAAGGAGAAGGACTTGCCCTTCTTGCTCTTCTGCAGGCTCGTGGGCCCGCTGACGGAGATCTGCATGGTGACGCCGGACACGGTGGTGCCCGAGATGGTGATGCTGTCGGCGTTGATCACGGTGGGCACGGCGGTCTTCAGGTTGATCGGGATATAATCGCGCTGATACATGACGCTCAGGGACTTCTGAGCGGTCCGGCCATCCGTGGTCGCCGTGAGGACGTTGATCGAATAGGTGCCCTGCTGGGGGAAGGTCACGGCCATGCTGAACTTGCCCTTGCTGTTGGCGGTATCGCTGAAGGTGGAGGTCCTGTTGTCTGTGAGGCCGATCAGCGTCGCCGTCACCGTCGCGCCGGGCTCGGTCTTACCGGCGATAGTGACCTTTTCGGTGGTCACCTCGCGGTCAGGCTGGGTGGTCAGCGTCAGCTTGCACGCGCCATCCGGCGCGTCCAGGATCTCCAGGAAGGTCAGGCCGTTCAGCACCCGGTCAGCGGCCTTTTCATCCGCGTTTTTCAGGGAGCGGCCGGTCACCTGGATATCGATGGTGATGGTGTAGCCGTTACGGATCGACCGGCGCTGATAGCCCCGGCAGACCACCTGCCCGCCCACCGTGCGGGTGTATTTCAGTTTCAGGAAGCGGCCCAGGTTCCCCTCGTACTTTTTCCACGCGGCAGACTGATAATCATAGCCCTGGATCCCGTAGAAGGTGCCGTCGGAATGGGACAGGCGGTAGCTCTTGCGCTCCGATTCCTCCAGCTTGTTCACGTCGAACAGCTCCCGGGCGTTCACGTCCGCCAGCGCGGTGATCACCAGGGTCCGGCTGTTCTGGCTGTCATAGGCCTCCAGCAGGATGCCTTCGTCCTCGAAGCGGATCCTGGTCTGCTCAGGATCCTCTCCCCGGGCCGTCAGCCAATCCTGGTGGGATTCCAGCGTCTGGGGCGTCAGGACCATATCGTAGTTGGTAGCATCCAGCGTCAGCCGGGCCTTGAGGTCGCTGAACTCATAGGTCGCCGCCTCCGCCGAGGCGCACAGCGCCATGAGCAGGGTCAGGGCCGCCAAACAGAAAAAGAACTTTTTTAACATTTTTATCCCTCCGGAGCAATGCGCGGAGCTTTGCCCGCGCCAGCCATAACCCGATCTGTCCTGCAGAAGGCAACGGCTGTAAACTTGTTGAAGATCTAAGGAGCGTTTTTATATTATCACAAAACGCCGGCCTTTTCAATCAGGTCTTTGAGGGC
The DNA here is from genome assembly GCA_902789795.1 of uncultured Eubacteriales bacterium. GTDB lineage: Bacteria > Bacillota > Clostridia > Christensenellales > Aristaeellaceae > UBA4246. The sequence continues at coordinate 19,861 of CADAPM010000003.1, forward strand.
CGGGGCGATCAGGGCAGCACAGCGCCTGTGGGAGGCCTCCCCGGGGTGCGAAAGGCTGCCGGTCTCCTCCGCCGTGCAGGCGGGCAGCGGCAGGAAAGCCATCAAACTATCCTGCAGCGTGCGGGCGGTATCCGCCACCGCGCGTTCCAGCAGCGCGTTCAGCCCGTCGCCGCACATGCCGCAGACCCACAGGATCGGCGCGCCGGGGCGGACCTGGCGCAGATGCGTGAGGAAATCCCGCACGCACGCCGCGATCCTGTGCTCGCGCTCCGGGCGCTCATCCGGCGTCAGGCTGTTCAGCGCGCTCATGTCATTGGTGCCCAGGTTCACCACCACCGCGGCTACGGGATGGGCGTCAAAGGCATAGGGCTGATCCCCCGCCGGCTGCAGGGCGCAGACCCGGTCGTAGATGCCGGGCAGCACGTGCCGCGGGTCGCCCGTCCAGTCGGTGGCGATTCCCCAGCCGGACTGGGAGACCCACTCCCCGTCCGCGTCCAGGAGCGCGCAGACCTGGGCGGCATAGTTCTTTGCGCCGCTCATGAACACCGTTCTCCACTCCGAAGCGCTTTGAGGACCCACCAGGCCCTCGCCGGAGGTCAGGCTGTCGCCGATGAACTCAATGGTCATCTTGTGATCCCGGGGCAGCAGTTCGCCGTCCAGCTCCAGTTCCCGAAGGCGGACAAGCAGCTTTTCATCACCCTCCATGGGCTGGGTGTCCCGGGTCAGGCTGACGCGGTGGACCGCCTCCGCACCCATGCCCGTCAGCAGCGCATAGCGGTGCGTGCCCCTTTGGAGCGCGAACCGTGCCACCTGCACGCCGTCCAGGGCCACGCTCATCCAGGGCGTGTGGCCGCTCCAGTCCGCTTCGATCACGGCAAAGAGCTCGCCCACTTTCGCCGTCATATGGATGCCGCTGCCCACCCAGAACAGGCGCAGCGGGTCAGACGTTTCGTCCCGGCGTCCGGTCAGGCACAGGCGGTCCTCCGCCAGGATCTCTTCATTCTTCCAGATCATGCTCTCGCCCCCTGTATTCACGCTTCAAAATATGCGCTGATCTCCGCCCACGCAGCGCCGCATTTGCCGCGGATCAGCTGGCTGTCTCCCCCGCCCCGGGCGTTCAGCCGCGCCTTGAAGGCTTCAAACTCCCTGTGCAGGTCCTCGCCGCCCATCAGGCAGAAGGAATAGCCCGCCTCATCGCTGCCGGAGAACACACCTACCAGTTCCTGCCTGCCTTCAGCCAGGCAGGCGGCGGCGCGGATCATCGCCTGCATATCCGCCTGAGCGGTCAGCAGGCAGCGCTGCCCCTTTTCCCGGGCCTCCCGCGCCTCCGTGAGCAGGAGCCCGGTCTCCAGCTGGGCGTTTCTTTGTTTCAGCTCCTTCAGCTCCGCGTCGCGCTTGGCCATCACCTGACCCAGCTCGTCCTCGCCGCAGGTCATCTGCCGGCACAGCCCGTCCAGGAGGCGCTGACGCTGCCGGTCCGCCCGCAGAGCCCGCTCCCCGCAGAGGATCGAGAGCCGGACACCGCCTTTGTAATTCATTGCGCTCATGATCCTGATCACGCCCACTTCGCCAGTGGTATGCACGTGCGGCGCGCAGCAGGCGCAGTCATCCACGCCCGGGATGCTGACGATCCTGAGCCGCCCGTCGATCTCCTTCTTGCTGCGGTAGTCGAGGCTTTCCGCTTCCTCCGGCGTCGGATACCAGCACCGGACCGGAAGATCTGCCCAGACCGCGCGGTTGGCCAGGTCTTCGAGCCGCTCCAGCTGTGTACCGCTCAGGGGCTTGTCATAATCCACCGTGACCATCCGGTCGCTTAAATGAAAGCCCACGTTCCGGCAGCCGTATTCCCTGGCACAGAGGCCGGACAGGATGTGTTCCCCGGTGTGCTGCTGCATGTGGCTGAACCGGTGCGTAAAGTCCAGCGCGCCTCGCACCTTCGCCCCTGCCGCCAGCGGCCCGTCGCAGAGATGATGGATGACCTTCTGCCGGATATGCGCGTCCAGCACCCGGACCCGGCCGTCGAGGGTGCCGGTATCGGCGCTCTGCCCACCCTGCTCCGGGAAAAACGCGGTCCTGTCCAGCACGATGTCATATTGCCCATCCGCCGCAGGCTCACAAGAGAGCACCTCCGCTGTGAACTCGCGGAGATAGGCGTCCTGGTCATACAAACATTCCGTAGGCTCGATGCTCATGAAAAACCTCACTTATACAGAAAACTCCCGGATCGCCTGGCGACCCGGAAGTCTTCAATATTTCTGCCGCTTTCCGGTCCGCGCCGTCAGCGTTTTTTCGGTTTGATATCCTTGCTCGCGTCCGTTTTATCACCGTAGCCGTGATAGTACTTGCTGTAATGGCCGGAATAGTACTTCTTGTAGTAGCTCTTCTCAGCCAGCGACTTGACGGTGACCATGTTGATGACACAGCCCAGCACCGGACAGCCGGACTGTTCCAGCTGCTGCACGGCGTCCACCACTTCGCGCTTGGAGCGCTTGCCGTAGGCCATGACGAAGACTGCGCCGTCGCAACTCTTGGCGATGACGGCCGCGTCGATGATGACGCCGATGGGCGGCGCGTCCACCAGGACGTAGTCGAACTTCTTGCTGAGCTCTTCCATCATCTGACTGAAGTCCGGAGAGTCCAGCAGGGGCAGCGGATTGGCGACCGTGTCGCCGATGGGGATGATATACGCCCCCTCCGCGTCTGTCTGGTACAGCGCGTCATCCAGCTCGCAGTAGCCGGCCAGATAGTGTACCAGGCCCTGGATCGCGCCTTCCCGCTGTTCAAACTTGAGCTTGGACATGAGGAAGGAGGCGCGCAGGTCGGCGTCCACCATGACCACGCTGTTCCCGCGCTGGGCGAGGTTCAGCATGAGCTGCAGGCACAGTGAGCTCTTGCCCTCGCTGGCCACGCAGCTGGTCATGACGAATTTGTTCATATGGCGACCGACAAAGGTCAGGTTGGTCGCAATGCTGTTCAGCGCTTCCTGACCGGAATAGTCCAGCGCATCCTGTTCACGCAGCGAAACCTGCTTCATCTTTTTGCTCCTTTGCCAGATCGGTTATGCTCGCCGTGCATCGACGTCTGCATCGTCACGACGCCCAGGGTCGGCAGACCCAAGAGCTTGGTCACATCGTCAGAGGTGCGTACCTTGTCGTCCGTGACGAACATCACGGTGATCACGCCCACCGCCAGGATGGCGCCGATCAGGAAGCCCAGGATCAGGTTGCGCGCCTTGGAGGGCGACACGGGAGAGCTGGGCAGCCGGGCCTCCTGGAAAATGCTGGGCTCCACGGTCTTCATCACCTTGGCAATGAATTCCGGGGCCACCAGCGCGTAGGTGTTGGCGATCAGCTGCGCCTCCTCCGCGTTCGGGGAGGTCACCGTGATATCGAGGATTCGCGTGTTGGAGGGGTTATTGACCCGCACCATTTTTTCCATGTCCTTGAAGCTGTAATCCAAGCCCAGTCTGTCGATAACCGCCTCGTGCACATGCCAGTTGCTGAACACGTAGGTGTAGTCATTGGCCAGCTGACTGCCCAGCTGTAGGCTGGAAAGGTTGATCACGGACTCGTCAGAGTTCAGGATGTAGAGCTTGGTGGTCGCCTCATACTGCGGGGTCACGAAAAAGAAAGTCCAGATCCCGCTGAGCATGGTGCCCACCAGCGCCGCCGCTACGATGATATACCATTTGTCGAGCAGACGCAAAAAAAGCTCGCCAAGATCGATCTCGATTTCGGCGTCTCTGTCCGCAGAGTTGATATTCGCTGCAGTTACAGCGCGGTTCTGCGCATGCAGAGCAGTCTGTGTATCAGGCATGGGTTCCTCCAACATAGAATACCGGGGCACTCCGGCAGTCTTACAGCTTCGCGCCGGATGGGCGCGGAACCTTCAGGCCTCCATGAGAGCCCCGGTCAGTGAATTCCGGATTACTCGGCGATCGCCTTCAGGACAGCGATCACAGCGGTGCCATTCATCACCTTCACGGCCTGCTCAGAGGTCAGGGTGATGGTCAGGCTGCCGTTCTCTTCAACCGCGAAAGCCACGTTCTCCCAGGTCACGTCGGCGCCGTCGATCAGGCCCAGCAGGGTGATCAGGTCATCGTCCTGAGCGAAAGCAGCCGCGAACTTGACGGTGAGGACCACGTCTTCTTCCTTGGCGGGATCGTAGTTTTCGATCTCCAGGCCGACGAGCTCGACGAGTTCATACTTTGCCAGGTTCTCGAGACCAGCGGAAGCGAACACCTTCTCGTTGTCGCCTTCGTTAGCGATGGCTTCGGCCAGCTTGGAAACCAGCTCATCAGCCTCAGCAGCCGTCACAGTGGCGGTCACGCCTTCGGGGGTCACGTTGGTCACTTCCATGGGGACCGGGCTTCCGATCGCTTCGTCCGCGAACGCGGCGGTGCTCAGAGCCAGGGCCAGGACCAGCAGCAGCGCAAATACTTTTTTCATGGGAAACCTCTCCTTTTTTTGCCTTTCGGCTTTTTTTCCGGCCGCCGTTGGGAGTGTTTCCCTCGCGGTTTTGCCGGCCGTATATTTACCCGTGCAGTTCACGGGAAAATATCCGAATCAAATTATGATCGCCTGTGTCTCCACAAGCGTGACTCATAATAGCACATTTTTGTCTCACTTGCAAGTATTATTTATAAAAAATTTGCAATCCCTCTGTATTTTGTGTGCACTCTTTGACCGAGCGCCGGTTTTCCCCGCTTTCCCGCCCATCTTTGTGGGATCGGCAGCAAAAAAATAATGACATTCATCATTAAATATGTTATAATTTCGCCGCGGCTGTGCCGCGCACTTTTTCCGTTCTCACGGAAACGATGGGGAGTATCCTTGAAAAAGCCGAGCAAGCAGACCCGAAGCAACCTTTTGAGCGCCTTGGTCATTATTGGCACGGTGCTTATTGTGGTTTGGCTCGCCGTCCGGAATTCCGACGTGGAGGCCTCCGTGAAAGCGGTGATGGAAGCCGACGGGCGGTGGCTGCTGGCCGGGTTCGGGCTGTGGTTCCTGAGCATCGCCGCCGAGGCCCTCGTGAACCAGTGCTTTTTCATTTGGCAGAAGGTCAACATCCGTTACTTCTCCACACTGCACGTGACGCTGCTGGGCATGTTTTATTCCAACGTGACGCCCGCGGCCACGGGCGGACAGCCCATGCAGGTGTTCGCCTTCAAGAAGCGGGGCGTGCCGGTGGGGGTCTCCTCCTCCAGCCTGGCGGTCAAGTTTTTCTGCTTCCAGTTCGCCCTGCTGAGCGGCGGCGCCGTGCTGTGGCTGACCCAGCAGGCGGCGGTCAACGCCTGCGTCGGCAACGCCAAGTGGATGATCTTCGCGGGCTTCCTGATCAACGGCCTGAGCGTCAGCGTGGTGCTGCTGCTCGCCATCAACCGCAATATCGTCCGCGCCATCATCGTATTCCTGCTGAAGCTGGGACAGAAGCTGCGCCTGGTCAAGGATCTGGCGCGGTCCTCCTCCCGGGCGGAGGCGGCGCTGGGCGATTTCAGTGCCAGCGTGGACATGCTGGTACACCACCCGCTGCAGATCCTGTTTTTGCTGCTGCTGTCCTGGCTGCAGCTCATCCTGCTCATGAGCGCGTCCTACTGCGTGTACCTGGCCCTGCACATGTCGGGACACAGCCCGCTTTTGCTCATGACGCTGCAGTGGCTGCTCTTCATCGCGGCGTCCTTCACCCCGCTGCCCGGCGCGTCCGGGGCCCAGGAGGGCGGCTTCTATCTGTTCTATGAGAGTATCTTCCCCCGGGATCTGCTGTTCCCCGCGCTGCTGCTCTGGCGGGCCATCACCTACTACATGGCCCTGATCATCGGCCTGTGCAGCGTGATTGCGGAAAGCGTCCGCTCCATCCGGGAAAACGGCCGCTCCCATCCCCCCGAAGCCCAAAGCGAGGCTTTGGACTCGGAGGAAAAACCCGAAGACGACCCATCTGCTGTTCACACCGATCCTGACACAGGAGGCGATCCACTTTGCTGAACACCCCGCGGCGCATCGCCGCGCTCATCCTTATCCTGATCTGTATCTGCTGCTTTGCCCAGGCGGAGGACATCGTTGACATCACCATCGCCCGCGGCGAGCACTGGAGCATCCCGGAGGACCGGCTCGGCGCCTTCGAGATCTCCGACGATTCCATCCTGGCCGTGGAAGACGGCCGCCTGATCGGCCTCAAGCCTGGCCGGGCCGAGATCCGGCTGGACGGCCCCCACCCCACGACCTACCGCGTGCTGGTGCTCTTCGCGCAGGCAGCCGAGACGGAAGACGAAACCCCTGACGAAGCGCCCGCGGCCGATTACCGCCTGTATACGGTATCCGACAGCGACGAAGACGAAGACGAAAAACAGGAGACCGAAGCTCCGGACCCCGATGAGGACGCCGTGACCGACGAGCCAGAAGCAGAAGCCCCCGCGGAAAGCGATGATAAAGAAGACGTCCCCGGCGCCGCCGAACCCGAGGACGAGCCTGAAACAGCGGGCCCGGACGAGGCCGACGAGGAGCAGACAGAATCCAACGAATCCGAAGAATCCGCCGACGTCACCATCCAGTCCTACGACCGCACAAAGGTGCCGGAAGCCATCAACACCGTCATCGACTTCGCCCTGAACGAATGGAAGGCGGCGGATAACAAGACCTTCTCCCGCCTGGGAAGTAAGAACAAGTATTCCTACTGGCAGTGCGGCAAGGGCCCGAAGTGCAACATCGGCTGGTGCGGTGCCTTCCTGGGCTACGTGTTCGATACCTGCGGCATTCCCATGGACGAGCCCACCAAGTCCGAGACCCACGAGAGCGGCGAGCCCTATTCGGTCCGGGCCGCGGGCGTCGGGAAGATCAACAAGGGCTTCGACAAGATGGAGCGTCTCAGCATGGTGCCCAAGCCCGGTTACCTGGTGATCTACGGAGAGCAGAAAGGCTACGGCTACAAGCACATCGGCCTGGTGACCGACGTGGACGACCTGGGCGGCGGCCGATACCTGCTCAAGACCGTGGAGGGCAACATGTCCAACCGGATCAAGCGCTACTGCTACGTGTTCGACAGCAACGAGGCGCTCAAAAACACCCAGCCCTGTCCCGAAGAATACCGCCGCGACGACGGGGAGATCAACGACTACGAGCACATCAAGAAATGGAACATCACGACCTTCTGCCAGACCTGGTTCTGAGGAGCCGGTGATTCCTCCGGCAGCGTTTCCCTAAAGAGAAGAAAGGAGCCCTGATATGCGCTATCTTTCGACCCGCGGCCAGGCGCCCGTCTCGGCCGCCCAGGCGATCCTGAACGGCCTGAGCCCCGACGGCGGCCTGTACGTCCCGGAATCCATCCCCGCAGCGCCCGCTGAGTGGCTCGATCCCGCCTGCGCCTGCACCTATCAGGAGCTGGCCGCCCAGGTGCTCAGCCTCTATTTCCCCGAGCTGGGCAAGGACGCCCTCAAGACCATGTGTCAGGAAGCCTATGCCAGCTTTGCCGCGCCGGAGGTGACCCCGGTCACCCGCCTGGACGACGACACCTGGCTCCTGGAGCTCTACCACGGGCCGACCCTGGCCTTCAAGGACGTGGCGCTGCAGCTGCTGCCGCGCCTGATCGTCCGCGCCGCCAGGCTGACCGGTGAAAAGAGGACCATCCACATCCTGACCGCCACCTCCGGCGATACGGGCAAGGCCGCCCTGGAGGGCTTCAGGGACGTGGAGGGCACCGCATGCACCGTGTTCTACCCCAAGGACGGCGTGAGCGAGCTGCAGTACCGCCAGATGGCCACCTCCCAGGGCAAAAACGTCCAGGTGGTGGCGGTGCGCGGGAACTTTGACGATGCCCAGACCGGCGTGAAGCGCCTGTTCTCCGATCCCGGCTTCCGGGCGGAGCTGGACCGGGAGGGCCGCCTGCCCTCCTCCGCCAACAGCATCAACATCGGCCGCCTCATCCCGCAGATCGTCTACTACTTCTTCGGCTACCGCGCCCTGCGGCAGGCGGAACAGCTGCAGGCCGGGGAGACCATGGACGTCTGCGTGCCCACGGGCAATTTCGGCGACATCCTGGCTGCCTGGTACGCCAAGCGCATGGGCCTGCCCATCGGGAAGCTGATCTGCGCCTCCAACCGCAACCGCGTGCTCACGGATTTCTTTGAGACCGGCGTCTACTCCACGGACCGCCCCTTCCACAAGACCATCTCCCCCTCCATGGACATCCTGATCTCCTCCAACCTGGAGCGCCTGCTGTTCGAGCTCTGCGGCCGGGATGCGGAGACTGTCCGGGGCTGGATGGCATCCCTGAAGGAGAACGGGCGCTTTGTGCTGCCGGAGGAGCTTCTTAAGAAGCTCCAGGCCGAGTTTGCCGCCGGCACCGCCGATGACGGGCAGACCCGGGAGGCCATCCGCTTGACCTATGAGCGCTGCCATGCGCTGACGGACCCCCACACCGCCGTGGGCCTGTCGGTGCTGGAAGGGCTCAGGCGCGGGACGGCGGACCGGCGCGTGACCCTGGTCAACGCCACGGCCAGCCCCTACAAGTTCGTCTCCGACGTGTCGGAAGCCCTCGGCCTCACCGCCGCGGGCCGGGTCTTTGACGACGCCCGGGCCCTGGCCGCCGCCACCGGGACGGCGCTGCCGAACCAGATCTCCGCGCTGGAGACGATGGAGATCCGGCACAAAGCGGTATCGGATCCTGCGCAGATGGGAGACGCGGTCATGGCCTTCGTCAGAAAGGAGAGCTGAGCATGCTGCATGACCACATCTTTTTAGTCGGCATGGCCGGCTGCGGCAAGACCAGCCTGGGCCAGCGCCTGGCGCAGAACCTGGGCATCCCCTTCGTGGACACGGATCAGCGCATCAGCGACATCCTTTCCATGTCGGTGAACGATATCTACACCACCCTGGGCGAGGACTTCTTCCGCATCGCGGAGACGGCCGTGCTGGCGGAGCTGTCCGGGGTCTCCCCCTGCGTGGTCTCCACCGGCGAGGGCACTGTCCTCGTCAAGGAGAATATCACGCTGATGAAGAACCACGGCACCATCATTTTCATCGACCGTCCGCTGGATCAGATCCTCTCCGACATCAAGATGGACCGGCGGCCCACCCTGCGCGGCGGGACCCATGAGGACGTCATCGAGCAGTACGGCGCCCGCATCGGGTACTACCGCTCCGCGGCGGACTACCGCCTGGACAATTCCCACGGCTATCAGTACGGCCTCTACGCCCTGTCCCACCTGGTCGCACAGATAGCGGACCGACAGGAGGTAATCGCTTGAAGTGTCCGTCCTGCGGCTGTTTTGACAGCAGAGTCACCGACTCCCGTCCCGTGGACGAGGGCGGCAGCATCCGCCGCCGCCGCGAGTGCCTGCAGTGCGGCCGGCGCTTTACCACCTATGAGACCGTGGAGCAGCAGCACCTGCTGGTGGTCAAGAAGGACCAGTCCCGCGAGCTGTTCAGCCATGAAAAGCTGCGTAGCGGCATCATCGCCGCCTGCCACAAGCGGCCCGTGTCCGCCGCCCAGATCGAGGGCATCGTGAACCGGGTGGAGCAGCAGGCCTACAACAGCCTCCAGGAGGAGATCTCCACCCGCTGCATCGGCGAACTGGTCATGGAGGAGCTCAAGCACCTGGACGACGTGGCCTACATCCGCTTCGCGTCCGTGTACCGCCAGTTCACAGACCTGCCCACCTTCCTGACCGAAATGCGCAAGCTCATGGAAGAAAAAGAACCCAACCCCAATAAATAAACATTGTGAGGTAACGAAACATGCTTGACATCAATCTTCTCAGAACCAACCCCGAGCTCGTGAAGGAAAACATCCGGAAGAAATTCGAGGATGAGAAGCTGCCCATGGTGGACGAAGTGATCGCCATGGACAAGGAATACCGCGACGCCATGCAGCGCGGCGACGCCCTGCGCAACCAGCGCAAGGTGCTGTCCAAGCAGATCGGCGGCCTGATGGCCAAGGGCCAGAAGGAAGAGGCCGAGCAGGTAAAGGCCCAGGTCAACGCCGCCGCCGATGAGCTGGCCGCCCTCGAACAGCGGGAAGCCGAGCTCCAGGCCGAGATCCGCAAGCGCATGCTGGTGATCCCCAACATCATCGACCCCAGCGTGCCCATCGGCAAGGACGATTCTGAGAACGTCGAGGTCCAGCGCTACGGCGAGCCCGTGGTGCCGGATTTCCCGATCCCCCATCACGAAAACATCATCAAGGCCCTCAACGGCATCGACCTGGACACCGCCCGCGACAAGACCAGCGGCAACGGCTTCTATTACCTGATGGGCGACGTCGCGCGCCTGCACAGCGCCGTGCTCTCCTACGCCCGGGATTTTATGATCGACCGCGGCTTTACCTATGTGATCCCGCCCTACATGATCCACTCCAGCGTGGTCAACGGCGTCATGTCCTTTGCCGAGATGGAGAACATGATGTACAAGATCGAGGGCGAGGACCTGTACCTGATCGGCACCTCCGAGCACTCCATGATCGGCAAGTTCTATGACACCATCCTGGACGAGGATACCCTGCCCCGGACCCTGACCAGCTATTCTCCCTGCTTCCGCAAGGAAGTCGGCGCCCACGGCATCGAGGAGCGCGGCCTGTACCGCGTGCACCAGTTCGAAAAGCAGGAGATGATCGTCATCTGCAAGCCCGAGGACAGCCCCATGTGGTTCGATAAGCTCTGGCAGAACACGGTGGATTACTTCCGCTCCCTGGATATCCCGGTCCGCACCCTCGAGTGCTGCTCCGGCGACCTGGCGGACCTGAAGGTCAAGTCCGTGGACGTGGAAGCCTGGTCCCCGCGCCAGCAGAAGTACTTTGAGGTCGGCTCCTGCTCCAACCTGGGCGACGCCCAGGCCCGCCGCCTGCAGATCCGCGTCAAGGGCAAGGACGGCAAGAAGTACCTGGCCCATACCTTGAACAACACCTGCGTGGCCCCGCCCCGCATGCTGATTGCCTTCCTGGAGAACAACCTCCAGGCCGATGGCCGCGTCCGCATCCCCGTGGTGCTGCGGCCTTACATGGGCGGGAAGGAATACCTGGGCTAAAAACACATCCGCATGTATGCTGCCTCCCGGCTGTACCGGGAGGCGGTTTTGATGGAAGGAGTTCAGCGCGAGGCCGTGCGCCTGCACGTCAAAAACGCCCGGGCCCTGCGCGTGCCCGGACGCGTGAAGGACCTGGAGCCGCTGTACGTGAAGAACGCTGAGGCTGTCTTCGAGGTGGATGCCAGACCCAGACAGTACGTGCTGTATCAGATCATCCGTTAAGGTGTTTCCTATATGAAGGCAGCGCGGCGCCGCATCCGAAACAGGCGCCGCGTTTTTTCTCATCCTGATGTGACGAATCCCTCCTTTCGTCCGTCTAATGGGTGTAACGTTACAGACTGGAGGCACGAACCGTGGACAGAGAACGCTTCATCGCAGAGATCGAAGCCTGCTCGGGCATGATGTACCGGGTAGCCTGGTCGATCCTGCGGAATGACGCCGACTGCGAAGACGCGCTGCAGGAAGCGGCGCTGAAGGCATGGGAAAAGCGGGCAAGGCTGCGCGAGGAAAGGTATTTCCGCACCTGGGTGACCCGCATCCTGATCAACGCGTGTTACGACACGCAACGGAAGCGCCGGCGCACCGTTCCCTTGGATGAGATCCCTGAACAGGCGGCTGCCTCCGCCCCCGATCCTGCCCTGGCGATGGCCCTCGGAGCGCTGCCGGACAAGCTCCGCCTGCCGCTGGTGCTCTGCTATTCCGAGGGCATGAGCTACGAGGAAGCGGCCGCCGCGCTGCGCATCCCCGTGAGCACCCTCAGGGGACGCATCCACCGGGGCAAAGATCAACTGAGAAAGGAGCTGGACGCGGAATGAAGACGAATATGGACGACCTGAACCTGCAAAACGCTTTCCCGGCGATGTCCGAGAACTGCCACGACGCCCTCATGCGCGCCGCCCGCTCCGTCAAGGAGGAAAAGCCCATGAAACGCAATCTATACCGCACCGTACTGGTCACCGCGCTGATCCTGGCCGCCACCATGGCGGTCGCGGCAGCCGCCGGCAGTGTTTTCGGCTGGAACGACTTTTTCAGCACCCATCACAGCGATACCGCCATCCCCCAGGGCGCCCAGGAGATCCTGAGCGCCACGGAGGAGCGGACCTTCAACCTCGGCCCCATCGCCTGCAAGCTTTACCAACTGTACGCGGATCATTACACCGCCCTGGCCAGCGCACAGATCACATCGTCAGACGACGTCCTGATCTGCATGGACTCCTGTCAGCTGGACCGCATCGGCGCCAACGGCGACAACTGGATCCGGCAGGCTGAAAGATTGGGCGTCAGTCCTGACCTGACCTGGGTCGAAGCGGCGAAGCAGCTGGGACGGCCGCTGTACAGCGTCCGCTGCATCCTGAACGCCCAGGCTCCCTACGACGGCGGCGGAGAGATGGAGGACGCGCTCTATGACGCCGACGGGAACCTGAGCTATTTCAGCTTGCAGGTGCTGGGCGGCGATACGAGCATACAAACCCTTCCCGTGCAGATGTTCCTGCGGGCGGCTGAGATCGACCTGGCCACCGGCGAGGAGAAGAACGTGCTGACCGACCGTCCGGCCTTTGATCTGGCCGTCGCGCCGATGATCGACTCCCACACTTATGAGCTGAAGGAAGACTACACGGTCGGCGGGCTCAAACTGACCTCCGTCCGCGGCGAGCTGACCCCCGGCGGACTGTACCTGATCACCGAATTCGCCGCCCAAGACGGCATGACCTATGCCGACTTCTGCGAAAGCCAGCTGATCCCCGTCTGGTACGATGCGGAGGGCAAGCCCTACGGCTGGGGCATCAACGACAGCTATATCAGCACCGTCAACGAAGCGGACTGGCCAAAGGTGACCATGCTGGGCATGATCTCCGTCGATAAGATCCCCGACACGCTGGTCATGGCACTGGAAGACGACTATATACCTGGCAAGGGCACCGCGCCGCGGATCACGCTGACACGATAAAACTCTAAATGAAAACAGAGCTCATGTGGATAAAACTGCATGAGCCCTGTTTTCTTTTTATGAGTGTGAAGGGTGAAGAGTGGAGAGTGGAGTTGTGGTAAAAACTCTTCGCCCATGGCTCAGAGTTTTACGGATCAATGAAGCACTCCGTGCGATATGGTTAGAAACTGCGCTCTGCGCAGTTTCAACCGCCACTCCACACTCCACTCTTCACTCTCCACTCTGTCTTATGACCCCAGATACGCCTTCTGCACCGCGTCGTTATGCAGCAACTCATGCGCCGGTCCCTGCATCGTGATGACGCCCGTCTCCATGACGTAGGCGCGGTCGGCCACCTGCAGGGCCATCTGCGCGTTCTGCTCCACCAGCAGGATCGTGACGCCGGAGGCGTGCAGCTCGCTGATGATGCCGAAGATCTGCTCCACCAGGATGGGCGCCAGGCCCATGGAGGGCTCGTCCAGCATCAGCAGGCGCGGGCGGCTCATCAGGGCGCGGGCCATGGCCAGCATCTGCTGCTCGCCGCCGGAAAGGGTGCCGCCGATCTGCTTTTCGCGCTCTTTGAGGCGCGGGAAACGCTCGAACATCTCCTCCAGGGAGCCTTCGATCTCCGCGGCGGGGCGGCTGTAAGCGCCCATTTCCAGGTTCTCCCTAACGGTCATCTGCTGGAAGATGCGCCGCCCCTCGGGACAGAGGGACAGGCCCCGGCTGACCATTTTGGAGGCGCTCACGCCATTGATGTTCTCGCCGTTCAGCTCCACCGTGCCCTGGCGCGGGCGCAGGAGCCCGGCGATGGTGTTCAGCGTGGTGGATTTGCCCGCGCCGTTGGCACCGATCAGGGTCACGATCTCGTTCTCGTACACCTCCAGGGAGATGCCCTTGATGGCGTGGATCGCGCCGTAGTAGACGTGGATGTCATGGACCCTCAGAAGCGGCGCTCCGGTCTTGATCTCGCTCATTTTGCCGCCTCCTTCTTCTTGCCCAGGTAGGCCTCGATGACCATGGGGTTAGCCTGGATCTCATCCGCCGTGCCTTTGGCGATGACGCGCCCGAAGTTGAGCACGCAGATGCCCTCGCACACGCCCATGACCAAGCTCATATCGTGCTCGATCAGCAGGATGGCGATCTGGAATTTGTCGCGGATCTTCGCGATGTTCTCCATCAGCTCCTCGGTCTCGTGGGGGTTCATGCCCGCGGCCGGCTCGTCCAGCAGCAGCAGCTTGGGCTTGGTCGCCAGGGCGCGCACGATCTCCAGACGGCGCTGCACGCCGTAGGGCAGGCTGCCGGAGACCTCGTCCGCCAGGTCCTGCATGCCGAAGATGTCCAGGAGCTCCATGGCCTTCTCGTGCTGGCGCTTTTCCTGCTTCCAGTAGCGGGGCAGGCGCAGGATGCCGCTGAACATATCATACTTGATCTGGTTGTGCAGGCCGATGCGCACGTTTTCCTCCACCGTCATCTTGTCAAATAGGCGGATGTTCTGGAAGGTGCGGGCGATGCCCAGCTTGCTGGCCTGCACGATGGACATGCCGTGCAGGTCCTTGCCGTCGATCAGCACGGCGCCGGAAGTGGGCTCGTACACCTTGGTCAGCAGGTTGAACACCGTGGTCTTGCCCGCGCCGTTGGGGCCGATCAGGCCCGCGATCTCCGTCCGGCCGATGGTCAGGTTAAAGTCCTCCACGGCCTTCAGGCCGCCGAATTCGATGCCCAGGTGCCGCGTCTCCAGCACGGGGATCGCATTGACGTCCCGCTCCGGCACGATGGCGTTGGTCGGCACCGGGACCATTCGGGTGTTAGAGCGTTTTCTCTGTCGTTCCGTCATCGTTCCGTCCCCCCTTGCGCCTGGTGTATCCCATCTTTTTGCTGAACAGAGTTTTTCATCCGCACGATCAGGGAACGGATGGTCGGATTATTCGTCGCAAGCATGACCAGAATCAGCACGATCGCGTAAACCAGCATGCGGTAGTCGGAGAAGGCGCGCAGGAGCTCCGGCAGCACCGTCAATAACGTAGCGGCAATCACAGAGCCCCAAATATTGCCGATGCCGCCCAGTACCACGAACACCAGCACAAGAATGGAAGTATCGAACTTGAACTTCGCCGCTGTAAACGTAGAAAAGTTCAACCCATACAGTGCACCCGCCATACCAGCCAGGAACGCTGACGTCACGAAGGCCATCATTTTGTATTTCGTCACATTCACACCCATTGCTTCTGCCGCGATGCGATTATCACGGGAAGCCATGATCGCGCGGCCTGAACGGCTGTTGATCAGATTCAGAACCACAAAAAGCGCAATGAGGATCAGCACAAAACCGGCAGGAAAAGTTGATATCGTCTTGATTGCCTTGGTGCCAGCAGGTCCGCTGACGATCAGTTTTCCGGGGATATCAGGACTGTTGAACGAAACGTAAAGCTGTCCGTTATCCAGTGAAAAATACAGGCAGTTCAGGATGCTGCGGATAATTTCGCCAAACGCAAGTGTCACAATGGCCAGGTAATCACCCCTCAGGCGCAATACGGGAATGCCGATCAGCGCGCCTGCAGCGCCTGCCAGTATTCCGCCGGAAACCAGAGCGGTGATCAGACGGACCGTGGTGTTCTGAACATTCATAGCGCCGAGCAACCAGGTTGAAACGATCGCTCCGGTAAAGGCACCGATACTCATGAACCCCGCATGGCCAAGGCTCAGTTCTCCGGAAATACCCACCACCAGATTCAATGAAACCGCCATCACAATATAAACGCAGATGGGGATCATCTGTCCCTTCAGCGCGCGGGTCATGGCCCCATTGTTGATCATGCTCTGCGCGATTATAAAGGCGATGGTAACAATACCGTAGGAAATGATGGCATCAACGGTCGTACGTTTCATCTTCCTCATCACGGTCACCTCACACCTTCTCCCGTACCGGCTTACCCAGCAATCCGGCGGGCTTGAACAGCAGCACGATGATCAGAACAGCAAACACGATCGCATCGCTCAATTCGGTCGAAATATAAGCCTTGGCCATAATTTCGATAACACCCAGGAGCAGGCCGCCAATGAACGCGCCGGGAATCGAGCCAATACCGCCGAACACCGCGGCCGTGAATGCCTTGATGCCGGGCATGGAACCGGTCGTGGGCACCAGGTTGGGGTTGGTCGTCGAGCACAGCAGGGCTCCTGCGATCGCAGCCAAAGCAGATCCGATCGCGAATGTGAGAGAAATCGTTCGATTCACGTTGATTCCCATCAGTTCAGCGGCGCCCTTATCCTCTGAAACAGCACGCATCGCCTTGCCCATCTTGGTCCGGCTGGTAAACTGCGTAAGTCCTATCATAATAATGATGTTTGCCGCAATCGTCAGCAGAGCCTCGCTGGAAATCACCAGTTCTCCGTTCAGCATCCGCAGGTTTCCCACATTGAATACGCTTGAAAAAACCTTCGGGTTCGAGCCCCAAATCAACATCGCCGCATTTTGCAGAAAATAACTGACACCGATGGCAGTGATCAGCACAGCCAGTGAAGCTGACTGCCTGAGGGGTTTATACGCCAGTCGTTCGATAGCAATACCCAACAGCGTACAGACCACAATCGCCGCAAGTACAGCCAGAAATGGCGGCATGCTCAGATAAACCATCACGCAGAAAACGATATACGCGCCAACCATGATGATGTCACCGTGAGCAAAATTCAGCATTTTGGCAATGCCATATACCATCGAATACCCCAGTGCAATAATGGCATATACGCTGCCGAGGCTGATTCCGTTGATCAGATACCGCAGAAACGCGACCATGTTTACAACTCCTTTGTGCCAAAAGCGACCAGCATCCGGCAGCAAATTGCCGCCGGATGTCGGTCAAATCCGATTTATTCCTGTCAGACAGTAAATCAGATATTAGTTTCCATAAGGTACATAGCTGCCGTCCTTGATCACATAGGCAGCGGGCAGCTTATTGACCGCGCCGGTCTCATCCCACCGCATGGTACCGGTCAGTCCGCTGAATTCCATTTCCGCGAATTGCTTGATCAGCAGCTCGCAGGCATCCTGATAGCTGGTCTCGCCGGTGATGCCCGCGTTCACGCTGGCCTGATACAGCGCATAGATTGCGTCGTAGGAATCAGCCGCAAACTGGTTGGGCAGCACACCGTTTTCGGAAATAGCAGTATACTTCTGAACGAAGTTCACCACCGCCTCGTCAGTATCATAAGCCGAGAAAGGAGTGAGCAGGATCACGCCTTCAGCTAGGGAGGTGTCAAAGTTTTCCAGTGTCAGGATGCCGTCCATACCGTCCACACCAAAGAAGACGGGCGCATAGCCGATATCCTTAGCGGCGCGCAGAATGAGAGACGCGGGGCCGTAATAGATGGGCAGGAATACCAGATCAGCGCCGGCTTCCTTTGCCTTCAGCACCTGAGTGGAATAGTCCGCGTCACCCTCGATGAAGGAAGTTTCAGACACGATTTCCAAACCGATCTTAGCCGCTTCCGCCTTGAAGGACTGATAAATGGTGGTGGAATAATCGTCGGAAACGTTGTAAATAATCGCGACCTTAGTTCCCATGCCGTTTTCTTTGATCATGTCAGCGGGAATGATACCCATCTGGGGATCCTGGAAGCAGACCTGGTACATATTGTCCTTGTCCGCGACTACGCCGTCATTGGAGGCCGAAGGAGTCAGCATGAACATACGATCCTCGAAAGCCTGGGCACTCACCGCGAGGCAGGGACCGGTGGTGGTGGTACCGTCGATCATCTGGGCACCCTGGTCAATGGCTGTAAAATAAGCATTGATAGAGGTCTCGGGATCATGGACATCATCCAGCTCGATCAGCTCGATCTGCAGGCCGCCCTTGGCGTTGATCTCGTCACGGGCCACTTCCGCGCCCCATTTGCAGGCTTTGCCGTAAATATCCGCACCGCCGGTAAACGGACCGATGACTGCAATTTTGAGCGGGGCTTCCGCCAGAACGGCGGCACAGGACATCAGCATGACTGCGACCATCAGCACAGCAAACAGCTTTTTCATCATCAATTCCTCCTCTTAAATAGTAAACATTCGGTCCATATGAACGGAATGCCAAATATACTGTCCATCGGACGGGCATTATTATACGCACGTTCATCCCAATAATCAAGCAAAACGTCTGTGTTTTTGCTGTATTTTGTTGTCATTCGCGGGAAAACGTGTTATACTGCATCAATCTATCCGAAAGGCAGGTGCTTTGGTTTATGAAGAAGTACAGAGTCGGCGTCATCGGCGCAACGGGCATGGTGGGCCAGCGGTTCGTGACCCTGCTGGAGAACCACCCCTGGTTCCAGCTGACCGCGGTGGCGGCCAGCGCGCGCAGCGCGGGCAAGACCTATGAGGAAGCGATCTCCGGCCGCTGGCTGCTCAAAACGCCCTGCCCCGAGGAAGCGAAACAGCTGACCGTACTGGACGCGGCGGACGTGGAAAAGGTCGCCGCCCAGGTCGATTTCGTATTCTGCGCCATTTCCGCCAGCAAGGAGGAGACCCGGCGGCTGGAGGAGGCCTACGCCAAGGCCGAGACTCCCGTGGTCAGCAATAACTCCGCCTGCCGCGGCGTGGCGGACGTGCCCATGCTGATCCCCGAGATCAACCACGCGCACACCGCCGTCATCGCCGCCCAGCGCAAGCGCCTGGGCACCGAGCGCGGCTTCATCGCCGTCAAGCCCAACTGCTCCATCCAGAGCTATGTGCCGGCCCTGACCCCGCTGCTTTCCTTCGGCATCGAGAAGATCAGCGTATGCACCTACCAGGCCATCAGCGGCGCGGGCAAGACCTTTGAGACCTTCCCGGAGATCATCGACAACGTGATCCCCTATATCGGCGGCGAGGAAGAAAAGAGCGAGCAGGAGCCCCTCAAGATCTGGGGCAGCCTGAGCGCGGACGGCTCCGCCGTGATCCCGGCCCAGACCCCGGTCATCAGCGCCCAGTGCCTGCGCGTGCCCGCCTCCGACGGCCACATGGCCGCCGTGTCGGTCAGCTTTGCGCGCAAGCCCGAGTTCCAGCAGATGCTGGACGCCTGGGCGAACTGGAAGACCCTGCCCCAGGAGCTTGAGCTGCCCAGCGCGCCCACGCCCTTCGTGCAGTACATGACTGAGGACAACCGCCCCCAGACGAAGCTGGACCGCGATTTCGAGCGCGGCATGGGCGTGAGCGTCGGCCGCCTGCGTCCGGACCGCATCTTCGACTGGCGCTTCGTGTGCCTCTCCCACAACACCCTGCGCGGCGCGGCCGGCGGCGGCGTGCTCTCCGCAGAGCTGCTCTGCGCGCAGAACTATATCCAGCACAAGGACTAACGAGGTAATTTGATGTCAAAGGCCCTGTTCACCGGCGCGGCCACCGCGCTGGTCACTCCGTTCAAAAATGATACGGTCGACGTCGCCGCCCTGGACGCGCTGATCGAGCGCCAGCTGGAGGCCGACATCCAGGCCCTGTTCCCCGTGGGGACCACCGGCGAGCCGGCCACCCTCTCGATCGATGAGTGGGAGCTGGTCATCCGCCGTACAGTGATCGTGAGCCGCGGCCGCGTGCCGGTCATCGCCGGCACCGGCGGCAACAACACCAGGGACGTGATCGAACGCGCCCAGCGGGCAAAAGTCCTGGGCGCCGACGCGCAGCTGTGCGTGACTCCATACTACAACAAGACGACCCAGCAGGGCCTGCTCGCCCACTACCAGGCCATCGTCCGGGAGACGGAGCTGCCCATCATCCTGTACAGCGTGCCCTCCCGCACCGGCATGTCCATCGCGCCGGAGACCTGCGCCGAGCTGGCGAAGTCTGAGCAGATCATCGGCCTTAAGGAAGCCGGCGGCGACGTGGGCCGCGCCCTCGACATCCTCGCCCTCTGCGGCGGGGATCTGCCCCTGTACTGCGGTTCGGACGAGATCACCGTGCCGATGCTGGCCGCCGGCGCGTCCGGCGTCGTGTCCGTGCTGAGCAACGCCCTGCCGGAGGTGCTCGTGCAGCTGACGCGCGAGTGGGCGGCCGGGAACGTGGGCAGCGCTGCCGCCCTGCAGCGGCGGTACCAGCCCCTGATCCGCCTGTTGTTCCGGCAGGTCAGCCCCATCCCCGTCAAGGCGGCGCTGGCGGCTATGGGCCTGTGCGAAAACAGCCTGCGCCTGCCGCTGTTCCCTCTCACCGAAGAAGAACAGGCCCCGCTCATCGCGGAGCTTCGCAGACTGGAGGTCATCCGATGAACCGGATCCTGCTGTGCGGCGCACTGGGCCGCATGGGTTATGAGGTCACCCGCGCCGCCAAGGAATACGGCTTCGAGATCGCCGCGGGCATCGACGCTTCCGCCAACAAGGACGCGAGCTTCCCGCTGTACGCCGGGTTTTCCGACCAGATCCGGGAAGAAGCCGACGTCATCATCGATTTTTCCCGGGCCTCGGCGCTGCCGGGGCTCCTCAGCTACGCCCTTGAGCACAAGCTGCCCTGCGTACTGGCCAGCACCGGCTACGGCGAAAAGGAGCAGCAGCTGATCCGGGACGCCGCCCAGGAGATCCCCGTGTTCGTCAGCGCGAACATGTCTGTGGGCGTGTACGTGCTCAAGCAGCTGATTCGTGCGGCCAAGGGCCTGATGCCCCAGGCGGATATCGAGATCATTGAAAAGCACCACCGCCAGAAGGAGGACTCCCCCAGCGGCACCGCGGCGGCGCTGGCCGCCGCCCTGACAGATGCGGACACCCGGCTGGTGTATGGCCGCCAGGGGCTCAACACGAAGCGCCAGAGCGGCGAGATCGGCATCCACTCCGTCCGCGGAGGTACGGTATGCGGCGAGCACGAGGTGGACTTCCTGATGGACAACGAAGTCATCACCATCACCCACAGCGCCCAGAACCGCGGCATCTTCGCCTCAGGCGCCCTGCGCGCAGCCAGCTTCCTGCTCTGTCAGCCCGCGGGGCTCTACGGCATGGATGATCTGTTGGGAGCGCGCTGACGCTGACGATGCTTAACAAAAAACTGTTTCATAAACGGCTGCTGCAGCTGACTTTGCCCATCGCGCTGCAGAGCCTCATGCTGTCGCTGGTCGCCGCCGGCGACGCTTTTATGCTGGGGCGCGTCGCCCAGGATCAGATGACCGCCGTCTCCCTGGCTTCCCAGGTCCAGTTCGTGCAGAACATGATCGTGACCTCCATCACCGGCGCGGTTCAGAAAATACAAGTGGCTCAGGAACCTGACAAGAGAAGGGTGAAGGTTTAAGGGTGAAGAGTGGAGAGTGAAGAGTGGAGTGTGGAGTTGGGTGTGCAAGGGAGATTTAGGATGATCAATACGGTATTGTGGGATGTGGATGGGACGCTGCTGGACTTCAAGGCCGCGGAGAGCGCGGCGGTCAAGAGCCTGTTCCGGGAGTTCGGACTGGGCGAGTGCACCGACGAAATGGTCGGGCGGTACTCGGTCATCAACGTGGGCTGGTGGGAGCGGCTGGAGTGCGGTGAGCTGACCAAGCCCCAGGTGCTGGTCGGGCGCTTTGAACAGTTTTTCACGGAAATGGGCATCGATCCCGCCGTCGCAGCTCCGTTCAACGACCAGTATCAGCTGCGGCTCGGGGATACCATCGTCTACCGCGACGACAGTCTCGACATCGTGCGCTCCCTGCGGGGAAAAGTGCGCCAGTACGTGGTCTCCAACGGCACTGTCGTAGCGCAGAACAAGAAGCTCTCCATCTCCGGGCTCGGCGCGCTGATGGACGGCATCTTCCTGTCCGAGGAACTGGGCGTGGAAAAGCCGAACCTCGGCTTCTTTGATCAGGTCTTCGCGCGCATCCCGCCGGTCCGTCCGGATGAAGTCCTGATCGTTGGCGACTCCCTCACCAGCGACATCCGGGGCGGCCTGAACGCCGGCATCCGCACCTGCTGGTACGATCCGGAGCAAAAGCCGGTCCCGGAGTGCTGGGCCATCGACCATGTCATTTCCGATCTGCACGAGGTTTTGCCCAACCTCGGGCTGAGCGAGTGAAAAACAGCGATACCGTTAGCGCCGTCCCGGCAGGATCCGGGGCGGTTTTTGGTTGCATTCAACTGCGCCTTTCGCTATAATGGGCAGGCCGCCGAGGCTGCGCTATTGATACACGGAGGACAAATCATTGGATTACACGTCGATCCTCGCTGAGGAATTTTCCCAGAACCCGCAATATGTGCAGGCCGTCATCGACCTGCTGGACCAGGGCAACACCATCCCCTTCATCGCCCGCTACCGCAAGGAAATGACCGGTGTCATGGACGACCAGCTGCTGCGCGAGCTGTCCGAGCGGCTCGAATACCTGCGCGGCCTGGACAAGCGGCGCGGAGAAATCGAAAAAGCGCTGAATGAGCAGGGCGTCATGACCGACGAGCTGGCGGCCAAGCTGGCCCAGGCCCGGACCATGACCGAGCTCGAAGACCTGTACCGCCCCTACCGGCCCAAGCGCCGCACCCGCGCCACCGTGGCCCGGGAGCAGGGCCTCGCCCCGCTGGCGGAAACGCTGCTCGCCCAGGAGCCGGGCACCGACGTTCAGGCTGAGGCCGCGCGGTACGTGGACCCTGAAAAGGGCGTCGCCGATACGGAAGCCGCCCTGGCCGGAGCCCGAGACATCCTGGCCGAGACCTTCAGCGACGACGCGGAGGTGCGCAAGCGCCTGCGCGAGCTGCTGATGCGCGAGGGCGTGATCCGCAGCGCGAAAGCGAAGGACGAGGACACGGAGGCCGAGAGCGTGTACGGCATGTACTTCGAGTTTTCCGAGCCCGTGGGCACGCTGCCCGCCCACCGCATCCTGGCCCTGAACCGCGGCGAGCGGGAGGAAGCCTTGAAGGTGAGCGTGGACATGCCCGACGACCGCGCCGTCCAGATCATCCGCCGCGCCTGGGTCCGCCCCGGCTCCCCGGCCACCCAGCAGGTGATCCTGGCCTGCGAGGATGCCTGGGCGCGCCTCCTCTCCCCCTCCATGGAGCGGGAGATCCGGAGCGAGCTGACCGACCGGGCCAACGTGCAGGCCATCAAGGTCTTCTCCGACAACCTTCACCAGCTGCTGATGCAGCCGCCCATCAAGGGCAAGGTGACCCTGGGCGTGGATCCGGGCTTCCGCACCGGCTGCAAGCTGGCTGTGGTGGATGAAAACGGCCGCGTGCTGGACACGGGCGTGGGCCACTTCACCCTGCCCGGGCAGGAGCGGGCCAAGGCCGCTGCCGCGCAGATGATACGGAGCTTTGTGAAGAAATACGGCGTGACCGCCATCGCCATCGGCAACGGCACCGCGTCCCGGGAGAGCGAGCAATTCATCGTCTCGCTGCTGCCGGAATTGCCCAACGTGGCCTACATGATCGTCAGCGAAGCCGGCGCGTCCGTCTATTCCGCCAGCAAGCTGGCGGCGGAGGAATTCCCGGACTTTGACGTGACCCAGCGCAGCGCGGTGTCCATCGCCCGGCGCATGCAGGATCCCCTGGCGGAGCTGGTCAAGATCGAGCCCAAGGCCATCGGCGTGGGCCAGTACCAGCACGACCTCAAGCAGGCGGAGCTGAGCCAAGCCCTGGACGGCGTGGTGGAGCAGTGCGTGAACCAGGTGGGCGTAGAGGTCTCCACCGCCTCGGCGGCCCTGCTCTCCCACGTGGCGGGCATCGGGCCGAAGCTGGCCCAGAACATCGTGGACTACCGGGACGAGAACGGCATCCCCTCCCGCGCGGCCCTCAAGAAGGTGCCCAAGCTGGGCGCGAAGGCCTTCGAACAGTGCGCCGGCTTCCTGCGCGTGGCCGACAGCAAGAACCCGCTGGACGCCACCGCCGTACACCCGGAGAGCTACGACGCGGCCAAGGAACTGCTAAAGCTGCTCGATTGCCCGCTGACGGAGCTCAAAAAGGGCGGCATCCCCGGCATCGGCGAGACCGCCCGCGCCTACGGGCTCGACAAGCTGGCCGGGGCCCTGGGCATCGGCCTGCCGACCCTGAACGACATCCTGGCCGAGCTGCAGAAGCCGGGCCGCGACCCCCGCGACGAGCTGCCCCAGCCCGTGCTGCGCCGCGACGTGCTGGCCATGGAGGACCTCCAGCCCGGCATGGAGCTGACCGGCACCGTGCGCAACGTGATCGATTTCGGCGCCTTCGTGGATATCGGCGTCCACCAGGACGGCCTGGTGCACATCTCCCAGCTGGCGGACCGTTTCGTCAAGCACCCCTCCGACGTGGTCAAAGTCGGCGACATCGTGAAAGTCTGGGTACTGGGTGTCGACCTGAAAAAGAAGCGCATCTCCCTGACCATGAAGAAGCCGGCGTGAAGGGTGAAGGTAGGAAGGTGAAGGGTGAAGGGTGGAGAGTGGAGTTAGGAAGTAGGAAGTAGAAAGTAGGAAGTGATTCTACTCTTGCCTCGACAAATTTGCCATTGCCACGCAGACTGCGGCGTCAGAATATGTGACAATAGCGAACTGAGGAACGGTGGCCAAACGGAATAAAGCCGAATGAGGGCTGTTGCATTATGATATGCAACGGCCCATTTTTTCATTGACAATGCGGACGGTCTGTCGGATAATAAATGCGCAGACACTGTTGCATAAGCATTGAATAAACATGTTGAAAGAGGGATCGACGATGACCGGACCGAGGCTTTGGAAGATGACTGCCCTGACGCTGACCGCGCTGCTCTTGCTGATCCTGTGCACCGGCACCGGCAGTGCAGCGGAAAGAAAGCGCCTGATGGAAGAGTATACCATCAGCTCCGATGGCAAGGTCGGGGGCTGGACCGAATATACCTATACCGCCCAGGGACACCGCATCGAAACGGAGCACGATGGATGGTGGAAGACAAGAATAAGTGAATACAATGAATCGGGCAAGATCATCAAAGAATCATACTATGTAAAAAAGCGCGAGACGGGTGAAAACACCCTGTTCAGTGACACGGAATACATCTATACGGCTGACGATAAACTGGCATGCAGGCACAGCATCTCCTACTCAACCGGTGACCACTCATACGAATATCACGATTTCGATTCGGCCGGAAGGGAGGTAGGAATGCGTCACGTGGTTGCCGGCGAAGAACTCAGCCATACGCGCCGTGAATACAACGCAGACGGTTCCTACATAGTGAAATCTTACTTCAAAGAAAGCCTGTCTACTGAAGAGTGGTACAATGAGTACGGCCTGATTACACGCAATATCCACTATAATGAAGATGGCAGTATTATTCCCTATAACTATGCCACTTATGAGTACATTTTGGATGCAAACGGCAAAGTCCTGCAAAAAATCACAAACTCAAACAATATCAAAACAATCGAACGGTACGAACGAAATGAGCGCGGCGTGGAAACGCGCCGTGAAACGATCACTGATTCTGGCAGCTCGTATTATCATGAAGCTTATGACCATCAATTTGACGCCAGGGGAAGACAAATATCTACCACTTACACCACGTACGATCGGAATGGAAATATAGAAAACAGCTATCTCCAGGAAGAGTTCGAGTACGATGAAAACGGCCAATTTGGCTATATACGAACTTACTCGCAGTATTTCAGCACCTTAGACCTGAACTATACAAGATATTTCGTGTACCAAGATCCTTCCGGCATTCGTCCGGAACTCGCCTCACCGCCCAGGAAAAACGACAGCCGTCCGCTGTACCTGGACAACGATATCTGCCTTGCAGAGCTGCGGGGCCTGACACGGGCGGACGTGGTCAGCCGATATTACGGCCGACAGCTCAGCGAATGCATTTATGACGCGGACGCCACCGTATACTATTACGACGTGCCCGGCTCGCTGCGCTTCGTCTTCAACCGGCGGGATTCCGACCATCTCCTGTACGCCTTCTGGTACAGCGAGGACTTTTACTCGGATATGCTCATGGAAGTTTCGAATGTCCTGAGCTACAACGGCTACGACTTCGACAGAGGCTCCAATGAGCCGAACTGCCTCGGTTTTTACGAAGAGACCGCTACGTATGACGGCGGCGGGAGGATCACCCTGGCCTACCTCGCCGAAGAGGTGGACAACGTAACATGTCCCACTTATCTCTGTTTCGCCTATCCACAGGAGCCCCGTGGCCAGTATTCCGCCGCTCCTGTAACGACAGCGGTTCCTGCGCCAACATCTGCGCGTACCTACACTCCCGCGCCGACTGCAACACCCGCGCCCCTGCCGATATCAACGGCTTATAACGACCGCTGGACGCACGTCTGGAAACGGGTGGGCGAACCAGACACCGAGCTGATCATTTCGGAAAACCCGGACGGCAGCCTGCATGCGGAGATGTTTTTTTACCGGATGGGCGCGTTTGAATCGGATTTTCTCGCTTTTGAGGACCCCGTCGCGGATTTCTTTATCACAGACAGCGACATGGGCGGTATGCTCGAACTTAGCCCGGACGGATCGCTGCGCCTGTACATGATGTCCATCGCACAGGATGATTTCTTCTATGAATACTTTACTGAAAATGAATTCATCTTTACCCTCGACGAAGAGCCGGCAGCCGGCAGCGATCATGCAGATCCCGATGAGGCAAATGAATCCGCCGAATGGGACGGCTATTGGATGACTATCGATGACAGCCAGGGCGAGCTGGCCATTACAGCCCATGCTGACGGCTCCGTGACCCTGGCGGTATCCTTCCTGCGAACGCTGAGTTTTGAAACAGACGCGGTGCCGGACGGCAATTTTCTCGAGTTCAGCACCCAAAACGGCGAGTTTGCCGGCTCCATCGTCCGGGCGAACAACAACATTCTGCTCTTTTCTGTCAGTGACGGTTATATCCTCGATCCGGAAAGCGAATACGCCAGCTTCTTCCAGGATCGGGTGTTTGACTTCCATCCGGCGGCCTACGAGGACCTTTACTACATCTCTCCCGATGACAGGACGGCCTATGACACGGGCTGGACAGGCCACTGGGCTTCCATCGGCGGGGATTACGAATCCCATCTGTACATCACCGAGGACGACCAGGGCAATTACGTGCCCACCTTCACCTTCGACACCGGGCACACCTTCACCGGTTCCTCGAGCCAGTACGAGGAAAACGTGATCGACCTGATCACCGATGAATTCGGCTGCATGCTGACGCTGAATCCCAAGCGCGGCATCATCCTCGTGACCGAGCCCTACACCACGGTGGACGCCGTGAACGACTGGCTGGACGCCCACAGCCGCGTCATTGATTACGAATGGGTCGACGCCGGTTCGGCCCCGCAGAACGGCAGCACAAAAACAGAGCCGCTCGCCGCGCCAGGCCGCGGGACGGTCACGCCAGCCCCCACCATCCCGGCCGCGGGTGCCAATACCCTACCCATCCCCGGCAAGCCCGGCTGCCTGCAGGTGCCCGTGGCCCGCGTGTCCGCCACCAGCTGGATCGAGAGCCAGAAGGACCCCTCCGCCTTCCTGCCGGAGCGCATGATCGACGGGGACGAGACCACCTCCTACCAGTTCTCCGCCAAGGTGACGAAGCCCGGCCAGGCTTTCCTGTACTTCGAGTTCAATGAGCCCGTCGAGCTGGACGAGCTGTGGATCAAAAACGGATTCTGGAAGATCACCGACGGCAAGGACCAGTACACCCGCAACAGCCGCATCAAAAAAATGAGCGTTGAGTATTTCACCGCCCAGGGCGGCTACCAAAAGGGCCAGTCCTACACCCTGAAGGACGACAAGGCCCGGAAGGACTGGACCGTGCTCTCCCTCGGCCACCTGTCCGGCGTGACCGGCGTGCGCATCCGGATCGATTCCATCTACGCGGGCTCCAAGTACAAAAACGACGTCTGCGTCTCCGAGGTCATGTTCGTGCAGAAGAGCGGGGAGTGAATGATCGACCAACAGCCCCGTATAAAACAGACGCCCCGCAAAGCCGCGGGGCGTCACCATTTTGTCCCAATAAACAAAGAGCAGCCGGCACGTTGGTGCCAGCTGCTCTCTTTCAGTTACTTATCAGTACATGCCGCCCATGTCGGGGTTGCCGGCGGGAGCGGGGGTCGGGGGCTCGGGAATGTCGGTCACGAGGCTCTCGGTGGTCAGGACCATCGCGGCCACGGAAGCGGCATTCTGCAGGGCGCTGCGGGTGACCTTGGTCGGGTCGATGATGCCGCGCTCGATCATGTCGATGTATTCGCCCTTCAGCGCGTCATAGCCATAGCCGGCCTTGCGGCTGCGGCGGATGTTCTCGATGATGACGGAGCCGTCGATGCCCGCGTTCTGGGCGATTTGGCGCATGGGCTCTTCCATCGCGCGCAGGACGATCTGCACGCCGGTCTTGGCGTCGCCCTGGTACTTGGCCTGTTCCTCAGCCACCTTCTTGGTGACGTTCAGCAGGGCCACGCCGCCGCCGGGGACGATGCCCTCTTCGACAGCCGCGCGGGTCGCAGCCAGCGCGTCCTCGATGCGGAGCTTGCGCTCTTTCATTTCGATCTCGGTGGCAGCGCCAACATGGATGACGGCGACGCCGCCAGCCAGCTTGGCCAGGCGCTCCTGCA
Source organism: uncultured Eubacteriales bacterium (assembly GCA_902789795.1). Taxonomy (GTDB): domain Bacteria; phylum Bacillota; class Clostridia; order Christensenellales; family Aristaeellaceae; genus UBA4246. The sequence continues at coordinate 48,252 of CADAPM010000003.1, forward strand.
GCTTCTCGCGGTCATAATCGCTCTTGGTCTCGGCAATCTGGGCCTTGATCTGCTGGATGCGGGCCTGGATGTCTTCCTTCTTGCCAGCGCCTTCCACGATGGTGGTGTTCTCTTTGTCCACCTTGACCTGGCGGGCAGTGCCCAGCATATCCATCTTCGCGTCCTTGAGCTCGATGCCCAGCTCGGTGGAGATGACGGTGCCGCCGGTCAGGATGGCGATATCCTGCAGCATTTCCTTGCGGCGATCGCCGAAGCCGGGGGCCTTGACGGCGACGCAGGTGAAGGTGCCGCGCAGCTTGTTGAGCACCAGGGTGGCCAGGGCTTCGCCCTCGACATCCTCAGCGATGATCAGCATCTTGCGGCCGGCCTGCACCACCTGCTCCAGCACGGGCAGGATCTCCTGGATGTTAGAGATCTTCTTGTCAGTGATCAGGATCATCGGGTTCTCGAGCTCAGCGACCATCTTGTCGGAGTCGGTGACCATGTAAGCGGAAGCGTAGCCGCGGTCGAACTGCATGCCTTCTACGGTGTTCAGCTCGGTCTTCATGGTCTTGCTCTCTTCAACAGTGATGACGCCGTCGTTGCCGACCTTCTCCATGGCGTCGGAGATCAGTTTGCCGATTTCCTCGTCGCCGGCGGAGATGGAAGCGACCTGCGCGATGGCCTGCTTGCCGGTGATGGGCTGGCTGATCTCCTTCAGCGCGGAGACAGCGGCCTCGGTGGCGGCCTCGATGCCCTTCTTCAGGACCATCGGATTGGCGCCGGCGGCCAGGTTCTTGATGCCCTCACGGACGATGGCCTGGGCCAGCAGGGTAGCGGTGGTGGTGCCGTCGCCGGCCACGTCATTGGTCTTGGTGGCGACTTCCTTGATCAGCTGAGCGCCCATGTTTTCGAAGGGGTCCTTCAGCTCCACTTCCTTGGCGATGGTCACGCCGTCATTGGTGATGAGGGGAGAGCCGTACTTCTTGTCCAGCACGACGTTGCGGCCCTTCGGGCCCAGGGTGATCTTTACGGTATTGGCCAGCTGGTCGATACCGGACTGCAGAGAGCGGCGGGCGTCCTCGCCGTACTTGATTTGCTTTGCCATAATCGTGTTCCTCCTCTGATTACTCTACCACGGCCAGGATGTCGCTCTGGCGGACCAGGATCAGCTCCTGATTGTCCAGCTTGACTTCGGTGCCGGCATACTTGGAATAGATGACCTTCTGACCGACCTTCACCTGCATGGCGACTTCCTTGCCATCCACCATGCCGCCGGGGCCCACGGCCAGGACTTCCGCCATCTGGGGCTTTTCCTTCGCAGAACCGGGCAGGACGATGCCGCCCTTGGTCACTTCTTCAGTTTCAACATTCTTGATGACCACACGGTCAAACAACGGCTTTACGTTCATGATTCAAACCTCCTTGAGATTTGTTAGCACTCTCGTTTGTTGAGTGCTAACCCACGTGCATACTATACTACAAATCCAGCAAGAGTGCAAGACCTTTTTGGAAATTTTCGTCAAAGAAGGACAAAAGAAGGGGGAAGAGGGAAGAGTGGAGAGTGGAGTTATTGGGAGCCAGTGAGGAATGAGGAGGTAGGAATGAGGAGTTCAGGTACAAACGCCTCCGCTGCGCTCCGGCGTTTGGTCGATCGTTGCGTTGCTGTCTTTCGGGGCGTGAATTCCACCGACGGGCGAGCGGACTTGCCATCTGCGTTATTGCATTTCCCCCGCCCGTCCCGTACAATAAGCCCGCAAGCACCAAGAAACCATTTGAGGAGGTAACAACGTATGGAACTTGGAAAGAAGATCAAACAGCTCCGTTTCAAGGCCGGGCTCACCCAGGAGCAGCTGGCCGAAAAGCTCGGGATCGGGCCGCAGTCCGTTTCCAAATGGGAGACCGGGGCCGCGATGCCCGACATCACCACGCTCCCCCTGCTGGCGGAGATCTTCGGCGTCAGCATTGACGACCTGTTTGACCTGACCAGCGAGCAGCGCCTGAACCGCATTGAAAACAGCCTGGATATCACCGAGGAGCTCCCGCAGGATCTCTTCCGGGAATACGAGGATTTTCTGAAGGCACAGCTGGACGACGGCCAGCACAGACAGCGGGCCACCAGCCTCATCGCCTACCTGTACTGGCACCGCATGAACTCTTGCGCGAAAAAGGCAGCCGGGTACGCCAAGGCCGCCATCCGGACAGGCCCTGGGACCAAGGACTGCCAGTGGGTGCTGAATCGGGCGGAAGGGCACGCGAGCTGGGACTGGAACATGCACAACCACACGAAAGCCATCGAATTCTGGCGCAGCGTCGTTGAGGAAAACCCGGAAGTCCGTCTGTCTTACCTGTATCTGCTGGACAATCTGCTCGCGGATCACCGCGCGGACGAGGCGGAAAAATACCTGGAGCGCGCCAGCAGGCTCCCGGACGCGCGGCCGGTCATCGTGGAGGTCTACCGCGCGCATATCGCGCTGGCCCGCTTTGACGAAAAGACGGCGGACAGGATCATGGAAGACCTGGTGGCCGGGCACTCCGAAGACTTCGCCTGCCTGTTCGAGGCCGCCCAGTATTACGCGGAGAAATGCGATTACCAGAAAGCGATCGCGCTTTACGAGCAGTCCTTTGATAAGGAGACCCGCCGGCCCCGCTTTACCGATGAGCTGATGTCCATCGCGGACATTTATGAGATCATGGGAGACAACCGCAAAGCGGCAGAAACCTATGACCGGATCATCGACCTTCTGGAAAACGAATGGGGCTTCACAGAGGATACCGGGCTTCAGCATGCGCGGGACGAAAAAGCGCGCCTGCTGGCAAAAGCTTGATCTGGGCGCCTAATAGCTGCACTGGCGGCGGGGAACATTCCCCGCCGCCGTTGTTTTCCGGAGCGTCATGCTGGTGCACGATCAGATTCAGATTGGTACCAAGCACGATTTTTCCCTTGTCATTTCATATCCATAATGCTACAATACCCCTGAGCGATTCGTACGCAGAGTAGCTTCAGGCGCGTCAAGTGCTCATGGACGGGGAGTTGCCATGAGACGAAGCCGGTTAGGTCCGGCGCGGTGCCTGCGGCGCATCCCGCTGCAAAAGCCCAGCTGCCTCTGCGGATCCATCTTTTTGACAAGATCAAAGGAGGCGGTTTTGTGATGCAGAAAAAAACTGGCAGCAAAAGGCTGTACAATACCCCGTTTTCAAAAGAATACTGGCGCGAGGCGGTGTCCGAGTTCAAAAACCTGCGGGTGCTGCTGTTCGCGGCGCTGATGATCGCGCTCAGGGTGGCGCTGAAGTCGGTCAGCATCCCCATCGCGGCCAACCTGCGCATCAACATTGCGTTCTTCATCAACGCCTACGGGGCCATGGTGTTCGGGCCCGTGGTCGCCATTGCCGCGGCCGCCGTGTCCGATACGCTGGGCTGCCTGCTCTTCCCCTCGGGGCCCTATTTCTTCCCCTTCATCTTTACTGAGATCGCGGGCTCGCTGATCTTCGCCCTGTTCCTGTACCGCACCAAGGTCACCACCCTCAGGGTCACGCTGTCGAGGTTCTGCATCGACTTCTTCGTGAACATCGTGCTGAACACGCCCATCATGTGGCTGTACTACCAGATGGTGCTGGGCAGGAACTACGCCATCTTCGACGCCATGCGCGTGGTCAAGAACCTGGTCATGTTTCCCATCGAGTCGGTGCTGCTGGTGCTGTTTTTGCGGGTCGTCATCCCCCCGACCCGGAAGCTGGGCTACATGGTCAGCGACATCGAGGACCTGCGCTTCACGAAAAAGAGCATCATCGCCCTGTCCGTCCTGACCGCCGTGGGCATCGCCGCGGTCGTCCTGTACGTGAAGTTCAAATGAATTGGAGCATCCTATGACTGTCAACAAGCAAGCGATCTTTGACCTCCTGCTGGAGATGTACCCCGACGCCAAGCCGGAACTGGACTTTGAGGACCCCTACCAGACCCTGGTGGCCACCATCCTGGCGGCCCAGTGCACGGACAAGCGCGTGAACCAGGTCACCCCCGCCGTGTTCCGCGACTTCCCGACCCCCGCCGCCATGGCCCGGACCACGCCAGAGATCCTGTTCCCCTATGTGAAGAGCTGCGGTTTCAAGACCAAGGCGGCCAACATCGTCAACGCCTGCAAAATGATCGTGGAGAAGTACGGCGGCGAGGTGCCCCACACCATGGAGGAGCTGACCAGCCTGCCCGGCGTGGGTCGCAAGACCGCCAGCGTGGTGCTGTGCTTCGCCTTCGGCATCCCCGCCTTTCCGGTGGATACCCACGTCTTCCGCCTGACCCATCGCCTGGGCCTGGTCACCGACGCGGAGAACACCCCGGACAAGGTGGACGAGGCCATGCGCGCCCAGCTCCCTCCCGAACTGTGGGGACAAATGCACCATGCCCTGATCTACCACGGCCGCCGGGTCTGTCACTCCCAGAAGCCCGACTGCGCCAACTGCAGGCTGGCGGAATACTGCCCGTACAATCAAAAAGGTTAATTCGGAATGCGGAATGCGGAGTTCGGAATTTGGAAATGTCCCTGACCAACAATCCCAATTCCGCATTCCGCATTAAAATGGAGGCTTACTATGCGTCAATTTCTGATCATGCTCCTGTGCGCCGCGCTGTTTCTGTGCTTCACTGCCCAGGCGGAGGAACGTCCGCTGTACGTCAAAGCTGTGGATGACCTGCCGGAGGATTTCATCTTCGGCATGGACGTATCCAGTGTCATTGCGCTGGAGAAGGCCGGCATCCGCTATAAGGACAAAACCGGCGCGGAGCGCGACCTCTTCGGGCTGCTGAAGGAGAACGGCGTGGATTGGATCCGCGTCCGGGTGTGGGTCGATCCCTTTGACGCGGAAGGCCACGGCTTCGGCGGCGGCAACAACGACCTGGCCACCGCCGTCCTGATCGGCCAGCGGGCCAAGGCTGCCGGTCAGAAGCTGCTGGTGGATTTCCACTATTCAGACTTCTGGGCAGACCCCTCCAAGCAGCAGGCCCCCCGCGCCTGGGAGGGCATGGACATTGACACGAAGGCCGAAGCCCTGTATCAATACACCCTCGAATCCCTGACCGCGCTGAAGGAAGCGGGCGCGGACGTGGGCATGGTGCAGATCGGCAACGAGACCAACGGAAAGCTCTGCGGCGAGACCGGCTGGGCGGGCATCATCGCGCTGATGAAGGCCGGTTCCCGCGCCGTGCGTGAGACGCTGCCGGAGGCGAAGATCGCCGCCCACTTCACCAACCCCGAGAACAAGAACGCCCTGATCAGCTGGTCCAAGGTGCTGCAGTCCAGCCATCTGGACTATGACGTGTTCGCCACCAGCTACTATCCTTACTGGCACGGCACGCTGGACAACCTGACCTCCGTGCTCTCCGCTGTCAAAAAGGAGACCGGCAAGGACGTGATGGTGGCCGAGACCAGCTACGCCTGGACCCTGGAAGACGGCGACTTTTCCGGCAACACCATCGGCGAGGGCGGCACCTATGAGCACCCCTGGACCTTCAGCGTACAGGGCCAGGCCAACGCCGTACGCGACGTGACCGAGGCCGTGGTCAAGGCCGGCGGCATCGGCGTCTTCTACTGGGAAGGCGCCTGGGTGCCCACCGGCGGCAGCACCTGGGAAGAGAATCACCGGCTCTGGGAGACCTACGGCACCGGCTGGGCCTCCTCCTACGCCGGCGTGTATGACCCGGACGACGCCGGGAAGTACTATGGCGGCTCCGCCTGCGACAACCAGGCCATGTTTGACTTCGATGCCCGCGCTCTGGACAGCCTGGCGGTCTTCCGCCTGATGCGCGAAGGCCAGGACGCCCCCGTCGTCCCCGAAGCGCTGGAAGACGCCGCGGCGGAGATCCGGATCGGCAGCCCCCTCACCCTGCCTGACACCGTCGAAGCCGTGATGACCGATAACTCCCGCGCCGCCGTCCCCGTCGAGTGGGATCAGGAGATCCTGGGGAATATCAGCACGGACCGGGAAGGTGAATACAAGGTCCCCGGCACCGCCTCCGGTCTGCCGGCCCTGTGCCGGGTCACCGTGACCCTGCCCAACTACCTGCGCAACGGCGGGTTCGAGGACGAAGACGTCTCCATGTGGCGCGTGACCGACCTGGGCGATACCAGCCAGCTCTACCGCGAGGAGAAGTCCGTGGACTCCCTGGAGGGCAAGGCCCACTGGCACTTCTACACCGCCTCCGCCGACACCGTGCGCTTCACCCTGGAGCAGGACGTGAAAGGCGCGCCCGCCGGCACCTACAATTACGCCATCAGCGTGATGGGCGGCGACTGCGGCGAGCAGACCGTCTACGCCTATGTGCTGGTCAACGGCGCGGAGATCGGCCGCAGCGAGACGTCCTTCACGAAATGGAACGAGTGGCACACCGCTTCTGTCGAGGGCATCACCATCGCGGAAGGCGACCGGGTCACCGTCGGTCTGTATGTAGCCTGCGCCGGCCCCGGCGCCTGGGGCAAGATCGACAAGGCGGAATTCAAATGATCGCGAGGCACTGCCATGAACTTTGATCTGCGGGACCTGACCTGCCTGATGGCCGTGGTGGATGCCAACAGCTTCACCCGCGCCGCAGAGCAGCTGCACATCACCCAGCCCGCCCTGAGCCGCAAGATCCGCGACCTGGAGGCGCGGCTGGGCGTACCTCTCCTGGAGAGGACCACCCGCCACGTAAAGCTGACAAAGGCGGGCCATGTGCTGAGCCGATATGCCCAGTCCATCCTCGAGACCTGCCGTGAAGCTGAGGAATCCATCGCGCGCCTGTCCGCAGTATCGGATCCGGTGATCGAGCTGGCTTACGGCAGCCGGGCACAGTTCTATTACCTCCTCCGGCTCATCGACCGCCTCCAGAGCCGATGCCCGAAACAGCGCGTCAGCATTTCCCACGGCAGCATGTTCGAGCAGCTGTTCACTGGCAAGGTGGATGCCGCCGTCCTGATGGAGGGCACCATCGCCGGCCAGGAATGGGCCGATTACCGCCGCCTGAACGACTGCGGGCTCTCAGCCTTCTTCCCAAAGGGCTACTTTCCCCAGGGCTGTACCGAAGTGAGCTTTGAAGATCTGCGCGGTCAGAACCTGATCTTCCCTTCCTCCGGGCTCGCCGGCGAACGGGTCCCGGCCAGGGACCTGCATGCCCTCGTCCGTGATACGCTGCTGTCCGCGGATTTCCCGGAAAAAGCGTTCCGGACCGGTCAGAGTGCGGAAGAATTCTCTTCCCGCATCCTTTCGGAGCATATTTTCGGCATCATGCCCGATTCCTCCAGCATCATCAATAACGAAATGATCGGCTCCCTGCCGATCCGCGAATGCCGCACCGGTTTCGGCATCGCCCTGGCCTGGAACCGCTCCGATTCCGATATGCCGGCGATCAAGCTCCTGCGCGAAGCAGCTGAATTTATATCAAATCAAGCATAAATCAAAACCATATAAGTTTCATCTATAATCAACAGGCATTTCCCTTTTCGGCCGAAAGATAGTAAAATTGTATCGAAATGTGGATAGATCCCACAAAAACCGATATAAGGGAGATGTTTGGCATGCAGAAACTGTTTTGCCCCGCTGCCGTCCGTATGTATGCTGTTTGGCATACCCGGACCTGCGGACCCTGAAGACGCCGTCTTTGAGCAGACCATTGACTGGGATGCCGGGTACGGTGTCTTTGTCATTGGCTCAATTACCAGGAAGTGTGTTCATTCATGGATAAGGAGAGGGAAAAATGAAAAAGAAATTCAAAACCGCGGCATGCGTTTTCCTGGCCTTGATCATCGTATTCAGTTTTGCAGCCCAGCTGATCATCACCCAGGGATTCAAAATCAGCGTATCCCATGTCACATTGGAAGTGCGCGGAGCGGACCTGACCATGGATATTTACCGCCCGTCCAAGGTGACAGCGGACACGAAGCTCCCGTGCATGATCCTGAGCCATGGCGGCTCTGAGTGCATGTCGGTGGACAGCATTCACGCCTGGGAGTATGCGCGCCGCGGATATGTGGTCGTGAACGTCAATATGTACGGCGCGGGTACGGCCGACATGCCGGATTACTTTGAAGACGGCAAACCGTACAACCGCAACCAGGGCACCAGCGGCCTGTACGACGCGCTGCAGTATGCCCGCTCCATCTCCTATGTCGATCCTTCGAAGATCGGCCTGTGGGGGCATTCCCAGTCTTATTCGATCTACGGGCCCGTGTTGGTCCTGGATGGCGCGCTGCTGTCTCTGAACGACCGCATGTACAATGCCCTGCATGACGAGTTCGGCCTGGAGATCTCGCCGGAACAGCTGGCCCTCAGCGCCGACGAGTTTGCCGAAAAGAACCTGTCTGAAGCCCAGATGGAGAAGTACAACTACATCAAGGCCGAGCAGCAGAAGATCGTCGACAATTATGTCGTCGCTGCCCGCGTATTTGACAATAACTCCTGCCTTGTCAAGACGACGGTAGCCGGCAATGAAGTGGTCCGCAGCGTGCATACCAACCTGCAGATCGGCGGCGAGCGCAACGGCACCTCTGCCACCTCCGCTACCCGCTTCACCCAGCCCAACGACCGCTACAAGACCATCTTCTGCGTAGACGGACCGATGGAGCGCAATTCCTATTACCAGATCCCCGATACCGTCGCCGATCCTCAGGCGCGTTCCACCTTCCTCGGCACTGCGTTCGAGACCAGCTCCGCCACCAACATTCCTCTCCGCGAAGCCTTTGCCAACCGCAGCGTCTACTTTACCTACAATCCTTCCACGCACCACAATGGCAACCTCTGGTCGCCGCTCGCTGTGGGAACCACCATGGAATTCTTCACCCAGGCGCTGAATTACAACAACGGCAACCTGGATGATCCCAACACCAAGCCCATCCCCTGCAACCAGCTGCTCAGCGCGTATATTGCCCTGGCCATGACCACGCTGGCCACCTTCGCTCTGCTCGGCTTTCTCGGTGCCCTGGCAGGCCTGCTGCTGACAACCGAGCATTATGCTGGCTGCGCGCTCCCCGCTTATCAGCCCCATCTCAAGATCAAGAGCCTCGACTTCCTGGTGGTCACCATCATCGCCACGATCACTTCCTTCGTCGGCGCGTACTATGGCTCGAATGAGACCCTCGGCCTGCAGACATCCAACGCGTTTATGTCGAAGTTCCTGCCGACGGAGCCCGGCCATGCCCGCCTGTGGTTCATGATCGGCGCGACCGCCGTGTGCGGCGCAGTCCTGTTCGGGATCTTCATGCTGATCAGCAAGCGCCGTTCCGGCAAGTCCACTGTCGCAAAGTTGTCTGACCTTCATATCGGGATCAGCTTCAAGAACGTGATGAAGACCCTCGGCCTTACCGTCGTGATGTTCATTGCCGCTTACATCCTCACCGCGTTCGTCATGGGGGCTTTCGACGGACGCTTCCAGTTTGTGGACGGCAGCCTGGAGCTGATGAAGCCCTATTCCTTCGTGCGCATGCTCAAGTACTTCGTCCTGGTGCTGCCCTTCACCTTCATCATCAGCATCCTGAACAACCTGACCGTGGTGGAAGGCGTCAGCGACAGCGCGGACACGGCCATCTCGGTGGTCATCAACTCCCTGGGCACCTGGCTGTTCATCATCCTGGCCTACATCATCACCTTCTCCACGCCTGACCACATGACCGCCCTGGGCCTGCACACCATGCTTCCCGCCTTCTTCCTGGTGCCGATGTGCAACTACCTGTACCGCAAGCTGTACAAGGTGACCGGAAGCGTCTGGGCCGGAGCGTTCTTTGTGGCGATCTTCCTGGCATGGCGTCTGGCGGGCTACGTCTCCCACCGCTTCATGTTCTGGGGTTACGACAGCGTGATCAGCCGCTTCTTCGGCTTCTGATACCTATTCTGACTGATCACCGGATACGGTTCACAAAAGGAGGAATCATTCCATGAAAAAGCGTCATCCGCTCGTACTCTCTCTGTGCGCAGTGATCTGCGTCTTCATCCTCGCGCTGGTGTTCATCATCGGCACTTCGACCACCTGGGGCAAGGTGGAGATCACGGATCTCAACCTGGTCACCGCCGACGGCGACAAGATCCACACCCTGCTGTACAAGCCCCGGGCCGCCAATGAGGAGAACAAGGTACCTCTGGCCATCATCGCCCACGGCGGCAGCGACATGCTGGAGCAGGCCAGCGGCTACGCCATCGAGCTTTCCCGCCGCGGCTACGCGGTGGTCACCTATGACTACATGGCCCAGGCCGATTCCGACATACCCACCGGCAATTCGGAAAACAACTCCGGCATTTCCGGCTACGGCAAGCGCGGCCTGAACACCATCTGGAACACCGTGAAGTTCTTCAACTTCGTGGATACGGACCACATCGTCACCATGGGCCACTCCGGCGGCGGCATGCACACGGTGGGCTTCGCCATCGACCACCAGGATGAGATCTTCCTGCAGGTCAACCTGGGCATGAACATGTACGGCCCGAAGACCGTGACCGAACACAACTTCAACTTCGTCAACATCCTGGGCGACTCGGACGAATCCGCCCTGGCCCGCGCCGTGGGCGACACCAACTGGAGCCACTTCCAGGTGGAGCAGCTGAAGCGCATCTTCTTCAACGATTATGAGACGCCCGCCGAACAGCTGCCCGAGCTGATCCTGAACAAGGTGTACACCGTGACCGGCACCGACGGCAAGACATACACCCGCACCGCCTACATGCCCGACTCCTGCCACGCCTACTACCTGTGCGACCAGGACGCGGTCAAGACCGTCATCTACGCCATCACCAGCCAGGTGGGCCTGGGCCTGGACGCGGGCGTCAAGTCCTATGATGATTACAAGAAGATTTCCACGGTCTGGCAGCTGCACGACATCGGCTACGCTCTGGAGCTGCTGGCCATCATCGGCCTCATGGGCGTGGTCGCCGTGGCCCTGACCAAGGCGCCCTTCTTCAAGTCCCTGATGCTCAAACCGATGCAGAACGTCGGCTACAAGAAGGGCAGCCCCCAGTGGATCATCGCGCTCATCCTGCTGTGCATCCTGCCGCCCGCCCTGTACGCCACCGGCAAACTGCCGCAGGATACCTTCCTGGGCTTCATCCCCGTGAGCCAGCTGTGGCTGCTGGACGGCAACGTCAGCGCCTGGCTGTGCTGGCAGTGGCTGCTGTCGCTGGTGCTGATCGTGCTGTTCCTGATCTACCACTTCACCTACGGCAAGAAGCATGGCGGCGACCTGCGCAACTACGGCTTCGCCACCTCGGATGACAACAGGTTCTCCTTCGTCTACATCCTCAAGTCCCTGCTTTACGGCCTGATCACCGTGGGCAGCGGCTATGCCCTGATGGCCATCGCCACCCACTTCACCCAGCAGGGCCTGCACATCATGACCTTCATGATGCGCACCATCAGCGCCAACCGCAGCTTCATCTTCTTCATGTACTTCCTGTTCCTGGTGCCCTACTTCCTCAGCAGCACGCTGGCCGCCCGCTCCCTGGGCTTCAACGGCGACGGCACCAACAAGACCGCGGCGAAGAACGTGGGCATCATGACGGCCATCGCTGTCGGCGGCCTGCTGATCCTGTGGATCGTGTTCGTGGTCGTGCTGAACGTGAACAACGTGATCCTGCCCATGTTCAAGGTCAACCGCCTGTACATCCTGGGCGTCGGCCTGATCCCCATGATCATTGGCATCAGCGTCGGCAACGCCATCAACGTATTCATCAGCCAGAAGGCCAACTCCATCTGGCCCGGCCTCTTCACCGCCGTCCTCTGGGGCACCTGGACCGTGGCCTCCACCACCGCGGTGCTCAAGTACATCTACTGATCCCCAAAAGAGCCCGGGTGTGGGCTTCCGAACGGCGCTACCGCGCAGTCCTTCAGTGGGCTGCGCGGCAGTTTTCTGTTGAGGGATTATCCTTGAATTATTTCCGGGTTTGTGGCATAATCATTCCGACCCATTCAGACAAATAACAGGTATGAGGAGGATCCGATATGATCGCACAGTATCCGCCCATGGGCTGGAACAGCTGGGACTGCTGGGGAGCAGCCGTCACCGAGGAAACGGTCCGGAAAAACGCCGAGATCATGGCGGCGAAGCTCAGATCCTTCGGCTGGGAGTACATCGTCGTAGATATCCAGTGGTATCAGCCCACGGCGGTCGATCACAGCTACGCGCCCTTCGCGCCGCTCACGATGGACGGCTGCGGACGGCTGCAGCCCGCTGTGAACCGTTTTCCCTCCGCCCGGGACGGCCAGGGCTTCAAGCCGCTGGCGGACTATGTGCACAGCCTGGGGCTCAAATTCGGCCTCCACATCATGCGCGGCGTGCCCCGCCAGGCGGCCCAGCAGCAGTTACCCATCGACGACAGCGAGTGGAGCTGCGCCGACGCGGCGAACCCCAACGACGTCTGCGCCTGGAACCCGGATATGTACGGCACCCGGGCGGACACCCCGGCGGCCCGGGATTATTATAACAGCGTTTTCCGCCTCTTCGCCCAATGGAGCGTGGACTTTGTGAAGTGCGACGACATCGCCCGGGAGTACCCCCACTGCCGGCGCGAGATCGAGGTCATCTCCGAGGCCTGTGGCGGCTGCGGGCGGGACATCGTGCTCTCCCTCTCCCCCGGTCCGGCCCCGCTGGAGCAGGCGGAGCACCTGAAGACCTGGGCCAATATGTGGCGCGTCACCGACGATTTCTGGGACGACTGGAGCCTGCTCAAGGGCATGTTCGAGCGCGCGCAGAAGTGGTGCAGCTGGACGATCCCCGGCCACTGGCCGGATCAGGACATGCTGCCCGTAGGCGCCCTGCGCCAGTGCGAGGACCCGGAGGGATGGACCCGCTTCACCCCTGCGGAGCAGCGCACCATGATGACCCTCTGGTGCATGGTCCGCTCCCCGCTGATGATCGGCGGCGACCTGACGAAGCTGGACGCCTTCACCCAGCGGCTGCTGACCAACGCGCCGCTCCTCGCCATTGAGAAAGAGACCATCGGCGCCCGCTGTCTCCGGCTCACGGACCAGGAGGCCATTTTCGCCGCCTACCGTCGGGACGGCGGCGGCTACATCGCGCTGTTCAACCTCTCCGATCAGGCCCGCCAACTGGTCTGCCCGCCCACCCTGCACGAGTTCGGCGACTGCCCCGCCAAAGAGCTCTGGTCCGGCGACGTTATCCCGGACGGCTGCCTGAACGTGTGCCTCCAGCCCCACGACTGCGCGGTGTACAGGATGAAGAGTGTTTAAGCTGTCATCCGCGAAAGTCTTGCCAGGGACGTCATTGGTTCTCAATACTACTGAGAGCAATTGGTACTTTACAAAAAATTCTCAGTAGTATTGAGAATTTTTCTGTTTTATGTTATTATTCTCAGTAGCAAACGCTGAACACCCTGGAGCGGAGGACATCATGATGATCGTCAGAGAAAAGTATCTTTCAGAGATCAGAGGCTTTTATGACAGTGATCTGATCAAGATCATCACCGGCGTGCGTCGGTGCGGGAAATCTGTCGTACTGGAGCAGATCATTGCAGAAATATCTGAGAGGACAAAGAATATCGTCTACCTGGATTTCGATGACAGAGCAGTCACAGCCAGCATCACTTCCTGGCAAGATATCGTTCAATATGTGACTGCTCACAGGGAACAGGGACTTTGCTATGTTTTTCTGGACGAGATCCAGGAGATCGACGGATGGCCCCTCGCCTGTCGCTCCCTGCGGCGCGAGGATTGCTCGGTCTTTATCACCGGCTCCAATTCAAAGCTATTGTCCAAAGAATTCACACGGGAGCTATCCGGGCGGTACGTCGCCTTTCAGATCAGGCCCTTCGTCTACCTGGAAATGGCCCAGTACGCCGAGCAGCTCCATAAGGAGTGCACTATCGAAGACTATCTGGTATGGGGCGGATTCCCAAAACGGCTGGAATTCGGAAGCATTCAGGAACAAAAACGCTATCTGAACGATCTTGATGAAACGATCGTTGCCAATGACATCATCAATCGATATCAGATCCGGAAACAGGTCGAATTCCGGAAAACAGCCAACTTTATTCTGACGTCCAACAGCCGCATGTACTCAGCCAAATCCATCGCGGACCATCTGAGGGGCAACGGCATCTCCATCGCCACAAATACCGTTCAAAAATGGATCAGCTATCTGAAAGAAGCTTACATCATCGATGAGATATTCCGGTATTCCAGAAAAGCCAGCCGCTCCCTGGAGCAGAGCCGAAAGCTGTACGACTGCGATGTCGGCTTGAACTCTCTGCGTCATCTGGATGGTCATTTTGATATAACACACAATCTTGAAAACATTGTCTACAACGAATTGCTCTACCGGGGGTTTACCTTGTCCGTTTACGACAATAACGGCCGGGAGATCGATTTCCTGGCCGAAAAGGATCAAAAGCGTTATTTCATTCAGGTCGCCTACACCGTTGCGGATGATAAAACCTGGGATCGCGAATTCAGCGCGTTCAAGGGACTGAGTGCTGTTGATCGAATGATCCTGATCACAAACGATGCCATCGATTATTCGACCAGCAATGTGCAGCACATCGCGTTAAAAGACTTTCTGTTGAATGGAATATAAAAAGCAAATGTCCCGGGATCCTCTGTCAAAAGTGATCCCGGGACTTTTATTGCTGATCATGCTACGTCAGCCGCAGTGCAGCGCAGCTGCAACAGTATAGTTTAGACAGAAAGCGGCCTCAGTCCAGATACCCTTCGCGCGCCTTGATGTTGAAGCGCTTTTCGAGCTGGTGCATCTGCTCGTCGGTGATGGTGTTGAGGCGGGGCAGGTGCGCGATCTTCATATAGATCTCGGCGGCCTTCTCGGCGGTCTCGATGAGGCCGAAGGTCTCGTCCAGGTCCTTGCCGGCGCCGTAGATGCCGTGCTGGCTCCACACCACCAGGCGGGCGGTGAGCATCTTCTCCGCGGTGGCTTCGCCGATCTCATTGGTGCCGCAGAGCATCCAGGGCAGCACGTTGACGCCCTCGGGGAAGACCACGATGCACTCGGTGCACATCTGCCACAGGGTGCGGGTGAAGGCCTTTTCATCCAGGTCATGCACATAGGTCATGGCCAGCAGGTTGGCGGGATGGCAGTGCATCACTACGCGGTTCTTGGCGTCCACCTTCAGGCGCGCCACATGGCTCATCATATGGGCCGGGAACTCGCTGGTGAACTGGCCGCCGTCGGAATAGCCCCACAGCAGGTCCGCCTGACGGCCCTGGTCCTTGAGGCGCACGATGCCCAGGTTGACGTCCGGCGCGTACTGCACGTTCTTGAAATACTTGCCGGTGCCGGTGACCAGGAAATACCTGCCGTCCAGCTCCGGCGCGGTGAAGCCCGTGGGGATGGTGCGCAGGACGCAATCCACATTCAGGTACTCCGCGACCTGCTCTTTTTCCAGCATCAGCGAGATATTGCCGCCGTTGCGCTCATCCCAGCCGTGGTCATACATATTCGTCGCCGTGCGGAACATTTCCACCATGAAGGGAGCGGTTAAGATGTCTTTCATGATATCGTCCTCCAAATATTGGCTTTTAAGATGAAGTAGGAATTAGGAAGTAGAAAGTAGGAAGTAATTATAGTTCGTTCAAGTGCAGCTTCTGCCGTCACTTCACAAGCATTCTTTACTTCCTACCTCCTACCTTCTCCCTCCTACCTTGTAATCACGTCCACCGGCACATTAAAGATCTTCGCGACCTTCAGGATGGTGCCGATATGGCGGCCGGCGGCGGCGGCCATGTGGTGGGTGGGGCCGGCTTCGCTCCACTTGTTGCAGAACTCCCGCGCGCCGCAGGTGAAGCGCATGCGCATGTTGGTGTCGCCGAACATGAAGATGGGGCCTTCCTCGTTGACGCCTTCCGCCACCACAAACTTGAAGTGCCCATCCTTGTCCTGGGTGATGCCCAGGAAGGTGATGGCCTCGTTGACGGGCGGATAGAACTGGGTCAGGTACCCGCCGCCGGTCTTGCCGTGGAACACGGGCACGATCTTCATGGTGGGCTTCTTCGCCTGGGAGATATCCGCGTCGCCGGAGCCGGAATGGCCGATGATGCAGATATCCTCGTTGAAGTCGATGGAGTACATTTCGGACAGCTGGCCGGTGCCGGAGATGGTCTTCAGGATGCCCATGGCCATGGCCACCTTGATATCGCCCTCCACGGCGCAGGCGGTGCCCTGCTTGATGAGCATGGAGAAGGCGGGGATCAGCATGCTGTCCAGCTTGCCGGCCACGCCCTGGGCGAAGCCGTCGTAGTGGGAGGCCACGAAGCCCAGCTGCTCATCCTTGCACCACTGCTCGAAGGCCACCACGTACTTGGCCATGTCCCAGACCTTTTCGATGGTGCCGCCACCCTCGATATCGAAGGTGTCCAGGATGTCCTGGGCCTTCGCACGGATCGCATCTTCGTCCGTGATATTATCGGCGATGGCCCACATCTTTTCCCAGTCGAACTGCTTGGTGTACAGCCACATGCGGTGATAGAGGTTCGTCTCGTCGATGTACAGGTCCATCATGCCGGGATAGGGCCGGCCGATCTGGGCAATGTTGGTGTTGCGGAAGCGCCGGCGCACCTGGGCAGCCTTGCACCAATCCTGGATCTCGTACTCGACCTCGGGGTCGCCGCCCTCCACCACGCCGGTGATGACGGCGTGCCGCTTGCCGGCGCGCTCCAGGTCGGCCACCATCTCACCCACGGCGCCGCAGGCGTACAGCTCGCCCAGCCAGGTGGGGGTATCGGTATTGGCGTAATCGGGGGCCTTCTTCTTCTGCACGTTCACCAGCACCACCGGCACGTCCAGGTCGCGGACGGCGGGCAGCATGTTGTAGCTGGTCGCGTAGGTCAAGAGCTGCAGGATGACCAGGTCCACATCGGCGGCGCGGAACTTGTCCCCCGCTTCCATGGCCTTTTCTTTGGTGGTGACGATACCGCCGTCGATCATGTCGACGGAATCCGGGATCAGCTTCTTAAACTCCGCATACTGGCCCTCGAACTCCGGCACGAGGCTGGGGAACTGAGGCAGGTACGCGCCCAGCGCGATGGCGAACACCCCGACGCGGGCTTTGGTCTCAACGAGCATGGCGATCCTCCCTTTCAACGGTGTGCTGTTTATTTGTGCTTCC
Organism: uncultured Eubacteriales bacterium; assembly: GCA_902789795.1. Taxonomy (GTDB): domain Bacteria; phylum Bacillota; class Clostridia; order Christensenellales; family Aristaeellaceae; genus UBA4246. Next base: position 65,313 of record CADAPM010000003.1, read on the forward strand.
ATTTTATTACCGGAAAATGCCCGCGTCAAGTATGAAACAGACCTGTTCAATTGAGGTTTTTTGACATAGGCCCGGGGTCTGTCTTGATTTCATTTTCATCCCGGCGTACAATGGCTTTGCACTGATCAAAAACGGAGGGATGCGCATGCTGTCCTACGCCATCGTCGGCTCCGGCTACCGCTCGGAGTATTATGCCCGGATCGCCCGGACCTATCCGGAGCTCTTCCGCGCTATGTACCTCTGCCGCTCCACGGAAAAGGCCATGGAATGCCCGGGGCAGGAGATCAGCTCAGGATCCTTTCCTTGGAAATAACAAAGGGGCTGTTGCACATTGCTGTGCAACAGCCCCATTTGATTGGAATGATCTATATCAGGCTTCCGGCTCCAGAAGGCCCAGGTTGCCGTCCGCGCGCAGGTAAAGCACGTTGGTGCGGTCGGTCTCGATATTCACGAACACGAAGAAGTTGTGGCCGAGCAGCTCCATCTGCAGGGCGGCGTCCTCCACGGACATGGGCCGGACCGGGAAGGTCTTGTGGCGCACCACCTGGCGCTCGCCCTCGCCGTAGACCTGGGGCTCCTCGATGAACTCGGGCTCTGCCACATAGGCGCCTTCGCGGAACTTCTTTTCGAGCTTGGTGCGGTGGCGGAGGATCTGGCGCTCCATCTTCGCCAGGGCGCTGTCGATGCTCATGAACAGGTTATCCTGGTTGGCGGACTCCGCGCGCAGCGTCACGCCGCCCTCCAGTGGTACGGTGATCTCACAGATCCTGCGATCTCCCTCCCGGCGCAGCCGGACGTTCATCTCAGTATCCGGCTTCAGGTATTTCTCCATGGTTGCGGTTTTTTTCGTGATACGGTTGGTGATGCCAGGGGTCACGATCATGTTCTTTGCGGTGATGTTGGTCTTCATATCGGGTAACTCCTCTCCGGCGGCGCAAACCGCGGATACTGCCGCCTTTGATGATACTATTCTACATAAATGGCGTTTTTCCTGCCGCCAAATCAGCTTTCATGTCTGTTTTGGGAAAAAAGCAGAAAATAAACACCGGTTTAATACAGGATCGGCCCGAAGAAAGGCCTTGATTCCGTGACGCGGATTTGCTATGATGGCAGTATCAGCGAGAGATTTCGGGAGGGAACACGATGGTCATATCGGTCAAAAGGAAGGGACGGCGCTCGGAAAAGGCCCTCAGGGGGCTCATGATCTTCCTGGCGGTGCTGTTTTTGCTGCAGGGCATCCTCTTTTCCACGGGCTTCATGCTGCCCTGCCTGCTGACCACAGGCGCTTATTTCTGGTACAGCCACGCGTCCCGCCGGGAGTATGAGTACACCATCGAGGACGGGCGCATGCTGATCGAGCGGGTAGCCAGCACCGGCCGCACCGCGCTGCACGAGTTTCGTCTCGACGACCTGGAGGCCCTGGCAACGCCGGACGACCCCTGCGTGGCCCGCTACAAAAAGGGCGGGGAAGAAAAGATCCCCAAATTCGACTACACCTCCTATGAGGAGGACGTGCCCTATTACACGATGATCGTCAAGGAAGGGGACCGGAAAATCAAGCTGCTGCTGGACCTTTCCCAGGAAGCCATTGGGCTGATCCGCCGGGCGAACCCTGAGGCAGTCAGGTGCTGAAACCCTCGACGGATGCAAGGTTACAGCGCTTTTGATGCCTGATTTTACAAACAATTATGATACAGCATTGACTTTACAAATCATTTGTGCTATCCTTTCAACATAATCAATCGGCGTTGAACCGATTCATATCAAAAGGAGGAGATTTCCTATGACCAAGAAACTACTTGCGCTCATCATGGCCCTGTGCCTGGTGCTGGCCGCAACATCTGCCCTGGCTGAAACGCTGACCGTTACTGCGTGGGACAACAACTTCAACGGCAACGCCCTGCGGGCTGCCGAAGCGGACTACAAAGCCAATGTTGACCCGGACTTCGCGCTGGACATCACCATCGGTTCCGGTTCCAGCGACGTGGAAAACGCCGTGACCAACGCCGGTTCTTCCGGTGACTACAGCCTGCTGAGCGACATCGTGCTCTTCCAGGACCGCTACATCAAGAACTTCGTGGAAAACTATCCGGATGCCTGGGTCAGCCTGGAAGGCGCCGACATCAACTGGGATGACATCACCGCTGTCAAGCAGAGCTACTCCACCATCGACGGCGTGCACTATGGCGCTCCCGTGGACAACGGCACCGTCATCACCGCCTATCGTGTGGACCTGCTGCAGGAAGCCGGCTACACCATCGAGGATATGAAGGGCATCACCTGGGACAAATTCCTTGAGGTTGGCAAGGCTGTCTATGCCAAGACCGGCAAGGCCCTGCTCTCCATGGACGGCAGCGGCAACGACCTGCCCTACATGATGCTGCAGGCCGAGGGTGTGAGCCTCTGGAAGGATGGCAAGCCCTTCGTCGTCGGCAATGAAAAGCTGAAGAGAGTCATCGAGATCCTCACCGAAATGGAAAAAGAGCATGTGCTGATCCTGGCCAACGACTGGACCGGCTACACCAATGAGACCATCGTCGGCGACCAAGTCGCGGGCGTCATCAACGGCAACTGGATCATCCCCACCATGACTCAGGTCACTGAGAACACCGGCAAGTGGCAGATCACCTCCATGCCCACCCTGGACGGCGGCGAAGGCTATGCCACCAACGGCGGTTCCTCTCTGTACATCACTGGCAACTGCAAGAACGTCGAGCTGGCCAAGAAGTTCCTGGCCTACACCTTCGGCGGCTCCAAGCAGACCTATGACGAAGCCCTCCGCACCGGCGGCGTGGTCACCTGCTCCATCAGCGCTGGCCAGTCCGAAGTGTACGGCGAAGGCGTCGCGTTCTTCAACAACCAGCCCATCTACAAGGACATCACCGAAATGGGTTCCAAGATCATCCCCGTTGAGGAGAGCCCCTTCCACTACGTGCTGCGCGGCTACCTGGGCGTTGCCATGCAGCAGATCAAGGACGGTGCCGACATCGACACCGCTCTGAAGGAAGCCGAGGATGCCTGCCTCTTCTACATGGAGGGCATGGGCTACTGATCCCTGTTTAACCGGGCATCAGATCTCTGAAATCCCGCAGGGAACCGGAGTGTTCCGGTTCCCTGCTTCCTGTTTTATGACCATTCTTTCGTATGGGAGGACATCCCCTTATGAATAAGAAAAGAGGCTTCGGCCTTTTGGCAAAGCAGAAAGCCGCCGGCTGGGCGTTCCTGACGCCGGCCAGCCTGCTGATCTTTGCCATGAGCTTCTATCCCATGGTGAGAGCGTTCATCACCTCCCTCCAGACGGGCCCCGCAGCCAAGCTGAAATGGGCGGAACCCATTTTCAAAAACTATACGCGCATGGTGAATGACAAGGTCTTCCTGACCGCCATGGGCAATACCTTCCTGTATCTGGCCATCCAGGTGCCGATCATGCTGATCCTGGCCATCCTGCTGGCCCAGCTATTGAACAACAAGGACCTGAAATTCCGCGGCCTGTACAGGACGCTGATCTTCCTGCCCTGCGCCACGTCCCTGGTCTCCTACTCCCTGATCTTCAAGACCCTGTTCGCCAGGGAGGGCCTGATCAATTCGATCCTGATGGGGCTGGGCATCATCCAGGAGAACGTCAACTGGCTCGGCACCAGCACGACCGCCAAGGCCGTCATCATCATCGCCCTGCTCTGGCGCTGGACCGGCTATAACATGGTGTTCTTCCTGGCGGGCCTCCAGAACATCGAATACTCCGTCTACGAAGCTGCCAGCATCGACGGCGCCAACGGCTGGAAGACCTTCTGGCACGTGACCGTGCCGCTGCTGCGCCCGGTCATCGTCATGACGGGCATCATGTCCATCAACGGTACCCTGCAGCTGTTCGATGAATCGGTCAACCTGACCTCCGGCGGCCCGGCCAACGCCACCATCACCATGTCCCACTACATTTACAATAACGCTCTGGGACAGGGCGTCGCCAACTTCGGCTATGCCTCCGCGCTTTCCTTCATCGTCTTCATCCTGGTGGGCATCCTTGCGTTCATCAACCTGAAAGTAGGTGATACGCGTGACTGAGAAAGCAATGAGCCGGAAGCCGGCAGTCTCCCACATCCAGCGCAAGCTGATCCCCAGCTACATCTTCCTGACCATTGTGGCCTTCCTGTCGGTATTCCCCCTGTACTGGATGTTTACCGCCGCCACCAATACCTCCGTAGAAGTCGCCCGCGGCAAGATCTGGTTCGGGACCAACCTGGTGGAGAATTACAAGAACCTGATCGCCACGGACAACCTGTGGCAGGCCATGGGCAACTCCTTCTTCTACGCCGTCGTCCAGACGCTGGCCGCGCTGCTGGTCTGCTCCCTGGCGGGCTATGGCTTTGAATTGTACCACGACAAGGGCAAGGACAAACTGTTCGCCATCCTGCTGCTGGCCATGATGGTGCCCCAGGTCGCCACCCTGATTCCCCTGTTCACCATGGTGTCCCAGCTGAAGCTGCTCAACACCGTGTGGGCCTTCATCATCCCGGGCATCTCCACCCCCTTCCTGATCATGATGTTCAGGCAGAACTCCCGCAACTTCCCCATCGACACGCTGGAAGCCTCGCGCATCGACGGCCTGAGCGAGATCGGCATCTTCTTCCGGATGTATTTCCCGATGATGAAGTCCACCTACGCCGCCGCCGCGGTCATCACCTTCATGGGCGCGTGGAACTCCTACATGTGGCCCCGCACCGTCATGAAGGGCAACAGCGTGAAGACCATGCCCATCCTGGTCGCCAACATGTCCAACGGCTACACCGTGGACTACGGCATGCTGATGCTGGGTGTTCTCTTCGCTTCCCTGCCGACCATCCTGATCTTCTTCATCCTGCAGAAGCAGTTTGCGGAAGGTATCACCGGCTCGGTCAAATAATCACCCTTTATCTCAACGGCCTGCCGGTTACGGCAGGCCGCTTTTCATACTGCAAGGAGGCACCCCATGAAACATTCATTGTCCCTGCTGCTGGCGCTCGCCATCCTCTGCGCCTTGGCCCCGGCGGCCTTTGCCCAGGAAGCGCCGGTCAAATACCAGGTCATCACCCCCGACGGCTATGACGCCGAACCAGGCCGGCGCTATCCGGTCATCTACCTCCTGCCCCAGAGCGGCATCGGCGCCGATGACAGCAGCCTCGGCGATCTCCTGACGAAACAGATGGAGGAGCGCGCCGGCACGAAGATGATCATCGTCAAGCCGGTCTTTGCACAGGGCGATAGCATCATTACAGGCATGGAGTCGGTCATCGCCGAGGTCGACCGGGACTACCGCACCGTCGCGGCACCGGGCTGCTGCCTCGCCATGGGCACCGGCAGCGGTGGGTACCTCGCTTATGCGCTCCTGCTGGCGGAGGACAGTCCCTTCGGCGCGGCGGCCAGCATCCGCGGCGATTTTTCCAGCGAGGAGAACCCCTGGCTGCCCATGTACGGCAGCATCCGGGACCGGATGGAGGCCCGGAACAGCGCGGACGGCAAGTATTTCGACCAGGTCTACACCTATATGGATGCCCCGGTGGACGACCCATGGACGGACCTGCCCGGCTCCACCGACGACCTGGGCGCGCTGATGATCGGCTACGGCACCGGCAGCGCCGCCCACGAGTTCACGGTCCGGCCCGGCGTCTATGACGAAGCCTTTGCCGAAGAATCCGTCCGCCGCGTCCTGGATCGTATGACGAAACGCATCCTCTCCGGCGCGGTCAGCGGCAGCGTGAAGCCCGTCCGCTCCGCCCTGACTGCCGCGGATGATCAGATCCAGGTCACCTGCACCGTGAACGTGACCGAGGACATCCTGACCTTCGCCGAAGGCGAGCTGCCCCTGATCATCACTCTGAACCTGACGGATCCCGCGACTGGCGAAAGCCTCGCCTCCTCCGGCATGATGGAAATGATCCCCGGCCCCGGCGAGTATACTGAGACCCTGGAGCTGACTAACGGCATCACCGGCGCCAACGCGGCGGTCAAGCTGTCCGTCACCCTGCTGGACACCGATCTGGACCTGGCGGAGGCCACGGTCCTCCGCGTGCAGGACCCGGTCATCGACGGCGAAAACCAGCAGATCGACCTGATGGGCGATTGGCACTTCCAGTATACGGGCGCGCAGAAGACCATCGACCTGACGGCGCTGGACAAAGCAACCTTTGAAGCCTGGCCGGTGGTGCAGCCGGGCCCAACCTCCTGGGAGAAGGGCTTCGGCAACATCAGCGACGAGAACGTGCGTTCCGGCTACGGCCCCGACTACTTCAACTTCTTCATCACCGGCAACGGCTACTATGCCCGGACCTTCACCGTGCCGGAGGGCTTCGATACCCAGGAGCCCGTCCTGGCCGTCGGCTATGTGGACGACCGCTGCGAGGTCTACCTGAACGGACACAAAGTAGGAGCCACCGGCATGAATGAGCAGGGCCAGCCCACCGGCGATACCACCTGGGCCGTGTTCAGCCACTTCGAGATCGATCCCGCCCTGCTGAACGTCGGCGGCGAGAACACCGTGGCGGTGCGCGCCTGGAATGACCCGCCCTTCGGCGCGGGCGGCTGGTACGGCGGCCCCGTGGGCCTGTACAGCAAGCCCGCCTTCGAGGCGCAGTATGGCGGCAGCGCCAGCGCAAGGTTCTACGAGGAGAGCTTTGACTCCGCCTGCGCGGCCCGGGCTCTCATGAAGCCAGGCACCGTGGAAAACAAGTACCTGATCTACCTGCCCGAGAGCTACTATATCTCTGACAAGTTCTATCCCACCGTGTACCTGCTGCACCAGTTCAACTCCGACCACACCTCCTACCGCACCGACCGCGTGAACGAGCTGCTGGACGAAGGCGTCCGGGCCGGCCTGTTCGATGAGATGATTGTGGTCATCCCCAACTCCAGCGAGGAAAGCTGGTGGCGCGGCGAGTGGGAGAAGATGATCACCGACGAGCTGATTCCCCTGATCGACAGCAAGTACCGCACCATCCCGGACGCCCGCTTCCGGCTGACCGCCGGATGCTCCATGGGCGGCCAGGGGGCCTACTCCGTGGCCCTGCGGAACCCGGACTACTTCACCGGGGCCGTCTCCTTTTTCGGCGCTTTCAGCTACGGCGGGGATTCGAGCCCCAACAGCATCGCCACCAGGGAACCGGCGGAATACCTGCGCAATTACGCCCTGTACTTCTCCTGCGGCAACCAGGACAGCTACGGCTTCGGCCGTCCCGCGATCCAGCTGCACCAGCAGCTGAACAGTCTGGGCGTCGACCACGCCTTCCTGATCGAAAACGGCGGTCACGACAGCCAGTTCTACGTGCCGCGCTTCCAGCAGGCCTTCGCCTATGTCCGCGGACATATGTTCAAGGGCAGCGAGGAACTGAACACCTTGCTTTCCGGGACGCTGACCCTGGAAGGAGATACCCTGCGCGCCGGGCTGACGGCGGATCCTGCCCTGGCCGGATGGCTGTACGCCGCGCCCGCCTCCTCCTCTACCCGTCAGGGCACCCAGCCCCTGCGCGTGCCGCTGGTGCTGGAGCTGACCAAGAACGGCGAGACGACGGCCTGCCTGATCAGTCGGGACGCCGCTCTGACCGCCGAGAGCCTGACCGCCGCTGTCGATTTCCAGCCGGACGAAGCCGACTTGAAGGGCTGCACCGCCGTCCTCAAGGCCGCCCTCCTCGACCGGATGATCCCCCTGGCCGAACTGGAGATCCCGGCGAAATAAACCACCTAAAGCCGCGAAAAACACACAACAAAACAAGGCATAAGGCGAGCACGTTTCCGCCTTATGCCTTGTTTGTCGGTTCTTCACGGAAAGTTAAGGACTGATAGAAAGAATATCACAAGTTGAACGCCCTCATCCGCCTCACTGCGCTCGGCACCTTCCACCGAAATCGGGGGAAGGCTTCGTTGGGTCTCGCTGCTCGTTTGATCATACAAACGCACTGCAACCATAGATATGTAATTCTGTAAGGCAACTATAAAAAGGCCTTCCCCCGATCTCGGGGGAAGGTGTCAGGCGATAGCCTGACGGATGAGGGCGTTCACTTAGAATGAATAGTAATCATGTCTCAATAGAACACAGATTCCATAAGACAACTGAAGAGCTGCTTTTTATTTCCCAGCCCCCAGCGCCTTGCTCAGGGTCACCACAAAATCCTGCACGTTGGTCACGATGCCCCGGGCCGCCAGGCTGCCCCGGTCGGTCAGCTTGTTGACCGTGAACTCGGAGATATCCACACAGTAGAAGTAGACCTGCCGCAGGGTGCCGTCCGGCAGCACGCGGTAGGAGGGCGTCATGTTGCCCACGGCAATGGAATGAAGGGTGGTGGCCAGGCACAGCACCGTGGTGGCGCTGCGGATCTGGTCCCGCATCCTGTCCTGGGCCTCGTACACATTGCCGTAAACCGGCGGCAGCGGGCCGTCGTCCCGGATGGAGCCCGCCAGGACGTAGGGCACATGGTACTTTTCACAGTTGAAGATGATGCCATCCTCGATGCCCTCCGCCGCGATAAACTGCGGGATCCCGCCCCGCAGCCGGACCTGGTTGATGGTCTCCAGGTGGTTATAGTGGCCGTTGGGGTGGCTCTTCTGGGTGTAGATATCCTGCCCCAGGGCGGTCCTCAGGTAAGCCGCCTCCAGATCGTGGGTAGCCAGGGCATTGCCCGCCAGCACCGCGTGCACATAGCCCTCGCGGATCAGCTGGCCGAAGGCGTTGCGGGAATCGTAATCGAAGGCCACCGCGGGGCCCAGCACCCACACGATCTTCCCGTGGTCGCGGTCGTGGCGCAGCACGCCGTAGAGCTCGTCGTAATCCCGGGAGAAAGCCGTCTCCCGCGAGCGGTTCTGCCGGAAGGCGAACACGTCCGCTGCGGCCTTGTCCTCCCGGAAGCCGTCGGGATGCACATAGATGCCCTCTTCGCCGTTCTCCGTGCGGCCCACCGCCACCAGCTCGCCCTTTTTGAGCCGCCGGGGCTCGATGACCTCGATCCTGCCCTCCCGATAGACGGGCACGCAGTCCATCCGGCTCTCCTCCGCCAGCAGCCATTGGCCGTTCACCTTGAAGTACTCCGGGTAGATGCTCATGGCATGGAAGCCCGCAGGCGCGATCCCGTCCGCCGGCGCTTCCCGCAGGGTGACGTCAGGGGCGTTCGCGAGGTCAAGGCGCACAAAGTCCGGCGCTTGATACTTTCTCAGCGAAAAGGGCATTTGCACACAACTCCTCCGCCTGCGGCACTTTTCCATTTGGCCGGCAGACATATTTTTTCAATTATATCAGGTGGAAAGCGCCTTGTAAACACTCATCAGCGCTTCCCCATTCAGGAAAATGTTGCATTGTCGCTGCATTTTTGTTATGATGCTGTTCGCGGGCCGCGTTCCACCGCAGCCGCGCAAGGAGGAAACACCATTGAAGCCTGAGATTCCGCGCGTCGCGCGGTTTGAGAAAGTGAGCCAGGCCCAGTTCCGGGATGCCGCCCGGAAGGCCTTCCCGGCGCTGACAGAGGCCGGGATCGACGCGGCCTATGAGAGCATCGTCCTGCCTCGGCGCGCCACGGCGGGCTCCAGCGGGTACGATCTGCGCACCCCCTTTGCCTTCAGCCTGAAGGCCGGGGAGGATATCGTCATCCCCACGGGCCTGCGGGTCAAAATCGTGCCCGGCTGGTGGCTGATGCTGATGCCCCGCAGCGGGCTCGGCTTCAAGCTGTATACCCGCCTGGCCAACACCGTCGGCAACATCGACAGCGACTACTACGGCGCAGACAACGAAGGCCACATCATGGTCAAGCTGCGTCTGGAGCTTTCCGGTCCGGACGCCGCCCACGCCTTTGAGGCCGGCACCGCCGTCTGCCAGGGCGTTTTCGTCCCCTTCGGCATCACCGAGGACGACGACGCCACCGAAAAGCGCACCGGCGGCTTTGGCTCGACCGGAAAATAAATACGGAGGAATTTCATGCAGAAAGACCAGATCCTTGAACTGCTCCACTCCCTGAAGGGCACCATCAGCTTTTCCATCTACGATCCCGAGGATGACGAAGGCATCAACCGCATCCGCTTCAACCCCGACACGCCGGTCCAGGCCGCGTCCGTCATCAAGCTGTTCATCATGGCCGAAGCCTTCCGGCAGCGGGAAGCGGGGCTGTTTGACTTTGACACTCCCGTCACCGTGACGGAGGAAAACCACCTGCCCTCCTGCGGGGCGCTCACCTACATGCGTGCGCCTGTGACCCTGCCCTGGGGCGACCTGGTGACCCTGATGATCATCCTGAGCGACAACACCGCCACCAACATGCTGATCGATCAGCTGGGCATCGACAACATCAACGCCACCATCGACAGCCTGAAACTGCGCGGCACCCGCCTGCGCCGCAAACTGTGGCAGTCGGAGCTCTCCCGCCAGGGCATCCAGAACACCGTCTGCGCGGCGGACACCGAGCGCTTTTTCCACCTTCTGCTCCGGGAGGAACTCGTCTCTCCCGCCGCCTCCAGGGAGATGCTTAAGATCCTGTTGAACCAGCGCCTGAACGGCAAAATGCCCTTCTACCTGCACAGCCAGGGCATCCGCTGCGCCCACAAGACCGGCGAGGATGACGGCATCACCCATGATACCGGCATCATCTTTGCGGACCGGCCCATCATTTTCAGCTTCCTGAGCGAGAACACGGATGTGCCCCAGGCGGAGCTGGTGCTGCAGAAGCTGGCCCTGGCCGCCATCGAGCCCTGAGCTCCAGGCCATTTGAAAGGAAAACGATCCATGCTGAAAAAGATCCTTGCGGCGCTGCTGCTTTGCGCGCTGCTCATGGCCTCCGCGCTGGCGGAGCCGGTCACCATCGTCTGCTCCTTCTATCCTATCCGCATATTCGCGGAAAACGTGCTGAAGGACGTCCCGGAAGTGGAGCTGCAGACCCTCGCACCGGCTGGCACGGGCTGCCTGCACGACTTCCAGCTGCTGCCCGGCGACCTGCGGGCCCTGGACAAGGCCAAGTGCCTGATCATCAACGGCGCGGGCATGGAAAGCCAGTTCCTGCCCCTGCTTGAGAAGGAGATGGGCAGCCTGCCCCTGATCAACTGCTCCGAGCACATCGACCTCATCGAGGAGGACGAGGGCCCGAACCCCCACATCTGGCTGAACGCCCTGAACGCCCGGCAGATGGTACTGAACATGGGGGCCCAGCTTGCCGCCCTGCTGCCCGAGCACGCGGAGAAGATCAGCGCCAACACCGCTCTCTATGCGGACCGCCTGGCTGCCTTGCATGAGGAGCTTTCGGAGCAGCTGTACGACCTGCCCGCCCGGGATATCGTGACCTTCCACGAGGCCTATCCCTATTTCGCGGAGGAATTCCACCTGAACGTGGTGGCCTCCGTGGCCGTGGAGCCGGATGAAGCGCCCTCCCCGCGCATGATCGCGGAAACGGTGGAGCTGATCCGGGGCTACGACCTGTGCCCGCTCTTCTCCGAGCCCGGCGTCTCCTCCGACGCCCTCCAGGTCATCGCCCGGGAAACGAGTCAGCCCGTATACGAGCTCTCCCCTATCACCGACGGCGACGGCACAGCGGAGGATTATGAAAACGGCATGCGCAAAAACGCGGAGACGCTGAAGCAGGCGCTGGGAGCCGGGAAAAGCAACTGATCATCACACGATATATGGAGCTGTTGAGGACGACAGCTCCCTTTTTTCAAACGAAGGGGGATCATCCATGAAAAAGCTGGGCACCCGCACCCTCGAAACCAGCCGCCTCATCCTGCGCCGGTTCCGGATCGAAGACGCGGAAGACATGTACCGCAACTGGGCGTCGGACCCGGAGGTCACGAAATACTTGACCTGGCCGACCCATATGAGCGTCGATGTGACCCGGATGGTGCTGAACGACTGGATACCGCGCTACGAGGACGGCGCTTATTTCAACTGGGCCATCGAATGGCAGGAGACCGGCCGACCCATCGGCAACATCGCGGTAGTTCATCTGACCGAGGAAATCGACGCCGCCGAGATCGGCTACTGCCTGGGCCGCGCCTACTGGGGCTGCGGGATCATGCCGGAGGCGCTGACGGCCGTCGAAAACTACCTGTTCGACGAAGCTGGCCTGAACCGCATCACCGCCAGGCATGACGTGAACAACCCGAAGTCGGGCCGCGTCATGGAGAAGGCCGGCATGCAGCGGGAGGGCATCCTGCGCCAGTCCGGAAAAAACAATCAGGGGATCGTCGACATAGCCGTGTACGCGATCCTCAGGAGCGACAGGCACAATCATCCCTGACAGGATTTGCATTTCTCCGCTGATTCTGCTATGATATAGCCATCACTTTACGGAGGCATTTTTCGTGGAACACAGGAAGCTCCTGACGGTCACCGTGCCGTGCTATAACTCCCAGGCGTACATGCCCAAAGCGCTGGACACGCTGCTGACCGGCGGGGATGAATTGGATATCATCATTATCGACGATGGCTCCAAGGACCATACCGGCGCCATCGCCGATGAATACGCAGCGAAATACCCCGGCATCATCCGGGTCGTGCACCAGGAGAACGGTGGCCACGGCGCAGGCATCAACCGCGGCATCGCGATGGCGGAGGGCATCTGGTTCAAGGTGGTGGACTCCGACGACCGCGTGGATCCTGCCGCGCTGAAAGCCCTCTTGGACGATATGCGCACGCTGGCCGAGGATCCCGTCGATCTGGTGGTGCACGATTACGTCTACGACCGGCCCGAAAGGGAAGCCGTGCACCGCATCCGCTATGGCGGCGCGTTTCCGGAGCGGGAGCGCATCACCTGGGATCAGGCGAAGCGCATGGGTATGACCACTCAGTTCATGATCCACGCCCTGTGCTACCGCACGCAGCTGCTCAGGGACATGGGCCTCGTCCTGCCGGAGCACTGCTTCTATGAGGACAACCTGTACATCTACCGCCCGCTGCCCCATGTGAAGACCCTGTACTACTGCCCCGAGGCGGTGTACGGCTACTTTGTGGGCCGGTCGGATCAGTCCGCGAACCACCAGGTGCTGCTCAAGCACATCGACAACATCACCGATATCGCCGAGCAGATGACCTGCTCCTACACCTGGGCGGAGATGCAGAAATTCCCCGCCAAGCTGCGCCAGTACATGCTGAATAACGCCTGCGGCAACCTGTGCACCGCCGGCGCGCAGCAGCATATGATCAATACCGAGCAGAGCCGCGCCCTGCACAGCCGCATGGTCAAGACCATCCGCGATTTCGATCCGGAGCTCTTCAAGGCCATCCGCCATAACCTGCTCGGTTTCGCCGGAACGTCCGAAAGCCCTGTGATCCAGGGTCTCCTGGTGTTCTTTTATCACACGGTCCGGAAATTTATCGGAACGAACTGAACCCGCATTGCCCTCAAACAGCGTTTGCTGTTTGAGGGCTTTAATAAGGAGGGATCCCGCCATGAGAAAAGCGGTGCTGGTCTCCCTGGACGCCTTTTTTGACGCGGACTTTCAATACCTGGCCCCGGACGGCGGGCTGAGCCGGATGATCCGGGAAGGCGCCGTCTGCCGCCAGGTGAAGACCGTCTTTCCGGCGCTGACCTATCCCGCGCACGCGACGCTGATCACCGGCTGCGATCCGGATCAGACCCTCATCGGGCAGAACCAGCCCTTTCAGCCGGACACGCCGCCCGGCGCGCGGCGCTGGTACTGGGAGCGGAAGCACATTGCGGTGCCCACCCTCTTTGACGCGGTGCGGGAGGCCGGCGGGAAAAGCTGCTCCATCCTGTGGCCCGTAGGCTGCAAAAATCCGGCGGTGCGGTGGTGTTTCCCGGAGATCCATCTCCTGCCCGGGGAAAACCTGGTGGTCAAAACCCTGACCTTCGGGTCCCCCGTGTTCATCCTGGCCTCCGAAGCCCGCTACGGCTTCCTGCGGCAGGGCATTAAGGAGCCCGGCCTCAGCAATTACGCCGCAGCCATCGCGGCGCACACCATCCGGAAAAAGCAGCCGGACCTGACCGCCGTGCACCTGATCGACCTGGACGAGATGCGCCATCACCACGGCACCTTCAGCCCGGAAGCGGTCGAAGCCATCCACCGGAACGAGAACAGGCTCGCCGCCATCCGGCAGGCCATAGAGCAAACCCCGGGCATGGAGGACGCCCTGCTGATCGCCGTCAGCGACCACGGGCAGTCCGACATCTCGATCACCGTCGATCTGACGGCAGGCCTGAAAAAGCTGGGCCTTTCCGACGATTTCGGCGTCCAGAGCAACGGGGAGAGCGCCTATTTCTTCGCCCAGAGGGAGGACGCGGACCCGGCAAAGGCCATAGCGCTTTTGCAAAAGCATCTGGCGAAGAACGGCATCCAGCGCCTGTACTCGCGTCAGGAGTTGGACCGGCTTCACGCGGCGCCCGGCGTCGCCTTCGCCTGCGAGGCCGCAGACCAGGTGGTGTTCAGCGACGGTCTGGACGAGAACAAGCGCGAAAAAGCCACCCACGGCTTCGGCCCGGGACACAGCGCGGAAAATTGCCTCTTTGCCGTCTGGGGACGGGGCGTCCGGGCGGGGATCGAGCTGCCCGAAATGCCCATGCGCGACGTCGCCCCCACCATCGCTGGGCTGATGGGCCTGTCCCTGCCCTCCGCCGCAGGAAAGGATCACTCGGCGGATATCCTCGGATAATTACAGTATTTGCCTGCGTTTGCAGGCAAAAATAAGACCGCCTGACGGCAGAAAACCCGTTCAGGCGGTCTTTTGTTTTCAGTTTTCTTAAGGGCTCTGTTGTCGTTTGAAAAATGGTTGTTAGTAATTGTAGGTGAACGCCCTCATCCGTCAGGCTATCGCCTGACACCTTCCCCCATAGATGGGGGAAGGCTTTTGGAGCCTTCACTTCAGAATTTGTACAAAAGCCAACAATTGCAGTGCGTCTTTTCGTTCAATCAAGCAGCGGAACGCAACAAAGCCTTCCCCCATCCATGGGGGAAGGTGTCGCGCCGAAGGCGTGACGGATGAGGGTGTTCCCTAACGTCCGCCAACGTCCGGACATAACAGCTTTGTCACTTTCCTAAGATTAGCGTCTTTCATGGCACCGGCAGGACGAAGGAGAACTCGCTGCCCTCGCCAGGAGCGCTCTTGAGGGCGATCTCCACCTTCATTTTCAGCAGGATCTCCCGGGCGATGGACAGGCCCAGGCCGCTGCCCTTGGAGGCGTGGGACTTATCCGCCTGATGGAAGCGATCAAAGATGTGCTTCTGGGCCTCCTCGTCGATGCCGATACCGTTGTCGCGCACGAAGAAGCGGATGCCCGTCTCCAGCCCGTCCGTGGTGACCACGTGCGCGCCCAGGGTGATCTGCCCGCCCGCGGGCGTATACTTGCGCGCGTTGTCCAGGAAGATGGTCAGCACCTCGCTCAGGCGGTCCTCATTGGTGATGATCTGGGGCAGGTCCTCATTGGGCAGGTCCAGGAGCAGGGCCTGCTGATGCTCGGAGAAGGACTGCTTGTTCAGCTCGAAGAGCTCAAACATGAGCTCCGTGGGCTCCACGCGCTCCATCTCAAAGGCCGCGGGATTGGACTGCAGGCCGGACAGCTCCAACAGGTCGTTGACCAGGCGCGAGAGCCGGCGCACCTCGTCCACGATGATACCGTAATAGCGCATCCGCTCCTGCTCGTCGGTCACCAGGCCGTCCCGCAGGCCCTCGGACAGGCCGCGCATGTTGGCCAGGGGCGTGCGCAGCTCGTGGGAGATATTCGCCACATAGTCGAACCGCGTGCGCTCCAGGCGCTCCGCTTCGGTGATATCCCGGATGACCGCCATTGCGCCGCTGCGCACGCCTTCCGCGGGCAGCATGGTAATGACTGCCTCCAGCACGTCCTCGCCCTTCTGGATCCTCAGCCGGTCGGGCTGCTGCCTGGTCAGCGTTTTCCCGAGCCCGTCCATGACCTCATTCCAGGCAGGCGTATTCTCCCCCAGCAGCCTTTTCGCCGCGCTGTTGCTGTCCAGCAGTCCGCCTTCCGGCGTCAGGGCGATGATGCCCTCGTCCAGCGCCTCCAGCAGGCGGCGCTTGTTCTCGCTCTCCCGGGCCAGGTCCGCGATGGTGGCGGAGACCTTCTGGGACATGCTGTTGAAGGCCAGGGCCACCGCGCCGGCCTCGCCGGGCAGGTTGGTATCCAGCCGCACCGTCTCCCCGCGCTCAACCGCCTGGGCCGCGTTCTTCAGCTTCCTGAGCGGGCTGGCGGAGACCGTGCTGAGCAGCAGCAAGAGGCCGCTGAGCAGCAGCAGGCCTGGGATGATCCACATGACCAGGCGGTTGCGGTAGCGGGCCAGTGCGCTGCGGTACTCGCGGGTCGGCTTGCCGGCCAGGATATAGTAGCCCGCACTCGTCTTCTTGCCGCTGACGATGGCCCAGGTGCCCGTCTCCCGCTCCGTCAGGCCGATCTCGCCTTCCCGGTCCAGCCGGTTGGTCAAGCGATGGACGCGCTCGTGGCCGAAGTAGGCGACGCCGTTATCCGAAAAGGCGATGGCGCGCCGGTCCGGGTCCAGCAGCATCAGGAACACCTGGCTGGGGTTCAATTCCGGGTTCACCCACTGCTGCAGCGCCTCCCGGTCGGCCTGGCCCCTGTCCAGGCGGTTGAGCCAGTCCTCCGCCGTTTCCACCGCACGGGAAAGCTCGGCCTGGTCCGTGCCGGTAAACGTCCTGTCCGATAGTTGCCCGCTGATACGCCAAAGTGCTGCCGCCGAAATGATCAGCAGCAGCACAATCATCAGGCCGAACTGGGTGAGCAGCGGCAGCTCCCGCCACTTACGCATCTTCTTCCGGCTCCGCTTTGTACCCGACGCCATAGACCGATCTCAGGACCAGCCCCGCGTTTTCGGGCAATTTTTTCCGGATCCGCTTGATGGAAGTATCCACCACCCGCGGATCGCCGTCAAAATCAAAACCCCATATATTGTCCAGGAGCTGCTCCCGGGTGAAGACCTGCCTAGGATGGCTGGCCATCAGGTGCAGGATCTCCACCTCCTTGGGCGACAGCACCACGGCCTGGCCGTCCACCCGCACCTCGTAGCACTTGAGGTCGATGCTCGTGTGCCCGATGCTCAGCAGATGATCGTCCGGCTCGGACTCCATGCGGTTGAGGCGGCGGAAAATGACCGCGATGCGGCTGACCACCTCGCGGGGGCTGAAGGGCTTGACGATATAGTCGTCCGCGCCCAAAGCAAAGCCCAGCAGCTTATCCACTTCCTCGCCCTTGGCGGTCAGGATGATGATGGGCGTCATGCTCACCGCGCGGATGTCGGTGCAGACCTGCGTGCCCGAGCGGCCGGGCATCATGATATCGAGGATGACCAGATCGGGCCGCATACGCTCAAAGGCGCTCATGACCTCGTCCCCGCGGAAGACCGAAAAGACCTCGTACCCCTCGCGGGTCAGGTAGATCCTGAGGCTCTCGTGGATGGCGAGCTCGTCATCGGCGATCATGATCATTTTTTTCTTGGCCATAGAACTTACTCCCCTTTCAGGTGGAGAGATATAGAAGTGAGGAGTGAGGAATGAGAAGTGAGGAGTTCAGGTACAAACTCCTCCACTGCGTTACGGAGTTTGTCCGATCATTGCGGTCTGCCGCAGGCAGGCGATATGGATCGGAATCGCGGAGCGATTCCTTCCGCAACTCCTCATTCCTCACTCCTCATTCCTAATTATTTACTGATGAGTTCTTCCACAAACCTTCTCGCCTGTTCGGCGTTGTCGGGGGTCGTGTTTTCGAGGGTGATCTGCACGGAGGGCTTCTTTTCCGCGACGAACTCCCCGATGGCAGTATAGTCCATCAGGCCCGTGCCGGCGGCGACGGCCTTCATGGTGCCGTCATCCTTCAGCACATAGTCCTTCATGTGCACCACCAGCACGTCGTCCTGCAGCAGGTCGATGGCTTCGTCGATGATCCGGCCGGCGTCCTCCAGATTGCTCTCATGCAGGATATTGACCGGGTCGAAGATGATGCCCAGGTTCGGGGACTGGATGGCGTCCAGCACCTGCCGCGCGCGGCGTCCGTCGGACACGATGTGCTTGAAGACCGGCTCGATGGCGATGATCGTCCCGAGCTTCTCCGCTTCCTCCACCACGGGCGCCAGCCGGCGGATGAACAGGTCCAGGGCCGCGTCCGTATGGCTGGTCAGCGGGTCATACTTGTATTCTTTGTTAGGGTCGCCGGTCTCGGTGCCCACCAGCGCGGCGTTCATCCAGCGCGCGAAGCGCAGGTGCGCCACGTACTTTTTGACCGCCGCCCGGTATTCCTCCATGTCCGGGGTCGCCAGGTTCAGATAGCAGCCCAGCACCGCGGTGTCGAGGCCCTGCAGGTCGTCCATCACCCGCCGGGCGAAGCCGGGGGTCAGCGCCCCGGGCTGCATGTATTCCTTGCCCAGGGTCTTGGACAGCGCCAGATGGCAGCAGGTAAAGCCCTGCGCCTTCGCAACAGACGCGCGCTCGGCCAAAGTGCCGGGCGCGGCGTCGTGCAGGCGCAGACCGATCTGAGTATAAGTCTGCATGTTGTCTCCCTTCAGGGGCGGTTAAGGCTGTTTTCCGATATAAGCCAGGATGCCGCCGTCCACGTAGAGGATGTGGCCGTTGACGAAGTTGGAGGCGTCGGAGGCCAGGAAGACCGCCGGGCCCTGCAAGTCCGTGGCTTCGCCCCAACGCGCCGCGGGCGTCTTGGCGATGATGAACTGATCGAAGGGATGACGGCTGCCGTCGGGCTGACGCTCGCGCAGCGGCGCGGTCTGCGGGGTCGCGATGTAGCCCGGGCCGATGCCGTTGCACTGGATATTGTACTGGCCGTACTCGGCGCAGATGTTGCGGGTCAGCATCTTGAGGCCTCCCTTGGCCGCCGCGTAGGCGGACACGGTCTCACGGCCCAGCTCGCTCATCATGGAGCAGATGTTGATGATCTTGCCGTGGCCCTTCTTGATCATGGCCGGGATGACCGCCTTCGCGCAGATGAAGGGCGCGTTCAGGTCTACATCCACCACCTGGCGGAAGTCCGCGGCGGACATTTCCGTCATGGGGATGCGCTTGATGATGCCGGCATTGTTGACCAGGATATCGATGGTGCCGACTTCCTCCTCGATCTTCTTGACGGTGTTCTGCACAGCTTCTTCATCCGTGACGTCGCAGACATAGCCATAGGCCTTGATGCCCGCTTTTTTGTAGTTCTCCAGGCCGCGCTCCAGCTGCTCCTGGCCCCGATCGTTGAAAACGATGGTCGCGCCAGCCGCCGCGAACGCTTCCGCGATGGCGAAGCCGATGCCGTAGCTCGCGCCGGTGATCCAGGCGACCTTGCCCTCGAGGGAGAATGCTTTCATGTCCATGCTCTGGTTCCTCCTTATGATGGTTACAAAAGTGGGGGTTATAACTTGCTTTCCTTATAGAACACGCCGATCATCACGCCCACTTCTCCCCGCGCGGTGATCTGCTGCAGCGTCCAGCCTTCGGCAACATACTGATTGATGATGGTTTCAGCCTGCTCCAGGTCCTTCTCCATGGAGAATTTGAGGCCCTTGTTCAGGTAGACCAGTTTGTATTCTTTCATGATCTTCACCTTTATGGAATGATAAGTAGTAAGAGATAAATGATAAGAGATAAGTGATAAGTTCAGGTGCAAATGCCTCTGCTTCGCTCCGGCATTTGGTCGATCCATTGTGTGCGGCTTCGCCGCGGTATGGTCTGAAACGCCGTTCACGGCGTTTCTACCGCAACTTATCACTTATCCCTCATCACTCATCACTTTACCTTAGTTCCGTGGTCGGGATCTCGTCCATGTCGTCGAAGGCCTGGTTCTCGCCGCCCATGGCCCAGATGAAGGTGTAATTGCTGGTGCCGGCGCCGGCGTGGATGGACCAGGAGGGGCTGATGACGGCCTGCTCGTTCTGCATGACGATGTGGCGGGTCTCCTGGCCTTCGCCCATCATGTGGAAGACCACCTGGTTTTCCGGGACCTCGAAGTAGAAGTAGACCTCCATGCGGCGCTCGTGTGTGTGGGCGGGCATGGTGTTCCACACGGAGCCCGTGTCCAGCCGGGTCATGCCCATGGAAAGCTGGCAGGTCTGAAGCACCGAGGGATGGATGAACTGGTTGATCACGCGCTTGTTGCTGGTCTCCACCGCGCCCACGGGGCGCTTGGCGGCATCCGCGATCTTGATGAGCTTGTTCTCATAGCTGCAGTGCGCCGGTGCGGAGACGATATAGAACTTGGCGGGGTTCTGAGGATCATCCGACTCGAAGGCCACGTACTTCACGCCTCGGGTCAGGTACAGGCAGTCCTTGTAGCCCAGCTCGTACACCTGGTCGTCCGCGGTCACCTTGCCGCTGCCGCCCACGTTGAACATGCCCAGCTCCCGGCGCTCCAGGAAGTACTCGGTGCCGAAGTTGTGCCAGATGTCGATGCCCTTGTCCAGCGGCACCTTTTCATTGACCGGCATGATGCCCAGGGTGACCATGCGGTCCACATGGCTGTACACCGCGTTCACCGTGTCGGGGGTGAACAGAGTCTCGATCAGGAATTCTTTGCGGGTCTCCTCGGTGGTGTAGCGCTTGAAATCGCGCTGGTTGCAGGAATAACGGATGTCCATGAGAGAAGCCTCCTTATATTGCTGATATCATTTTAGAGGATTTTGTCTCCTGCGTCAACTCTATGCCAATTTTTTGACATTCCCGCAGGCTCATTTCCTCTCGGCGATCTCCCGGAGCACCTTGTTCTCGAACTCTTCGAGCGTGTAGGCCTCGGTCTGGTCGGTGGCGCGGTCGCGGGCGGAGACGTTGCCTTCCGCCACTTCCTTCTCGCCCAGGATCAGCATGTAGGGCACCTTGTCCACCTGGCGCGCATAGCGGATCTTGTAGCCGATCTTCTCGTTGCGGTCGTCCAGCTCCACGCGGATGCGGCGCTCGCGCAGCTGCTGATAGACCTTCTCCGCGTACTCCATGCTCTTGTCGCTGACGGGCAGGACCTTCACCTGCACGGGCGCCAGCCACAGCGGGAAGACGCCCTTGGTCTCCTCGATCAGGTAGGCCATGAAGCGGTCCAGGCTGCCCAGGATGGCGCGGTGCAGCACCACGGGGGTCTTCTCGCTGCCGTCCTTGTCGATGTACTTCAGGTCAAACTTGGCAGGCAGGCAGAAGTCCAGCTGGCAGGTAGACAGGGTGTATTCCGCGCCCACGGCAGGCTTCACGTTCACGTCCAGCTTCGGGCCGTAGAAGGCAGCCTCGCCGATCTCTTCGGTAAAGTCGATGTTCAGCTCACGGAGCACCTCGCGCAGGGCGCTCTCGGCCTTCTCCCACATGGCGTCATCCTGGTGGTACTTGACCTTGTCATCCGGGTCGCGCAGGGACAGCACGCAGCGGTAGTCGGTGATGCCGAAATCCTTGTAGGTGCTGAAGATCAGGTCCACCACGCTGGCGACCTCGTCCTTGATCTGCTCAGGGGTCACGAACAGGTGCGCGTCGTTCTGGCAGAAGTGACGGCCGCGCTCGATGCCCTTCAGGGTGCCGCTGGCTTCGAAGCGGAAGTCATGGGCGATCTCGCCGATGCGCAGGGGCAGGTCGCGGTAGCTGCGCGGACGGTTGGCATAGATGCGCATGTGGTGCGGGCAGTTCATGGGGCGCAGCACGAAGCTCTCGCCCTCCACCTCCATGGCGGGGAACATATTGTCCTTATAGTGCTCCCAGTGGCCGCTGGTGCGGTACAGGTCCACGGTGCCCACGCAGGGGGTCATCACGTGCTGATAGCCCAGCATGACCTCCTTGTCGCGGATATAATTCTCCAGCTGCTGCCAGATCACATAGCCCTTGGGCAGGAACATGGGCAGGCCCTTGCCCACCAGATCGTCGGTCATGAACAGGCTCATGTCCTTGCCGATGCGGCGATGGTCGCGGGCGCGGGCCTCCTCCATCTCCTTCTCGTAGGCGGCCAGCTCCTCGGCGTTGCGGAAGGCCACGCCGTTGATGCGGGTAAGCATCTTGTTCTTCTGGTCATTCTTCCAGTAAGCGCCAGACAGGGCGGTCAGCTTGAAGGCCTTGAGCGCCTTGGTGTACGTCAGGTGCGGGCCCACGCACATATCGATGTAGTCGCCCTGCTGGTAGAAGGTGATGGTCGCGTCCTCGGGCAGGTCGGAGATGTGCTCCACCTTGTAGATCTCGCCGCGGCTCTCCATCAGCTTCACGGCCTCCTCGCGGGGCAGCGGATAGACCTTGAAGGGCAGGTTCTCCTTGACGATCTTCTGCATCTCCTTTTCGATGGCGGGCAGGTCCTCGTCGCCCAGCTTCACGTCGCCCAGGTCGATGTCATAGTGGAAGCCCTTCTCGGTGGCTGGTCCGTAGGCGAAGTGCGCCTGGGGATACAGGCGCTTGACCGCCTGCGCCATGATGTGCGCGGCAGAGTGACGCAGGGTATCCAGTTCCAGTTCTGCGGGGCATTCAGCCACATGGCCGTCGTTGTACAGGATCTTCATTCCGTGTTCCTCCTAAAAAATGTTGATGTGCCGCGCTGGCCGCAAATATAAAACGGCACCCGCCCCATTGCTGGGACGAATGCCGATCGCATCCGCGGTTCCACCCCGCTTGCTTGATAACCACTCCATAATGGGATAACGGCCATTGACCGCCCGCCGTCAGGAGCTGGTACCTCCGGGATGCCTGCGGCGCGGACTTTCAGCCATGATCCGCGCTCTCTTGCGCCGCTTTCCCCGGAGACGTATTCCCCGTCATCCGGCAAGTGCTTCAATTATAGTACAAATTCCGGATTTGTCAATGGGCGGGCGACCCCGTTTCACACGCACTTCCGGACCAGTTCTTCATCATTGATCGCCTCGTCCAGCAGACGGCTCAGCAGGCCTGTATAGCCTTTCCCATATTCCTTCGCTTTGCGCAGCGTATCCGGGGAGATGCGCAGCGAGATCGTAGGCTTGGTCCTGTTCTGGTGATTGATGCGCTTGAACTGCATCAGCTGTTCTTTACTCATCAGCGGACTGTCCTCATCGAATACAGGCGCTTTCTTTTCCGCGTCTTCCAGCTCACGGAGTTCTTCCGCTGTCAGCTCCTGATCGAGATCACTCAAAGTCATCTTCACCATGTTCATACCTCTCTTTCTCCTGCGCTGTGGCGAGCCTAGCAGAAATCAGCCGGATCGTCTGCTGCTCCCTGAAAGTGCAGACGACAAACAGCACCTTTCCTACCCGTCCGAGGATATCATACCTCTGCTCCTCAGGATGCTCCAGATCCTCGCGGATCAGTCTGTATGGATCTAAAAAGACCTTGGCAGCCGTCCTGAACCGGATGCCATGCTTCATGAAGTTGATCCGGTCTTTTTCTTCATCCCATTCAAAGGAGATCTCCTGCAGGCCAAAGTCAAACGGTTCAGACATACCCTCTCCCCTTTCGCCGCCATTATATCATTTTGCAATACATATTGCAATACTAATTGTATTGCAAACGTTAAATAGCCCAGAATAACAACATACGGCCCAGCCGTCAGGCGGCTGGGCCGTATTTCACGCTGCGTAAGCAGCATTTCACAGTCTGGAGGGCCATTTCACACAGCGGTGCTGTATTTCACTGCGAGCAAACGTCAGGGAGCGAGCTTCACCTCGTGCCCCTCGTCCCAGTTGACCTGTTCCGGGGGCTGCTCCAGCAGGGAGGGGTCATTGAAATAGCGCATCATGCGCGCGATCATCATGCCGAAGACGCGGCCCGCGGCCACGCGCTCGTCCACGGTGACGCCGATGGGCATCACGCGGGTGCGTACCGCCTTGCCGTCCTTGTCCAGGTCGATCTTTTTACGCGGCGCGCCCATGCTCCAGAACATGGTGGTGGAGCCGAAATTGTAGATGTGGTGGAACACCGCCGGCAGACCCACGGACGCGTTGTTGGTCAGGAACAGGCTGGTGTGGAAGGGGCTCGCGTCGATGACGAAGCGCGGCATGATGCCGTGCTTGTCCATCCACTTGAGCAGGGAGACCGCCGGGCGCGCGATGGGCGATTTGAGCAGCGCGGAGGCCACGCGCATGGTGGCGTTGTCCGCGTCGGGCTGCCGGGCCTGGTCGATGATCTTCGTGATGCGGTCCGACACCTGGTAGATGGTATCATGGGGATCGAAATAGCACTTGGTGGTGTTTTCGTCCACGTCGGAGACGTTTTCGCCGTTGGAGCGCAGCACCGCGAAGGACACGGAGAGCGTGTTGCGCGCGTAGATGCGCTTGTTGATGATGAAGCGGTTCAGCTCCGGCAGCTCGGCGATGGTGCGCACGAAGGCCGCGATCACCACGTCCATGAAGCGGAGCTTGATGCCCGTCTCCTGCTCCTTCTTAACCACATAGCGGGCCAGCTTCCCGTAGTCGATCTCATACTCCAGCTGCACCATAGCGTCGTTGCGCTGGGGCATGATATGCGGCATCATCGCCACGATGGGGTCGATTTTTTTGATCAGGTATCCGTCAGAACGCCGTCCAAACATTCTGTCGCCTCCACATCTTTATTATTAGTATAAGTATAGCAAATTCAATTCGCGCCGTCAATCGTTCCTTTTTGCACACAGCACGAAAAAAGGCGCCGACCAACACGAGTGGGTGGGCGCCTTTTCTATTTGGGACAGGGATGTGTTAGTGATAAGTGATAAGTGATGAGTGATAAGTTCAGGTGCAAACTCCTTCACTGCGTTACGGAGTTTGTAAGATCGCTGCGGCCTGCCGCAGGCAGGCGATATAGTCGAAACTGCGCTCTGCGCAGTTTCAACCGCAACTTATCACTTATCTCTCATCACTTATCCCTTTACAGCGTTTCCCCCGCCTGATTGATATCTCTGCCGATGGTCGCCTTGATGCGGCGCACGCCGGCGGAGGAGGATTCTTCCTTCTGGATCTTGAAGCTGACAAGGTCGCCGGTGTTGACGGCGTGGGGGCCGCCGCAGATCTCCTTGGAGAACTTGCCCATGGTGTAGACGCTCACGCGGTCGCCGTACTTGCTCTCGAACAGGCCCATGGCGCCCTGCGCCTTGGCCTCGGCTACGGTCATTTCTTCCTTGGTGATGGGCGCTTTCGCGTTGATGGCCTCGTTCACGTAGGCCTCGACTTCCTTCAGTTCCTCGGGCGTGACCTTGCGGCCAAAGGTGAAGTCAAAGCGCAGGCGCTCTGCGGTGATGTTGGAGCCCTTCTGGTGCACCTCGTCGCCCAGGACCTTGCGCAGACCTGCCTGCAGCAGGTGGGTGGCGGTGTGCAGGCACGCGGTCTGCACGCTGTGGTCCGCCAGGCCGCCCTTGAAGCGCTGCTCCGCGCCGGCGTGGCTGGTCTCCTGGTGCTGCTTGAAGCGCTCCGCAAAGGCCTCCTCGTCCACGCTCAGGCCCTTTTCTGCGGCCAGTTCCTTGGTCATTTCGATGGGGAAGCCGTAGGTATCGTACAGCTTGAAGGCGCTGCGGCCGTCCAGCACGTTCAGGGTCGCCATGCGCGCGTCGATGGCGGAGACCAGGGCGTCCTGATCGCCGGCGTTGGCGGCTTCGATGATGGGCATCATGTCGGGCGACGGACGCAGGCGCTTGGTCTGGGCCAGCTCCTTCGCCAGCGCGACCTTGTCCTCCACGGTCAGGATGCCGGAGAGCAGCGCGCGGGTATTCTGGATGTTGTTGTAGACCTTCTCGAACTCCTTCTCGCCCTGGCGCAGGGTGCGGGCAAAGCGGTCCTCCTCCAGCTTGAGCTGCTCCAGCACGAAAGCGCTGTTCTGCTCCAGCTCGGGATAGACGTGGGCGTACTGCGCGATGATGACCTTGGAGATCTCCGCGGTGAAGCCCTCGGGCATCCCCAGGCTCATGCCGAAACGCACAGCGCGGCGGATCAGGCGGCGCAGGATGTAGCCCTGGTCCACATTGGACGGGGACACGCCGCGCGGGTCGCCCAGGATGAAGGTGGAGGTGCGCATGTGGTCCGCGATGATGCGGAAGGCGCGGGTGGTCTCCTCGCTCTCGCCGTAGGTGTGGCCGGAGAGCTCGGCGATCTTCGCCAGGATGTCCGCGAACAGATCGGTCTCATACACGCTCTTCTTGCCGGTGAGCACGCACACGGTGCGCTCCAGGCCCATGCCCGTGTCCACGTTCTTCTGGGACAGCGGGATGAAGGTGCCGTCGGCCTGCTTGTTATACTGCATGAACACGTCGTTCCAGATCTCCAGGTATGCGCCGCAGTGGCAGGCCGGAGAGCAATCCGGGCCGCAGGGCTCCTTGACGATCATGAACATCTCGGTGTCCGGGCCGCAGGGGCCGGTGATGCCGGCGGGACCCCACCAGTTGTGCTCCTTGGGCAGGTAGAACAGGTGGTCGTCCTTCACGCCGCAGGAGCGCCACAGGTTGGCGGCCTCCTCGTCGCGGGGGCAGTCCTCATCGCCCTCGAACACGGTAAAGGCCAGCTTGTCCTTGGGCAGGCCCAGATATTTCTCGCTGGTCAGGAATTCCCAGCTCCAGGGGATCATTTCCTTCTTGAAATAGTCGCCCAGGCTCCAGTTGCCCAGCATCTCGAAGAAGGTCAGGTGGCTCATGTCGCCCACTTCGTCGATATCGCCGGTGCGGATGCACTTCTGCACATCGGTGAGCCGGGTGCCCATGGGGTGCTTCTGGCCCATCAGATAGGGAACCAGCGGGTGCATGCCCGCAGTGGTGAACAACACCGTCGGGTCATTCTCGGGGATGACCGAGGCGGAAGGGATCAGCTGATGGCCCTTGTCCTGGAAGAATTTCAGGAACATGGCACGTAATTCGTTGGCAGTCACGTTTTTCATGAGGGATCATCCTTTCGTGCTCTATGCGCGGCCTTCACCGCAGCCTTCTTATAATATACCTTTACGGGTCGGATGACAAGAAAAATTTTGTGCGGAAGGAAGAAGCGGCGGGGAAAGTGATAAGTGATGAGAGATAAGTGATAAGTTCAGGTGGAAATCGCTTGCGCGATTTCTTTGATTTATAAATCGTCGCTCTCCAACCAGAAACAAAGAAAGGGACAAGATCGGTACAACTGTAGGGGCGGGACACTGGCCCGTCCGCCTTGTTGCGCGTAAATTCATTATAGATAGTGCAAGCAATAATTCTTCTACCTTCCTAAACGTTTTACGCCAACTGGACGGGCGGGCCAGTGTCCCGCCCCTACAAGGAAATCAAGATTGTATCTTCCTTTGTTTATTGGCTTTCAGCGATGATGCGGACAGAAATTGGCGAACAAATCTTGTAATAAAACCGAATCCCATAGCGCAGCGGCGGGATCCGCACCTGAACTTATCACTCATCTCTTATCACTTATCACTCTTCTTATCCCCCATTACCAGAAGAATCCCCGCCAAAACCCTCCAATCAATAATCTGGTAACCGATTCTGACATTGACTTTTCGGGCTGCGTTGCCTATACTATCAGGCACAGGGATGTCCTGGGATGTTCGCCAGTTCTCTGTTGTTCCCCACATTTCAATTAACGGGGCTCGGGTCGTTTTCAGGTTCGGCTGTCACGCCCCCATGCCTTACGGCATGCCAGGGGACGGCAAATGACCGCGCAGAGCTCCGGCCTGTTCTTAGGAGCGGGTGAAATATACAGAGGGCAGCGGCATCTTGGGTTTCCTGTTCGCGACCGTATGGTCGCGCACGTCCGACATAATGGGTTGACCCTTATGACGGATTTTTTTATATGTGACTGTTCAGCCGAAGCCTGAACAGTCACCGCAGGTGGGACTCACGTCCCCCCTACGGAACCCCCCAACAGATTTGCCTGTCGCCCTGACGGGCTCCCGGGCGGCAAATCCGCAAGGTAGATTCCGCTGTCGCGGAATCGTCCTCGCGCCGTACATGCCGCCGCTGCGGATTTGAATCAAGGGTGTGCCCCCTTAATAATCCCCTCGGCATGTTCTTTTCAGCACTCCCATCCCATCGCCTCAGTTCGCCATTGTCGCATAGAACGCTGACACGTTCTATGCTCTGTGGCTCACTGGGCCTTCTCCCGCCTTCATCGCCCACAGGGCGCGGCGGGATACGGCCCTTCGGGTGGCTTCGCCATCCGCCGAATAAATCGGCGGACTCCGGGATTCCGTGCCGAAAAGAACCGAAGCTCGTCCCTCTATACACAGCATGTCTGAATAGTCGCGTGTTATGCTGAACTCCGTGGAAAGGATGACGAATGATGCAGTACAGGAAAGACAAATACGGACGCGACATCTCGCTCTTGGGCTTCGGCTGCATGCGGCTGTCCCGCAGCGGGCCGGGCATCGACCTGGACGAGGCCGCGCGGGAGATCCGGCGCGCGGTGGAGCTGGGCGTCAACTATTTTGACACCGCCTACACCTATCCCGGCAGCGAGGTCGCCCTGGGCGCGGTGCTGGAAAAGGAAAAGCTGCGGGACCGGGTGTATATCGCCACCAAGCTGCCCCAGTACCTGGTCACCGGCCCGGCGGCCATCGAGCGCTTCTTCCAGGAGGAGCTTAAGCGCCTGCGCATGGACCATATCGACTATTACCTGATGCACATGCTCACGGACCTGCGCTCCTGGCAGAAGCTGGTGGGCTACGGCATCCGCGAGTGGATCGCGGAGAAAAAGGCCTCCGGGCAGATCGTGAATATCGGCTTCTCCTTTCACGGGAACACCGACCAGTTTTTGAGCATCCTGAACGACTACGACTGGGATTTCTGCCAGATCCAGTACAACTACCTCGACGAGCACACCCAGGCCGGACGCCGCGGCCTCGAGGCGGCGGAGGAAAAGGGCATCCCCGTGATCATCATGGAGCCCCTGCGCGGCGGGAAGCTGGTCAGCGCCCTACCGGAGGAGGCCCGGGCCCTGATCGGCCGCGAAGCGCCTGACAGAAAACCCGCGGAGCTGGCCTTCCGCTGGCTGTACGATCAGCCCGGCGTCACCTGCGTGCTCTCCGGCATGAACAGCCTGGCCATGGTGGAGGAGAACTGCCGCTGGGCGGACGAGAGCCGGCCCGGGATGCTGACAGAGGCGGATCACGCGCTGTATGAGCAGCTCAGGAGCATCATCAACTCCAAACTGCAGGTGGGCTGCACCGCCTGCGGCTACTGCATGCCCTGCCCCCAGGGCGTGGACATCCCCGCCGCCTTCCGCTGCTGGAACCGCATGTACACCGAGAACAAGCATTCCGGCCAGTTCGAGTACTTCCAGGCCGTCAGCCTGCAGAAGGACCCGCCCTTTGCGTCCAAGTGCGTGGCCTGCGGGCGCTGCGAGAAGCGCTGCCCCCAGCACATCTCCATCATCGACGAATTGAAAAAGGCCGACCGCGCCCTGCGCCCCGGCTATATCCGCGCGGCCAACGCCGTCGCCCGGGCGTGGCTGTTCCGGGGCCAGAAGCAGGAGAAGGAGCAGGCCCGCTGACATGACTGAAACATTCGCCCAGCGCCTCCTCAGCTGGTACGACAGCTGCCGGCGCGTTTTCGCCTTCCGCGGCCCGAAGGACCCCTACCGCGTCTGGCTCAGCGAGATCATGCTGCAGCAGACCCGGACCGAGAGCGTGGTGCCCTATTACGAGCGCTTCCTCGCCCGCTTCCCCACGGTGCAGGCCTTGGCCGAGGCCGGCGAGGAGGACGTGCTGCGCGCCTGGCAGGGGCTGGGCTATTACACGCGGGCCCGGAACCTGCACAAGGCGGCCCGGAAGATCGTGAACGAGCTGGGCGGCCAGTTCCCGACCACGACGGAGGCCCTGCGCCTGCTGCCGGGCGTCGGGCCCTATACCGCCGCGGCCATCGCCTCCATCGCCTTTGACGAGCCCGTGCCCGCCATGGACGGCAACCTGATCCGCGTCTTCGCCCGGCGCACGGACGAAGCGGAGGACGCCTCCAAGCCCGCGGCCCTGCGCTGCCTGACAGAGGAGGCCCGGCGGCAGATGCCCGCAGACCGGCCCGGCGACTACAACCAGGCCCTCATGGACCTGGGCGCGACCATCTGCGTGCCCGGCACCCCGGACTGTGATGCCTGCCCCGTGCGCGAGGGCTGCCGCGCGGCGGCCCTCGGCCACCCCGAAGCGCGGCCTGTGCTGCCCAGGAAGGCGCCGCCCAAGGCTGTGCCCCTGAACGTAGTCCTCATCTTCTGCGGGGACAAGGTCTATATGAAACTCAGGCAGGAGGCGCTGCTCAGGGGCATGTACGTCTTTGCCCTGACCGAAGGCTCTCCCGAGGACGCTCTCACAGCCCTGCATCTCTCCCCCGTCCCCTGCGAGCATGTCGGAGACGCCCGCCACGTATTCACCCACCGCGTGTGGGAGATGGCCCTGTGGATTGCCCGTGTGCCGGTGATTCCTGCGGCCCTCGACCATGATTTTTATACCCTCACCCAGCTGGACGGTCTGCCCGTGCCCGTTGCCATGCGCGCCGCGCTGGAGATCGCCCGAAAGGAGCTCACCCATGAAGCAAAAGCCTAAAGCGTCCGAGCCACTGCGCCGGGTGCGCTTCGCCAAGGGCCTGATGCGCCTGGCCCAGGCCGCGGCCGCCGCCCTGTTCTTCGGGGCAGTGTACGGCTTTTATATTTCCGAATACCGCGTCGGCTGGTCCCTGATCGCCCTCAGCGTGCTGGTGCTCGTCCTCATCACGCTGCCCGCCGTCCACGCCTACCGCAGCCAGTGGAAGCGCCGGAGCGTGGAGGCCGGGTACGGCACTTATGCCGAGCAGACCGAGCTGGACGAGCGCGGCCACATGGCCTCGGAGCAGTTCGAGCTATTGTGCCTGTTCCCCTTTGACGTGAACGCCGTGCACGATTTCGACGTGCGCAGGGACCTGCGCCTGACCTGCCGCGACCGCGCCGTGCGCATCACGGAGCTGACGGTGCCCGCCCGCATCCGGGGCCTGGAGGCGCTGGTGGACGGGTGCCTGATCCGCATGGACATGCCCCGCGCACCCCTGAGCCGCCTGATGCTGGCCGGGGCCTCCTTCGGCAGCCCGGACATCCTGACCGCCTGGTACCGCAAGAACCTGCGCCTGCTGCCCGCCATGTACAGCATCCAGAAGAACATGCAGGCCTACTCCGACGGCTCCGAGCCCGACGGGCGCACCCTGACGCAGCTGTACCGCATCACGGAAAAGCGCGGCAAGGACATGGTGCTAAGCCTGGCGGGCCGGGAGCTGAACATCTTTATCCGCAACGCGGAGGTGCTCACACCCGCGCCCATGGGCGTGAAAAATCTCACGGAGGAGCGCCTGCGCCGCCTGGGCATTCCCGAGCTGCCCGCCATCCTGGATTTCGCCTTTGATACGGAAGCCCTGCGCGCCGGCTCGGACGCGCCCTTTGACGAGGAAGAGGACCGCAAGCAGGCGGGCATCCAGTACGTGCAGCCCGAGGAGGACGAGGACTTCCGCCGCCCGGAGGAGCACATATGAGCGCGCCCGTCAAGCTGGCCGTCTATGACTTTGACGGCACCCTGATCCGGGGAGACAGCATTGTGGCCTACCTGCGCTTCGCCATGAAGCGGGGCTGCCTGTCGCCGTTTTCCTTTCTCAAGGCGGCGTTCGCGGGGCTTATGAATTCCCTGGGTCTCTGGACCCCAGGGAAAGCCAAGGCCTGGGCCCTCCGGTTCTGGCAGAAGCTGCCCAAGGACAAGCGGGAGGCGCTGGACCGGGACTTTGCCGAGACCCTGCTCGGCCGCATCCGGCCCGGCGGCCTGTGCCAGATGGTCCAGGATCAGGCGGCGGGGCGGACCGTCCTGCTCCTGTCCGCCTCCACGGACAACTACATGCTCCCCCTCTCCGAGCGCCTGGGCGCGGACGGACTGATCTGCACCCGCATTTCCGACCTGCCGGAGGGCAACTGCCGCGGCTACGCCAAGGTGGAGCGCCTGAAGGAATGGCTGACCGAGCGGGGCTGGGAGGCCGATCTGTCCGCCTCCGCCGCTTACGCCGATTCCCTGAGCGACGAGCCCATCCTCGCCCTGGTGGGGCATCCCGTGCTCGTCGATCCGAAACCTGAGGTCCTCAAACAGTTAGGGAGCCGCTTTCCCTCCGTCCATTGGCCCGACCCGGAGGAATGAGATGAAAAAGATCCTGACACTCGCTCTGATCCTCCTTCTGCTCCTCCCCCAGGCCGTCCTGGCCGAGGAAGCGGCGGAGGAGCCCGCGCGCTATACCGCCATCACCGTGCAGAAGGCCGACCTCAAGCAGGAGGCGGGCCGCAGCCGGACCCTGCGCACCATCCGCACCGACGCGAAGGTGGAGGTGCTGGAGTACGGCGACACCTGGTGCCGCGTGCGCTACCGCGACAAGACCGGCTACGTGCGCACGAAATACCTGTGGGGCTTCGTCTCCCAGGACGCGAAAAACTGGCCCTCACCCCAGTTCACCACGTGCAGGGGCCTGTTGACCCTGGGGGCGGATACGCTCATCAAGGGCGGCAAGTTTTCCGGCCTCACCGCGGCGGCGGGCAGCGTGATCGCCGTGTATGACGAAGGCCTCACCCTCCCGGTCTGGCGCGGGAGCGCGCAGCTGCCGGTGGGCGCGGGCGCCTATACCGCCTTTGCCGACTGGCAGACCGCGGAACCCGGAGACATCATCGCGGGCTTTACCACCTGGTACAACGAAAAGACCGGGAGCCCCCTGCACAAGGCGCGCCAGCACAATATCCAGCTGGGCTGCGAGCGCATCAGCGGCCAGACCGTACAGCCGGGGGCGGAATTTTCCTTCAACGCCCTCTGCGCGCCTTATAAGCTGGCCAACGGCTACGAGGTGGCCAAGAACATCAGCCACGACGGCAAGGGCCCCGGCGGAGGCATCTGCCAGGTGAGCACCACGCTGTACAACGCCCTCCTGGGCCTGCCCGTGCAGATTACGGCCTGGGCCGCCCACCGGCCCACGGGGGTCAATTACATCCCCCGCTCCTTTGACGCCGCCGTGGGCAGCACCACCGACCTGGCCTTCCGCAACGACCTGCCCTATCCCATCCGCATCGAGGCCCTGCCCCAGGGCGGCGCGCTGACGTTGCTCATTTTCCGGGCCGAATGAGCAGGAGAATTTGTTCAACAAAAAATTTCGTTTCTTTGCAGCAAATCGCGTTTGTAAAACGTATAAATCAATGAGCGCGGGTCACCGCGCCCAAAGTCACGATCCGCAAAGGCGGAGGAAAGGACCTGAACAATGAAAAAACTGATGCTGACATTCCTGCTGGTGCTCACCCTGTGCGCCGGCGTCTGCTGCGCGGCGGAAACCCTGCCGCCCTATGCTTACCCCGGGGAAGACCCCATTGAGGGCGCGGTGGCGAACTACACCGCCAGCGAGCTCGGCTCCCTGTTCCTTCTGGAAGACGGCTGCGTCACCATCCCCTGCCCCATCATCCTGAAGACCGAGACCCCGGACGACAGCCATGCCACGGTGTATGGCACCTTCTGGATCAGCAACTATGTGCTCTCCGATGATATCCTGCACGAGATCTCCGGCGGCGAGTTCCCCGGCGTGATCCAGCTGGAGAAGCATGACGGCGCCTGGCAGGTAACAAACGCGGAATATGCCGGGGACGGCGAGGATTACAGCAGGGACATCCAGCGCTTCGCAAACGGTGACAAGGAGCTTGAGAAGCTGTATTTCGGAGCGGCCGACGGCCTGTCCGAAAAGAATGTGGAGACCCAGCGCCGCTTCATCCGCGGCTACGTGGAGGCCAACAGCCTGAACATCACCGCCTGGCAGGATCCCTTCTGGCCGCCCACGCCCCTGGAGGAAGCCAGCGATGAGCCCATCCGGGGCAATATCGAGAACGGCAGCTATGTGGTGAAGGTGCCGGTGACCGGCATTCCCGGCCGCTGGGAGGCCTCCGCGCCCGAAGGCGAGGACGCGGCCGTTCAGCTCGCCTCCGCCGAGACCGCCGATGGCTATTTTACCGCCCGGTTCGATCCCGCCAAGGACGGCAGCGGCACCGTCTACATCAAGCACTATACCGGCATCGCCTGCGACCAGGTGCACAGCTTTGACCTGGCGGTGGAAAACGGCCAGGTGAAGGAGAACACCTCGGGCTCCTTTACCGCCTCTTCCCTGGACAAGGACCTGGATGCCCATGTGGGCGGCCAGTGGTTCGAAAAGGACACCCAGTTCACCCGGATGTACGCCCTCCGCGACCCCTACCAGGGCTGGCAGGTGGAGATCACCTCCCCCATGACCCACGGCGCGTATATCTTTGAGGCCCATATGTATTACGACTGCGACCAGGACCGCTTCATCTACCAGGACGGCGCTTTCTATGCGCTCAACGCTGAGACCGGCGAGGCCGGCGACCTGATCGCCGCGGACACCCAGGGCTCCTTCGCCCTGACGGCGGGTGAGAACGCCGAAGCGGACGCCCTGCAGCTGATTTGGGAAAGCGGCCAGGAGATCGCGCCCATGACCGTGTTTGAGCACGAGTAACTAAACTGTCTAATTGCATCACAAAACGCTGAGCCTTTTCGGGCCCAGCGTTATTTTGTTATTCACGTTTTCTTATGGGTTCTGCGTACTATTGAAACATGATTGTTAATGATTTTAGGTGACCGCCCTCATCCGTCAGGCTATCGCCTGACACCTTCCCCCGAGATCGGGGGAAGGCTTTTGGCTGATTGCCTTATAGAATTAAGTGCCTACAGTTGCAGTGCGTTTGGCCGCTAACCCACGCACCGGGAACCAACAGAGCCTTCCCCCTTCGCAAAGGGGGCTCTGAACGCCCGGAGATCGGTCCGGTGGACCGATCTCAGTGAAGAGCAGGCCGGCAGGCCCAGGTGTGTGGCCCGCGCAGCGGGTCGGATGAGGGCATTCATCCTATTGTGCAACAGCCCCTTGTCATGATCGAATCACAGCTCCGCTTCCAGCCGGACGCAGCGGCCCACCACGGTCACGGCGTTCAGGTTCTTGATCTCGCTCTCGCAGGACTGGTCGAACCGCTGCAGCATGACCTGGAAATTGGGCATGGCCACGGTCTTGCGCAGGATCTTGCCGTAGGGCGTGTCCAGCACCATGAGCGCGCCGTCCACCGGCGCCTGGGCGGGCACCACCAGCAGCAGGTCGCCCTTCATCACGCGGAAGCCGCGCAGGTCGTTATCCGGGGCCATCAGGTAATACACCTTGTCCGGGTTCGCGCCCTCGATCTTGCCATTGGTGATGGGCAGGAGCCGGTGCCCCACTTCCTTCATGGCCGCGTTGACCACCGGCACGTGCTTGAGCACGCCGGACAGCGCGTCCAGCCAGATGGAGCCGGACACGGCCTCGGAGCTCTCCTCCTCCGTGCCCTCGTGCTTCTCTTTCTTGGTCAGCTTCTTTTCTGCCGCCTTCGCAATGGAGGGCACGGCGGCGCTCTGCAGATCCACCGTGGCCGCGATATCGTCCAGGGTGAAATCCGCTTCGGTCTGCTGCTGCATGCCCATGGCGCGCAGGATGCGCCGGGCCTGGTCGTCCTGGATGATGCGGCGGCCGGACTCGACCTCCTCCAGGTATTTCTCGCTGACGCCGCACTTGCGCGCCACCTGCTTATAGGTCAGCTTCTGGCGCGTGCGCTCCAGCCGGATCAGATCGCCTAATCTGCTCATCGAACTGCCTCCGTTACTGCCCGATCATCCGCTTCGCCAGCGTCTGGGTGAGGTGGCCGAACAGCTGGCCCAGCAGCTCCAGGCGGCTGGACGGGTTCATCAGATCCATCCGCAGGGCGGAGGACAGGGCATCGGTCAGCATGGTGGGCGTCCAGCGCTGGGCCGTCTTGCCCGAGAAGGTCAGGTTCACGGCGCTCTCCTGGTCCAGGTCGCGCAGGCTCACGGCAGAATCCACATAGGTGACCGCGTCGGAGCCGGAGCGCTTGGAATAGATCACCGTCTCCTGTTCGATGCTGAACTCGGGCAGGCCCGTCTGACCGTCCGGCTTCACCACCAGGGTCGTCTCATAGCGGCGCTCGTAGCGGCTCTGGTAGAAGTCGCTCACATCCTTGGGCGCCGGCGCGTTCAGGTTATAGGTGCAGGAGAACAGGGTCTGATCCTCCTGGATCAGGGCTTCCGGATCCTCCGAGCCCGGGAGCAGCACAAGCACGGAGCCCGTCCAGACGTCCTGATCGGTGTTCTGGGCCGTCACGTCCAGGGTCAGATCCTGTCCCAGGGCGACGCCCAGCTTTTCGGCGTCCATGGTCA
This sequence comes from uncultured Eubacteriales bacterium, assembly GCA_902789795.1. Taxonomy (GTDB): domain Bacteria; phylum Bacillota; class Clostridia; order Christensenellales; family Aristaeellaceae; genus UBA4246. Next base: position 101,368 of record CADAPM010000003.1, read on the forward strand.
GGCTCAGCTGCCAGAGCTCGCCCTCCTCCGCCGTGGGCACGTGCACCAGGCTGAACAGGCTCACGGGCAGGCTTTCCGGGCAGGGCAGGGTGACGCTGTCGAAGAGCACCTTGCCGCTGACGGTCTCATACTGCCGGCGCACGCGGACCGTGCCCTCCAGCTTCACATTGTTGAGCATCCGGAGGAAGGACTGCAGCATGGCAGAGCCCTGCAGATAGGCCGCCTGTTCTTCCACAGTCAGCACCTCCGCCAGCAGGTTCAGGAGCTCGCCGTTGCTGTAGAGGGTCGTCAGCATCTGGATCGTTTCCTGCAGCATCGCCGGAGCCGGGATCTCATAGACCGCGGTGGTCACATAGGTGCCGTCCACGCTCTGCTCGGTGGTGGTGTTCAGGTAGCCCTGCAGCCACCGGGACACGTTCAGGCTGAACTGCTCCATATAGGGCGCGGCCTTGTCCTGCCAGGTCTTGTTGGCCTGGGCGACCTCCGTCAGCACATGCAGCAGGGAGGGCCAGTCGCTCTCATTGGACAGGATCATCCTGGACCAGTCGAAGCCGCTGTCAAAGGCATAGTACAGCCCCGCCTCGTCCAGCAGGTCGGACTGCAGGTAGATCACGCCCGAGGCGTCCGTCAGGATATTCAGGCGGCCCACCTCTTTCCCCGCGGTGCTCGTCAGGGTGATCACCGACTCGTCGCCCTCGTTGACACGGGAATTCTTGACCGTGTGGGTGATGTCCATCTGATAGCCCGCGAACAGGCTTTTCAGCAGCGCCCAGTTCTCCTCGCCGATGAGCGCGGACGGCTCGCCCGTCACCTCGCCCTTCAGGGTGCCGCGGAAACCGGAGCTTTGCCACTGCCCCTGCAGTTTGGTCAGCTGGCTGTTTTCCGCCACGGCAGGCAGTACGGCCAGCGTCGCCAGCGTCAGGCACAGGAAAAGTGCGGTGATCTTCTTCAGCATCGTGGATTCCTCCATTTCATTGACAGCTTATCGCTGAAAATTGGATACTCTCTTTCAGACATGCTCACGGGGCGGCGACAGGCACCACGGGCCCGTTCAGCCAGGCGTCGGTGCGCAGCATATGCTCAAGCTGCCGCTGGTCCTCCGGGGAGAGGCCGCCAACATACCCCTGCAGGTAGGCCATGAGCCCGCCGGCGAAGCCGGCCTCGTCTGCGGCCCCCGGCTTAAGCTCAGCGCCTTCCGCCGCCGAGACCGCCAGCGTCACCTGCCAGACCCGGGTCTGGGCGTACTTTTTCGTCACCTTCAGGGTGCCCGCCAGCTGATGCCCGTCTCCGGTCAGCTCCGGGACGAGGGTCCAGACGGACTTGATGTTGTCCTCCGTCACCTCGTGCTTGACGCTGCCGCTGATCTCCTCCCGGCCGCTGTGGCTGTTTTCCAGGTCCACCGTGTCCTTGACCGTGTAGCTGACCCCATCCTTCCTGCGCTTGCAGGTGATGGTACCCGACCAGGTGTTGGTCTTCTTCCCGGCCTTGTCCTTCAGGTTGATCGTCAGCTCCAGGTTGTTCTTCCCGGACCGGGCGGGCAGCTTGAGCGTGAAATAGGCATTGAGCCCATTGACGCCGCCGTACAGGGAGAGATTGCGCACGTCCTTCCCCCCGTCGGAGACCCTGCCGGTGATGTTCCAGGCCACGGGCTCCCCCGCCTCGTTTTCCAGCCGCTGCACCGTCAGGGCGGACACGGCCGTCAGGTTCGCAAGCCAGGCGGACATCTCCTCATGGTGAGGCAGATACGCGCTCATGGCCGCCCAATCGGCCTTCAATTGCTCCAGGGTCCCGCAGGCCGCCAGCTGTTCCTGGGTGACCGAAAGCACCGTGCGCTGGACGCTGGAAGGCAGGTTCTTGATCTTCACCTTTCGCAGCTCCGGCTCGAAGACCTCCTCCGGGAGCAGCTCCAGGAAAAGGTCGGGCAGGGTCTCCGTCACCAATCTCCGGAAGGCCTCATGCGGCAGGAGCCCGGTGTCCGGAAGCTTTTGTCCCTCCAGGCTGAGGGCGGATACTTCCTGCCCGGAGGCCAGCACAGCGAGCCGGGCCGCCTCAGCATTAAGAGCGATCTCCGCGCTCAGGGGGGCCAGGAAGGCGTTGAGCGTCTCCCGCCCGTGGTCGTTGCCCGTCAGCTGCTGCACCTTCACATCGCTCAGCCGGACGGTCACGCCCTCCGCTTTATCCAGTAAGTCCGCCGTATCCGAAAAGGCCAGACAGCCCTCTGCCATCAGCAATAGCGCGCACAGGGCCGCAAGTGCCGTTCTGAAACGCATTCCGTGATCTCCTCCTCAATGATATAGACGCAGCACGGGCGGTATTTACTGCAGTCCTCGGCAAAAATCCGCCCCGGCCGCTCACACGGCGGCCCGGCCGCGCCTTTTGAGCATAAAATAGTAACTGACGATCAGCACCAGCATGGCGCTCCAGCCGATGCCGCAGGCGGCGGCAATGCCGCGGATGCCCCAGACCGGCGCCAGGATATAGGTGAAGACGCACCGCAAAGTCACCTGCAGAAGGGTGGCCACCACCGTCATTTTGAAGCGCGCGGTGCCCCGGAAATAGCCCTGGAAGCAGTTGGTGAAAGCGGGCATCAGGTACAGCCAGGCCATCAGGCTCAGGTAGTCCATGCCGATGGGCACCACCGCCGCCTGGTCCTGGGGCTGCACGAACACGCTGACCAGCGGTCTGCGCAGGAAATAGACCGTCAGGGCGATGAAGACCCCGTAGGCGAACTCCATCAGGAGCCCCGTGCGGAAGCCCCTGAGCACCCGCTCGGGCTTCTTCGCACCGCGGTTCTGGGCGATCCAGGTGGAGACCGCTGCCGCCAGCCCCTGCTCGGGGATGCAGGCGAAGTCATCCATGCTGGTCACCGCGTTGTAAGCGGCGATGGAGGAGACGCCCAGGGCGTTGACCTGGCCCTGGATGAGCACCTTCCCGATGGGCTGGATGGCCTGCTGCAGTGCCGCCGGCGCGCCGTAGCTGAACAGCTTTTTCGCCACCGCCGGCTCCCAGCGGAGGTCAGAGGCCGCGGGGCTCAGCTCCGGCACGCGCTTTTGCAGGTAATGCCAGGCCAGGCCCGCGCTGAAGACTTCCGCGACCACCGTCGTCACCGCGCTGCATATGACGCCGAAGTGCAATACGCCCAGGAAAAAGAGATCCAGCCCCGCATTCAGCACCGCCGAGCAGGACAGGAACAAAAGCGGCGCGCGGGTGTTCCCGGCGCTCTTGAGCCCCGCCGCCAGCGCGTTGTATATGCAGGCAAAGGGCGCGCCCAGGAAGGTGATGCGCAGGTAGGTGACCGCGATATCCCGGATCTCCTCCGGGCAGTTGAGCCACACCATCAGCAGGGGCGAAAACACCCAGCCCAGCACCGCCACCGCGGCGGACATGATGAGGCCGAAGCGGATCAGCACCCCCAGCGTCCTGCGCAGGTCGTTTAGCCTGCCCGCGCCGAAGTGCTCGCTCATGAGCACGCCCGCGCCGGTGCATAAGCCGCTGACGCCCAGAATCACCAGGTTCATGATGGGCGCGGCGATCCCCTCCGCGGCCAGGGCCGCCTTGCCGATGAACTGCCCGGCCAGGATGCGGTCCACGGCGTTGTACATCAGCTGCAGCCAGTTGCCCAGGAGAACCGGCAGCGCAAAAGCCCAAAGATGCGGGAAGGCCTCTCCCCGCGTCATATCCCGTGTGTTCACGTCTGCCCTTCCAGCCATTTCCAGGCGTTCATGATGCCGTCGTCCCACAGCGCGCTCGTCACATAGTCCGCCCGCGCCTTGAGGGCCGCAGAGCCGTTGCCCATGGCGATCCTGAGCCCGCTGTCCCGGAACATGGCCAGGTCATTGGCCCCGTCCCCGAAGGCGACGCTGTCCTCCCGGGGGATGCCCAGGGCACTGAGCGCCAGGTTGAGGCCCGTGCCCTTGTCGATGCCCTTGGGCGTCAGCTCCAGGACCTCCGGGATGTGCACGATCACGTCCCAGTCCTGTTCCACCGCCTTCACGACCTCCTCCGGGCAGGGCCTGCCCCGGGCGATCATGCTCAGCTTGGTCACGTCCGTCCATTGGCCGAAGGCCTCGTTCAGGGACCGCATGCGCGGTCCCAGCTCGCGGTACAGTTTATCGATATAGGGCGTAGGCGTAAAATCCTCTCGCTCCATGTACAGGTAATCGTTGCCCTCCAGCAAAGGGCCGTAATCGAAGGCCCGCGCCGCGTTGACCGCGTTTTCTATGTGCTTTTGCGGGGCCAGGAGGCACAGAAGGGTCTTTCCTTCCACCTCCACCATCGCGCCCGCGCTGGTCACATACCCGTCAAAGCCGAGCTCCTCGAGCCGGGGATCGAACACATAGCCCCGGCTGCGGCCGCTGCAGATCAGCACCTTGTGGCCGGCTTCCCGCATTTCCCGGATCGCCCGGGCCGCGCTGTCCGGCATCCGGCTCTGCTCATCCCAGAGGGTCCCGTCAATATCGAAAAAAATCGCCCGTCTGCGCATTCTTTCCCCCGCTTCCGCAGCGCCGTCCTGCGCCGCAACGCCATTTTACACGTTCCGGGAAAGAACGTCAAGCCGCAGCGAACGGAGCGCCCGAGACGGCATTTTTCGCATATTGCCGGGCCTCCATAAAGATGCTATAATAGAGGCGAGATCACTGTAAAAGGAGCGCGCAGGATGGACCGGATCAGGACTTTCATCGATCAGTACAAGGCACAGTATTCAGGCGGAGACGGCTGGACCTTTGAAGACAGCTGTATGCTCAAGGGCCTCGCGGACCTTTACCGCGCGGCAGGCGACCCCTCGGACCGCCGGTGGGTGCTGGATTTTCTCGCCCGCCGCGTGCAGGCGGACGGCGCCGTGACCGCCCGGGATCCCGCCGCCGTGAGCTGCGGGAAGGCCTTCTTCTTCGCCCTGGACGAGACCGGGGATCAGCGCTGGCGGAAGGCCGCCGACGAGCTGCACGCACATTTGTCCGCCCTCCCGGATGAGCCTGAGGACCTGTACCCGGTCGAGCCCTTCCGGACGGAATACGACAGCCGCTGGCTTTCCGGCCTTGAAGCTGCCGGGATCGCCAAGCGTTTCGCCCGGGCCGGACAGCAGCCGGGCGGCACCGAGGGCTGGTGCCTGCTGGCGCTGGTGGATTGCATCGAGGCCATGCCCGAGCAGCTGTACGAGCACCGCCGGGTGCTGATGGACCTGTTCCTGACCGGAGCGCGGAAGCTCCTTGCTTCCGAAAACGGCCCCGACACGGCCTCCCGCGCCATGAAGGCCTATGCCCTCCTGAAGGGCGTGCGCCTGGGCCTGCTGGACCCGGAGCGCTACCTCGCCCCCGGCCTCGCCGCCTACCGGGAGCTCGAAGCGCATCTGCCCGGCATGGAGGCGGACGCCCAGACCGTCGGCCTGTTCATGATGGCTCTGAGCGAGCAGCTCCGGAGCTGACAGATACATAGAAAACCCGCGGAAGCGACCGTTGCTTCCGCGGGTTTTTCATACCATTCAGGATCAGTTGAACCCGAAGATCTTCTGGGCGATCTTGTAGCCCCCGATGGCGACGGCGCGGCCGAGCTTGCCGGGCAGGTGCAAAATGCGGCCCAGGATGCGGCGGCGCAGGGTCTGATAGAGGCGCGGGTTGGTTTTTTCGATGAAGGCCCAGAGTTCCTGCTTTTTCTGCAGGTGCTCGGGGGTGCCCGCCTTCAGGAGCAGCACGGAGCTCACGGTGGTCACGATCTCCAGGTAGTTGATCATGTAGTCGCGCAGGTGCACGTTCTCCACGGCGTAGGGGTCCGCGGCCTCCACCAGCATGCGGTTGACCTTCAGCGCCTGGTCGATGCGGCGGATCATCACCTGCTCCTGCACCGACTGGTCGTCCCGGCCGATGAAGTAGTGGTAGAAGTCCACATCCAGGTAGTACATCCGCTTCACGTCCCTGAGCGGGGCGTAGACGTACAGCTCGTCCACATAGAAGGTGTGCAGGGGCAGCTCCATGCCGCTCTTTTTCAGCATGTCGGTGTTGTAGATCACCGAGTGCATCAGGATGTACTGGCCCTTGCGGAAGTGCCGGGCCTCGTCCCAGCCGAAGACCTGGCCCACCGGCAGCGCGCCGCGGTAGCGGACCACATGCTTGTGCTCCACGCCCACCTTGTCATAGATGTAGTTGCTGATCAGCATATCGATCTGCTTTTCCGGCGCGGAGAAGCAGCGCAGGGTCTCCAGGACCTTGGGATAGGCCTCCTTATCCGCCCAGTCGTCGGAGTCGATGACCTTGAAGTACAGGCCCGTGGCGTTCCTGAGGCCGGCCATCACCGCGCCGCCGTGGCCGGCATTCTCCTGATGGATCGCCCGGACGATGCCCGGGTATTTCCGCTCGAATTCATCCGCGATCTCCGCCGTGCGGTCCTTGGACCCGTCGTCCACCACCAGGATCTCCACCTCGTCCCCGCCGGGCAGCAGGGATTCGATGGCGTTGGCCATATACGCTTCCGCGTTGTAGCTCGGTATCGCGACAGACAGCAGTTTCGTGCCCATATTCATCCTCCGGTTCCTGTTCCATCACCTTCGCGCCGTCCAAAGCCCGGAAACCTCCGGCCTCCCGGCGCCTTGAGCCTATTCTATCACCCCATTCCCCCGCTGTCAAACCAGCAACGAAAAAAGACTGCCGAAGCAGTCTTTGATCGTACGGAAATCACAGCACCTTGGCCAGGAAGGACTTGAGGCGCTCGTTCTGGGGATTGCCGAAGATCTGCTGGGGCGTGCCCTGTTCCAGCAGCTTGCCCTCGTCCAGGAAGACCACCCGATGAGCGACCTCGCGGGCGAAGCCCATCTCATGGGTGACCACCACCATGGTCATGCCCGCTGCCGCCAGCTCCTTCATGACGTCCAGCACCTCGCCGACCATTTCCGGGTCCAGGGCGGAGGTGGGCTCGTCAAAAAGCATGACGTCAGGCTCCATGCACAATGCGCGCACGATGGCCACGCGCTGCTTCTGGCCGCCGGACAGCTGGTAGGGGTAAGCGTCGGCGCGGTCCGCCAGCCCGACCCGGTTCAAGAGCTCCATGGCCTTGGCCTCGGCCGCCGCCTTGGACAGCTTTTTGAGCTTCATCGGCGCGCAGGTCAGGTTTTTCATGATGTTCATGTTGTTGAACAGGTTGAACTGCTGAAAGACCATGCCCATCCGCTGGCGGTGCAGGTTCAGGTTGACCTTCTTGTCCGTCAGGTCGTCGCCCTCAAAGATGATCTGCCCGCTGGTGGGCTTTTCCAGCAGGTTCAGGCAGCGCAGGAAAGTGGATTTTCCGCTGCCGGAGGGGCCGATGATGCAGACGACCTCGCCCCGGGAGATGGTGGTGCTGATGCCGTTCAGAGCATGGATCTTGCCCGTTCCGAAGCTTTTATGGAGGTCCTTGACCTCGATCAAAATATCACTGCTCATTGCGGCGCAGCCTCCTTTCAAGAATACCGACCAGCTTGCTGAAGATGATCACCAGCAGCAGGTAGATCAGCGCGACGGCGAACAGCGGCATGAAGGCCGAGAAGGTCCTGCCGCGGATGACGTCGCCGCCCTTGGTCAGATCCATGAGGCCAATGTAGCCGCAGACTGCCGTTTCCTTGAGCAGCGCAATGAATTCATTGGCCAAGGAGGGGAGGACGTTCTTGAACGCCTGGGGAATGATGATCAGTTGCATGGTCTGCAGGTAGCTGAAGCCGATGCTGCGCCCGGCCTCGAACTGGCCGTGGTCGACGCTCATGATGCCGCCGCGGATGATCTCCGTGATATAGGCGCCGGAGTTGATGCCGAACACCAGGACGGCCACCAGCACCGTATTCGTGCTGGAGACGAAGATGATAAAGTAGCCGATCAGCAGCTGGACCACCACAGGCGTGCCGCGGATGACCGTCAGATACAGCTTGCACAGGCCGTTGAGCAGCGTCAGGAACACTTTCCAGGGCCCGGGCCTCAGATCATCCTTGGTCTGGTCGTAGGAGGACCGGATGGACGCGACGATGACGCCGATGACCGTGCCTAAGAGCAGGGCGAAAAACGTCACCTGCAGCGTGACCCCGAGGCCGTTGACGATGTACTTCCAGCGGTCGCCCTCAATGAAATTGAAAATGAACTCAGCCTTCAGCTTTTCAAACATAATGGCATGGACCCCTCACAAGTCGGTACAAATACAAGAGAAACCCCAGGGGCACGATCGTGTCCCCGGGGGCAGCCGGCAGAAACTTACTCGGCCTTGATATACTTGTCGATGATGGCCTGGACCGTGCCGTCCTTGATCAGCTCTTCCAGCGCGGTGTTGAAGGCGTTGTAGAACTCTTCCTTTTCGTAGGAGATCTCAAAGCCGTAGGCTTCCTCGGCGTAAGCGGTGGGCAGGATCTTGAGGCCGGCGTTCTGGGCCACGAAGGTCTCAGCGGGGCTGTTGTCGATGATGACCGCGTTCACCTTGCCGGTGGACAGCGCCATGACGGCGTCCGCGCCTTTGTTGAAGCGGGCGATATGATCCTCACCGAAATCGTCGGTCGCGTAGATGTCGCCCGTGGTGTCCTGCTGGACGCCGATCTTGATGCCGTCCGCCTTCAGGTCATCCACGCCAGTGATCGTGGAGTCTTCCTTCACGATGATGGACTGGATGCCGGTGGCATAGCTGGTGGTGAAGTGCACGGACTTTGCGCGTTCTTCAGTGATGGTGATGGCGCCGAAGCCGATGTCATACTTGCCGGTGGCGACGCCCGCGATGATGGAGCCAAACTCGGTATCCACGATGGTCAGGTCATAGCCCAGCTTTTCGCAGACAGCCTTCACGATATCCACGTCGATGCCGGCTTCCACGCCGTTCTCATAATACTCATAGGGCGGGAACGCGCAGTTGGTGGCAGCCACCACAGAGTCGGCCAGGGATACGGAAGCGAGAGACAGAGCCAGGATCATGGAAAGGGCCACAGCGATGATCTTTTTCATGGTGATTTCTCCTTTTCTTTTTTTCGTATTGTTGAGTGAAAGCGGATATTACAAACGGAATTCTTGTTCCGCGAGAGCGGACAGCATTTTAAGGGCGGATCGGGTCACGTCGTCGTTCCAGGCATACTCGGGGGTGTGCAGGCCCGCTGCGTTTTCCCCGCCTCCCACACCGAAGTAGAAGGCTTTTTTCACGGCGCCGTACTGGCCGAAGTCCTCGGACCATCGGAAGGGCTCCTGAGGCCTGATCACCTGCAGGTGCGCCGCTTCAGCAGCTTTTACCGCCCAGGGCATCAGCTGCGGGGCATTCCTGGTGGCGCTGAAGACATCGGTCTTCGCCGCCGTTACGGTGATGCCGGCCTTTTCAGCCTCAGCGCGGGCGGTGCCGACGATCGAATCCTCCAGGCACTGAAGGTCGTCATCATACCAGGCTCGCAGGGTCAGGCACAGCTCGCCCCGGCCCGCGGAGACCCCGAAGGCCCGGCTCCCTGCCGAAAATCCCACCACTGTGGCCAGCACCATGCCCCGGTAGCGCTCAGGAGCGCTGAGTTCCGGCAGCCGGTTGAGCACCGCGGCCATCGGGAACGCCGGATTGCGGCCGTTTTCAGGATAAGCCGCGTGGCTCTGGACACCATTGAAGGTGAGGATCAGGCCGCGCGAGGCACAGGCGAATACGTCGTCCCTGAGCAGGATCGCGCCTGCCGGGAAGCCCGGGCAGTTGTGAAAGCCGAAAATCGCGTCGATGCTTTCGCGCTCGAACAGCTCACAGGCTTCCTGAGCGCCCTCGCCGGTCTCCTCCGCGTGCTGGAACAGAAAGAAGAGATTTTTGCCCACTTTGCGACCAGACATCCTGTGCGCCAGGGCTGCCACGACAGACATATGGCCGTCATGGCCGCAGCCGTGATAGACGCTGCCGCCGTCTTCGGAGACGGCATCCATATCCGCCCGGAAGCAGAGCGCGCTTTCAGCGCCTTCTTCCCGGTGAGCCGCGTAAAACCATTTGCCGCAGTCGTGCACTTCGCAGACAGCCGCCAGGTCATTGATCAGCAGCTCCTTGGTCTTCACTTCGCAGCCGGAGGCTTCCGGGATGCCGTGCAGCCTGGCGCGCAGCTCGAGGGCGTGGGCAACAGCCTCATTCATCGTCGTTTGCGATCCTTCCGTATCATCATAAGCGTCACCTTACTGGTTGCTCTTTTCTACGTTCGCCTGCACCTTGATGGGCAGACCGTAGAGGGTGATGAAGCCGGCGGAATCCTTCTGGTTGTAGTCGGAAGCGCCGAAGGTAGCGATGTTCTCAGAGTAGAGGCTCCAGGGGCTCCATACGCCGGCCTTGATGATGTTGCCCTTGTAGAGCTTCAGCTTCACCTTGCCGGTCACATGCTCCTGGGTCTTGGTCACGAAGGCGGACAGGGCCTCGCGCAGCGGGGTGAACCACTGGCCGTTGTACACGAGCTCCGCGAAGGTGATGGACAGGCGCTGCTTTTCGTGCAGGGTCATCTTGTCCAGGCAGACGCTTTCCAGGTACTCATGTGCCTTGTAGAGGATGGTGCCGCCGGGGGTCTCGTACACACCGCGGCACTTCATGCCCACCAGGCGGTTCTCCACGATGTCCAGGAGGCCGATGCCGTTCTTGCCGCCCAGCTCGTTGAGCTTCAGGATGATCTCCTTGGCGCTCAGCTTCTGGCCGTCCAGCGCCACCGGGACGCCCTGCTCAAACTCCAGCTCAATGTAGGTGGGTTCGTCCGGCGCGGCGATGGGAGATACGCCCATCTCCAGGAAGCCGGGCTTCTCGTACTGGGGCTCGTTGCCCGTGTCCTCCAGGTCCAGACCCTCGTGGCTCAGATGCCAGAGGTTCTTGTCCTTACTGTAATTGGTCTCGCGGTTGATCTTCAGCGGCACGTTGTGGGCTTCAGCGTAGTCGATCTCCTCCTCACGGGACTGGATGGACCACTCGCGCCAGGGGGCGATGATCTTCATGTCCGGCGCGAAGTGCTTGATGGCCAGCTCGAACCGCACCTGATCGTTGCCCTTGCCGGTGCAGCCGTGGCAGATGGCGTCCGCGCCTTCTTTCAGGGCGATCTCGACGAGGCCCTTGGCGATGCAGGGGCGCGCCGTGCTGGTGCCCAGCAGGTACTCTTCGTAGATGGCGCCGGCCTGCATGGTGGGGATGATGTAGTCGTTCACGTACTCATCCGTCAGGTCCAGCACATACAGCTTGCTGGCGCCGGTCTTGAGGGCCTTTTCCTCCAGGCCTTCCAGCTCGTCGGCCTGGCCCACGTTGCCGGATACGGCGATGATCTCAGGATCGCCATAGTTTTCTTTCAGCCAGGGGATAATGATGGATGTATCGAGACCGCCGCTGTAGGCGAGTACGACCTTCTTGATGCTTTCGCTGCTCATACTGCGTTCTTCCTCCTTCGCTTGCAACGAGTATGCGCATATTATACACAGTATTTTGGGCTTGTCAATAGGTTTTTGTGAATTTTATTCATAAATTTTCGAATATTTTTGCATATTTTGATGTATATTATGCATAAATGTGTATATTGTCCAAATCCCGTCCGTCCGGTAAAAAATGCCCCGACGGCTTGATTTGCCCCGCAGGGACGTTGTATACTGGATGAGACGCGACCATTCCCTGAGAGGAGGTTTATTATATGAAAGTCTTCATTTCCGCAGATATCGAGGGCACTGCCTTTACCACCTACTGGGACGAGACGGAGCGGGACAAGCCCTATTACGCGGCAGCGCAGCTGGAAATGACGCGCGAGGTGCGCGCGGCCATCGACGGGGCCATGGCCGCGGGGGCCACGGAGATCCTGGTCAACGACGCCCACGATTTCGCGGTGAACCTGGATCCCAACGAGATGCCCGCCTGCGTGGAGCTGATCCGCGGCTGGTCCGGCAGCCCCATGGGCATGGTGGAGGGCATCGATGAGAGCTTCGACGCGGCCATGTTTGTGGGCTGGCACTCCCCCGCCGGCACCTGCTTTAATCCTCTTTCCCACACCATGACCACCAAGAACGCAAAGGTGACCCTGAACGGCCTGCCCTGCTCGGAGTTCATGCTGTACAGCTGGGCCTGCGCCATGCGCGGCGTGCCCTCGGTGCTGCTGGCGGGCGATAAGCACCTGATCGACCTCTCCAAGGGCCTGCATCCGGGCCTGCACACGGTGGCGGTCAAGGACGGCTTCGGCGGGATGACCCGCTGCAAGGCGCCGGTGCTGGTGCACGAGGAGATCCGTCGGGCCGCAGAAGCCTCCCTCCGGCAGAATCTGAAAAAGGCGCGGATCGAGCTGCCCCGCCGCTTCACCTTCGAGATCACCTACCGCCAGCCCAAGGACGCGGTGAAGAACTCCTTCTACCCCGGCTTCAAGATGGTGGACGACCTGACCATCCGCATGGTCACCTCAGACTATATGAACGTACTCCGGGCAGCCTGGTTCTGCCTGTGACCATCCATTTCTTCTATTTGAAAGGACATTTTTCCATGTACCGCAGAATCCTTCTCATCCTGACCATCCTCGTCCTGTTCGCCGGATCCGTTGTCGCGGAAACCGAGGATATCACCAAGAAGTGCAAATTCACGGCCACCGTGGATAAGCAGCACACCGGCTGGGTGACCACCGACAGATACAGCAACAGCTGGCAGGGCAAGGGCGGCGTGATGACCGTCAAGCTGCCCAAGAACACCCCCGCCCAGGGCCTCCAGCTGTCCTTCCTGATCCAGGCTTACCCGGTCAAGGTGACCGCGCTGGACGCCGCCGGAGAGCCCATGGGCGAGACGGTGTACGATCAGCGCTTCCTGCACGCCTGGGTCCCGCTCAAGGCCGAATCCGCCTACCAGGTGGAGGCGGTCGATCCCGCCGCCGACATCCGAATCAACCGGATCCGGGTCTTCACCGGGGATGAGAGGCCCCGCGAGGCCCAGACCTGGCATGATTCGGAAGGCCCGCTGGATATGCTTTTGATCGTGACGCACCCGGACGACGAGCTGCTGTGGTTCGGCGGTCTGCTGCCCACCTACGCGGGTGAACGGCACATGAACGTGATGGTGGCCTACGCTGCCGTCCAGGGCGCGCTCAAAAAGCGGCGCTACAACGAGCTGCTGGACGGCCTGTGGACCTGCGGCGTCACGGCCTATCCCGAGCTGGGCCCCTTCAATGACTTCCAGGTCAAGACGGTGGAGGGCGTGGTCAAGCGCTGGGGCGAAGGCGCAGCCCAGGCCTGGTGCACCGGGCTCATCCGGAAATACCGGCCCAAGGTGGTGGTGACCCAGGATTTGCGGGGTGAGAGCGGGCACAAGCAGCACCGCGCCTTGGCCCAGGCCGTAGTGGACGCGGTGACCGAGTGGAGCGGCGACGCGAGCCGCGATCCCGAAAGCGCCGCGCTGTACGGCACCTACACGCCCCAGAAGTTCTATATCCACCGCTACCGCGAGAACGAGATCTTTATGGACTGGAACCAGCCCCTGGAGGCCTTTGGCGGCCAGTCGGGCACCCAGGTGGCCCGGGAAGCCTTCCGCAAGCACGTGTCCCAGCGGAAGACCCATTACCACATCTATGTCACCGGCCCGCTGGATTCACGCTATCTGGGCCTGTATTACTCCCGCGTCGGAGAGGATGTCGCAAAGAACGACCTCTTCGAGCACGTAGAATGATCTTTTGAAATAAGAAAGAAGGCGCGCTGTGGAAGACATCATCATCCGCGGAGGGAAGGTGGCCGACGGCACGGGGCGGCCCGTTTTCCGGGCAGACGTGGCGGTGAAGGACGGGATCATCACCGGGATCGGCGACCTTTCCGGCCGCGCCGCAGCCCGGGTGCTGGATGCCGAGGGGCTGACGGTCGCGCCGGGCTTCATCGACGCCCATACCCATTCGGACACGTTTTTCCTGGAGGATGACAGCGGCGCGTCCGCGCTGTACCAGGGCGTCACCACGAACATCTCGGGCAACTGCGGCTTCAGCCGCTTCCCAGCCCGGGAGGACCGGCTGGGGAACGACTCGTGGGACTGCGCGTCCTTCGCGGATTTCCTTGGAAAGTTTGAGCGGGAAGGCCGCAGGATGGGCCTCAACCAGGCCCTGCTGGTGGGGCACGGCAGCCTGCGGGAGGGCGTGATCGGCCCGGAAGACCGCCCGCCCACCGAAGACGAGCTGGATCAGATGAAGTGTCTGCTCCGCCGCGACCTCGCCGCCGGGGCTTGGGGGCTGTCCCTGGGGCTGGAATACGCGCCGGGCTGCTTTGCCGGTCAGGAAGAGCTGAACGCCCTGGGCGGCGTGGTGCAGGAGGTCGGCGGTATCGTCACCTGCCATATGCGCAGCGAGGGCCTGCGCATCCGGGAAGCCGTCACCGAGCTGCTGGATATCGGCCGGGCCTCCGGCGTCCACGTGCACGTATCCCACCTGAAGCTGGACAATTACCGGGTGCACGGCCGCGCCGATGAGGTGTGGGCCCTGCTGGAAAGCGCCCGCCGGGAGGGCGTCCGGGTGACAGCGGACATGTACCCCTATACGGCATCCTGCACCTCCCTGACCATCCGCTGCCCGCGCTGGAGCCTGGACGGCGGGGACGAGGCGCTGCTCCGCTCCCTGCGCGGCCCGCGCCGGCAGGAGATCATCGAGGGCATCCGCACCCATTACTTTAACGCGGAGCGGGCGGAGACATGCCTGTTCAGCGATGACGGCGGGCTGTGGCCGGAGATCGCGGGCAAGACCTTGCGCTATGTGGCGGAGGAGATGCTGGGCACCACCGACTACGCGCTGGCGGCGGCGACAGTCCTGGAGAGGACCAAGGCCCAGGCGACCTGCATCTTTTTCGTGATGAGCGAAGAGGACATGCTGTACTTTCTGGCCCGGGACACCGGCATCTGTTCGGACAGCCGGGCCATGTCCGGCGATCCCGCCAAGGTCAGGAGCAAACCTCACCCCCGCGCCTACGGGGCCACCGCCGAGTTCTTCCGCCTGGCCCGGGAAAAGCGCCTCTGCACCCTGGAAGAGGCCGTCCGCCGGGTGACCGGAGCCACGGCCAAGTGCTTCGGCCTGACCGACCGCGGCACCCTCGCGCCCGGCATGGCTGCGGACATCACGGTGTTCGATCCCGACCGGATCGCACCCCGCGCCACCTACCTCGACCCCGTACAGCTGGCCGAAGGCGTGGAGCACGTGATCGTCAACGGCGGTATCGCCCTGGAGAACGGCCGACAGACAGAATACCGCGGCGGGAGATTTCTGCTGCGGGGCAGGTAAATCCGTCCTGCCACGCAAACGTGTTAGCACTCTCATCAAGAGAGTGCTAATTTCTTGTTGCATTCCATGATCAACGGTGATATAATAGGCCCACGGCGCTAAAGGCGCTGCGAGCACATCTTTTTGAGGAGGCATCCCACATGCAATCGGGCAATATTTCCATTGACGCAAAAAATATCATGCCGGTCATCAAACGCTGGCTGTATTCAGACAAAGATATCTTCATCCGTGAAATGGTCTCCAACGGCTGCGACGCCATCACCAAGTACAAGCTGGCGAACCCCGGCGCGGAGGACGACTTCCGCGTGACGGTGACGGTGGATAAGGAAGCGAAGGAGCTCCGCTTCACCGACAACGGCATCGGCATGACCGCCGACGAGGTCGAAAAGTACATTAACCAGGTGGCCTTCTCCGGCGCGGAGGAGTTCCTGAAGAATTACGAAGGCGCGGACCAGAGCGGCATCATCGGCCACTTCGGTCTGGGCTTCTATTCCGCCTTCATGGTGGCGGACAAGGTGACCATCGACACCCTCTCCTGGCAGGACGGCGCCCAGCCGGTCATCTGGGAGAGCGAGGACGGCATGGCCTTCACCATGCGCGACGGCGGCCGCACCACCCGCGGCACCACCATCACCCTGCACGTGATGGACGACGAAGCCGAATTCCTGGAGGGCAGCCGCGTGCGCGAGGTGCTGACCCGCTACTGCGGCTATATGGCCATCCCGATCTATCTGGAGGACCTGGAGGCCATCCGCCAGGCGGAAGAGCGCCGTGCCGAGGAAGCCAAAAAGAAGGCTGAAAAGGCCAAGGAAGCCAAAGAGGGCGGCGAGGACAAGGCCGAGGACGCGGACGACGAATTCAACACCGAAGCCTCTGAGGACAAGCCCATCAACGATACGCACCCCCTGTGGCTGAAAGCCCCCAAGGACTGCACGGACGAGGAGTACAAGGCCACCTACCACAAGCTGTTCAACACTTGGGAGGACCCGCTGTTCTGGGTGCACCTGAACGTGGATTACCCCTTCAACCTGAAGGGCATCCTCTACTTCCCGCGCATCCGCAAGGACTTCGGCGTGAACGACGGTCAGATCAAGCTGTTCAACCGTCAGGTGTTCGTGGCGGACAACATCAAGGAAGTCATTCCCGAGTTCCTGATGCTCCTGAAGGGCGCCATCGACTGCCCCGACCTGCCGCTGAACGTCTCCCGCTCCTTCCTGCAGAACGACGGCTATGTGCGCCGCCTGTCCCAGCACATCACCAAGAAGGTGGCGGACAAACTGAACTCCCTGTTCAACACCGAGCGCAAGACCTTCGAGGGCTACTGGAACGACATCGCGCCCTTCGTCAAGTACGGCTGCACCAAGGAAGAAAAGTTCTTCGAGCAGGTCAAGAACATCCTGCTGTTCAAGACGGTCAAGGATGAGTACCTGACCCTGAAGGAATACCAGGACAAGAACAGCGAGAAGACGGAAAAGAAGGTCTTCTACACCACCGAGCCCCAGCGCCAGGCGGCGGCCGTGCAGCTGTACACCGAGCGCGGCATCGACGTGGTGGTCATGGACACGCTCATCGACCTGAACTTCATGTCCTTCCTGGAGTACTCCGGCGGCTTCGAGGGCCTGGCCTTCGTGCGCGTGGACGCGGACATCACGGGCCTCAAGCAGGACGGCGAGGAAGGCGAAAAGCTGGACGACGCGGCCATGCAGGATTATTTCCGCAAGGTTCTGGACCAGAAGGAGCTGGTGGTCAAGTCCGAGGCGCTGGCGGATCCCTCCCTGCCCGTGGTGCTGACCGAAGAAGAACAGGTGCGCCGCTACAAGGAGATGAGCTCCTACTACGGCCAGGACTTCCCCTTCCCCAGCCGCTACACCCTGATCCTGAACCGCCGCTCCCCCGCCGTGCAGCAGCTCAGCAAGATGCCCGAGGGCGAGACCCGGGATCTGCTGGCGCAGCAGCTGTACGATGTCGCGCGCCTGTCCTCCCGTCCCCTCGAATCCGAGGACCTGAAGGCCTTCATCGCCCGCAGCAACAAGCTGGTGGAGCTGCTGGCCCAGGAGAGCGCCGGGAAAGCGGAAGCAGAAAAAGCGGAATAAACGCAGCAACGCAAATACGGAAATTCGCCGGACGGGCCCGCAGCCTGCCCGGCGAATGCCATTCTCTGGTTTGACCCTTGTATTTTTAACATTTCAGGGCTATAATCAGCCTGCTGCGGGCAGTGATGCCCGTCTCATATCATCACATATTGGAGGGAAGAAACATGTCTTCCGATATCAATACCCTGTCTGCGGATCGCGACCGCGTGATCGTGCGCACCAGCCTGATCGGCATCGGGGCGAACCTGGCCCTGGCGGCGGGCAAAGCGATCACCGGCCTGCTGGCCCATTCCATCGCGGTGGTCCTGGACGCCGTCAACAACCTGAGCGACGCCCTGTCCTCCCTGATCACCATCATCGCCACCAAGCTGGCAGGCCGCACGCCGGACAAGAAGCACCCGCTGGGCTATGGCCGCATCGAGTACCTGAGCACCATGATCATCGCCGCCATCGTGCTGTACGCCGGCGTCACGGCGCTCATCGAATCCGTCAAAAAGATCATCAACCCGGAGACGCCGGAATACTCGGCCCTCACCCTGGTCATCATCGCCGTGGCCGTCGCCGCCAAGATCGCCCTGGGTCTCTACTTCCGCAAGGTAGGCAAGAAGGTCAATTCCGGCTCCCTGCAGGCCTCCGGCTCAGACGCGCTGTCGGACGCGATCCTGTCCGCCTCCGTGCTGGTCTGCGCCATCCTTTTCCTGACCACCGGCCTGAGCCTGGAAGCCTGGGTGGGTGTGGTCATCGCCATCTTCATCATCCGCGCCGGCTTCGAGATGCTGACCGAAGCCGTGGACGACCTGCTGGGCAAGCGCCTGGACCACGAGACCGCCGAGGCCATCAAGAAGACCATCTGCGAGGAGCCCGAGGTGGAGGGCGCTTACGACCTCTTCCTGAACAACTACGGTCCCGAGCGCGTGATCGGCTCTGTGCACGTGGAGGTGCCGGACACCATGACCGCCGCCGAGATCGACCAGCTGGAGCGGCGGCTGGCCGGCAAGGTCTTTGAGAAGCATAACATCGTCATGACCGCCATCGGCATCTATGCCGTCAACACCACCGATGACCGCATCGCCGAAATGCGCACCCGTCTCACGCGCATGATCATGTCCCATGACGGCATCCTGCAGGTGCACGGCTTCACCGTCAATGAGGAGACGAAGACCATCCAGTTCGACGTGATCGTGGATTACGCCCGCGCCGACCGCAAGGCCATCTTCGACCACATCGCCCAGGAAGCCGCGGAAATGTACCCTGAATACAAGCTGAAGCTGGTCATGGATATTGATATCTGACCAATTCTTGCGTTTTTCAAATATTGTGTTATAATAGCACGGCACAGCCGCGCTATTTTTTATGCCTGTGCTGCCAATCCACCGCACACAGATCGCAAGATACAGGAGGAACGACCTCGTGCCAACCACGAAATTTGACAAGGAATCCATCAAACAGTCTATCCTGGGCAAGCTGCAGCGCTACAACGGCAGGAGCCTGGAGGACGCCAACGAACACCAGATCTATCACGCCATCGCTTCCACCGTGCGGGATCAGGTCATGCAGAAGTGGGCTGAGTACCGCAAGAAGGATAAGACCTATCTCGGCAAGCGCCTGTACTACCTTTCCGTAGAATTCCTGACCGGCCGCAGCCTGATGTGCAACATGCTGAACCTCTGCTCCACCGACGCCTATATGGAGGCCATGAAGGAGCTGGGCATCGACTGGCGCAAGGTCGTCCGCGAGGAGCCGGAACCCGGCCTGGGCAACGGCGGCCTGGGACGCCTGGCAGCCTGCTTCATGGACTCTCTGTCCTCCCTGGACATTCCCGCCATGGGCTGCACCATCCGCTATGAATACGGCCTGTTCCGCCAGAAGCTGCTGAACGGCCAGCAGGTAGAAATGCCCGACGACTGGCTCGAGAACGGCAACGTGTGGGAAGTCGCCGCCATGGAAGACGCCTGCGAGGTGCACTTCGGCGGCTGGGTCGAGGAAAAGCAGGAAGACGACAAGCTGATCTTCGTGGAGCACGATTACAATACCGTGCAGGCCGTCCCCTACGATATGCCCATTGTCGGCTACGACACGCAGACCGTCAACTCCCTGCGCATGTGGCGCGCCAAGTCCGCCCACTCCATGGATTTGAAGGACTTCAACTCCGGCAACTATATCAAGGCCATGCAGGAAGAGGAGCTGGCGGCCGTCATCTCCAAGGTCCTGTACCCGGAGGACAACCATTACGAGGGCAAGGAGCTGCGCCTCAAGCAGCACTATTTCTTCACCTCCGCCACCCTGCAGTATGCGCTCAAGGACTTTAAGCGCCGCTTCGGCTGCAACTTTGACCTGTTCCCGGAGAAGGTGACCATCCAGATCAACGATACGCACCCCGGTCTGGCCATTCCCGAGCTGATGCGCCTGCTGATGGACCAGGAGGGCCTGGGCTGGGATGAAGCCAGCGCCATCGTGCAGCGCACCGTGGCCTACACCAACCACACCGTCATGTCCGAAGCGCTGGAGCGCTGGCCGGAGGAGATGGTGCGCAAGCTGCTGCCGCGCATCTACATGATCCTGCAGGAGATCAACCGCCGCGTCTGCGCGCGCCTGGCCAACCACTACCACAACGGCATGGATCCCCGCATCGCGGGCATGGCCATCACCGCCTACAACATGGTGCACATGGCCAACCTGTGCGTATCCATGAGCTACTCGGTCAACGGCGTGAGCCAGCTGCACGGCCAGATCCTGAAGGACAAGACCTTCCACGACTATTATGAGATCATGCCCGAGAAGTTCTCGGCCATCACCAACGGCATCACGCACCGCCGCTGGCTGATGGTGGCAAACCCGGGCCTCAGGGACCTGATCACCGAAACCATCGGCGACAAGTGGATCCGCGAGCCGGAGCGCCTGCACGACCTGCTGCCCTACCGGGACGACGCGGCCTTCCGCGAGCGCTTCCAGCGCATCAAGCGGGACAACAAGATCGCCTTCAGCAACATGCTGTCCGCGCGCCAGAACATGACCATCGACCCGAACACCCTGGTGGACGTCCAGGCCAAGCGCCTGCACGAGTACAAGCGCCAGCTGCTGAACGCGCTGCATATCATGGTGCTGTACAACCGCATCATGGATGACCCCAGCTTCACCATGCAGCCCCGCACCTTCGTTTTCGGCGCGAAGGCCAGCCCCGCCTATTACATGGCCAAGCAGATCATCCGTCTGCTGCTGGCCATCAGCAAGCTCATCGACAAGTCTCCCCGCGCTCGGGAAATGCTGCAGGTGGTCTTCCTGGAAAACTATGACGTCTCCAGCGCCGAATGCCTGATCCCCGCCGCCGACCTGTCCGAGCAGCTCTCCCTGGCCGGCAAGGAAGCCTCCGGCACCGGCTGCATGAAGTTCATGATGAACGGCGCGGTGACCATCGGCACCATGGACGGCGCGAACATCGAGATCTGCGACCAGGTGGGCCTGGACAACATCTACATCTTCGGTATGCGCACCAACACCGTGCATGACCTGGAGCGCGAGGGCAGCTATCAGCCCATGCACATCTTCGAGACCAACGGCGAGCTCCGCCGCGCCCTGACGCAGATGATCGACGGCACCCTCTTCCCCGAGAACGCCGCCGCCGTGCAGGAGATCTACCACAACCTGCTGTTCCAGGATACCTATTACGTGCTCAAGGACTTCGGCTCCTACTCCATGGCTCAGCGCCGCGTGGACCAGGACTACCAGGACCGCGAGAAGTGGCTGCACATGGCGATCACCAACACCGCCTGCTCCGGCATCTTCTCCTCTGACCGGACCATCCGCGAGTACGACGACAAGATCTGGCACATCGGCTCCAGGGATTGGACCAAGAGATGAATCGCGCAAGAAGGCTCTGCTGCCTCCTCTCCCTGCTTTTGCTCTTCCTGATGTGCGTGGTTCCGGCGCTTTCCCACGCAGAGGACGATGAGGTACAGGCCCTGCTGGACCAGATGGACGCGGACGTGCTCTTCGAGCTCAAAGACAGGATCGACCTGCGCTTAAGGCAGCTGGGCGCTTACCCCTTTGAAAAGCTCAGCGAGGGCAGCCGGGGCGATGAAGTGGTCGCCCTGCAGAAGCGCCTGATCGAACTGGGCTATTACAAGGGCGAAGCCGACGGCCGCTACCGCAACGCCACCGCCAACGCCATGAAGGCCTTTGAAAAGCAGGCGGGGCTCCGGCGCGACGGCATCGCCACGGTGGCGGATCAGCAATTGCTCTTCTCCGCCGAGGCCCCCGTACAGCCCACGCCGACGCCATCCCCCACGCCCAGGCCCACCCGCACGCCCAATAAGGCGCGGGACTACTCCGACCCCGATTACCGCACCATCGGCCTCATGGCCGAACAGTATGCGGGCAACCGATACAAGCTCGAGGGCACGATCCTGGCAGTGCTGGACGACGGCGCCCGCTGGCTGGTGGAACTCAAAGCCTCCGCCGGGCTCGCAGCCGTGGAAAGCTTTCCCGAAGCCCGTCAGGCCGGCGACAGCGTGACCGTGTACGGCGAGTACCAGGGCATCACCCGGTATGAGAGCGAGAGCGGGCCGGTCTCCCTGCCCCTGTTCAAATGCGAATACCTGGATTGAGGAGATGTGAACGATGAAAAAGTTCGCTGTCAGCATCTTCCTGATCGGGATCGTGGTGGCGGCCGCCGCCATCGGCATCGGCATCTATGTCCGGGACAATCCGGAGGTACAGGCCATTTCGGCCGTGACGGGCATCCCCATCACGCCGGACAACGGCATCGCGCTGCGGCAGGCGGCCCTCGCCGGAAATCTCAGGATGTCCGGGCTCGTAGCCTTCCTGCTGGAGGTCTATCCCTACATCAGCCAGGCGACCACCATCGCGGCGGCGGTAGCGGCCTTCGGCCTGCTGCTCCTGCTGCTGATCATGATCATCAAGCCCGTGCTCTCCATCCTCCTGCTCGCCGCCGTCGCAGCCGTGATCTATTTCGGCTACCAGGGCTATCTGGGCGCAGAGGTGGGCGATTTCGTGAACATGGTGCTCGAGCAGCTGAAGGTGTATTTTGACAAGATCGTCAGCTTCGTCAACGAGGCGAAAATCGTGGACACCTTCAACGACCTGATTTCCCGTTAAAGAAAAAACTGCTTGCCACATCACGGTTTTTCCGGTATAATAGGCAGGCTGTCATGTTTGACGCAAGATAGGAGATGCTTTTCTTATGCAAAAGAAACTGTTTCTACTGCTTCTGCTGGTGGTTTGCATCGCTCTGAGCGGCTGCGCCCTGGTGGTCAAGGACCCCGCGCGCGACGCCCAGCAGGTCATCATCGATGTGAACGGCGAGACGGTCGACAAGCAGACCGTGTCCCAGATGGTCACCAATTATAAGAACAACATGCTGAACTACTACTATCAGCTCTACTCCATGTACGGCCTGCCCTTCAACGAGAGCAGCGTCGACCTGAGCACCGCCGAGCAGGACACGATCAATCAGGAAGTGGAACGCCTGGTGCTCAAGCAGAAGTTCGCGGCCCTGCCCGAGCTCGCCCTGACCGCTGAGGATGAAGCGGCCGTCAAGACCGCTGCGGAGGAAGATTACAACCGCATCCTGGATCAGGTCAAATCCCTGTACCTGAGCGATTCCGAGCTGGAAGGCGATGAGCTGACCGCCGCCGCCCAGGCCCGCGCCCTGGAGCTGGATCCCCACTATAACCTGGACTACTTCATGAACCTCGCCCGCGAAGACAAGATGGTCGAAAAGCTGCGCGAGTACGCCATCAAGGACGTCGCCGTCACCGAGGATGAGATCAAGGCCGCGTACGACACCCGCGTGGCCGACGCCAAGACCAGCTACGAGAGCGACAAGAGCGCCTTCGGCACCGCGGTCAACAACGGCGAGACCGTCTACACCCGCCCCGCCGGTTACCGCTATGTGAAGCAGATCCTGGTGGGCTTCCCCGAGGACCTGAACACCGCGCTGACCGCAGCGAACAGCGCCAAGACCACCGCCCAGACCGCTCTGGGCAACGCCACCACCGCGCTGGCTGACAACGCCGAAGCCCTGGCCGCCGAAGGCATCACCGATGAGGAGAAGGCCGAGCTGGAAGCCAAGAGCGCCGAGCTGCAGGCCGCCCTGGAGGCCGCGCAGGCCGACTTCGATGAGAAGTCCGCTGCCGCCGACAAGGCCAAGGAAGACGCCTTTGCCGCCATCCAGCCCACCGTGGACGAGGTCATGGCGAAGATCGCCGCCGGCGAAGACTTCGACGCCCTGATGGAGCAGTACAACACCGACCCCGGCATGCAGCGCGAGCCCGGCAAGACCAACGGCTACGCCGTCTGCGAGGGCTTCACTCCCTTCGAGACCGCTTTCGTCGACGCCGCTATGGCGCTTAAGAACATCGGCGATGTGTCCGAGCCCGTGAAGAGTGACAGCTACGGCTACTACATCATCCGCTACCAGTCCGACATCGCGGAAGGCGATGTGGCGCTGGACGAGGTCCGCAGCGTGGTCGAGCCCGAAGTCCTGGCCGACAAGCAGGACACCACCTACGACGCCGCTGTGGAGCAGTGGAAGAGCGAAGCGAAGATCAAGACCTATATCGAACGGCTGAGCAACTGAGCCGTTTTACCCCGACAGCCGGGCAGGAGATCATCTCCGCCCGGCTGTTTCATTTTCCCATATTGACGAAAGCCCTTGTGGAATGATATGTTACAGCAGACGCCACAGAATACGCCGACATGTGAGGTGACCCGGACCCATGCTGAGCTTCATCTTCGTCCACGGCCTTTCCAGCTGGGGCAGCTATGACAAAGCGTACAGGAGAATGCCCTACTGGGGCATGCGCGGCGGCGATCATATGTACCTGCAGGGCGGTCTGATCCACAGGCATGACATCCGCGATTTCTACCTGCAACTGCTTCAGATGATCAGCAGGACCGCATGAGACGGCCTTCGCCCACCTCCAACTAATCCCAACTTGGAAAAACTTTCAATATTAGCCATTGACGCGCGGAGGATTATGTGCTATCATCTGCCACGGTAAGTCTTTAAGACGGTACAGAGAGACCGACAAGAGGCAGCCGGGCGCGCACGCGCACACAACCGGAGGATTTTATCCAGCCCGTCGTATCCTGTATACGGCGGGCTGTTTATGTGCCTGAGAAGACTGCCGAATATAAAACGGGAGGCTTTCCTATGAAGCTTGTCTACAATGTTGACCAGAACCCGCCCATTAAAAAGAACCTGATCTACGCGTTCCAGCAGCTGCTGGCCATCATGGCGGCGACCCTGCTGGTCCCGATCCTGGTGGACGGCACCGGCACCTACATGAGCCAGCCTGCCGCGCTGTGCGGCGCGGGCTTCGGCACGCTGTTCTATCTCTTCATCGCGACCCGCAAGAAGAGCCCCGTGTTCCTGGGCAGCTCCTTCGCCTTCATCAGCCCCCTGGCCAGCGCCGTGGCGTTCGGCTACCTGGGCATCTTCCTGGGCGCGGTCATCGCCGGCCTGGTCTACGTCGTCATCGCCCTGATCATCAAGGCCACCGGCTCCGAGTGGGTCAACAAGCTGCTGCCCCCCGTGGTCATCGGCCCCACCGTGGCGCTGATCGGTCTCTCCCTGTGCGGCAGCGCGGTCAACAACCTGAACAACACCGCCGCCGGCAGTTATAACCTGTGGGCTATCCTGGTGGGCGTCATCGCCTTCATCATCACCGTGTACGCCAGCACCAAGGGCTCTAAGGGCATGAAGATGATCCCCTTCATCATCGGCGTCCTGGGCGCTTACGTGATCGCCCTGATCCTGACCTTCATCGGCCGCAGCACCGGCAACGAAGCCCTGCAGCTGGTCAACCTGGCCGCCTTCGACAACATGCAGCTGTTCAAGGTGCCGCGCTTCACCTTCCTGGGCATGTTCGGCGCCTATCCCGATGCCACCAACAAGCTCGGCAGCTTCGCCGACGTCGTCAGCCTGTTCTGGCTCTTCGCCCCCGTGGCCTTCGTCACCCTGGCTGAGCACATCGCGGACCACAAGAACCTGTCCACCATCATCGAGCATGACCTGATCACCGACCCCGGCCTGGACAAGACCCTGATCGGCGACGGCGTGGGCTCCATCATCGGCTCCTTCTTCGGCGGCTGCCCCAACACCACCTACGGTGAGAGCGTCGGCTGCGTAGCCATCACCGGCAACGCCTCCATCAGCACCATCGCCATCGCGGCGCTGTACTGCATCGTGCTCTCCTTCTTCGATCCCTTCGTCTGCTTCGTGAACTCCATCCCCAGCTGCATCGTCGGCGGCGTCTGCATCGCCCTGTACGGCTTCATCGCGGTCAGCGGCCTCAAGATGCTGCAGCCCGTGGACCTGAACGACAACCGCAACCTGTTCGTGGTCGCGGCCATCCTGGTGCCCGGCATCGGCGGCCTGACCCTGAACTTCGGCCCTGTCACCATCAGCGCCATCGCCACCGGCCTGATCCTGGGCATCATCGTCAACGTGATCTTCAACCGCCGGAAGGCCTGAGCACAGACTCTAACTTAACCATAAAAGGAACCGCTGCCCGGCGGTTCCTTTTTCATATCCCTGCTGATCATTGCAATGAAAAACCCGCCTCAAAACGAGGCGGGAAAGGTCAACCTTATTAATACTTGCGCTTGCGGGCCGCTTCAGCCTTCTTCTTGCGCTTTACGCTGGGCTTCTCATAATGTTCGCGCTTGCGAACCTCGGCCAGCACGCCCGAGCTCTGCCGCTTAAAGCGCTTCAGAGCGCTTTCCAGAGACTCGTTCTCCTTGATCCGGATCTCAGACACCTTGTTTCCCTCCCTTCGCCACTCTCGCCTGGACATCGCTGTTTTCCACAGCGGATTGGCGACCGTATAAGTATTATAACGCGTTCAGGCCAAGGCGTCAACTCTTTTTTCAATTTGTAAAGATTGTAAATCTTCCCGGCCACATGAGGCGTTCGCGCGGCGGCGGAAGATGCATGTGTCCGGCTGCGCCTCTGCGCGCAGGGTTCGTCACTCTCTAGGCGGGGCGTCCGTCTCCCCCGCTTTTGCCGGGATCGAGGCCCCGCTTCCGGTCCCCGAGTCTCATTGTAATGCCGAGATCGATAAATGGCTACGCCGAGATTCAGGACCAACTTTTTTCATATCTGTCCCCCATACAGAGGCCCGCGCAGCCCCGGACCCCTCAAAGTCTCCTGTACAGTCAGGTGTTTTGAAAATTTCAAAAAAAATGTTGACAAATCCGCGATTATCGCATATAATACTCAACGTCGCCCGAAGAGCCACGCACCTCGGGGTGTAGCGCAGATGGTAGCGCACGTGCTTTGGGAGCATGGGGCCGGGGGTTCGAATCCCTTCACCCCGACCATTCTGGTCCCTTGGGACACAGCATGTATGGCCCTGTGGTCAAGAGGCCTAAGACACCGCCCTTTCACGGCGGCTACCCGGGTTCGAATCCCGGCAGGGTCATTTTCTCGCGACGCTTTCAGGCGATACCCGGCTGGTCCGGGGTTCGAGTCCCTGAAGGCCTACGTACGGCCCGGTAGTTCAGCTGGTTAGAACGCCAGCCTGTCACGCTGGAGGTCATGGGTTCGAGCCCCATTCGGGTCGCCACTTTTCCCCCTTGCCGGTTGGCTGTCCTGCTGGCGTAGCTCAATCGGTAGAGCAGCTGATTTGTAATCAGCAGGTTGCGGGTTCAAGTCCCTTCGCCAGCTCCAATTTTTTCAGCCGGAACTTCGGTTCCGTAACTTAACATCATGGGTAGGTTCCCGAGTGGCCAAAGGGAGCAGACTGTAAATCTGCCGTCACTGACTTCGGTGGTTCGAATCCACCCCTGCCCACCATCAAATGCGGGAATGGCGGAATTGGCAGACGCGCATGATTCAGGTTCATGTTCACGTACGTGATTGCAGGTTCAAGTCCTGTTTCCCGCACCACAGAACCCTTGATTTTTCAAGGGTTCTGCTTCTTTTTGGCGGCCTTCCACCCCAACCCCACCCCAACGG